>CBDBCK010000001.1:0-1735 GCA_965203345.1 Dehalococcoidia bacterium
CCATTTTGTCGGTTCCGTCGTCTATATCGAAAAAGGCCTTTACCAAGTCTCCAGCCAGTCACCGCTTCTAGTGATCGATGGTCAGCAGAGACTGACTACTGTCACCTTGATTCTCGAAGTCTTGGCGCGACAATTAGTGGATAGCGAGTCCGAGCCCCTTGATGGCTTCTCCGCCGAGAAGCTACGTAGCTACTACCTCCTGAACCCGTTTGAGGAAGGAGAACAGAAATTCAAACTTTTGCTGACGCAGACTGACAAGGAAAGTCTGCTGGCCTTGGTTCAACAGAAACCTCAACCCACCGATCAATCCTTGCGAATCACCGAGAACTTTGCGTTCTTCGAAGAGCAGGTGAAGGATCTTGATGGGGACCTTAAAGCACTTTGCCAAGGTCTCGCGAAACTACTTATTGTTGATATCACGCTTAGCCGCGACCAAGACAATCCACAGCTGATTTTCGAGAGCATGAACTCGACTGGTCGAGAGCTTAGTCAGGCTGACTTAATCCGCAATTTTGTCCTGATGGGGCTGGATCCCTCTCATCAAACTCAACTGTACAAAGACCACTGGCGCCCAATGGAGGAGGGATTTGGCCAAGAAGGGTATGGCTCGCACTTTGACAGCTTTATGCGGCACTATCTCACGCTCAAAACGGGAGAGATTCCGAAAGTTCGTGCAGTCTATGAAGCGTTCAAGGGCTATGCAAAAAAATCAAATATTGATGAAGATAGTGTCGATGAATTTGTAGCTGAGATTAAATCCTTCGCTAGTTATTACTGCGCCATGGCATTGGGCAAAGAAACTGAAAAGAGACTGGTCGAGGTGTTTCGAGATCTGCGTGGACTGAAGGTGGACGTTGCCTATCCTTTTCTTCTGGAGCTATACGACGACTTTGAGCATGGCAGGCTTGAGGCCGGTGATTTTGAGAGTGCAGTTCGATTGGTCGAGGCGTATGTATTCCGCCGTGCAGTCTGTGCCATACCAACGAATTCACTGAATAAGACGTTTGCGACGTTCGGGCGCGCGTTGCGGAAAGATCGATATCTCGAGAGCATTCAGGCACACTTACTAACGCTACCATCTTACCGACGCTTTCCGGCGAACGAGGAGTTCAAGCGCGAGCTAACGGCACGCGATCTGTACAACTTTCCTCGCCGTAGCTATTGGTTGCGGCGCATGGAGAATGATGGCAGGAAGGAGTATGTTCCTGTAGACGAATACACCATTGAACACATTCTTCCTCAGAACGAGGATCTCTCTGCAAAGTGGCAGGACGAGCTTGGTCCCGACTGGAAACGTGTCCAGGAGACCTGGTTACATACTCTCGGGAATCTAACGCTGACTGGTTACAATCCAGAATACAGCGACAAACCGTTCGCCAACAAGCGCGATATGGAAGGAGGTTTCGGGGAGAGCCCTCTGAGGCTTAACGAGGGCCTAGGTACTTGCGACAAGTGGGACGAAGCAGCCATCCAAGAACGAGCTGAACGACTTGCCCAAGTGGCCATGAGCGTTTGGGCTATGCCGTCATTAGAATCTGAAGTGCTCAAGTCATGTCGACCACAAAAGGGAGAAGTAGCGGACTATACGATCGATAGTCATGTATATCTGAGACAAGATGCGCCGATGCATGAACTGTTCAATGTTTTTCGCAAAGAGATCTTGGCGCTCGACCCGTGCATCTCAGAGGAGTTCTTGCGGAACTATGTTGCCTACAAAGCTGAAACGAACTTTGTA
>CBDBCK010000002.1:0-2500 GCA_965203345.1 Dehalococcoidia bacterium
CCTTTCTCTCATCCCAGGTGGGAATTAATGGGTCTTGTTTGAAAATTGGAGTTTTTCTCATAATGAGATTATTTGTTTTACATGTTAGTAGTCTGTCAACGGTGCCACTGGAGAGTAGGAATGCAATCACATCAGAGTGGTTGCTGTCACACGCAAGGTCCAGCGGAGTGCATCCAAACGTAATCCCAAGCACGGTTACTGGAAGAAGGGGATTACAACGACATTCTGTCACCAGGAATTTCACAACGTCCAGATGTCCTGCATCACAAGCTGCATGCAAAGGAGTAAAATTGAAGTGGCCACGCTGTGGATCACCACCTTGCTGCACTAAATACTTGACAATGTCCAAATGCCCTCCCTGACAAGCATAGAGTAGAGCGGTACCTTCACTTTCACCAAGGAGAGCTTTGAGTAAACCAATCTTGTAATTGGGATCACAGTGATATTTCTCCACAAGCTCTTTCACTACATCATACCATCCATTCTTGCTGGCCCATTGGAGAAGAGTGTTACCCTTTTCATCCTTAACAGCCGCTGGGTGGGGTAGCTGGGACAACAGCTCCAGAGCACAGGCTTGGTCGGTACCAGTAATGGAGGGATACTGAAATTGTAAGCAGACAGTTGTGGGATCCAGTGCCGAATCAGACTGACCCATTTCCAACAGCATTTTTGCGACTTCGCTCCACCCCTTCCGGCAGGCATGGTTGAGAAGACTCTTGCCATCTCCATCTCTAATGGCTGCTGGATTGGGATGCCAGGACAACAGCTCAGGAATACTGGCCTGATCAGCGTCATCTGAGCTCCATTTCAGCAAAATAGATAAAAATTCAGATTCCAATTTATTGCTCTCGATGAGCAACTTCACCACATCACCCCACCTGTTCCTGCAGGCCCAGTGGAGAAGAGTCTCGCCTTCTTCATCCCTAACAGCCGCTGGGTTGGGTAGCTGGGACAACAGCTCCAGAGCACGGGCCTGGTCGGTACCAGTGATTGAGGGATACTGAAATTGCAAGCAGACAGTTGCGGGATCCAGTGCCGAGTCAGACTGAGCCATTTCCAACAGCATTTTTGCTACATCACCCCACTCCCTCCGGCAGGCATGGTGGAGAAGATTCTTACCAGCTTCACCTCTAATGGCTGCTGGATTGGGATGCCAGGACAACAGCTGCAGAACACTGGCCTGATCAGCGGAATACGAGTTCAATCTTTTCTCCAAAATAGATAAAAACTCGGATTCCATTTTATTGCTCTCTATGAGCAACTTCACCACATCACCCCACTCATTCCTGCATGCCCAGTGGAGAAGAGTCCTGCCTTTTTTATCTCTAACAGCCGCTGGGTTGGGTAGCTGGGATAACAGCTCCAGAGCACGGGCCTGGTCGGTACCAGTAATGGAGGGATGCTTAAACGCTAGAAGTATTACAGGCTCCAGTGACTGGCATCGAATATGCTCTTCCATTAGCGCGTTTGCAACATCCTTCCATTTATTCCTGCAGGCCCAGTGAAGAAGAATCTTGTCTTCTTCGTCCCTAACAGCCGCTGGGTTGGGTAGCTGGGACAACAGCTCCAGAGCGCGGGCCTGGTCAGTGCCGGATGATTGCGGATCTGCAAAAGCTATTGCCACAGCGAGCTCGAGATCTGTTGCCAATGCCATAGCGATTTAATGCGAGGCTCCACATAAAGCTGGGCGTAGGGCTGCAGTACGGGCCGCGGGCACAAACGTGACGTAGACTAATTTGGTGATTATTATAACATTTTTAGCTATAACGTTATTAAAAATCTAAAATTATGGTTTCATTACGTGGCGGTATTATCGCAATAATTGCTCTATCCACGCGATCGAGCCGCGCCCCAGCACTCGCGCACGTGCCAAGCAGCAGACCGGATCGGAGCCAGAACCGTTCCGTTCCGGTCCAGTGAGGTCCGTAAAAATACATTTCTCGCGACATCCACAGATGCGCAGTACTACATCAGAAATCACACAGTACAAGTCATGAATGCACAAAAAGAGAGAAATACAAATACAGCAATAATATTATGTGTGCAGTGGCAATAAATTATTAGTGTTTAACTTCAACAGCTATTTTCCAGAACGGTCAAACAGAAAAATGGATTTCACTAGCTAACAACTCTGTAGCATCATTTCTTGCTGGTCCAGGAACGCCAGCTGTGTGGTTTCTGTGGCAACGGTGGTACCTTGGAGCCTGCCAGGGTAGTGAGGATGTTCAGAGCTGACCAATAGCAATGCATACATGTGTTCACTGTTTGGCATTACATAATAGCATGTGTGATTGAGGCAGAGAAAGTTTCTGAGACTCACCTCCTTGGTTATTTGGTAAGGGGGGCCGGCTGGGTTTGGGCGGCAGAGAGGGGGCCAGGGGTTTTGGTGGAAGGGTTGGGGGGTCGGTGGGCACGTCCTGAAGCAACGAGTAGTCCCCAGAAGAGGACAGAGCGTCCTCTCTGGATGGGCGAGGGGGGGAGTCCACTGTGTGTGCGCGCG
>CBDBCK010000003.1:0-21495 GCA_965203345.1 Dehalococcoidia bacterium
GTAGAATTATGCCCTAGGGCACGAAGTAGAGCACATAAGGAGTTACACAATGCCTGATAACGAATATACTTTCCATGCGTACGCTAAGAATCTACTAGAAATAATGGATACCCACCATCAGGCGGTTGGTTTTGAAATCCCTCGCTATCAACGTGAATATGACTGGGATAAAAAAAATATACAGAGGCTTCTAGAAGATTTCTTAAATGGATTTCACTCACTTATTACTGAGAAGAATAAGCAGGTTTCTTATACATTTCTCGGCACTATTATCCTCGTTAAAGGAAAACCTAGCATTAAAAAATCTGCTCATCTTGGTGACTCCTTATTTGTAGTTGACGGACAGCAGAGATTAATTACTTTGGCCCTTCTATGCTGCGCATTGATTGAACAACTAATCATCCATTCTGAAGATATCAAACAATTACAAGAATCCGTAATAAAAGAGGAGAAAGAGGCAATTGAAAAGGAATTAGAAAAGCAGACAAAACAGCTCTTCAGGTGTACGAACAGTCGTCCTGATGGAGATGCGCTCACATATCCTAGGATTATTCGTGCTAAAAAAGATTCTTGGGGCACTAAAAGTGAGGCAGAATACAGATCTATTGTCGCTCTTTTTCTAGATGCTTGTGCCAAATACTATGAATCCAAAGACGAGCAGAAGAAATTTAATCCACAGGAAGACCCGAGAATTCTTGATAATAAAAAAAATGATCGCTTATTTGGTAACTATGAATATATCAAAAAACAAATTCAATACGCACTATACGATGATGATAGCAAAAAAAGTGATCTTGAAATCGAAAGCCTCCGAATCCAAAATAAAGAAATTCAAGGTCATGTAGTAGGGAAACTCTTTTCTACACTCAACACATTTGATGAAAAAATACAGAATAAAATTAAAACAAAGATTAGAAAAGAGATACCTCAAAGCGGAAAATTAGGAGGATTAATTAGGCTAATATTATTTTCTTCATATATAACAAAATACGTTATCATTACTCAAGTTGAAACTCGAGATGGACAGTCTGCTTTCGACATATTTGAAGCACTAAACACCACCGGCGAGCCTCTAACGGCACTAGACACTCTTAGACCAAAGATAATCGATTTCGAGGACGAAAATCCTGTAAACAGATCTGATTTTCCGAGCGCAGAAGATTCTGATGAAAAAATTAAAGAAATCTTGGATGAGGTGTGTGGAAATACAATCAACCGACAGGGTGAGACTAAGGCCATAGTTATTGCGTCTGCTTTGTATATCGAGGGCCGTAAGTTACAGGGGCATCTCAGGTTACAACGCAATTATCTAAGGTTAAAGTTCGATAAATGTAAAGCTCCTGCAGATAAACGTCGCTTTGTAGCTTCTATTGCCAATGTCGCAAAATATCGGCTAGATTGTTGGAATAAAATAGAAAAACTTGAAGTTACTCCTAGTCTCCAAGAGAAAGATCTTGAAATATTAAAGTTTTGCTTGCAATTTATTGCTGGTATGAACGATAGTCTAATTGTACCCATATTAGCGAGATATTGGGTAGAGTACAGGGGCAATAGTAGTGAATTCTTTGGTGCCGTAAAAGCGATTACAGCATTTCTTGTCCTACGCCGTTCAGTGACTGGAGGCACAAAAAATATAGATGCAATATTCAGAAATTTGATGAAGGGGAAGCCTGTCATTGGGGAAAACATGGAGAATCCTATTTGTATTGGCTTAAACGGTGATCCGAATCCAATTCCAAAAGTGACAGAATTTAAGAAAATATTGAAAGATTACTTGAAAGAAGATAACGAAACAAAAGTAGAAAATAAAAGAACATGGGTTAAGAATGCCCAAAACACTCCGCTGGGTAAATCTTCCGATCACTTATGTCGTTTCTTACTCTTTACCGCCGCTCATAATTCAAGGCCAGCGGAAAATGGACTTTCCGCACGCAAAGGTGTGAAATCGGACGACGGAATCGAATTTCTTAAATTTAATATGTGGAATGACGAAAGATATGAAACAGTAGAGCATATTGCACCGGTCAAACTGGACAAAAAGGACGACTGGGCTAGCAATATATATGAGCAAGACAACACTATACAAACTATAGGGAATCTCACTCTACTCCCAAAGCGAGAGAACTCAAGTATGAAGAATGCCAGCTGGCCTAAGAAGAGGATATTTTACAAATGCCTATCAGCAAAAACAGTGGAAGAAGTCACACAATTGCTTTCAGAAAATCCAGATATCAAACTTACTAAAAAGACTCAGAAAAGAATCAAAGATGGCAACAGATTAGGCATACTTGATCCTTTGACCAATGTCGAGGAATGGACAGAAGATTTTATCCGGAAAAGAACTGAAAATATACTTGAACTTGTTTGGGATGAAATATCCCCATGGCTTGATTACTAGCAAAGAAAAGATACTTTGATATAAAGGCAACTTAGTATTTAGTATGTCAAATTTATGGCTTCTTATTCTCCAGATAGAGGAAGGGCTTGGTAAGCTCATTTTCTATATTACATGGAGTGCATTAGCTACGCCCAGACACGATGTGCTAGGATTGAGTACATTGGTAGCATAGCTGCCATGTAAGGCCAAGGCGTTACCGTGTTAGCCTAGGTCAGGCGGTAGCGTAATATGGCAAGGCGAGGGATTGCGAGGAATATCGGCCCGAAACCGGTGCATCACGCAATATATTGACTTTCATTGTTTTTATAGTCAGATTTGCGAGTATGGAGGCAGGAGCAGATCAGGGAAGGTTGCAATATAGTTATTTCTGGATAAACTAATCCAGAAGTACTTACCCACAGCGGCGATTTTCCTGACATCGCACTCATGAAAGCTTTACAGAGCACATCAGAGGCGTTGCGTTTCGGCGGGCACAATACTTTCACGCTGAAGAGTATTTGGCCAAAGAAGGCAATAGATGCTGTCATGGCAGATGGCAACTTATTCTCCAATGGGGATGCATCCATTACATTGGGTGTAGGCAGGAACATGGTGCAGTCTATTCAGCATTGGACGCTTTCAGCTAGTCTCGTAGGGCGCACAGGGCGGCAATACCATGTCACACCCCTAGGAGAAGTCCTGTTTGGCAAGAATGGCATAGACCCTTATTTTGAGCATCCCGCAACCTCTTGGATGGTGCATAGGGAGCTTGCAATGGGCAACCGCACAGGGGTGTGGCAGTGGCTCTTCTCCCGCAGCACCCTCAGCGCATTTTCTGTAAAGGATGTGCTCAGTAATATACAGACAGATATTAGGGAAAGCGACAGAAAGGCGCCCTCAGTAAATACTTTGCAAAGGGATATAGAATGCCTGCTACGCTGCTATTGCCCTTCTAGGACGGATGAGCATACGGCCGATTGCCCACTAAGTGACCTTGATCTCATCAGCCGCAGCAGGAACGCTGAATACATGCTCGCCAGAGGCCCCCGTCCTACGCTGTCCCCGGCCATATTAGCGGACACACTTTGCAGTTATTGGGACAGTAAAAGCTCAGGGGCGGCGACCATATCCCTTGAAGATTGCTTATATGGTGCGGGCTCTCCCGGGAACATCTTCAGGATGGATGAATCTTCATTCTGTAGTGCTCTGCAGCAGGTAGAGAAGCTGACAAAGGGGGAGATCGCACTTTCCGAGACGGCAGGGCTGCTCCAAGTCATACGCCGTCATAAGAAACCCCCCCGAGATCTATGGAAACACGCGTACAAGGAGGATTTATAAAATGACAGGAATAAAGGAACTTGTGACCATCGCCCCTCGTTTTGAGCGGGCGATGCAAATTAATATCCCTGTTGAGAAAGTTGCGCCTTCCCTCGCCGGTTACGTATGCCCAGCTAGCGTTTCCGATATCTTACAGACAATGGCCAAGGAATACTCTGCTCATGGCCACTCCGCCTTCACTATTACCGGCCCCTATGGTATGGGGAAATCAAGTGCCCTGTTACTGCTGATAGCGCTTTTGGGCAAAGATAAAAGGGGGAAGACGCGTCAGATTGTTGAAAGCATTCTTGGCAGGACTCAGGCAAGGGAGTTACAGAAAAAATTTAGAGCGACCGACAGGCAATGGCGGGTTGTTCCCCTAATTGCCGACCGCAGTGCTCCTGGCACCGCCATTGCGACTGCCTGCAAAGAACGCGGCCTAATAAAGCGTATACCTCATAACAAGACAGATATAGACAAGGCAGTGAATGCCTTGGAGAATGCCATACAGCATTCTGTTCGTGGCGGAAATAATGGATTACTGCTGATAGTGGATGAACTCGGAAAATTCCTAGAACACGCTGCTCTCACAGATAAGGACATCTATTTTTGGCAGCAGATTGCAGGTTTTTCTGCCCACTCTAACGGCAGACTAATGGTTGTCGGCGCATTGCATACAGCCTTTGACAGTTACGCCCGTACCTTGGACACAACAGCTCGCAGGGAATGGGCCAAAGTGCAAGGGAGATTTCTTGACCTGCCTCTTGATATTTCCATTGAAGAGCAGGTAGACCTTATAAGCCGTGCCATTGATACAGGACAGACCATCCAGGGGAAAATCAAAAACCATGCCCAAGTAATAGCCGCTTCCATTACTCGTACCCACGGGGGTGACGAAAGCAATCTGTCTGAAAAACTTGCCAATTGCTGGCCCCTGCATCCCGCCTCTGTTTGGATGTTGTATTCAGTAGCACGCTCTGGTTTTTCGCAGTCCCAGCGCAGTATATTTGCTTTCCTGAATTCTCACGAGCCGTTCGGCTTTCAGACATTTCTTAAAACTGCTGATGCCACTGCACACTATACCTTGGACATGCTGTGGGATTATTTCCAGGCGAACCAAGAATTTGCAATACTAAACTCACCACAGAAAAGACAGTGGTTACTAGGGAAGGATTGTGTTAGGGGAGCAAATACTATGGACGATGCTCTTATATCCCAAGTAGCTAAATGCGTGGCCATCAGCAGTCTATTTCAAGAGAATATCAGTGCGGATATTATTGAAAACAGCATAGTCGGTACTTCCAAGGAAGACATTAAGAAAGCTCTTGGCGCATTGAAGGATAAAAGCTTTATTACCTATCGCAAACACAAAAAGGCGTATGCGCTCTATGAGGGCAGTGATTTTGATATAGAGGCCGCCGTTACCAGGAAAATCCAAGACGGCATACAGCTCGATTTCTCTCAGACCAGTGAAAGCGTTCAATTGCGACCCATCTCCGCCAGGAAGCACAACTACGAAAAGGGAGCGACTCGATGGTTTGCAGCGGCTATAGCAACTAGTCAAGGTCTTGATAAGGTTATCGCCAATTACCAGGGAGGCCCTCACTCCGGACTCATGGTGTTGGTATTGCCTCAAAAAATCAATGGGGAAAATCCTGCCGAGACAATATACAGGCAGCATGACGACCTAGAGGACGGCAAGCCGCTGTTACTAGCAGTGCCAAATAATTACAAATCTATCTGCCAATTGGCTGAAGAAATCGCAGCCCTTGAGCGTGTGTCCAAGGAGGCATCTCTGAAAGATGATCGCATCGCCAGAAGAGAAATAGAAATCCAGCGCGGCATCGCCTCGGGCAAACTTACTTCTGAAGTAAAACAAGCATTTCAGCATAGCGAATGGCATGTGGTGAGCAAGGCAGTTAGAACTAAAAAGATACCGGGAAAAATCTTGCGAGAAAAAATATCCGACATCATGGATAAGGTGTATAGCGATACACCAATGATTAATAACGAATTGCTGAACACACAAAAACCAACTGCAGGGGCTAAGTCTGCGCAACGAAAGATAATGCGCGCAATCGTCCAAAACAATCTGGTTTCCCTGCAGCCCTCTGGCAGGTTGCCTGCCGAAGCAGGTCTATTTAAAACTATCTTTGAAGCATCTGGCCTCTATGCTCTTAAAAAAAAGGAAATATGTTCCCCCGAAAAAATAGACAAGGATAGGGGCAACCTGGCTCCGCTATGGAAGGCTACTAGAAAATACTTACAGAGCAAGGGCGGAATGGTACCATTAGAAGAAATATACGAAATGTGGCAACGTCCTCCCTATGGAGTCATGAAGGGGCTGTTACCACTGCTAGCACTCACATATATGGTAACAGAGAAGAACAGAACGGCATGTTATATTCAGGGACAATTCAGAATTGAACTAGACGAGGTGGATGCAGAACAACTTGCCACCGGCGGTGATATATTTTCCTTGCGAGATGTAGAGCCTAATGCCAAGTCACAAAATATATTAAAAGACATAGAAGCCGCAATGGGTAGCAAGAGCGCACGAAAACAATATACTCCCATTGATACAGCCCGCCGTCTAGTGGCTACCGTGGATGCAATGCCTCCTTGGACACAGCGCACTATGCACTTGTCGCCATTGACTAAAAAGATGCGCAATATAGTAAAGCGAGCTAAAGACCCAAACAAGATGCTGTTTGACGATATAGGGCCGCTTGCCAAAGAAGTAGACGAAGATATTCAAAAACTGTGCGAGAAAGTCATCAAAGAGATGAGGCAATTTCAGCCAGAGAGGATGGAGGAGATTAAAGCCATTCTTTTTGATAATCTTGGTGTATCCGCAGAGAATACGGAAAACTTGGGCAAACGCGCTAAAAGTATGGCTGGTAAAACAGGGGATATGCGCATTGATGGCTTCGCAAATCGTCTTGCAGATGCAGAGTTTGATAATTATTCATTTATAGAAGACATCTCGGGATTCGTGATCAGCAAGCCCATAGAAAGGTGGACTGATATAGATTACGAGGCCGCTAAGATAGCGATGAGTGAGTGTTGTCATCAATTCGTGACAGCAGAAGTGCATTCGGCTGCTCGGAAAAGGCGGAAAAGTCAGCATGCATTGGCTTTCATCAGCGCTGAATCCGGCAGCGCAGACCCGGTAATGAGATCATTCACCATCAGCGCTGCTCAGCGCTCCGAAGCAAAAGCAGTGTCCAAGGATATTGAAAATATTCTCAGGAAGAAACTGCCAAACAAAAACATACAGCTTGCTGCACTAATAGAAAGCGGCGGGGCAATACTCAATGGCGGAACAGAAAAATGAATGATCGTCATGTGCTAGGTCTCTCTGGCGGGCGCGACAGTGCCGCACTCGCAATCTATATGCGGAATCAATATCCGCAACTAGACATTGAGTATTATTTCTCTGACACGGGTAAGGAATTACCAGAAACCTATGAATTCCTAGTACGCTTAGAAGGATTTCTTGGCAAGAAAATTAACCATTTGGATTCCGGGCGCGATTTTGACTACTGGTTGCGGAATTTCCGTTACTATCTCCCTTCTCCCCAAGCCCGGTGGTGTACACGGGTACTCAAGATACAGCCCTTTCAGAAGTGGATAGAGGAAACTCTAAAGAATAAGATACCAGTAATCAACTATGTGGCTATTCGCGCAGACGAGCCCAATCGGGAAGGGATACGCAGTGAGAACGATCTGCTTGAAGTGCGCTTTCCTTTCCGCGAAGACGGCCTCGATAAACAGGACATCATAAATATATTGGAAGAATCCGGTGTCGGCATGCCCGATTACTACGAATGGCGTAGCCGAAGCGGATGTACTTTCTGCTTCTTTCAGCAGAAGATTGAATGGGTGCGATTGATGGAACGGCATCCAGAGGCATTTCAGGAAGCCATTGAATATGAAAAACGCTCAAAGAAATACGGCAAATATCCTTTTACCTGGACTGCAGATGAACCCCTTGAAGAGCTAGCTAGGCCTGAGCGCGTTGAACAGATAAAGAAAGAACATGAAAAACGCATTGCAAGAGTCCGCGCTAAACTTCAGCGTGTTGGCAACCCGCTACGAGAAAATCCCAATGAAGATTGGGAAGAAATATATCAAGATGCAAAAGGCTGTGCCTTCTGTCATAAATGACCGAGAGCTGCAATGGTATCGAGCAAACAATGGACTAAACTTCAGCTTCGCTCCTGCCAAGTATGCGATTTACAAATTTTATTACTTCCTGCCCGCCGCCATCCATCCAGGGAACAGCCTCTTCCGGCAGCTGGTTGCCTACAAAGAATGGCTGGTCCAGCATCGCTTGGTATTTTGTATCATCCTGATCCAGCTCAATGATTTTCTCAACCATTGCATCAAGGGATTGGAAACGGTTGTAGTCAAGAAAACTATCAGGATTGAAATACTCGCTGACATTGGGCGCTCCCCAATACACTGGCACCGAATTGCCAGCCATGGCTGACAGTATCTTTTCCGAAATATAATCATCGGCCACGGAATTTTCAAAACTGATGACAAATTTGTAATCCTTATAGATTTTCCAATTGTCTCTTGATGACTGGACATCTTCTCCCGGATATTCCACCCGGTTAAAATTAATTTGAAAATTACTAAATGCTTCCCTAAGAAGCAACCTCTTGAAAAGTTTCAACTCATCCTGTTTGGTATAGAAATAACGGTCCACTCTCTTATAGCGAGACAGCTTGCGTAAGAATTCTATACGGACGGGCGTCAGATTCCTGCCAATAAATGCGCAAAACTTTCTTTTATCCCGATAAGTATTGACTCTCTTGACTTCCATGGCTTTAGAGACGATATCATCGCAGTGCATCCACATGGACACACTGAGCACGTTGCTGGCGCCGGGTATTCTGTTCGTAAGGATGGAAAATGTTCTCCCGCTGGTATCTTTGATATATTCATTACAACTAGGAAATTGCAAGGGACTATATTTCTCTCTTAATCTCAGCAGGGACAAACCTCTTTTAATGAGCTGTCGCACCTGGCTTCCATACGCAAGTGCTGGCATGAAAAGATTCTCACCTGATACGAGAAGAAACTTTGCGTCTGGATATTTATCCAGGAAAGAAGGATACACAGATGGCAGTACAAAAGGGTCGGTGATGATCAAGTCCGGATCTCCACGGACTATTTTATCACTCGGAAACCTCAGCCAAGAAAGGGGGACGGAGGTGAGCGAGCCCAAGTCTGCACGGACTATTTCTACATTCGGAAGCTGCCGCAAAATCCTATATTGAAGTGATCTGCGCAGTCCTAACTCCAGTGAACCTTGAAAAGACAGGTGGTACTGTAAATATAAAATTCTCATATTCAGCAACGCACAAATTTTATATCTCCTTGCTGAATATTATAGGATGATCCTCTTTCGGTAAAATAGTATGCGTCAGCAGCAAGCAATTCTTGTATCTTTCACTAGGTATTGCAGGCCAAAGATAACTACCGGCTTGACCGGTGGGATTATTGATAAATTTCATATCTCCGCTACAATCCCTCTCCCCATGCAGCAATCCTCCCCTTGACATGTCTGTGCTGAACATACTCACCTTCCCGGACCCCCGGCTGCGCACGAAAGCGCTGCCGGTGGAAGAGGTGGATGATGAAATCCGCCGCCTGACAGAAGACATGCTGGAGACCATGTACGAGGAGCAGGGTATCGGCTTAGCCGCTACCCAGGTGGATGTGCATAAGCAGGTCATTGTCATGGATATCTCCGATGAGCGGAACGAGCCCCGGATATTTATTAATCCCAAGGTGACAATAGAGGGAGATGAGCAGGTGGAGACCCAGGAGGGCTGCCTTTCGGTACCTGGCTTTTACGAAGAGGTGGAGCGGGCGGAGAAGATTTCCGTGGAGGCGCTGGACCAGGATGGCAAATCATTCACACTGCAGGCAGAGGGCATTCTCGCAGTGTGCCTTCAGCATGAGCTGGACCACCTGAACGGCAAGCTGTTCATAGATTACCTCTCCGGCATGAAACGCCAGCGCATTCGCGAAAAGTTAACAAAATCTTCCAAAGACAAATAGCAGCGCGCGCAGACTGCCAAGCGCATTGGGGGCGTGCCTGCCCAATGGAGAGCAGCCGCCGTCTCCCCAGCAGCGCAGCCGTCTACAAGCCCTGAAAACATGGCCATGGCAGAACCCCTCAAGGTTTTCTTTGCCGGCACTCCCCAGATTGCCGCTGCTCATCTCAAGGCACTCTTGGACAGCAAGCTATGCCAGGTCGTCGGCGTATGCACCCGGCCCGACCGGGCGGCCGGGCGTGGACAGCAGCTGCGGCCCGGTCCGGTGAAAGTGCTGGCAGCGCAGGCAGGCCTGCCCCTGATGCAGCCGGAGACCATGGATGCCGCCGCCTGCAAGCGCATCGCCGCCAGCCAGCCAGACTTGGTGGCGGTAGTGGCCTACGGCCTGCTGCTGCCGCCTGGGGTGCTGGCCATCCCCCGCTTGGGCTGCGTCAATGTGCATGCCTCCCTGCTGCCCCGCTGGCGCGGCGCAGCACCCATCCCGCGGGCTATTGCCGCCGGCGACCGGGAGACCGGCCTCAGCATCATACTGCTGGAGCAAAAACTTGACACCGGCGACATCCTGTACCAGGAACGCTGGCCCATCGGCGAGGAAGACACCGCTGGCAGCCTGGAACAGAAGCTGGCTGAGCGGGGACCGCCGGCCCTTATCCAGGTGCTGGACCAGCTGCAGAAGGGAGCTGCCAAGGGCCGTCCCCAGGAAGAGGCCCTAAGCTGCAATGCCCCCAAAATCAGCAAGGAGGAAACCTTCCTAGATTGGCGCCGGGACGCGGCGGCGCTGGCGCGGCTGGTGCGCGCCTTTTATCCCGCCCCGGGTGCCCGGGCGATTCTTGGCGCGCAAACTATAAAAATCCTCCGTGCCCGGGCAATAACAGCGACGGCGGAGAATACTCCGCCGGGGACGATTATAGAAGCTGCACCGAGGGGCATCTGCGTGGCCTGCACAAGCGGCTGCCTGAACCTGCTGGAACTGCAGCTGCCAGGGGGCCGCCCCCTGTCGGTGCGCAGCCTTCTTAACGGCATGCCCGGGCACTTTGCCCCAGGCATGCGCTTTGCCGCCGCTGCACCGTGAGCACTGCCCGCGCCGCCGCTGCACGCGCGGTATGCGAGGTGCTTCGCAGCCATCGCTCCCTGAAAGATGCGCTGCCCCGGGCAGAAAAAACTGCTCCTTCCCGGGAGCGGAGCCTAGTGCGGGAGCTGTGCTACGGCGCGCTGCGCCGGGGACCGCGCTTTGAAGGACTGCTGGCTCCCCTGCTGAACAAGCCCCTGAAATCCCAGGACGGAGAGATACTGGCCCTGCTGCTCATCGGCTGTCACCAGCTGGAGCATACCCGCGTACCCGACCACGCCGCCCTGAACGAGACAGTCGCCGCCTGCCGCGCCCTCGGCAAGCCCTGGGCCGCTGGACTGATCAATGCCGTGCTCCGCCGCTACCTTGGGCAGCGGGAGAAGCTGGCGGAATCCCTCGCACCTCACCAGCGGGACGGGCTGCCCAAGTGGATGGCAGAGCAGCTGCGGGCCCGCTGGCCGGCGCAATACCCGGCTATTGCCGAGGCAGCAGCAGAGCGGCCACCGCTGACACTGCGTGTCAATCAGCAGCGCTGTGAACGCAAGCGCTATGTGGCACAATTGCAAGAGGCTGGCATTCACTCTTCCCTATGCCAGCATGCGCTGCAGGGCATACGCCTGGCGCAGGGTATTGAAATTACCGATGCGCCGGGTTTTGACCGGGGCCTAGTCAGTGTGCAAGACGAATCCGCTCAGCTCGCCGCACCTCTTCTCGCTCTCCAGCCCGGCGAGCGCCTACTGGATGCCTGCGCAGCGCCGGGCGGCAAGACCGCACATCTCTTAGAACAGCAACCGGATGTCGCCGCAGCGGTAGCCGTGGACACCAATGCCGAACGCATGCACCTAGCAGAAGAAAACCTGAAACGCTTAGGGCTTTATGCAGCGGGGCGCGTACACCTGCACTGCGCCGATGCCGCTCAGCCCAAGGACTGGTGGGATGGACAGCCCTTTGACCGCATATTGCTGGATACCCCCTGCTCCGCTACCGGTGTGCTGCGCCGAAACCCGGATATCCGCTACCTGCGGCGGGCCGGAGACATCCCCGCCTTCGCGAAGCGGCAGCGGGCGCTGCTGGATGCACTGTGGGGCTGCCTGAAGTCCGGCGGGCTGCTTCTGTATGTCACCTGCTCGCTGCTGCCCGAGGAGAATGAGGGCGTAGTCACCGCCTTTCTCAGCGAGCACGGGGACGCAGAGCACACGCCCATTGAAGCAGACTGGGGGGAGCCCTGCACTTTTGGCCGTACCGCACTGCCAACCGCAGGCGGCGGCGACGGCCTGTACTTCGCCCGCCTGCGCAGGCATTGAGCAAAGCACCATGAAGATTATCATTCTGGGAGTCAACCAAGTGGGAGAGTCACTGGCGGAGAACCTTGCCCGGGAAAATGAGGTCACCCTGGTGGATGCGGATAGTGCCAGCTTGGACAGCTTGCGCACACACTTGGATATTCGCACCGTGACTGGTCACCCGGCGCACCCGGCAGTGCTGGAAGAGGCCGGCGCCGAGGATGCGGACCTGCTGCTGGCAGTCACCGGCAACGACGAGATCAATATCGTCGCCTGCCAAGTAGCCTATACCCTGTTCCGGGTGCCCACCCGCATCGGCCGCTTTCGCTCCCGGGCCTACTTGGACCGAGACGATTTGTTTGACGACAAGGCGGTGCCGGTGAATGTGCGCATTTACCCGGAGCAGCTGGTCACCGAGGCCATCTGCCGACTGCTTGAGTTTCCGGAGGCACTGCAGGTGCTGGACTTCGCCGATGGCCGGGTGGAGCTGGTGGCTGTGCGGGTGCTGAAGGACAGCCCGCTGGCGGGCCACGAGCTTCGCGACCTGCCGCATTACATGCCCGACGGCACCGACGGCCGAGTGGCGGCCATTTTCCGCAGCGGCAAGGCCATCGTCCCCCAGGGGGACACAGCGGTGGCAATCGGAGACGAGGTGTTTTTTATTGCTGCTCGGCAGCATATTCGCTCGCTTCTGCACGCGCTGCACCCGATGGACCCGCCGAGCCGCCGCATCATCATCGGCGGCGGCGGCAATATCGGCGAGCGGCTGGCCGCCGCCATTGAAAAAGATCACCAAGTCACGGTAGTAGAGACCCTGCGCGCGCGCTGCGAGCAACTTTCGGAAACCTTGGACCGGGCCGTGGTGCTGCACGGCAGCACAACTGACCGGGACCTGCTGCAGCATGAGAATATCCACACCGCCGATGTCTTTTGCGCCTTGACCAATGACGACGCAGTAAACATCATGTCGTCGCTGGTAGCGAAGGATTTAGGCGTGCGCAAGGTCATCACCATCATCAATGACATCGGCCATGCGGACCTGCTGCACGGGGAGGAGATTGACATCGCCCTGTCGCCGCGCCAATTCACCATCAGCAGCATTCTCACCCATATGCGAAGGGGCGATCTCAGCGCGGTGCACTCTCTGCGGCGCGGTGCAGCGGAGGCAATGGAATTGGTGGTGCACGGCGACCATCGCAGCTCCCAGGTAGTGGGCAAGACCGTGGCGGAACTGCCGATGCCGGAGGCGGCCACCATCGGTGCCATAGTGCGAGGCGAAGAGGTCATCATCGCCCACCGGAATGTGCGCATTGAAACCGACGACCACCTCATCCTGTTCCTGGCCGAGCGCAGCTGCGTCGGCGAAGTGGAAACCCTGTTCCAAGCCGACTTCAACTTCTTCTGATTGCCATGCGCGCCGCACCGGTTCTCCACGGCTTCGGCCTGGTCCTGCTGCTGTTTAGCCCGATTTTCCTGGCGCCCCTGGTGCTGTCGCTGGCCGAGGGGGAAAATAGCGGCGCAGCCCTTGTCTTCCTGCTATCGCTGCTCATCGCTCTCGGCACCAGCCTGGTGCTGGTGAGGCCCTGGCGAAGGCGCACCCTGGACTGCAACTTGCGGGAGGTGTTCCTGCTCACCGTTTTGTTCTGGGTCGGGCTGAGTGCCTTCGGGGCGTTGCCCTTTCTCCTATTCAAGCCCCTCGGCCTATCGGTGACGGACGCGCTGTTTGAGGCGATGTCCGGTCTTACCACCACCGGGGCTACAGTTCTCAGCGGCCTGGACGAGCTGCCCCGCTCCGTGCTGCTATACCGCCAGTCCCTGCAGTGGCTTGGGGGCATCGGCCTAGTGGTGATTGCGGTGGCGGTCCTGCCCATGCTGGGTATCGGCGGCATGCAGCTGTACCGGGCCGAGGTGCCCGGGCCGGTGCGCGAGCATAAGCTGACACCGCGCATCACCGGCACGGCGCGCATACTGTTCCTGATTTACTGCTTTTTGACCATTGCCTGCATGCTAAGCTACTGGGCGGCCGGCATGGACGCCTTTGATGCCATCTGCCACGGCCTGACCACGGTGGCCATCGGCGGCTTCTCCACCCATGATGCAAGCTTCGGGTTCTTCGCAGACCGCCCCCTGGTGCTGTGGGTCGCCTGCTGTTTTATGATCATCTCCGGCATCAACTTTGCGCTGCACTTCCAAGTGCTGAATCTGCGCCGCTCGGCCCGCTACCTGCACGACCCCGAATGCCGCATGTACCTGATGCTGCTAGCCACCGCTGCGCTGGTGGCTTCTGGGACACTGCTCCTGCTGGGCATGTTCAGCGCCGGTGACAGCCTGCTGCACGGCGTATTTCAGGCCGTCTCCATCGCCACCACCACCGGCTACGCCAGTACGCCTTTCGCTGCCTGGCCCGGCTTTCTGCCTTTATTCCTGTTCTGCTTCGCCTTCGTCGGCGCCTGCGCCGGCTCCAGCGGCGGCGGTATCAAGGTCATCCGCCTGCTGCTTATTCGCCAGCAGGGCCTGCGCGAGCTGCACTTTCTGCTGCATCCCAACGCAGTGCGCCCAGTGAAGATCGGGCGCAAGGCGGTGCCGGACAGGGTGCTGCACGCGGTGTGGGGCTTTCTTGCCGTCTACATGGCTGCCTACTTCGCACTGCTGATGGGACTGCTGCTGACCGGGCTGGACTTCACCACGGCATTCTATGCAGTGGCCGCCACCATCAACAACTTAGGACCGGGCTTGGGACAGGTGGCCGAGAACTACAGCGGCATCACCAGCCCGGCAAAGTGGATACTCAGCGCCAGCATGGTTCTCGGCAGGCTGGAAATCCTATCGGTGTTTGTGCTGCTAACACCTGCGTTTTGGCGGCGATAAAAAGATTGACGGGCTGTCGCGGGATATGCTAGCCTAGCGCTTGCGCAGGCAGAGAGGGGAGAGGGTAAGAGCGTAGCTTCAATTCCACTAGATTATGGCAGCAAAGCATGATGACCACGACCTGCGTGTAAGAACAGCAGCCTTTAGTTGGCTGGCAGAGCAAGTGAAAATTTATGGAAAGGATATCCTGCCATGGAAGTTGCTGCTAAAAGGGTTTACCTTCTCCGACAAGCGCGTATCGCTGGTATCTCCACAAGGGATTTTCACTCCCGGAACCTTAAATCTCCCGCTATCAATCAGGACAGCTGCCCACAGCACTTATAACGATAAAATAACAGAAGTAGCAGACTTTGTCTTATATAAATACCGTGGCGATGATCCTCAGCATCGTGACAACAGGGGTTTGAGGGAGATAATGAAGATGGATTTGCCCCTCATTTATTTCTACGGAATTGAATCAGGGCAATATATGGCAATTTGGCCAGTTTATATAAAGGCCGATAACCCCAGCGCACTAGAATTCACAGTAGTGGTTGATGCTACCGAGAATATAGGAGAGCATGCAATTCACGACAATATTTACACTAGGCAAGAATATATCACGCGACAAACTCGCGTTCGCTTAGGGCAGCACACTTTCAGGGAAAAAGTTCTGGCGGCTTACCGTACGCAATGCTCGCTATGCAAACTGCGCCACAAGGAGCTGCTGGACGCTGCCCACATTATTCCTGCTTCCGAAGAAGACAGCAGGATTACTGTAGATAATGGAATTTCACTTTGTAAAATCCACCATGCCGCATTTGACAATTTCATGATTGGCATAACACCTGATTTTCAAGTGGAAGTTAAGCAAGAGATTTTAGAGGAGAAAGACGGCCCCATGCTGCAACATGGATTGAAGGCGCTTCAGGGTTCTTCAATCATTCTGCCCCGTGATAAAACAGCTTGGCCAAACCAAGATTTTCTGGGTAAGAGATATGAAAGATTTCTTCAAGAGCCATCCATTCCCATCTAATACTATATGCTTTTTCAAGCATCATAGACGGATGGCGTACTTTCGGTATAATGCCGCCACTCATTACCACAAACACAGTGTAAGGCGATGAACAATAAGGCCAAGTATAAAAATTCTGCTCAGCAGTTCCCGCCTTTTAAGCCCGCCGTACGTGAGTACCTGAAAGAGATTTCTTCTACTGGTGCTGGATGCACCGCTAAGGAACTTGCCCAATGGTATGCAGATAAATATCCAAAGGCGGTTGAGGAGAAAATAAGAAAATATGAAAAGGTGAAAAATGAGGATGACGCAATAAAGAATTGGAGTCAACTGGCTTACAAAGTTGGAACGGGGAAAGATTCGGATAAAATTAAAAAACGCGAGCGGGATGGAGCAAGGATACAGGAATGGTATTACGACAGCGCAGCTATTAAAAATCCCAAAAAGAAAGTCAGTGGTGTAAGAACTGGAGGTAAAGAAGCCGCTCTATACCCTATCCTTGAAAAATATCTAAAAGGTATAGGCATAAGTGCAATGTATATTAATGACAAAAGAGGAAAGAAAGGAAGCAACAAGTTCCTATATCCAGATATGGTTGGTTTTCAAGACCGAACAGATAACTGGACGGATGAAATACGTGCATTGGCTCAAAGATCTCCATATCACCAAGCTTATCTTTTATCATACGAAGTAAAATCGGAAATCAACAATTCCGGTAAGGCACGTAAGAATGCTTTTCAGACGCTGGCTAATTCTTCATGGGCACACATTAGCTACTTAGTTACAGAAAAAATAAATGACAAAAGCAGGAAAAATATTATAGAAGAACTAAAAATAATATTCTCTATTAATGGGACAGGATTAATTCAACTGAACAAACGTAAGCCTGATAAAAGCAAAATTTTAATAGAGGCAAGGCCAAGACCAGATATTAACTGGGATCTATCAAATAGGCTGGCTAATGCTCATCCTGATTTTGCAAAATTCATGGGGTCAGTAGCAAATTTTTACACAACGGGGCAAATGGTGCTTCCAGAGCCATGAGCAAATTTGTTATGGCCACAAAAGATATTGTGAGTCTAGGGTTGGAATCTATTCCAAACATATCGGCATATTAATTGACTACGGCTCCTTGAATATATGGCTGGAATGATACTCTAGAAACTCTTTGCTGGGAGGAAATCTTTCTGGATTGGCTATAAATTGGCCATCATACTTATTGATAAAATCTAGCTTCTCGGGCTCTTTGACATGTACTCGCAAGCGCTCTGATACCTTGACCTGGTAATCTGGGGTAACCGTGATAAGCCCCCTGTCAAAAGCCCGGTCATGCAGCGCGTTGAGGGCAAGGCCATTCTGAGGGTCTAGGCGCTGGTCTGGATAGTCGCTCCATGGCTTGATATGGCTGGCATTAAGCAAATCTGGAACGGGGATACCAGTAATGCAGCACTTATTGTTATAGGAGGCGAGTACCACCTCCCGAAAAAATTTCTGGTTCACTCTTGCATTAATTATTCTTCCCACCTCTTTGCCTTCTCTCGGAATAATCCCCGGCTCTGTGATTTTCCCCAAGGAATCCATGCAAACCTTACTCTCAGCAAGAACTTTATTAGGTGACGCACGGAATTCATCCCATATTTGTCCATCCAGCTTACTCCCATGTCTAAACCCCTCCACTCCTCTCGCCTGTTGTTCAGGGTCATGATGAGCTAAGTTGAACATTTTGAAGACCAGTGCTCCGGTAGAACGCCCTAATAAAGGTGCTATGCTCATGATGTCATCATTTTCTTCATCAATTTTTCCAAAAGGAGTACGACAATATAAATTGAAGGCTATAAGCACTTCATCCCGAGTCCAGTTCTTTCTATCCCGACGGTGCACTTTTATTTATACTCCATGCGGTGGTAAGTATCTCCTGCTAAACAGGCACACTTTTCACCTTCATATTTATTTTTAGTCTCTTACTGATTTCCTCAAGGTATTTCATTTTCTCATCAGTACTGTTATTTGTATAAATATAGTAACGGCCACGCTGTTTATAATATTCTTGGCGTTTAGGGGTAGGAAGATGACTTGATACCAACGGAGTCCCGTCTGTTTTAACTGCCATAATCTCTAATTCTGCTACTTCTTTAAAATCCATTTCTTCAATAGCTTTTATAAAAACTTGGTCTCCACGTTCTCCCTTAATAATTGTCCCCCAAGGGAAAGTCACCTCAAGACGATACTTCTTGCGTTGTCCGGACCGCCTGCTCTCATGTTTTTTCGCACTTGGACTCTCATAATCACGTCGCATTTTTTCTACTTGTTTAGCTTCATCACGCAACCGCCGGGCAAGCTCATCTAGCTTTATCAATAATTCTACTTTTTTCATAAGAGCACCCCTATTAACAATTATCTTTCGCCGCTCCAACTAACGGGATATCCACATGGCAGGCATTCTAGCAAAAAGACTTGGGAGTTATACACCGCTCCCTTCAATACGTCAATTGCATGAGCGCTGGCCTCGTCAGAATTAGCTAAGAGGGCCTGCAACACGAGAGAAAATATCGCGCAGAGATCGAAGTAACACCAACCTGTTATTACGCAATGCCTGGTCGTCGGTCATCACCAACACCTCATCAAAGAAAGAATCTACCGATGACCTGAGTGATGCCAGGGATTTTAAGGCTTCCATATATTTCTCCTCTTTCAAGTATGGGCCGATTTCTTCCTGCTTGTCTGTAAGCGCACCGTATAGCTGCTTTTCTGCATTCTCCTGCAAAAGATTTTCATCCACTTCTTGCGGAATCTCTGCCTGCTCTTTCTGCTTGGTAAGAATTTTAGATGCCCGCTTGTCGGCAACGGATAATGCTTCGGCTTCGGCCTCGGACAGTTTCCTAAACTCCCGCACCGCCTGCACTCTTTTAACCACATCTAAGGGACGGCCAAGCTTCAAATCGTTCACTACGGTGAAAACATCTTTTGGTACCACCTCTTCCCGGTAAAGACTAACTAGGCGCCCCATAATGAAGGCGAGCGCTCTTTCAGTGGACTCCTCTGCTTTTTCCCCTTGCGGTAATAACTTCTTATAGCCGCTATAGGCGTGGCCTAGCCATACTCGTAAATCTAAATCCCATTTCTGGTGTTGAAGAATACGCAGTAGGCCCAATGCGGCTCGCCTTAAACCAAACGGGTCGCCAGAGCCACTCGGTTTCACGCCCGCACCAAAGAAACCCGCCATTGTGTCCAATCGGTCAGCAAGGGCAAGCACTGCCCCCTCCTCTGACAACACCCAATCATCTGATAACTCCCTATCATCGCGACCTTGGGGGTGATAATGCTCTGCTATGGCAGCGGCAACTTTCCTTGGTTCTTTATCCAGCCGCGCATATTCCCCGCCTATCATTCCTTGAAGCGCAGGGAACTCTTTTACTATCTCGGTGGCGAGGTCTGCCTTGGCTAGGCGAGCAGCACTGGCTACGGTTTTGGGATCAATCTTTATTTCCTTATCTACTTGCTGTATTTCCTTTGCAAGTGCTTCGGCTAGCTGCGTCACGCGCTCCGATTTGTCATACATGGTGCCGAGACCTTCGCGGAAGACTATGCCCTTCAAGCTTTCTCTATAATCCTCCAGCCTTTTCTTGCGGTCCCGCTTAAAGAAGAAATCGGCATCCTTCAGTCGCGCACGAAGAACTCGCTCGTAACCCTTTACTATCTTTTTATTCAGGCCTGCATCTTTTTTTTCCTTTTTATTCAGGCCATTATCTTTTTTCTCTGAAGCCGGTGGGCCGATATTAGAGACAACATGAAAACGCGATTTTAATATTTTTATGTTATCCGTAGAATATATAGGCAAATACCGCTGATGGTGTCGCATGACTTCTATGAGAATATTCTTCGGAAGTTTTAAAAAATCTTTATCAAACTTTCCCTCCAACACTTCCGGCCATTCCACTAGGGCAGTTATTTCATTCAACAGGTCTTCATGGCTAAGAATTATTATCGGGTCTTGAACTGCTTCGTCTATGACTTGTCTTCGCTTGTCAAAATTGGCAATCACCTTGGCAGCATGTAGCTGCTCTTCGTAACTCCTGGCATTTTTCAGCTTGATCTTATCCGGTGCCATGAACCTATGGCCCCTGGTTGTATCGCCGGCAGTCACACCCAGGATGTCCGCCTCTATCGGCTGACTGGTGACCTCGCCGCTCTCTGTTTTTTCATCCAGTAATAAGACTGCCCAGTGCACGGGCCGCACGAATTCCTCGTCGCCATCTCCCCAGCGCATGGCACGCTCTATTGGCAGTGCTTTGAGGGCCTCCCTGACGACACCGGGAAGAACCTCCTGCAGGCTTGGCTGTTCTACCTGTTTTCGCGCAACCAGGCTGTCGCCCTTGCGAAACAGGCCATCGCTTATCTTTGATTTGCTGCTGTCTAGCGCCGGCAGGTCTTTTAGGGACGGGATGCCTTGGCTACCCTGCTTTTTTGCAAAGCCAATGCCAGCCTTGGTGGGTACACCGCTGTCATCGTAGGCCCGGTCAATAGACGGGCCCTTGATTTCCCGGACCTTTTCCGCCTCGCCATCGGACTTTTTGCGCAAGCCGAGCAACTGCACTGCCAGTCGCCTGGGAGTGGCATAGGTGTGCACTTCTGCTCCCTCCCGGGCATTGATGACGCCACTCCGTTTCAAACCCTCCCATACGCCGTCCCCGAATGCCTGCTCCAGTTGTCTAAGCGCCAGCGGCGGCAGCTCCTCGGTGCCGATTTCCACCAGGAAGTCATAGGTTGCGCTGGGGTCTTCCTGGCGTGAAGGTTTTTGCCGCTGCGCTTTGTGTTTGCTGTTTTTCTCTGCACCCGCTGCCTTTTCCTTGACCAGGGGGAAGCCCGCTTCTTTGCGCTGCTCGTAATAGGCATGCGCTGTTGTTCTGGCCAGCTTGCGCACCCGCAGGATGCAGTTCTGCCGCTCTGCCACCGAGATGGCCTGGCGTGCATCCAGCAAGTTGAACAGGTGCGATGCCTTGATTACCTGCTCATACGCCGGAAGAGGAAGATTTTTTTCATTCAGGCTCAAGCAAATCTGCTCGCAGTCTTCAAATTGGCCAAACAGAACCTTGGTATCGGCTTCCTCAAAGTTATAGCGAGACATTTCTCGCTCGTTCTGATGGAATACATCCCCGTATGTAAGCAGGCCGGCTTCGCTTTCGCTCCATGCCAATTCATACACGCTGTCCTTCTCTTGCAGGTACATGGCCAGGCGCTCCAAGCCGTAGGTGATTTCACCGCTCACCGGGCGGCATTCCAGTCCGCCCACCTGCTGAAAGTAAGTGAACTGGGTCACCTCCATGCCGTCCAGCCACACCTCCCAGCCCAAGCCCCATGCGCCCAAGGTTGGCGATTCCCAGTTATCCTCCACGAAACGGATGTCGTGCTCCTTGGGATTAATGCCCAGCTTGCGCAGGGAGTCCAGGTAGATTTCTTGGATTTCCTTCGGCGACGGCTTCAGCAGCACCTGGAATTGGTAGTAGTGCTGCCGA
>CBDBCK010000004.1:0-24793 GCA_965203345.1 Dehalococcoidia bacterium
CTCAAGTTCGTAGAAGATATCGTACGGGACGAAGATGCGCCCTCTGTTTTGATGGCGACCAATTATGGTGATAATATCTGGGTAGCTGGCACGGACACAACTGAAGGTGGAATAGTGGAGACTGCGGGAGGAGCAAACGCCGCCGCAGAAATAGAGAGTCACATGACGGTATCAATAGAGGGGATAGCCGCCATGAACCCGGATGTGATAATAATCCCTCAAGCTGAAGGCGGGCAACCATTTAAAGAGCTGTTACTGAGCGAGCTTGCGTTGGCACAAACACCGGCCGTAGTCAACGGAAAGATATATACGGTGGACAGTCGGCATTACACTACCCTCTCCTACTGGAACATTTGCGGCATTGAAGACACGTTGGAGCTGATACACGCGGATATACTCCCGAACGACTTCCAGGCATGTGAACCGTTCTCGTGAACGGCCTATATACCCGAGACGCGCCGCCTATCAAGAAACCGGTATTGACGTTATCGGAAGTGACGGTGCACCTGGGTGACAAGCCTATCTTGCGTGACATTTCTCTAAATGTGGAGCATGGTAGATTGATGGGCATCATAGGCCCAAACGGGAGTGGTAAGACCACACTTATGAAAACCTGCATGGGCATAATAAAGCCTAATACAGGATGGGCAACGCTTGAAGGAAGACAACTCTCAACTATCTCGCTGAAGGAGCGCGCTCGCAGAATAGCTTACGCGCCTCAAAATCCAGGTAAGCACCCCTTCACGGTCTTCGAAACGGTTCTGATGGGTAGACATCCCAGGTTAGGTTGGATGGGCATAGAGCGCACTCAAGACAAACGGGCGGCTATGGAAGCACTTGAGAGGGTAGAACTTTTAGAAAAGGCAGAACAGACCGTCGAAACCCTCTCTGGAGGAGAAAGACGTAGAGTTCTACTTGCACGTTCATTAGCCCAGGAAACTGACGTAATCATGATGGACGAACCTACGGCGGAGTTAGACCTACGTTATCAGCTCATAGCAATGAACATAGCGAGAGAAGAGGCTGACGCCGGTGCCGCCGTAATAGTCAATATGCACGATATATCGCTAGCCGCTAGATTTTGCGACTCTATTTTGGTAATGTTTCAAGGCGTGGAACTGGCCATGGGCGCACCCGAAGAAGTCTTAAATACAGCAACACTCCGGCAAGCCTTCTCAGTAGAAGCAAAGGTACAGCCCAGCTTTCTCGGAAGCTTCCCATCAGTAGGGGTCATCAGACCTTCTGAACTATTACGCAACAGTTACAACGCTCCAAAGAAAACGAAAACGGACTAGTCAACGAAAGAAAGTGAAAATGAGTAAAACAACAAGAAGTAATCCCGCCGGTCTTATGCTCATCAACACAGGCGACGGCAAGGGTAAGACTACCGCTGGATTTGGGATGCTCTTCAGAGCATGGGGAAGAGGGATGAAGGTAGGCTGCGTCCAGTTCATAAAGTCAGAGGGAGCACGCTACGGTGAGCATATCGCCGCCGATCGGATAGGCTTTCCCGTAATCCCTTCGGGCAGAGGGTTTACCTGGACTTCCAAAGATCTGAACGAAGACGCGGCGAGAGCTCAGTACGGATGGAACCTCGCCGCCGAGATGATACTGTCCGGCGATTACGACGTGGTTATGCTTGACGAGATAACCTACCCGATAACCTACGGATGGATACAACCCCAAGATGTTCTAGACGTCCTGAAATCAAGGAAAAAGAAGGTAGACGTGATAATCACAGGCCGCAACGCACACACTGATTTACTAGAGGCCGCGGACATAGTAACAGAGATGCGCAAAATAAAGCACCATTACGATAAAGGCATAGTTGCCATGCCCGGTGTCGAGTACTAAATCGCCGCAACCTCAACTAAAGTGATAGCTGGACATAATCAGAGATTGAGGTCTGACCAGACCGCGTATTCATTACCGTTTGGGTCGGTAAAATGAAATCGTCTACCGCCAGGGAAGGAGAAAACAGGACGCACAATCATGCCTTCCGCCTTCTCTATTTTGGATAGCGTCTCCTCTAGATCACGGCTGTAGAAGACCACCAGAGCGGCTCCGTTGCTCGTAGAGGAGCATTGCTCCGACTTATAGAATCCTCCTTCAAGTACTTGATCAGAGAAAGCTATATAGTTATCACCATAGTCCGTAAAAGACCAGTTGAACACCTCGGCAAAGAACTTCTTGGTTGCCACCATATCCCTTGATGGGAATTCTACATAGCTTATCTTTTCATGCTGATTCAAGGTATCCTCCTCTACATAAGCGCAAAGTTACAATAAGTCAACGCCCTACGCTACCGATTATAAAATACGATGTCTTCACTAATCCCCCTTCCCTCTGTCGGGTAAGTTCCGACTCGCATGAAAAGCGTAACGATTTGGGCACTGTCTCAACGATGGCCGAGGTGACATTACAGGACCCGTGAAGATGCGAGTTACGCGCAACAGGACAAAAAGACCTAAGGAGCTTTACTTGGCTTGTAATAGATCAGACTGGTAATGTGCGCCGCTGCGTTGACGAGCATAGTCAAGTGCTTTATAATTACTATAACTTAGTGCTTCAGTGTCGAAACTACGTCTAGGAGGCTATAATGCGCACATTCGGTAATATTATCTGGCATTTCCCTTATTTAGGATTTCTTAATGCTATAAATATGTATATCTTAGGTTTCTTATTTGTATTAACAGGCGTTGGTTTTCCCATAAGGCAAGGAATGTTTCAAATAGGTAAATTTTACTTTGCTCCTTTCAGTTACGCTTTAGTTGATACTAAGGAACTTGCAATTCAACAAGACCAGACAAGAGATATAAGATATTATTTATTTATTGTCGCGCGAATTTTGTATTTTCCTATTGGGTTGATATTTGCCATCATTTACGTCTACCCAAATTGCATTACTTTTTATTACCGTGGTTGGAATACCTGCAGGGTTAGCTTTGTCTAAATCTTTTCCGGCTCTGTTTGCCCTTGTAGGAAAAAAGTGGGTGCCTTTTGTTGTTGCTGAAGAAATAACCCGCAGAAAAGATCAAGAGCATATATCTGAGTATCTTGATAAGGATCGCTAGGAGAATCGGAACAATATAACCTGAAAATGCGCCACTCAACTTGACAAGGACGTGCCGGTCGGTTGTCTCGCCAGAGGCGTAGCCGGGTAGCCAAGTTCGGAAGGGACAAGCGCTGAAAGCATCTAAGTGCGAAGCCCCTCCCAAGATTAGATGTCCCACAAAACCTCCGCTTTTAGTATGAGCTATACTGACACTTATGAGCCTTGCCTAAATTTTGCTCACAACTAGTATAATGAAGGATACGCTCATTTATATTAATTAGGTACTTGAATGGAGGAAATATGATCACATTGAATTACTTTGCATACGGCAGTAATATGTATGCTGCCCAAATGAAATCTCGTTGTCCTTCTGCTCAGTTCATTGCAAGAGCAAAATTGCAGGGCTACAGACTTGATTTTACAAGATATTCCTGGAAAAGAAAAGGAGGAGTAGCCGACATAATAATAGACGTTGATAATGAAGTATGGGGAGTATTGTACAAAATCACAGATACCAAAGATTGGGAGAGATTGGATAAATATGAAGGAGTAGATAACAAAGTCTACAAACCTATCGAAGTTACTGTGCTTAATGACAATCAAGAAGAAATAAAAGCCATCACTTACAGTGTTGTCTTCAAAGAACAGGGTCCGGTTACGCCGTCTCAAGAATATATGGACATAATTCTGAAGGGAGCGAAAGAGCACAATCTACCTCACAGTTATAGTGAGAAGCTGATAACCTGAAGTGAATAAATTTTAACAATGTTTTTTACGGACCTTATTACTGCAATATCTACCTTAGTCTTGGCAGTAATAGCAATGTTGGCACTATCATCTACATACTTTATACGTAAACAGCTTGATTTGACACGTAAGGAAAAATCTTTACAATTTTCTTTTTTAACAAATCCTCATATTAGAGAGGCACGTAAATATCTTAACAGCACGTTAGGAGCGGATTGGGATAAGAGAGGACAGTTGCCTATGGAAGAGATCGAAGCCTCACTGCAGAAAGATGATCAAATACGCCTTTATATAACAGTTTTGCTTTCCCATATTCAGCAAATTGCTACAGCATTAGAATTAAAAATTATAGACGAAGACACGATATTTTACCTAGCTTCTTGGAGTACAGTAAATTACTATGAAATTTTCAATAATTTCATTATGCTAACTAGGCAGGGAATGAACTCATCATATCTTCAGGAAGCTGAAATACTAGTTGATAACTGGAAACGTAGGCGAAATAAAGGAGATACATATATAGATAACAGACAAAAGTAAAAAATGACATTCCCCTCGTCGCATTATGTTGACATCCGCGCCGCAATTGCTCATGGTGTCGTTACGCCTAGGGCGTGCTATAAGTTACGGGCGTCTTGAACCTCTGAACGTTGCTTGCAGAGTGTCAGCAAAATATGATATGACGGCTTTTAGACAGTTATGGTTGTCAGAGTGCAACCATAACTTACAGCTCTTAGTAATTTGGTTCGGGTGATGAGGCTTACTAAGGCCCGTCGCCGTTTTCAGTTCTTGTGATAACCGTAGTGCTTTTATCATTCATTTAATACCCGCCGTGGTGCATGGCTTCACGATATAGACTCGTCCAGCTCCCTTTGATATTCGCTTACCGCTCCACTCATTACGTCTTTCAGCAGGACAGGGGCGCCTGACGTTCCCGACTCCAATATGCCATACGCCACGGCCAGAGCTTTCATACCTTCTTCGGGGCCTACCTCCACGCCGCTACCGTTTTCGACAGCTTGCGCCAGCTCGTGCATCTCCAGAGCTATCAGCTTGCGATCTATCTCTGCAAACGGCATATTGTAGGCAGCGATACGATCTCCACCGAACAGACGAGCGGTAGCGTCGTCCAGTCTCCAATGGAGCGCCAGATCCAACAGGGCGTCTCCTACGATAGGTTGATCTCGTTCTTCAGTCAATATCCGCGGAGGCTCCCCGCTACGGCTCGGTGCCGGTACCAAAGAACCTTCACTACCGTGAATAGAATTCAAAAACGCGTCCAACCCACGCGAAGCATTTGTGATGGTGAACTGCGCCACCACTCCCGATTCAAACGTAAGCACTCCAAACGCCGTATCTTCTTGATCCGTTTCCACCGTGTTTTGGTTGGGAGCATAATCCTCTACCCTGTGACCATAGAAATTAGCCAAGGTTGGGTTTATGCTCCCCATGTGGCGCGTCTTTGCTACGAGCCTGGTTTGGGCGTATATCTCCTTTACATCGCCCAAGAAGTAAAGCAACAGGTCGGCTTCATGGACGCCTTGCTCCAATATCACGCTGCCCGCCCTTGACTTTAGCGCTCGCCAGCCCGTATTATGCATCAACGCGGAGCCACCCGCCACCATAGCCTTCAAGGCAAACCTCGGTTTACCTATTGCTCCACCATCAAGCAGAGCACGCGTCAAGCGATGCATAGGATCACGTCGGTACTGCTCAGCAATAGATAGGAGCAGTCCTTTGATTTCTGCCATTTCCCGCATTTTACGGCACAAGGCAAGAGTGAGACCCATAGGCTTTTCGGTAAGCACGTGCAAGCCGGCGTCCAGAGCTCTCAGTGCGAATACATGGTGCATCCTCGTATCAGTTACAATGTCTATCGCGTCCAGATACCGCGCCTTGGTCAGCATTTGATCAAAATCGGTGAATATATCCACCTTCTCGCCCGTTGCCCCTTCAAGCTCAGTCGCTACGTGAGTAGCTACGGTCTCATGACGGTCGCATACAGCGGTCATGCGCACTGAACCGAACACTCTACGGGCTTCAATAGCGCCGTACGCGTGACGAAGTCCCATACCTCCGCAACCGACTAATCCTAGGTTCAACACGATACCTTTCCTTTACATCCGGATTGCCGCACGAATGGTTACCTTAGAGCCACCGAACCGTCATCCCGCAACGCAGTCCTCGTAGGCGTTTGAACAAAAGGATGGTTGACCAGTCCGGCGAGGTTCAGTTCAACGCCTATCCCTGGGGCTTGAGGCACTTCAAAAAATCCTTCCGTCAGAGGGATAGGACGTTTTACTACGTCTGACCATGGCGGTCGCTCTTCCGGCACGTGTTCCTGCACCTCAAAGTTGGGGACACACGCGCCTAGCTGAACATGTGCTGCCGTCGCAATTGGCCCTGATGGTACAGCGTGCGGTATCACGCCTTGATGATGAGCTTCTGCCAAGGCGCATATTTTCTTAACGTGCGTAAAGCCGCCTGCTATTCCCACGTCGGGCCTGATAAAGTGAACCCCAGCCCGTTCTATGTACTCCCTAAACTCCCAGATGGTCAAATTACGCTCGCCCGCTGCCATAGGTATGCGAGTCTTCTCGGAAACTTCGCCAAAAGAGAGGACCGAGTCAGGAGCTATAGGATCCTCAAAGAAGAAAGGCTTGAAAATTTCCAACTCCTGCGCAAGCACAATGGAGTCGCCGGGCATCATATTACGATGTATCTCCACCCCTATATCGAAGTCCCAACCCACGCTCTCACGTATCGCAGACATCCTCTCCAAAAGATCGCGTATCCTTTCGCTGTGCCGCATAGGCACGTGATCCTCTTGATACAGGAGGACCTTCACAGCAGTATAGCCGTCTGCCTTTGCCTGCGCTGCAGCAGCAGCTACTTCATCCTTAGAACCGGTGGGCAAGACAAGCATCGCCCGTACTCTATCGCGTACCCTACCGCCGAGCAGTTCCCACACGGGCGCTTCAAAACGTTTGCCTCGGATATCCCATAGCGCTTGGTCTATTGCACTGAGAGCACCACCTATAGCACCACCACGCATTGAGCGCGATCTGTACATATAGTTCCAATGATGCTCCACAGATAGAGGGGTTTTACCTATCAGGTAGCCTTCAAACGAACGGGCTACCGCCTCAGCGGCTAGGGGCCAGCCAAAAAAAGTGGATTCTCCTACTCCTTGTATGCCGTCGTCGGTCGTAATCCGCACAAAAAGCCAGTTCACGGCTATAAAGGTTTCCATATTTTCAATTTTCATAACTAGGTCAGACTTTGATTACAGCCTATGTCATAGTGCTTGATAAGCTTTGCACCCCAATGCGGTAACATTTAGGAACGAACAGGTATAAGGTGCCGCTTCAGCACATTTTTTGAGTATGAGTTAATTGCTATCCCAGTCCTAGAATTTTAGCTTAACAGATAAAGTATGCCATTGTCCTTAACTGTAGACCAAAATATTAAGAGTCGCAATTACAGAATTACAATGGTCGCGTTGTTCGGACGACCAACTGCTCTATTTACGCAGACGATAATTACAAAACGTCAGGCGAGATCAACAATGTATGAAAAATACTATAGTCCCAAAATTTTACTTGGCAGACAAATTATGTTATTATCCTTAACAAAATATGTACACAACACAGGTGTACCACTATGTTGACGGTACCTGTTGAGTATGGGAGCTATGAGATGCTAAACCGCAAAAATCTTCCGTTACTGATAACTATGCTGATTTTATCCGCTGCTATGACACTTTCTGTCGCCGCGTGTGGGCGACAAGAATCGTCTACTTCTAATACAGGAAGTGGTGGGCTTGCGGAGGTACCGCGTGAAGACACTTTGGTGTTCACGTTTTTCGGCGCGGGGATGACGCAGATAGAGGATCCTACCGTTATGAATCCATATTCGCTAGGCGGGACGGGACGCGTACGAGGCATTCTGAACAAGACGATCTACGAGTTTCTCTACCTGTACAACCATAATAATGGGGAGGAAATACCTTGGCTGGCAGAAAGTAATGAGGTTGCAGGCGACGCTATGAGTGTTATCGTAACCTTGCGAGAAGGTGTGAAATGGTCGGACGGAATGCCTTTCACCTCCGAAGACGTCAAGTTCACCATTGAAACGTTACGAGACAACCAAGACTTGATATTTGCGCCCGATATGGAAGAGTGGGTGAGGGACATAACGGTACTTGACGACCGACGGTTCAGAATTAACCTAAATAAGCCAAATCCCCGTTTTTTCTATTTCTACTTCATTGAGAATTCGGAAATTCACCTGCCGATTCTACCCAAGCATATATGGGAAGGCAAAGACCCTTTGGAGTTCAACAATTTTGATTTGGAACAAGGTTGGCCCGTCGGTACTGGGCCTTATCGCTTGGTGCGGGCTTCTGCGCAGTCGCAGGTTTTTGACAGAAGAGATGATTGGTGGGCAGCAGAGACGGGATTCTGGAGATTACCCGAGCCTAGGCGTATTGTATACACCCCACCGGGAGCGCCAGACACTATGGTAGCTCGAATGATAAACAATGAGTTTGACGTAGGGTCAATTATGCAGCCTGGTCAGTTTATAACGGCCAAGTCGCGTAATCCTAGCATCGTTACTTGGGACAACGCTGGCCCAGCTTATGGCGCACCTGACGCGTGCTTGTACACATTGGGTGTGAACACCAGATGGGGTCCCATGTCCGACGTAAACATAAGGCGCGCAGTGCAGGCGGCGATAGACCGTAATCAGATAGTGGAACTTGCCTATGAGAGTTCTACTACCCCTCAAGTTCTCCCATATTCCACTTACGGAGGTCTGAAGGCTTACCAAGACGCGCAACAAGGCATCATAGACAGATACGGCTTTGCATCGCAAGAACAAACAGAAGTTGAACAGCATATGGCGGCGGCCGGATATTCTAAAGATTCGGATAATTTCTGGGTGAAAGACGGTTCTCGTATTACGACTACGCTTCACGTTCCGGGCTGGCTTAGGCCAATGGGTCCAGTTGTGGAGAAGCAGTTAAACGACGCCGGATTCGACATAACGTTCAGGCTTTACGACCCTGACGTAGCCCCTTTCTTTGCTCAAGTACGTACTGGTCAAGCAGACATGTGGATTATTGTCCATTGTGGGAGTTCTCGTGAGCCGCATGGGACGTTGCAGCATTTCCACAGTAAGTACAGCTCGCCGATGCAGGGAGAAAACACCTCTTATGTATGGGCAAACAGTCAGTACAACAACCCTGATTACGACGCCATTATAGACCAGATGGATAGTGTATTGCCTTCGCTCACGGACCGCGAATATCTGGACCTCGCGGATCAAGCGTTAGACATCTTTTTTGATGATGTGATAGAGATTACACTTGCTGAAGAAAGGCACGTTATCACTTTCAACGAATTCTACTGGAAAGGCTGGGCAAGCACAGAAAATCCGTACGTAGCGCCTTACAGTCTGTGGGCTGGTTTCTTGTTAGAGGTGCTGAACCTCACCAAAGCTAACTGATCTACACTCTTGCACCGTTTATAGGTTGTGGTTGTCCTCCACACCTGTACTTCTCACTGCGGTCTAAACCGTGCGGTTTTCAGGATGCGACAGGCCTAGGCCTGTTGCTGAGCTTGCCTAAACAATTCCCGTGAGCTATCTTAGACTTCACCTAAAAGCAGGGGCAACCTGTTCGCTGAATAAGCGCATACCATCCAGAGAAAAAGCATCCATGAACCAGAGCTGAAATCCATCTATACCTAGTTGTACATATTGGTCTAGACGGTCGATTATCTCTTGCGGCGTACCTATCATATAAGTGTCGCTTTTGTGTTCCCATTCGCTTAGCGGATAGGTACGTGGATTAGCCTCGCTTATACGCCGTTGGATCCGTTCTAGATCAGGTTTGCTCTGCGCAACAAGCACTTGTGTCTCCAACGATTTCTTAATGTCGTTATAATCTCTTCCATGTTTGTTGCACGACTCCTTAAGCAAAGACAACATATTGGCACAGTATTTAGGGGACGCGGGTGTGTTGTTCCATCCGTCTGCATGCTTGACGACCAAGTCTATAACCTGCTCATTGGGCGCAACAGAGGCGGACATCGTCTCTCCTCCAAGCGTTCCTATCCATATAGGCGGATATGGCGTTTGGACGGGCTTTGGACGGCAAACCGCATCCTTAAGTTTCAGAAAACGTCCTTCAAACGATACCGGTTCTCCCGTCCAAAGTAGCTTCATCAGTTCCAATGCCTCCTCAAATCTTGCCATCCGTTCGTCGTCTTCAGGAAACAGAAACCCATAAGCCTCGGTCTCTTCTCGGCTACCTCGGTGCCCCATATCATAGAAAAAATCCAGACGGCCACCGCTCAGGACGTCTAAACTGGCTGCCATCTTTGCCGTCAGAGCCGGTGAGCGGAACAGATTGGAAAGGTGTATCAATCCAAGCCTCACTTTACTGGTGAGTCCCGCTGCCCAGCTCGCAACAGACCAACACTCCAAGATAGCCGAATCCTTACCTAGTATCAAGTGATCTGCTATCCACAACGAATCGTATCTGAAAGCTTCTACTTGCTTTACAAACTCCGCCAAGCGCCTAGCGTCCATCTGTTCCAGCATCGGAGTGCGTGGATGTGCATCTCCTGCTCCAGCAAAAAGCGGCAGACTTACACCAAACTTAATCCGTCTATCCTTGATCACCATGAATTATGCCTCCTTGCCAAGCCTATTTGCTTCTGTTTTAGAGTCTTGCAGCTATAGACCAATTCCGGATCTATTGGACGTTGTCCTGGAAGTGATCTCATGTCTGACTTCATCGCCAGAAAAAAACCGGCGCAACTCTTTAACCATTTCCTCAAAGAAGCGCCTTCGTGAGCGAATAGTGGTACCGGCTATGTGGGGTGAAAAGAACGCGTTCGGCATGTCCCGTACTGGTGAGTCGGCAGGCATAGGCTCGGGATCGAACACGTCCAGACATGCAATAAGGTCATTACGCCGTAGTCGCTCAATCAATGCGTCAGTGTCCACTACTGCACCACGTGCCACGTTGACGAAAACAGAGCCGGGTTTCATCATATTGAACTCTCTCCATCCGAGTAGCTTTCTAGTGCCCGGAGTGATTGGTACAAGACACACCACGACGTCTGATGAAGAAAGAGTCCTCTCAAGAGTGGTGAGAGTTACATCGTAGGCATATCCTAATTCTCTATCAATGTATGGATCGTATGCTAGGACGTCGCAGTTGAAAGGTTTGAGCAACTCTACGAGCTTACGCGCTATATACCCGAACCCGATCATGCCCACTCTCTTGTCCGTCAATTCTTCATTGAACTGAAACTCTGGTAATTTCTCTCGTTGTTCGTCAGTTCCCCAGGTTTCGTGCCGTATCATACGACGAAAATGAGCTCCCGCATTGCGCAATCCTAACAGCATCAGGGCCAATGTCCATTCCGACACCGGATAGGACGATCCGTGCGTAGTGTCGACCACCTTTACACCCGAAGCACGGCATGCCTCCACGTCTATACGCTGAGCAAATCTATCCCCTTCAAGCTCTCCAACAAATTTGAGCCGTTTGGAGGCAGATAGGATGGCCTCTCCTATGCGAGGCGCTCCATGGCAGATTATTAATGCATCGACACCTTGCGCAAATTCCACCAGTCGTTTTATAGTATTGGCATCGCTGTCTGGAGGCGCGTCCCAATCGCTGCTCTCGTCAAACTCTCTCCATTCGAATTTTGCAAACTCCTCTAAACGCTCTAAGTCGTCGGGCGCTATATACGTTTCTCGTACATAAGAGTTGGAGACCAAGCCCACCATTGCAGGTTTCGAGTCGTTCATAGTTCCTCCTTTTGCCAGCCCGCTCCTGAAGTCAGTTTTTCTGATAAAGATACCACTGTTGTTAAGCTCATATTTTCATTGTTCGGATTCCATGCTCGCGACCCTGTTTTCTGAATCCGTCACCGATGCTACGAACGTTGCAGACAAATTCAGAGTTGCCCTAGCTTGTGCCGTTGAATCGTAAACGTAGCAGCTAGTAACGTGACGCGGAGATGTATGAAAGAAGGGAGGCTCTTTATCTTTACATCCATACATTCGCACAGGGCACCGGTCATAAAAGTTGCATCCGAGCCAATCACTCGGCGGCTCTACGTATTCCCCTAATGCCTCCCCTTCCCACTGCTCTGATGCATCAAGTTTGGGTATGCAATCAACCAATAGACGCGTATACGGGTGCTCTGGATGATTAATGACCGACTCTACGTCACCGGCTTCTACGACGCGCCCCCTGTAAAGGACTATAATGTTATCGGCGAGCTGGTACGCCGTCGTCAGATCATGCGTTATGTAGACTATAGACACCTTGAGCTCCGATTTGAGGGTACGGAGCGACTCCAATATTGTGGCTCTGAGGGATGCGTCTACCATGGACACAGGTTCATCTGCCACTATGATTTTCGGCTTCAACATCGCCGCTCTTGCTACCATAACGCGCTGTCTCTGCCCTCCGCTTAGTTGATGCGGATACCTTCCCCAGGTCTCATCAGGGCGCAGTCCGACCGTTTCCAGCGACATATCAATCGTCCTTCGTGCATCAGTTTTATCAGAGGCAAGATGGAATTTCCGTATGGGCGTCTTCAAAACGTGTTCTATCTTGTAAAAGGGATTGTAGGCCTCAAAAGGGTCTTGGAAAATCACCTGCACCTCATGCCTGAACTGCTTCAACGCCTCTCTACTCATAGACGCTAGATTTAGCCCTCTGTAGAGGACCTTCCCTTCCGTAGGTTTGACCAGCCCTAGAAGTAGTCGAGCCAGAGTCGTTTTTCCGCTACCACTCTCTCCAGCTATTGCAGTTATAGTGGGTGGACTTTCATTTATGTTGAACGATACCGGCTCCAGTGCCCGTTTAGAAGACTTCCTCAAAAAGCCGCTAGTGAACACCTTTCCAGCTGCGTCCAGTTGCAACAAAGAGTTTCCGGTAGGAGGCTTAAGCATTTTGAACTTCAACCTTTCCAGTCGAGACTGTACCGCTCTCATATATGTGACAGGCTGTGACATGTCCAGGTTCTATAGGTTTTAGCGAGGGAACAAGATCTTTGCATCTTTGCATGACGTTTGGACAGCGCGGGTGAAATACACACCCAGATGGGGGATTCAGCAACGAAGGCGGCAGTCCGGGTATCCCTTCCATCTTTTGCTTGCCATATGTGTGCGGTAAGCTGGATATCAGTAACTTGGTATAAGGATGAAGGGTGTTTTCAAATATGTCGCGAGTTGTTCCCATCTCCACCATCTTGCCGCCGTACATTATGGCGATATGAGTCGCGAATTTAGCCATCAAACCCATGTCGTGTCCTATAAGTATGATTGACGCTTTCAGTTTTTGCTGGATAGCCATCAAAGTCTGAATAATACGCCGCTGTACAACAACGTCCAATGCGCTGGTAGGTTCATCCGCGACTATTACCTTCGGGTTCATAGAAATTGCTATAGCTATAGCCACTCTTTGCTTCATTCCCCCGCTCAACTCATGTGGATACATCTTTGCAACTTCGGGTGGTAGTCCAGTGCTCTCCAGCAACGTCTCTACCTTCTTCCGTGCCTCTTGTCTATTGAGTGCTACTCCGTGATCCTTCAGCCCGTCAAGCAACTGATCTCGCACGCGCAACACTGGATTCAAGGAGTTCAAGGCCCCTTGAGGAACCATAGAGATTTCAGAAAGCCTCTTTTGTCTTACGTCATCTTCGTCCAGCGCGAGGATGTCCACGCCGTTCAGGTGGATACTCCCGCCTTCCACTTTAGCCGGAGCGGTATGTGAGGCCAGCAAGCTTAAGGCTATCGTGGATTTTCCTGACCCAGACTCGCCGACTATTCCCAGACGTTGCCCTTCCTTCAACTCAAAAGAGACGCCATCAACTGCACGCACGGGACCGTTAGGGGTGTGATAGTAGATCCTCAGGTCTTCCACCACAAGATGCGTTGGGACATGAAACTCAGCTGCAGTGCCCGATTTGATTTTGTGATTTGAGGAAGAAGAGTCTGATAGATTCATGACGAGGTTTTTATGCGAGGGTTGGATATTTGGTCAAGTCCCGCGGTTATGAGAAAGAGACCCACAAAGAGGACAACAATAATGACTATCGGCGGACCAAACCACCACCACAGTTCACGTATCAACGCACTGTATGTTATTCCCCAGAAGATAGTCAACCCAAGTGAAGGTTCGTTCTGCGGCCCCAATCCCAGCGCAGAAAGGCCTATTGAAACGAGTATAGCTGCCGCTACCGCTTGGACTAAGGATGCCGCTATATAAGGCAGCAGAGTAGGCGTAAGCTCCTTGAAAATTATCTCTATATTGCCCACGCCGTTGAATTTGGCGACGTCCACGTAAGCACGAGTTCGCAGAGTCAAGGCTTGGGCTCTTATAGTGCGGGCTGGTCCCATCCAAGTGAGAAGACCAACCAACAATCCCATAGCTTCTATACTCAGCACGTCCACCAAAGAAGCTACCACTATAAGCACCATCAATACTGGTATCGCCAAAAAGACGTCTGTTATCAGACTAACTACGGTGTCCCACTTGCCGCCGAAATAGCCTCCGGTAAAACCTACCAAAGAACCTAGTCCAACCCCCATCAAGCCTGCTATCAAGCCGATAATCAGTGTGGCAGGGGTACCGTACACGATATCCGCGAACACGTCTCTACCCTGCTGATCCGTGCCCAACGGATGCTCGACAGAAGGTGGCTGCGCCGGTTTGCCCGCGCCGACGTCTGTAAGTTCAGGGTCTATGAAAATGGTGCCCACTATGCTAAACGCCACTATCGCTAAGACGAGAAACGCTCCAAACGTCAAAGTCCTATTCGCAAATAATGCGTTCCACGTAACTTTCAATAAGCCGTCGCCACGAGACGCGTCGGCTCTAATTGCCGATGGTTGGGACAAATTACCGGAAGCCACGAGGTATCAAGTCTCTTTGTAGTTTATACGCGGATCAATAAGTGGATAGACAAAATCCACTATAAGCAGACTTACGCCTACTGTAACTATCACGAACATCAGTATGCCCTGTATAAGAAAGTAGTCGTTGTTACTTATTGCCATGAAGAGCAGGTTGCCAATGCCAGGGTAAGCGAAAACCACTTCTACTAAAACCGTCCCCGATATAATAAGAGCTAGCTGTATAGCTAACGCCGTTACCTGAGGTAGCATAGCGTTGCGGACGGCGTAACGGAAGAAGATACGACTTTCCTTGAGACCCTTATATTCGGCCATCTTCATGTAATCTTCCCCTAACGTGCTGATCATTATACCGCGCATGCCAAGCCCCCAGAAGCCGATGCTAGCAAGTATGAGGGACGTTCCCGGCAGTATGGCATGGTATAGTATGTCGCTTATGGCACCCCATGTGAAAGAGGGCACAACGTTGTAAGAGTGCGCCCCTGCAGGCGGAAACAGCGGCCATATAACGGCGAACAAGAATATCATCGCTATCCCTAAAAGGTAGTACGGCACGGCACTGAAAGTCATTAGCACGGGCACAAAAACTTTTACCGCTCGCGGTACTTTCCTCCAACTCAACCACGCGCCGAACAGACTGCCCATAGTAAAAGCTAACGCCGTTGACACGGTAAGGAGTCCTATGGTCCATGGCATAGCTCTCAGAATCTCACCCGTAACACTGGCCGGAAAGAAAGTTATTGAACGACCCAAATCAAGACGCGCCAAATCTGACCAGTAATTGACGAATTGAACCCATAGAGGTTGATCAAGTCCGAACTTCTCATTGTATATTGTTATGGTTTTCTCTATCTCGCGTATGTTAAAACCGCCTTCTGCAGCCAGCTGGTAGAGCCGTTGCTCAACGGGGTTTGCATCGCGAATGCGCGGGATAATAAAGTTCAAGGTGCCGCCTACCAACACTATAAGAACAAACAGCAGCAAACGTTTAGCTATGTAGTCTAGGCTCAAAATTCGGTCTCCAAACACTGCAATCCGTCCGATAAAAGCACATTGCAACTACCTCAAACGGCTTCTGTTGTGTTTCGCTTGGACACAAACGACATACTGAAGGTTCAATTTGATCCATCTTGATGTATAAAAATATACGCTACCCCATAACACTGCAACCGTCTTTCGGAGATCGCTAATCGCCCAAAACCGCCTTCGGTGGGGGTCATACGTCAGATATACCTTACAGGTATTGTACTCTCATCATGACGATCCTTTACCTCAACGCCTTAATAAACTAGATGGGCTATGCCCTCTCCTCAAGATAAAATGTCGTCCAATTCTACCATTTATCGCACCCTTCGGCTACGCCAAAACGACCATCGTCTCGCTCATTCATACCTTTGACTGAGCCGGTTGAAGCATCCACCATAAAAATCAGTTGACCAGAACCTACAATTCGGTCAAAAGATCTAATATAAACTACCCTCCATACATCTGAATCGTATTCGTATTTGCTCATCTTTTTAGATAGCTCATAATCCTCGCTTAACCATTGATCACAAGTTGCCCCGAAGAACCCCCAACTCTTGTCCGAAAGGTAACGCATAATTGCCTCGTCTGCTTCTGCGGCCGTCGCGATCAGACTGCCCAGCGGCGGGAACTCCTGTTTCTCTACGCAACGCAATGTTATTAAGACCGAGATAAACACTCCTGCAACTAAGATCACCAGTGCAGGGCTTCTCGTAGTGGGCAGGCTCAAATGTTATTCCCGTCGCACAGCATTAAAACCCGCCCTACGGCTTCAGCAGCGTGAACGTGTAGTTCCATATGCTCATAGGTTTCAAGGTAGTTGAGCATGCGAAAGGTTGGGTAGTCGTAGTAACCGCCGGCCATTATGTGCCCAGCAGCGTGCACGAATTCGTCCGCCACGTCGGCTATTTGGCTCTCAATGGCGTTTATGTCGTCTTTGAGAAGCTGCAATTCCTTTTCAATATCCTCTATGGACAAAGTTTCATAAAGTACGCCTTGGTCTATAACTTTCACTCTGTCGCATATAACTTCGTCCGTGGACCTTGGAGCGCACGCCGCAAGGAAAATCGTCAATAAAATCATAAAGAGCACCGTAATACAGGTAGTAAAAGTTAATTTTAGCATCATCTGTCTTCAGTTCTGTCTGCCCCGAGCGTTACCATATCGCTGTGAATCGCCTTCTATGATAACTTGCAAAAACCGTACATACAGATAAGAGATTGCATTCTCTCATATAGATATGTTATAGTTTGACTAAATGTGAAGTTCCTTTCCCAAAAGCAAACCTAAAGAGGTATAAAATGAAATCTTCCCTGACAAGACTGTTTTCTCTACTATGCTTGACCATCGCCGCCGCTTTTATCGTGGCTGCTTGTGGCGGTGGAGATTCTGGCGATGAACCGACACCTCCCAGAGAAGACGCGGAAAGAAATAGGACGCTCATCGTGATGAGTGGTGGAGACAATGGACGAAACCCTGACTGGGAGAACTTTAATAACTATGTCCCCGGAAACGTGGGAGGTTGGCATACAGGACCTCTTCAGGCGATGTCCGAGCCTCTCATAATGTTTAACGTCCTGACTGGAGAGCATGAATTTTGGCTAGCGGAAGATTTGACTTGGAACGACGACTTCACGGAATACACTCTGACGATAAGAGACGGGGTCGAGTGGAGCGATGGTGAACCCTTCACCGCCGAAGACGTGGCTTTTACCTTCAACCTTGTTAAGAGGTTTCAGAACGAAATGACCCATACTGCGGAAATACACCTAATGGACAGAGCAGAAGTGGTCAACAACGGTGAGGCGGTCAGGTTTATACTTCTGGAGAGTGCGCCGAGCTGGTGGATAACGACACTCACCACAAATCACGGTCTCTCCGAACATATATTGCCTGAGCACATTTGGAAAGACGTTGAGGATCCCCTCACTTTCACCTTTTACGATCCTAATCAAGGGTGGCCTGTAGCAACGGGGCCCTTCCGTCTGACCGCCGCTTCTGCTGAGCAAAAGGTGTTTGAACGCAGAGACGATTGGTGGGCGGCGGAACAAGGCTTTAAACCGATGCCGCAAATTGAGAAGATCATCTACATACCGATACGCGAGGAGACAACACGAGCACAGATGATGATCAGCAACGAGCTTGACTCAATGAGCCTAGTGCCAGTAGAAACGCTCCTCACTATGTTTGCACAAAACCAGAACATAGTTACGTGGAGCAACCAAGACCCTCCCTACGGCTACCTTGACTGGTGCCCAGTCGGCCTGTTTTTCAACAATGCTGCCGATACGGCAGTAGCACAAAGCGCCAACATACGATGGGCAATCAACTACTCCCTTGACCGGGATCTATTGATTCGGCTTGCGGAGCGGGACGCGGGTATAACGGCATTTCATATGATTACACCTTACGAGTGGTTCAATGAGTTTGAGCAGCTACTCCAGCCTATATATGAACAGAACAACTTAGGCACAGAAATGCGACCTGACTTAGTAGAACAGTTTATGCAACGAGAAGGCTATTCTAAGGACGGTGACGGGTTCTGGACGAAAGATGGCGATCGAATAGAGATGAACATTTTCTTCCCTCAGTGGCTGGCTCGCTATGGAGTCCACGTGGTAACCCAGCTGCAGGACGCCGGTTTTGACGCTACACTTGATCAGAGTCCAGGTGGTGGTGAAAAGTTCGGACGAGGTGAGGCGCCTTATTCCTTCGGATGTAAAGGACCATCTGGAGTGAAGGGGCAAGATCCATACTATATGCTCTCTCTCTACTCTTCCGATACATTCCGTGATATAGGAGAACCGCCAGTCAACCCTTGGGCGACGGCACGATGGCAGAACGATCAGTTTGACGCGATAGTGTCTCAGATGAAGACGTTGCAGCCGGATGACCCTAGGACAAAGGAGCTTTTCGTAGATGCCATGCAGATATGGTTCAGCGAACTGCCAGACGTCTATATATCACAGCTCATCATTCGACATTTGGGCAATAACACTTACTGGACGGGCTGGCCTTCTATAGACGACAATTATGGATTCCTGCACCCGTGGCAACAAGAGTTTATGAAGACCATCATAAACTTAACCCCAGCACAGTAGACATAGCTTCCGTGCCGTGCATCTGAACTGAAGAAGGGGTTAGGACATAGCCACAAGTCTACAGGGTTGAGTCTTGTTGATCAGCAGGAGGATATATATATCCTCTTTGTTGGTTAGTAGAGTTCCTTCTCAGTTCGGCGCACTTTTAAGCGCGGTCTCTTCGTACAAGTAGCAGGCCGTCCTTCGCTGGTCTGACGTCCGGTAAAGTGGAGGCTGTGTTTTATGACACTTCGGCATGCGGAAGGCACACATTCCCGCGAATTTACACCCAGATTCGGTGTGCAAGTCGTCCGTATTTTCCTCAGAGTCAGGCTTATGGGTTGTTGCTCGCCACCGATTGTCCGGGTCCGGGCTTGGTATGGAACTTATCAGTAGTTGCGTGTAAGGGTGTTCCGGATGGTGAATTATCGTCTCGACTTCCCCTATTTCGGCGACCCTCCCTCTATACAATACTATTATGTTTTCTGCGACCTCGTAGGCGGTGGTAAGGTCGTGAGTTATATATAGGATTGACATTCCGAACTCGTCGTGGAGAGACTTCAGAGTCTCAAGTATGTTAAACCTCAGGGAGGCGTCAAGCATTGAGACTGGCTCATCCGCTATTATCAGCTTTGGATGAAGAAGCAAAGCTCGTGCTACCATTACCCTTTGTCTCTGTCCTCCGCTCAGTTGATGAGGAAATCTGCCTAGCGTGTCTTCAGGCCTAAGGCCAACCTTGGATAGTGTATCGCGAATCAGATGCAAACCCTCGTTTTTTGACGTAGCCAAACGAAACTTGCGCACGGGCAGCATAAGAACGTGATCCACCTTATAGAAAGGGTTGAACACCTCAAAAGGATCTTGAAATATGATCTGAACGTCCTGCAGGAAATCTCGCCGCTCTTCTTTGGTCTGATCATAAAGATTTTTGCCTCTATAAAGTACTTCTCCTGAGTTTGGGGACGTCAACCCCAACACCAATCTTGCGAGTGTAGTCTTACCACTGCCACTCTCACCCACAAGTGCTGTAATCGTAGGACGTTCGGAGCTGATGGAAAACGAGAAATCATCTAAGGCAACAGTACTGCTTCTACTGAACCAGCCTCCGCCAAATATTTTGGTAACATTCCTTAGTTCGATCAAGTCCGTCATGTGGCAAGCCTTCTATCCGTTGGTCGATCCATTCTCGTTGTACAAATGACACGCCGTCGAGTGCCGGGCGTCTTTCCCGTTCTGTAAATCCTCCAAAGGGGGAACAACGGAGCGGCATACGTCCATAACCCTAGGGCACCGAGGATGGAAAATACAGCCGGAAGGAAGATCCGTCAGCGACGGAGTAAGCCCGCGTCCGCCTCTTTCCAAGGTATTCCTCTGTTCATCCTTGGGAGCAAGAGATGGAAGACTACCTATCAGCATCTTTGCGTAAGGATGAAGCGGTTCTTTGAGCACAGAACCGGCGGGCCCTATCTCAACCAATTTCCCAGCGTACATCACGGCTATCTTATCGGTCGCTTGAGCCATAATGCCCATGTCATGTCCTATAAGTATCATCGCAGACTGAAGATCTTCCTGTAGCCGTAGCAAAGTCTCAATTATCTGACGCTGCACTACGACGTCCAGTGCACTCGTAGGTTCGTCCGCAATAATCAATTTCGGATTCATACTGACGGATATAGCTATGGTAACGCGCTGTTTCATGCCGCCGCTCAGCTCGTGAGGGTACAAGTCCGCGACTGACGATTTCAACCCTACCCGTGCCAAGAGCTCATCAATCATAGATTTAATCTCCGACTTACTAAGTTCCGCGGCGTGATCGTACAGGCCGTCTATGATTTGATGTTTCACCTTGGCAACAGGGTTGAGAGAGTTCATAGCGCCTTGAGGTATCATCGCTATCTCGGACAGCCGTAACTTCTGCATATCTGCATGAGAAAGTGCCGTCAAATCGCGACCATGAAACAGTATCTCGCCACCCGTAATACGTCCTGGCTCTTTTATCAGGCGCAGGATAGAAAACGCTATAGTGGATTTACCAGAGCCTGATTCTCCCACCAGCCCAAGTCGTTCACCCGAAGATACTGAAAAGCTCACCTCATCCACCGCACGCACGTCACCCCGCGCTGTGCCGTATACAACGGCAAGATTTTTTACGTCTAATACTGGATCAGACACTGTGCTTTTTCAGTCGCGGATTTGCTATCTTGTCTATACCTACGGATATCATATACAGGCTTATAAAAACGAACCCGAGTACAATTACAGGCGGCGCCCACCACCAGTAGATCCCTCTGAGAGGAGCCGAGTATTGCAGTGCCCAATACACTGTCCCTCCGAGCGTAACTTGGTTCTGAGGTCCAAGTCCTAGTGCGTCCATGCCTATCGTTGTCAAGAGAGCGGTCGCCATCGCTGCTACAAAGCTCGCGGTAAGGAAAGGCAGCAGGTTCGGCATCATCTCCACAAATATGATCTCTAGCGAAGAGGCTCCGGATAAGGAAGCCACCGACACATAGGAACGCTCCCGCATGGTCAGAACCTGAGCACGAATAGTTCGAGCAGGCCACATCCAGGAGACGGAAGCTATCACCAGGGCTTGAGTATTCACGTCCACCGGCCCGGTTATGGTGATGGCAAGTACTACTAATATCAACAGTACTGGTATAGTGATGAAGATATCCGCGGCGCCTTTGAAAATACTATCGATGATCCCTCCGTAGTAGCCTCCTACGAAGCCAAGAATAGACCCGAACGCCATGCCTATGACGGCGGCGATAAATCCAACCCTTAGGGTAAGCGGTATAGAATACACCGTAACTGCCAACGAATTTCTGCCTTGTCCATCCGTTCCGAAAGGATACTCTGCAGAGGGAGCAAGCTCCAGAGGGTTTGAACCGGGCCTTGTAGATTCAAATTCCAAGAAGAGTGCCCCAATCAGGCTTGTTAGCAACAGCCCCAGCATCAGTATCAGTCCACCCGTCAAAACCGGATAGTTCTTTGCACCGCGGAGGATATTCATCATTAGATCAAGCCTCTCGCCTGTACGTTATTCGAGGGTCTATCCTAGGATATATAAGGTCCAGTATCAAGGTAGCCACCGCTATGCTCAAGATAGTGATATATACTATGCCGTAAAGCAAGGTGAAATCAAAGTTGCGTATGGCTTGAATGAGGACACCTCCTATCCCCGGATAGCCGAATACGACCTCCACCAGAATAGCCCCAGACACTACATGTCCCAGAGAAAGAGCAAGTGCTGTAATTTGAGGCAGTACAGAGTTCCTCACACCGTACCAAAAGAAGAGTCGAGAGGACCTGATCCCCTTAGTTTCCGCAAAAGTCATATAGTCTTCGCCTAGTGAGGTTATCATCATACCTCGCATACCCAACGCCCAGAACCCTACACCGCCTAGAAACATGGCGAGAGCAGGCAATACTGCGTGCCGCGCGGCATCCAATATGAAATCAACATTAAAGGCAGGCACAACGCCCACGCTGTAGCCGCCTGAAAATGGGAGTAGGCGCCAGTTGAAAGCAAATATAAAGATGAGAGCAATCCCTATCAAGTAAAACGGTATGGCAGACAGGGCCATTACCGGCGGCATCAGAAAGCGAACTGCACGCGGCGATCCAGGCCACCCAGCCAAGGCTCCAAGCACGATGCCCGCCATGAAATTGATCATCGTTACTACGGTCAGCAAGACCAGAGTCCATGGCAGTGCTTGGGCCATTATATCTAGTACTCGGCTAGGGAAAAAAGCTATAGAAAATCCAAAGTCGAACCGGGCAGTATTCCACAGGTAGCGCACGTACTGCTCCCATAGAGGTCTATCCAGGCCGAACCGCCGCTCATAACTCTTTATGGTCTCTTCTATGTTGCCGCTTGAAGCAGCACCGCGAGACGCGAGCTGAGACAATCTCTCCTCTATTGGATTGACGTCCGCAATCCTGGGTAAGAAAAAAGTGAAGGTAGCGGCTCCCAAGACAACCAGAACAAAGAGAGCCAACCTGCGGGCTATATAAATGAGTCGCAAACTATCTCCGAATCCAGCTCAAACTATGCGCCTGAACTTTAGACATAATTATAGCACATACGAGATGTTATTCAGCCAGGCACTCAAGCTGGAAGGTTAATAAGGAACAGTTAAAAACCCCGTCCGTTATGAGTCAAAGGACTTTAATTAGGAGATAATATCTCAACGCCAGGCACAGACCTTATGGTGCAAAACGCCATATAACCAATACGGACAGGTAGACTGTTACCTCCGTTAACTGCTGGATCGCTCCGAGACAATCGCCTGTGTATCCTCCTATGCGTCTCTGAAAATAGGCGGACGCCGCCGCCTTAACCAGGTATACGGGTACAACTGTAATCAAGAGGTAGTAGTTCTGCAGCAGGACGCTCCATACAGCTAACGGCGCGAGCCCGAAAACGGACACAATAACGAGGTCTCTTTTAGGCAGCGCCTTAGCAACCGGTTTGGCTTTGGATTTACCGTCTTCACGGGCATATTCGTGTGTAAACACTGTAGCCGCGGCGGCCCAGCGGCTTAAGGAGTGCCCTGTTACAAACACTCCTAAAACGGTAAGGAAACCGGCATCCGTCACTATTGTGTAGAGGGACGCCGCCTTGAGTGCAAACAGTAGCACTAAACCCGTCACTCCGTAAGTTCCTAGGCGGCTGTCCTGCATTATGGCCAGTATATGCCTCTTTGTGAAACCTCCGCCGAAGCCGTCGCAAGCGTCAGCCCAGCCGTCTTCATGGAACGCTCCGGTTGTCAAAATACCAGCGGCCACAGCTAAAGTCAGTGAGATTACCGGAGTGAATAGGTACGAAGCAAGAAGAAAAACTACATAGGTTATGGCTCCTACCAACCAGCCCACAATCGGAAGGTAGACGGTCGATCTATTGAGGCAATCTTCCGAATAGTTTGCACGCCCCAGCACAGGGATACGAGTATAAAACATGACCGCAACAAGCAAAATATTCACTTGGCGTCTGATGAAGTAAGTTGCATCTAGTAGAAGCATTGCACAGGGTATTTTATGACGGATCAGGACATAGCAGACACCTTAACGAAGATAGATTCGCATTAGTTTCAGTGGAAGGATGTCATGCTTTTATAGGAGAAGAGTTTTTGTGTAGCGCAGGTATCTGTCAGGCGACATAATTATAAATCAGAAGTGCAAGGTAGCATTGTATATAAAAGCGACACTATTTTATGATACATATACATTACAGAGCACTTATAATTAAAGCTTATTATATCCCATCTCTGCCGAAATGACTATGTTGATCAATATTGACGAAATACATATTCATTTATCAAAAGAATAGTTGAAACGTTCTATCTCCCATCGGCACAACTCTGCAACTTTATCGCGCATTTCGTCATCATAATATTCAGAGTAATGAAATCCTGGTTTGGTTAGATTATTACTAATGTGTACAACTTTTCCCAGTTCTGGATTGATTATACGATTAACGTGTATAATTTTTCCCAGTTCTGGAAAACCTATGCGTTCTCTTATATACGCGATATCCTCCTGCCGATTTTCATATCTTGCAACAAAATCCACTAGCAAGGTGTTTTCTTCATCGCACAGAAGCTTGTTTGCCGAACGCCATGGAGATCCTTTTCTTAGGGTGGTAGGAGATAGAGCTTTTATTAACAACTGGCTCTTAAAATCAGCTATCTTCTGAGGAGAGGGGGGGGCTTTTCCTGACATAGAAAAGTGCAATGACAGATATCTTTGCCACGGATTCCTTATGATGCTGAAAGTGATTATCTTTTGCCAGAGCTTGCACCCTAAATATTCATCCCGCACATTTAACGCTGGAGTATGATTAGCCAGACGGAAAGCACGGTCATTAAAAAGTTCCTTCGGCCAAGTCTCCTTAGCCAATTCCGCCTTTCCATAAGGCCAGCCAAGCCGAGAGTGG
>CBDBCK010000005.1:0-4166 GCA_965203345.1 Dehalococcoidia bacterium
ATGGAGAGTTAGGGTAAAACAGTGCTGTGTGGGGAAGAATGTGAGAGTGTAGTACATGTACATGTACATGTGCTCTGGGAGTGTCCTGTGTATGATACCATCAGATATACTTTCATGGGAGAATTAGACAATCTTTTAGGGAGGAGTTTATTTAGTACGCTCAATTAATACTTTTATGAGAACAGGCTTTGTTTTAGGGTATGAGAATTGGGACAGGAATGTTTTCTAGTATTAATCTGGGATACTAGAAGAATAAATTATATAGTGATCAGGATGGTGAAACATCTGTTAGCTCTTGCTCTTGTCCTCTGACTGGAGATGTTACAAGCTCTTGCCTGCATACATGCATGTATGTGGGTGCATGGTCAATGGTGTATAAGCACTACGGCAGCAGTATGAGTATATTATTACTAGTAAATGCAGTGCATAGTGGGGGCGGAGCAGTCATCACGTGACTGTAGGTCTTTGCATGGACATCGATGAAATAGGCCTGGCAATGCATTTGCGGTATATAAGACCATGCACCCGTACGAACAGACAGAATTGCAACCAGAACCACTAAGGGGGGGGGGGGCTCCGCCAGGCTTTCAACCAGCTTTCCGTCCCTAGTACCACTCCACTTTTCATACTGCAAGCAACAAAAAGCTGGGATTACAGTCTAGGACTGAGCCCAACTCTTCCCCACCCAAAAGTTAAATTCAGGTGGGGAAGAACAAGAGTACTTTGTGTATGACACTAGCTCCGATGTTATATGTCCACCAAAAAATATATTGGGCTATTAATTTAATATACATACACTCCCTGTGGATGAGTGATAATTATGTACAGGGGGGGGGGGGGGGCAGCAGGACCACTATATTAATTACGTACAGGGGTCAAGACCACTACTAATTGTGTCAGGGGGGAGCTAAGTCACAAGTGATTAACTATCTGGGGGGGTGAACACACTACTAATTGTGTCAGGGGAGGGAAGTCACAAGTGATGGACTGTCTGGGGGGGGGGTGGACACACTACTAATTGTGTCAGGGGAGGGAAGTCACAAGTGATTGACTGTCTGGGGGGGGTGGACACACTACTAATTGTGTCAGGGGGGAGCGAAGTCACAAGTGATTGACTGTCTGGGGGGGGGGTGGACACACTACTAATTGTGTCAGGGGAGGGAAGTCACAAGTGATTGACTGTCTGGGGGGGGGGTGGACACACTACTAATTGTGTCAGGGGGGAGCGAAGTCACAAGCGATTGACTGTCTGGGGGGGGTGGGGGGGGGGTGGGGGGGCTCTGCCTGCCAAATTATGTCTGGGGGGTACTTTTTCCAAACTGTTCATGCACAGGGGGTGTACAGATTATTAAATGGAATAGCCCATTTGAGAATAGTGAACAAGGGTTAAAATTACAAGATACATAAGTAACCCCAACTGGTGCACAGCTCATACTGAGCTAAGGCTAATACGAAATTGAATTGCCAATTACCGTAAACCGTAGCTTTATATCATTGGCTAGACATACCTGCATTGATGGTACCACTGGCGGGCCGCCCGCCGCCGTGAAGTAACGGGGAGCGATGCTGGCGGACGGAACCATAGTTTTCGTCGCCGTGTAAAGTTAGATGATCAGAAGAGTCGGTCATTTTCGGTGGATCTCGCTATAAACGGTATTAAACCAGGGCCGGAATTTAGTACAGTCACCTGCTTACTAAAGGGTTAATGTTTGCTCAATCAGCAATCAGCGAGGCTGAGGGGGCGTGTCGCCACATTACCCCGCCCCCTCTCGATCTCCGCGCGCTTACGTACGTATACGTAGGCGTGCTGTTTATGTTGTGAATCGTGCAGTTAGGGGGTGGTATGTCTCTGCGGGGAAGGTAAGTTGACAATACTTCATTAACTGCTCTGTATACTAGTTATATTATTGGGAGGGAGCAACTCTAGATGGCTAACAATAAGACTTAGTTCATGTCTTAGCTATAAATTTAGTCTCGCGGGCCAGATATATAAAATATTTTTATGATCCTGTCATCTGCTATGAAAAGGCTCTTATCCTCCCAATACATAGAACCTACAACCTCAAGCCCCATGACAGTAGCTACTCACGCAGCAGAGATGACAGCAAAAGTGTTCGACTTGCTCCGCTACACCGCATTCTTCTTCCTCCTCATAAATGCCATACTTGTTGTGTACAGACCCATAATGGACGTCTACAATGACTCTGAAGCATCATCAACTGATGAAGTCCGGCACAAGTCAGCTGCAGACTGCTACGCTACTAGTAGGAGAACAGGAAATGTCGACAGCATCAGATTGAGACGTAGAATCAACTATTCACAGATTGCTACAGCCGTACCACACCTTGATGCAGACTGCCGCTCGACTACGCTCACGAGGCTAGGCACCGATCTCAGTTTCTCGTGTCCAAAAAACTCACTTATGCTCCAAACAGAGTCCAGGAGCAGCCCTCCACTTCACGATAACTGCCCCACCGCATTCATCGTTGGGGCCAGAAAGGCAGGTACGTCTTCTCTATATCAATACCTATCGAACCACCCTGATTTCGAAGGCACTAGTCTTGACTTGGGACCAAAGGCTGGCGAAACGTTCTACTTTTCGGCTCATTACGATGACAAAAGTTGGGACTCTTATTTGAGTTTTTTTCCTTCTGGTGGTGTAATGACTGGAGATGCAAGCGTTGGGAATTTAGTGCATTGTCTAGTGCCTAAACGGATGTTTGAGTCATGTGGAAAGCAAGCCAAAATTATTATTTTACTGAGAAACCCTGTTGAGAGGTTTGTGTCCAATTTCTTAATGCGAGCTAGACTTTCAACCAACCGCATCAGAAACACCACAGCTTTGACAACCGTCGTGAAGAGCGAACTTGACACGTTCTTCGCGGAGGTTTTTCAGAGGAACATCGTCCCAGATGTCTCAGAGCTGCCTCAGAAATGGACAGAGTTACGCTGTCTCTTTCTTCCGTCCACTAACATGGTTTTCGAGGGGTTGTACTACGTGCACGTCATGAACTGGCTCTGCAACTTCCCTGCAGAAAACATACTCGTAATAAACAGTGAAGAGTTCTACAGAAACACCAGCGTAATTTTGAAACAGGTGCTACAGTTCTTAGGTCTGAGACCTCTCCCACAAGATACCCTTTCTTGGATCACATCTACTGTGTACAACCAGGGAAAGTATTATGAAGTCCCCCCCTACCAGAGACTGACACCCATGGACAGGAAGAAACTCGCTAGGGTTTACGAGCCATTCAATCGTGCTCTCTTTGAGCTACTGGACTGGAAAACAGTGAACTGGTCTAACTGATACATTACATCATTTCTTTCCCAAGATTGTCTGTGCTATTACCATAATATTGCCACGTTTTAAAATTATGCAGCACTAGTCTCGGGGCATGTGTGGAGGGTCTGGGAACGAGACTAGTGCAGCACTCTATAACCCCCATCCCCGACGACCCTACCCCCAGCGAAAAGCTCCTACGTAGCGCTGCGGGCAGTGCGGGGACAAATTTTCGTCCGACTAAAATCTTCCGTGACCCCCACGGCGGGGGCATAGACTCGCGGCGCAGCGCCGCTCTCGCCGATACAGTACAGAAGGCCCGCCAGAATAAAAAGAAAACGGTGACCATACAACATGATGCAAGAGCCTGAAAAGTTTACTTGCTTGCTGAAGAATGGTCTGATCGTGGACGGCAGCGGAGGAGAGGCTTTTCTCGGAGATGTGGCAGTCTGCAAGGACAGGATAGCGGCCGTCGGGGTCAACTTGTGCGACGAAGGGCTGGAGCCCGAACGGATTGTGGACGTGAACGGAAAGGTCATCGCTCCCGGCTTCATAGACACCCACACGCACGATGATAGCTTTGTCCTCAGGTCGCCCGACATGCTCCCCAAGATCTCTCAGGGTGTGACCACCATCGTGGTAGGCAACTGCGGCATAAGCCTGGCCCCTCTCACCAAGGATGTAGACCCTCCTCCGCCCCTCACTCTCCTGGGAGGGAGGGGTGACTTCCGATATGCCACTTTTGCCGACTATTTCAAGGCAGTAGAGCTAGCGAAACCAAACACCAACGTGGCAGCACTGATCGGCCACTCTGTGCTGCGTCTCAATCACATGGATGATTTGCAGCGGCCAGCTTCCCTGGAAGAGATTCATCAGATGCAGCAAC
>CBDBCK010000006.1:0-6364 GCA_965203345.1 Dehalococcoidia bacterium
CGCAGAAAAGTCCATGGTCCACAACGCCGACGGTGTTCTTGATCTCCTCGGCCATCTTCACAGCATCCTTGATGGGCTCCTCGAAGTGGAGGTCGACGATGTAGTTGCCATTGTCGGTGACGGCGATCTCATCACCGTCGGGGACGTTGGAGGAGGAGCTGCCCATTCGGAGGACGGGCTTGCAGCCCTCGCACGAGGGGAGGGCAGCGACGGTGCGCATAGTGTGCTCGTGGCAGAAGGGGGTGATCTCCACGGGAACGGGGAAGCCAGGGCCAAGGCCGTCGGTCAGCTTCGACTCGTCAACTAAATCATTCATTGATAGCGAGATATTGAAATGGGTCATCCATCGATTGCAGAATATCAGGCAGCGCAAGATCCGGCCCAATATCGTGCACAGCACATATCAGAGAATTTCGAAAGGAAAAGTAAAACGTTAAGTGACTGGCGGTGTTCATGAATTGACAATTCATTGCACTTTGGCGATATCATCGCATACCGCTTGAATTATTTTCTCATGCATATTTTTCAGCCCCAAGTCAGAACTAAAACTCACCAATGACAATGAACTTGTCGCCGCAGACCTCGACCATCTTCTCGCGAAGGAGAGCGCCACCGCCACCCTTGACAAGGTTGAGGTCGGGGTCGACCTCGTCGGCACCATCGATGGCGACATCGAGCTTGGAGTGCGTGTCGAGGGTGACGAGGGGGATGTCGAGGCTCTCGGCCTGCTCCTTGGTCCGGACGGAGGTGGGAATGCAGACGATGTCCTTGAGCTCGCCGGACTTGAGGAGCTCGCCGACGCGCTCGACGGCGAAGTAGGCGGTACTGCCGGTGCCGAGTCCGACGACCATGCCGGACTTGACGTAGTCGTCGACGGACTTGTAGCCCACCATCTTCTTGAGCTCGTCTTGGGAAAGCTTCTCGGCCATGTTGAGAGTGGTGGAGGTGGCGGCGTAGTGGCGGGCGACGGAGGGACTGACGGTGGTGGTGAAGGCCGAAGCGGTCGAGGCGATGGCAGCAAGGCAGGCGGCAGAGGCGACTCGCATCTTGGAGATATTGGGTGGGGTTTGGAGGAAGGAACGAAAAATGACGACGACCAAAAGTCGTGCCACCACGGAGTGGTGGGCGGAGGCGCCGGACATGTGAGGCAGACAGAAGGTCCACTGACGGATGTGTGTGCTGCCGGTCGAATGAGTCGAGATCCAAGCCTGACGGACGACCTGAATGACTTTGAGGAGCAGGCCTCGTCGTCCTCTCGTCGTCGAAATCGACGTTCTGGACATCGACGAATGGAGGTCCAAACTCTCGGCTCCCTCCAAGGCCGGGGCGGCAATGACATGAGTGGCAACATGACCAAGTGCTGGCTGTACTGCGGCCTGGCAATGCTGGCCGTTATGGGAGTGCTGTTGGGGATTCTCAAGGAGAGTCGCATCGAGAAGCACATGGCGGCCGGCGGCAGCGGAATTGGATTGGAGGGCTATGCTCGTCCTCAGGATAACAATGACGACGACGACGGTCGGCATTGGCATGATGAGCAGAACGCTGAAGAGCAGCCACAGGAGAAGATAGCCAATGCGGCCTCACCATCGCAAGCTGCTGCCTCGAGACCTACCACTGGTGCTGCCGGTGTCGGGCCGATGAAGCCCGCCAAGAAGGTGCCACATCATCGCGATCCAGCGGCAACCTTTCGCTCGCATGATCCGTTTCACCTGACCGACACCTCATGGTATGGTTCGGTCTTTGCACCTCCTCCCTTCCCAGCATATGCCAATGCACATGCTGCCGACGATGGTGACGATGGAGAAGACTCTACTTTTGCTGGGTATGGATACTTCCAATCTCCATCGATCCACAACAACACCCTGGTTTTTATCAGCGAGGGCGACCTGTACCTAACACAGATCCCCTCTTCTACGGCTACAGACAACAAAGACGACGGACCGATCGCCCCGTTGCCATCCGTCAAGCTTACCACCACCGTGGGCAACGTCCTAACGCCGCACATCAACCCGGTCTATCCCTATCTGGTTGCGTATACCGGCACGTATACGGGAACTCGAGAAGCGTATCTGCTCGATTTGCGCCCGACTTCCGCCCGTGGGTTTGGTCCGGCAGGACCAGCCATGCGTCTTACGTACTTTGATGGCGTCTATGGCGTCGAACGGATTGTTGGCTGGGATGACGACGGTACCAGCTTGGTTGTTGCGACGATGCATGATGAAGTTGGTATTGAGAACATGAGACTATACAAAATTGGAATCGTTCAGAATGGAATGGACACAAAGAAAAGGAGGGGGCTATCATCTCACCACCAAGGGTCGCCCATCACCGTTTCGTCAGTTGATGCCATTCCGCTTCATCAGGCCATTGATGGGGTTACCGCCAAGTCGACCGATGGGCAGTCCAAATGTATCTTCTTCACTCGTTTCAAGCAGTCATCTTCTACCTTTCGGTATGTAGGTGGAACGGCTGAACATCTGTGGGCCTGGTGCGAGCATGAAGATCGCGCCGTCGCTCTGACGGCCGATTACAGAGGTACCAGCAAAGGCCCAGGCATTTACAATGTCGGCGGTGGCGATGGAGGTGGTGATGGTGATGCCACCTCGTATCTCATATATATATCAGATCGATTTGAAGCGGAGGATGGAACCTGGATCCCTGGCACTCTCAATCTTTGGGCCGTCCCTCTTCCTTCTCAGGATGAGCTGTACAGCGATGCGGATTCAGGTGCCGATGCAAAAGCCGATCACATCCCTAAGAAGTTGCGACGTCCGTTTCCACTGACGTCTGTTAATTGCGACTACAATGGCATGTCACTGGTGGAATGCAGCATCGACGAAGTCACGGGCAACATCATTTTGAGAATTGGAGCAGATCTTCATTTGGTGGAGCGCAAGGAGGTCGTTGACCTCCTTGAAAGAGGTGGTAAGCGAAGAAGACTTGATGAGGATGTCGAAGTTAAGGGCGATGAGAAAGGAGAAGAGAAATCTGCAGAAGCCGAAATTGCCGCCAAGAAAGAAACCAAGAAGAAGAAAAAGAACAAGGTCAAGGAAGATGCAGACTCATCGGCTGCTTCACCATCGGTAGCTATTCAAAAGGCTGACGAAGCCAAATCAGTATCGTCACATCTTGCTTCCAAGCGTCTGCCAATTTCCATAATGTCGGACCTTCAGAATCTCCACGAGAGACTCCTACCCATTACTCATCCAACTTATGCCAAATTGCTTAACGGCATCGATGCATACAAAACACCCTACGGAACCATGTCTGCGCTCATCACAATTCGCGGCCAAGCATGGATCAATCCCGTCATTCCAGATCTCGAATCTTTTTATGAGTTCGAGGGCGGAGCAATGAACCTCCCCCCACGACGATACCGGGTGGTCCCCGGTTCCACCACTGGTGGAATGACCCGTGTTATGCAGGCCCTCCATGTTCCTCAACCTGAAAAGTTCTCCCGAACGAGCCTCATCGTCGCCACTGATCCCTTGAGTCCGACAGCAGAACTTGCATTTTACTTGATCGAGACTCTTGCGGATAGTACTCCAGCATTTTCAGAAATCCACGATTTGCCCCGACCAATTCTTGGCGGCCACGTGAACGGTGGCAGTGTCAAGGATGGTGGCTTGGGAAGTATCAAGGACAATGGTGCGGTCGTGAGTCCTTGTGGCCGGAGAATTGCTTGGACTGACACCGACGGCCGTATTTGTGCAATGGCCCTTCCGGATCTTGGCGCATATTGGTCCGCCAATGCTACCGAGCTCGAGACAGCCGATCCATTAACGTACACTGTGCTGCCGCAGGAAAATGAAAATGGTGAACCTTTGGTTGGAATCGATGCAGAGCTCACGTGGAGTCCAGGAGGTCGATATTTGGCCATTGAGCATGCGGCCAGGAACCAGTTCTCTATTATTAGTATTGCCGACCTTGGAGAAATCGGCGAGGCTGAAGAGAAGACACCATCGAGTAGTAATGACGCGCCTTCAAGTGCTGATGGTGAAACCACGAGCAATGCTGATTGGAACATCAAACTTGGCAGAATTGTTCAGGCTACGCCCGATCGATTCAATAGTGGCGACGTTTTCTGGGGACGGACTGCATTTGACATGGCAATTGAGGACGCCCTCGGTGTTCCTGGAAGCAGCAAGATCCTTCCCACTGCAACGACTTTGTACTACCTCACCGATCGGGATGTCATGCTCTCTGATGTATCGTCTCCTTGGGGCACAAGGGCACCGAGTCCTCATTTCAAGAAGGATAAATGTGTTTACGCCCTCCCTCTTGTCATCGAAGAGGAAGATGGAGATGTAGGAGACGAAGAAGACGATGATTTGAATCTCATAAAGAAGATGTTTGGTGGTCCTTATAGTGGTGGAGGAGCATCCGAGTTGGCAATGCTTCGAGAAAGTGTTCTAGAAGAAATTGAGGCCGCCGAGGAAGAAGCAGAAGAGGCGGAGAAGAAGGAGGAGGAGGGTCAAGATACTTCCGTGTCCAACCTGCTGAGCGATGACAACTCCACCGCCGCCACAAATGGAACGCTGTCCGAGGGTGATTCTTCAGTGGCGCCAGTCCCATCTCTTTACCCCACCGATGTCGATATTTCCTTCGGACCAAAAGCAGATGCGTCTCTCAGTTTTGCTCGTAGGGCTTACCGAATGTCCAATATCCCCAAGGCTTCGTATGTTACAATCGTTAGTCAGCTCAAGGACGATGCTGCCTTGATTCTTATGGAAGATGGAGAGAATGGGCCCATTGTGAAGGTGTTTAGCATTGACGACTTTCCATCTGACGGAGTGGATCCAATGCCTGTCGATATACCAGGGATGGAAATCATTTCAGCAGGTCTTAGCACGTCCAGACATCACTTGTATTTTATCTACAAACTCCCCGGCAAATATAGGACCAAGATCATTGGTAACGACGCCGGGAGTGTAGTTTCAATGCTCATCAAGGATGACTCATTCACCAAGAATATCGTCGACAACGTTCAGTGGGCTCTTAGTATCTGGCCATCCCTCGAGTATCAACAAATGTATGCCGACGCTTGGCGCCTGCTCAGAGACTACTACTATGATGCCGGGATGACCGACATCAATTGGAAGGAGATATACGAGCGATACCTTCCGCTTGTCGGCCGTGCCGCGAAGAGAGAAGAGCTCGATGATGTCCTCCGCCAGATGGCATCGGAACTCTCTGCGCTTCACGTCTTTGTGTACGGAGGAGAATACAATTCACCGCTCCACGACGATGTCTCTCTCGAAATGGCTAATGAGGTGGCCAGCCTTGGTGCGACGTTGCGCCGATCTGTGGAATGGGCTGGCTATGTTGTTACTTCTATCCCCGAGCGCGATCAAGATTTCGCCCTCATGGATGGAAAGGCCATTTACAGCCCACTGAGCGAGGATACTCTTCGCATGTCGGGCCAACGTGGCTTGGAGGTCGGAGATGTCATCATCGGAGTCAATGGAGAATCCGTGATGAATGTTCCCAGTATCCACATGCTCCTACGTGGTATGACGGGCAAGTCGGTGAGACTTGAAGTGCTCCGAGTCAAGTCGGGCCCTTCCCCTCTCCTCGCTCGAAAGAGAAAACGGCAGCTGGATGCTGCAAATGACGTTAGCGAGGCCAAGGACAAGAGCAATGGCGACGACGAAGCCACTCCCGAGCCTCTCGTCGCTGTTCCTCTTTCTCCCTCTGATGCTGCGCACTTGAGATACACCTACACCGCCTGGAAGAAAGAAAGAAAGAAAGAAAGAAAGAAAGAAAGACAGAAAGAAAGAAAGAAAGAAAGAAAGAAAGAAAGAAAGAAAGAAAGAAAGAAAGAAAGAAAGAAAGAAAGAAAGAAAGAAAGAAAGAAAGAAAGAAAGAAAGAAAGAAAGAAAGAAAGAAAGAAAGAAAGAAAGAAAGAAAGAAAGAAAGAAAGAAAGAAAGAAAGAAAGAAAGAAAGAAAGAAAGAAAGAAAGAAAGAAAGAAAGAAAGAAAGAAAAAGAAAGAAAGAAAGAAAGAAAGAAAGAAAGAAAGAAAGAAAGAAAGAAAGAAAGAAAGAAAGAAAGAAAGAAAGAGAGAAAGAAAGAAAGAAAGAAAGAGAGAAAGAAAGAAAGAAAGAAAGAGAGAAAGAAAGAAAGAGAGAAAGAAAGAGAGAGAAAGAGAGAAAGAAAGGGTCAGTTCCTCTAACAGATGGAACTGACCCATTGGTTCGACCAAAGAAATGCAGGCGCATTGGCGACAGCAAGCGAGACAATCATCACAGCTTTCAAGACGTTGGCTGAGCAAGACAGAGATCGTGTGAGGGACAATGGTCCAACACACACCGCCTCGGGGACAAAGGAAAGGCGCATGTGTCAGGAAAGTTTTTCAGAAGAAG
>CBDBCK010000007.1:0-4407 GCA_965203345.1 Dehalococcoidia bacterium
CGAATCACGCAGAATAAGCTCCGCCCCTTTGGCCGCAGGAGCCGCAGCGGCCGCAGTGTCATGAACACGGCTCTGAATAATGCATTGCAATCCCATGGAGAATTGATCACGTGCTGTTAACTCAGGACTGCTTCGGCTGCAAACCTTTGTGAAACGGACTTTAGTAACTAGTAAGCAAAACGATCACGTACGGGTCAGTGTACTTGTCTTTGTACTTCTCGAAGATGACATCGCCGATTTCCACCCAGTCTTCCCTCTTGAGTTTGACGCCATGCTGGAGGTTCGCACGCAGCTTCGGCGACATGTCCTCCAACGAGATTGCGAGCAGCCTTAAAAAAAGAATGAAACGCGGTTGGTCTGCATCGCAGACGGAACATGCAGCATGCTGCACAATGCCATATGACGATTATGGATTAGCTTCGTGGGACGGAAATGCCTATTACAATCAATAGCATAATATTGAACGAGGCCGGTGTAAGTAAATTTTCAAGGCCGAGGAAGTTCTATATTTTTGAACGAGGCCGAAGGCCGAGGTAAAATAAACGAGAAACGCCGCGGATTTGAAAAAAAAAACTAACCGTCCGAGTTTGGTATGTTCCAAACAAATTTTACCGTAATACTTACATACTTTCCGTTGTTGGCGTTGATGTCGACTGGTCCAAGTGGTCGGCAGCTGCAGCCGCAGTAGCCGATGGCGCCCGAGGTTCGGAAACCGGGCTGCGGAGCATTGCAGTATGTTGTTGAATCCACTTACAGCAGCAGCTAGTGTGCTCGACCAAGGAAAGACAAATGCAGGGACGTACGCAAGGGGGTGGGGGTGGAAGGGGCGCCCCCCCCCTGGGGTTGGCCCGCAGGGCCAAAACTCCTGCGAAGGCATCCAAAACCCACACAAGTCACGAAATCTGTACGGAAACCCACAAAAAAGCACGTCCGGGCAGTCGAGGGCCCTCTAGCCATCTGGGCCACCTTGAAAACGGGCCCACCAGAAAAACAGGGCCCCTCTGAGCATCAGGGGGTCCTCCCCACCCCCACCCCTCTCTCTCTCTCTCTCTCTCTCTCTGTCTCTCTCTCTCTCTCTCTCTCTCTCTCTCTCTCTCTCTCTCTCTCTCTCTCTCTCTCTCTCTCTCTCTCTCTCTCTCTCTCTCTCTCTCTCTCTCTCTTTCAGGTTATAAGATAAATATTGCACCAACCTGTCACATGCCTCCAGAGTCATGTCAGTGCTGACCGCGTGCGACGATGGTCCAGGTGTCGAAGTCGCCGCTGGCACCGGTGAAACAGTCTGCTGTAGAAGCCCCCCTTCTGGTAAGATGATCACGGTGTCGTGCTTCTCCAGAAGAGAGCTCATATTTGTGATCGCATGCAACTGTAGACGCCCCACATCCGGAAGCTCCCCCAAGCTGTCGATGTCTACAAACTCATCGAAGGTAGCGATGTACACTCGCAGGGCGTAGTCCGACTGGGCGACACCGAACATTTCACAACTGGTTTTCAGAACGTCTTGCTTGGTCGCGGCTCGAATGAGTCTTTTCGAGTCCCCGTGCGTTACAAGATATTCAAACATTTTCTCAGCACTCGTTGGACGGAGAACAGGCTTCAGCTGATGGTCGTTTGTGTTTCTGCACCACCAACTTTTTCTCGCGCAGAAGATAGCACGCTAATGGCAGGTAATCAGCCAAACAGTTCTGCCGAACACACCCAAACTGGTCTCGGTCGTGCACTTCGACGCAGGATAGTCGCGGGAGGTCAGTGGCATCCAGGTATCTAACTACGAACTGCATGACACTGTCTTTCATACAGATACACACTATTTGACAGAGTGCGACATCATCCCCGTATTTCACTGTGACAACTTGGTCAGCCGCATATTTGGTACACATGTATGTCACGGTTTTCAACAGCTTGCAGCCCTCGGGTAACAGCAACTCAACACCTGGTGGCAAACTGGGTTTGTCCTTTCGGCAGAGCGGCCTTTGTGACGACACAGCGTCTGGCCGGGTTGTGTTATGTGCGCTGGCTATGAACCGTTGATGACGAGTGGCTATCGTCTTGCACACATTTTTTGTATTTTTTGAGCGAGCCAGGAATGATTTCAGATTTTGGTGTTTCCCTTCGAAACGCATCGTCCAGCAACGTCGAAGGGGCCCATGCTTCCTAATTTGATCCACATAATGAAGTAGATAATGAAACTTTGGAGTTGGCGTGAATTCGGTGAATGTGGATTTCAATAAGTTCAGCCACTCCCCCACAAGTTGCTCAAGCTCCACCAGATCAGCTTCACAGAGAACTGGCGAAACGGCGTATTGCACTATACATATAAGGCATTGTAACACCTGGAATTCCGGGGCATCCAAAAGACCACTCTCAACTTCCGATAACAATAGTGGCAAAAACCGCAGCAGCGTCCATAACTCAGATGCAGTTCCACCGACACACACAGCGTTATTGCTTCTTTGCAGCGGTACAGGCTTGTTTCCCTCCAATGGTGAGAATGGAAATGTAGCTATGACTCCATTCAAAGCATTCAAATTGACCAATGATTTTTGAAGGCCCGCAGTGAGAACCAAGTTAATGACATATTTCACAATGCCTTCAAACAGGTCATGGACAATGTCAAATGGGAAAAAGTCAGCAACGTGAAACTGTTTCAGCACACGAAACGGACATGGAAATTTAATTCCAAAACGTTTGCAGTAGACCTTTGAGAAATCATTAGCTGCTAGAATGCCAAGCTCACGTTCATACAACTCTTGGGTGCGTGGCCGAAATTCGTTTGCGTTAAAGCAAGACTTCAGCTCCACTGGGGATGTGTAGCAGCAGCGACACAGCCTGTTGGTGTTTGAAAACGCTGCAAAGAAGCCAGCAATGCTATGGATGCCGAGGTTATCGCCGCAGACAAATTCAACACGTACGCTCACAGAGATGCGATTCCCTCTATGAACAATCAGCGTTCCACATTCTTCAAGTGTCACAAGCTCATCTAGCAGTGGCTTAAGTATAACATTCCACGAGAACTTTTCCAAAAGCTTTGAATGGAACAGCAGCAGCAACAGTGTGTTTCCTACGTGTGCTCTGTCTTCGTTTAAGTTGGCAATGCAACAGTACACAGCACCCAACTTGTACTGTTTTGTGTGACTTCCGATGGGACAGGAAACGACAAAGTCATCAAAGAACAAAATCAATGAAATCCGATTTTCCACGCTCGGATGACAGGTCCCATCAAATATATCCCTGTACACACCAGGCTTCTGACTGGGTCTAGCTCCGAAAATATTGCAATCCTCGAAGCGTTTGCTAAGAAACAAACTTTGCAATTGCTCTGTCAATGGGATATACTGAAACGTCAGCGGCTTCCCATTCTCTGACTTCCCAAGTGGCACCGCACAAGGTTTCACACACAGAAGATTACGAGAAGCGTACTTGTCTTGAACAGAGGAAGAATGGACTTCATGGAGAGCCTTCACTGACGGCAGGCTTGATGGGTCAGGATTTACACCACTGGCGACACTATTAATACATTCGCTGGCAACATTGTGTGCATATTTTCTGAAATAATCGACCAGCTTGTTGCAGTGTGTATCTGTAAGACCAGATGACTTCAACTGTAGCAGGAACTGTGCTGGATGTTCAAGATCATAGGAACCTACATAACTGGTCGCAGGTGTGACAATTTCACTTTCTCGTAGGCTTACGTCATCCGGACATACACTGGTACTGGTAGATAACACACTTCGATGGGTAGTGGTGGATGGTCCTGGTTGCGCAGTAGGATGTGGAGCTACATTTACATAGCCATGTACTTCAACCACATGCCTTTTCCATTTTTTTACATGCACAAAGGTCTTCAAACAATAGACACACTTCACTGAAAAGTCTACACAATGCTCATGTTCTCTACTGATGTGTCTGGCAGTAACATGGATGTCATCACAGACCACACTACATAGGGGGCAAATCCGCTTGAGATCCACCTGGAAAAACAACAAACCCTATTATTAGAGAAACACTGCCATTTGGCAGTGTTTTATGGACTTCAAATATGTATGTACATCTTAGATTGTTATTAAATACACTGAATCAGGGGTGTCTCATCCCTATCTCCGTTGCGTGTTCACCTGAGTGGTCCCAGTGACGTCATGTTGGCGCGACTGAACCGTGCATTTTCAGACCTCTTGGGCGCCACATTCGTCGACACGTCATTTTCAAAGCCTCTGTAACTTGTACTCAGCGTAATATGCTTCAAACAGATATGCTTACGTGAAAGCTGCCACCCAAATATAGCTATATTCACAATAATATATCGAAAAAAAATAAACATTCTTCTTATGAAGCGTACTAAAATTGGAAAACAGGTCACGTACGCGCCCTACGCGCAAGCCCACGGTACTTAGAATACTGCGCATGCGCAAG
>CBDBCK010000008.1:0-11885 GCA_965203345.1 Dehalococcoidia bacterium
TGATGTTGGAGGAGGTTTCGCAAAGAACAAGCTAGTGATGTGGTGATGTTGGAGGCATACCGGCAACACGTTGGCTAGTGATGTGGTGATGTTGGAGGAATAATACCGCAGCATATGCTAGTGATGTGGTGATGTTGGAGGAAAAAACAGATCCGACCAGCTAGTGATGTGGTGATGTTGGAGGCACTGTCGAAGACTATGTGCTAGTGATGTGGTGATGTTGGAGGTCGGGCCAGATGACAGAAGCTAGTGATGTGGTGATGTTGGAGGTTGTCTCACGAGCCATAAGCTAGTGATGTGGTGATGTTGGAGGACTCTACCACCCCTTCTCGCTAGTGATGTGGTGATGTTGGAGGACATCAACAGCGGGAATGGCTAGTGATGTGGTGATGTTGGAGGATTATTGATAAATACTATGCTAGTGATGTGGTGATGTTGGAGGAATGTGCCGCTAGGTACGGCTAGCCGTCGGTGTGATGTGGTGATGTTGGAGGTAATGCTATCAATATCCAGCTAGTGATGTGGTGATGTTGGAGGACACAGTCTCAGCCGTCGGCTAGTGATGTGGTGATGTTGGAGGTGCGGATAATTTCACCTCGCTAGTGATGTGGTGATGTTGGAGGATAAGCAGGTTTTATTACGCTAGTGATGTGGTGATGTTGGAGGATTCCAGCCAATTTCCTCGCTAGTGATGTGGTGATGTTGGAGGTTGAGCCGTTCCCATTTTGCTAGTGATGTGGTGATGTTGGAGGCCGAGGATGCACATTACAGCTAGTGATGTGGTGATGTTGGAGGCTCCATTTGCAGCCAGGTGCTAGTGATGTGGTGATGTTGGAGGCATGATTAATGCAAAAATGCTAGTGATGTGGTGATGTTGAAGAGAAAGACAACATTGGAATAGCGATACAATAAAAAATATATAAACTTTTGGATAAAAATGGAAGGCAAGCGAATGCTTCAAAAAATATCTGGCGCAAAAGCAAGGGAGTGGAGAAAGACAGTAGCTGCCCAGGCGACGAGACCTGCTGATTCTGTCAGGACATTAAAATTCCCCCTTGATATTGCGAATCTACAGAATGTAGATTTTGAATCCATTAAATCTCTGTACAACACTACAGAAGGTTTGGGTAAGGGAACGCTAACCGGCTTGTTATGTGCTGTACATCTGAGCGGCTTCAGGTTTTTTGGTTCGGCAGGCGACGCAGAGCTATTCCAAAATCAGCAGCACCTGCAAACTGACGAATTCCTTAAAAAATGGCGGACACAATTCGGAGACGACACAAATGAAAAACTAATCCCCTCTGAAATTATTTCATTGATCCGTAAAAAACCGCGAAGTCAGCCGGATTATAATTCTAACCCGATAGCAGCGCCACTCTACAAGCTTGCCACAGGTAATAAACTGGAGAATGCTGACTTGCCCAATGACAAAGTCGCCGCTACGCTATCGTTTTTTGAAGCGCAACTAAAATCTGAATTTCCTGACAGAGCGAGCGTATCTGATAATCCAGAACGTGCTCTGAGTGTTTTTGACACTGCCATGTCAACAAGAAGATATGATTTTCCGTCGTTAGAGAAAATATGCTGTAAATTGCAAGAGTTAAGCCCTAAGAATACAAGCATTGCCTATGACAAGAACCTGTTGAAAGCAGAACTAAATAGGATTGACGATATCTCAATTCATGCTGTGGTGGCGCAAAAGCTAAAATTTCTAGGTCAGGAAGCAAGTAAAGTAGAATTACAAAGACAGATCACAACACAAACAAATAATGCACTAAGTTGGATATTAGGTAAAGGCTATCTGTATTGGACTTCTAATAGCGTTGCAGACATTATGAAGGATTATCAGATACCTAAAGGAAAAACGAATAAAAAGCAAATTGCAGAGCTTAAATCCTGGTTTGCGGAGATACCTAAGGACGAAGTGTTCGGGAAAAGCCATTACAGTGATTTTCGCACCAGTATTGGAGGGAAACTCGATTCGTGGATAGCAAATTATTACAAGCAGCTTCTGAATATTAAAAATACTATTGAAATAATTGGCCAATTTGAAATTGATCAATTTCTACCTGTTGATTTGAAAAAAGATGAGTACAAAGGCTATTTTTCAGGCATCGGATGTGATTACCACGAATTGTCAGCGAGCCTGAAACAATTGGTTGAACGCAGTGGCCGGGTAAAGCTGCAACTAGCTAATTTACTGGGGGAGGGCGATCGCCTGCCGACTAATGAAGATGTTGAGGAAATAGAAGAGTTTGGCAGGCAACTATCAGGTATCGGCGGAATATTGATGCAGTTGAATAATAGAATTTCTCAGGAGAAGGAGGGCGATGATAGTCAGAAAAGGAATTTGGCTGATAATGTGGGTTTCAAAATTCCTGACTTTCTTAAGGCGCTTCCAAAAATAAATCGAATTTCAGGCGGTGTGCCTGATTACGCTACGGAATTGATGGAAGATCAAAAGAAGATAAATATCCTGCAAAAAGAATTTACCCGACACTTGAACCACATACTCACTTCCGCCAAATCATCAGGTGAATATAGGAATCCGTTAGAGAACCTGGCTGTGATTGAGCAGGGATTGATTGACGCCAGGAAAGGTGATACGCAAAATGTATTCACTGCTGACGGTCAAGCAAAAAGGAAAGTGCTGCAACGCATTTCCAGGCTCGCCATAAACGGCTCTGAAGAACTTAAAAAGAACGTCAGGAGTGAATTTAAAAACCTGTTTTCCAACCCTAAAGATCTGAATCGCCTGCTTCTTAATGGTAAAGGCGCTGTTTACCGTAGTCCTTTTAGTAATTCACGGCATTCAGCCTTTGCCCTGAAAGAATCGGCAATAATAGTCATAGATCTGGAAAAAATTCTTGAATCTATTCTGCATCAGGCAAGTAAGGACTTTCTCAAACATAAAGATTTGGGACATTATCGTGATGTGCAACGATTAAAAGCATTTAGAGCCAGCTACTTACTATCTGGATTGCCGGATATTGTCCCATCTTCGTTCACTAAACATGAAAAATTAGGTTCACTTGTCAATATCCCGGTTTTGGTGCAACCTCTTTTATCTCTGCCTGAGATCAGTCGTGACACTCTTATTTCCTGTATTAATCTGTATTCTTCAGAAATTAACGGGATCGTATCCCGATTATTCAGAGAATCCTTTGTATTGAAAACAAAATTTATGCGTGTTAATGAAAATGTTCTGGCATACGCATCAAAATCGCGGAAGTGGAGAGTGCCACCGCAATACAGAAATGCTCAAGCACCTATAAAACAAGCATTGAAGTTTATCGATCCTTCCGATCAGGTGGAGATTGAACCGAAGGAAGTTATTCCAGACTTAATCAAATCAGTTTATTTCAAACCGGCCCGTGAAAGTAACCCGTTTTCAGCGTTTCTGATGCAGGCGCCTCATGATTGGTTTGTTGATCTGAAGCTAAGTAATGTAAAAAGCGATATACAAGTTGATGGCATTTTGGTCAGGAAGAAAGCGATAGACAGCCGAATTCAAACACTACACACCCCGTGCCGGTTAATTGGCGCATCGTCGTATAAAAATGTACTTGATAAATGGTTGGTTGATTCAAACTATTCCGTCGGGGATTACAACCTGATCTTTCAACAACACTTCAAGCAGTCAGTAAGTGTTGATGATCACGGAGGAATATCGGTAAAGCATAGTCCGGAAAAATTGTCTGCTGAACTTGCAATTACAGTCACCGACAAACGTAAAGCAGAGACTACTAAACTGCCTGTTACCAAGACGATTATTGGTATAGATCTTGGCGAAGCTGGAATTGGTTATTCGGTTTTTGAGGTTGATTCAGTGTCAGATATTCGTCAGGCAAAACCCGAATATTCGGGATCTGTCCCCATCAGATCTATTAGAAATTTGATTCGAAGCGTTAGACATCATAGAAAAAACACGCAACCTAATCAGAAGTTTCAGCAACGGTTTAATAATGCTCTTGAGCAGCTTCGTAACAATGTAGTCGGTGATATTGCCCATGTTATAGATTCATTATGTTGGAAACACCAGGGTTTTCCTGTTTTAGAGTCTTCTGTGAGGAATCTTGCCTCAGGGTCTGCCCAACTTAAATTGGTTTATGACAAGGTATTGAATTTCTATACATATTCTGACATAGATGCGCATAAGAGTGACAGGAAGCATCACTGGTGTGGAAGTGACCATTGGAAGCATCCAGCACTTCAAAGTGAAGAAATGGCAAGGCAATCAGATGGTTCCTACAATCCGACAGGAAAGCACAAACCCTTATCGTTGTTCCCTGGCTGTTTGGTGCATCCAGCCGGAACAAGCCAGACCTGCTCAAAATGCAAGCGTAACCCTATACGTTTGCTTAATGCCGAGGAATTCAAAAAAGTAAAATTTTCTATTGATAAAAATGGAGAAGTGAAATTACCCGGTGGCGAGGTATTGGTTCTGCTTAGCAGGAAGGATCAGCGTAAAAATGAACAAGAACAACACAGGGAAGCGAAATTAAACAGAAAAAGGAAAATCTCAGCGCCGTTTATTTATCCTGAATCATCGAGACGTGTAAATAACAAAGACTTGATTACATTAGTAAAACGACAACTAAGACAGCCGCAGGGGTCAACAAGATCAAAAGACACGACACAGAGCAGATATCAGTGTGTCTATAAGAGTTGCGGTAATAAGATGCATGCCGATGAGAATGCGGCGATAAACATCGTAAGGAAGTGGGTAGAGGATAAAGGAATAATCCTGTCTTAAAATGTAGTTGTTTGTCGATGTAATCTTGAATAATTGGCAATTAAAAACTACGTGCCTGGAAGAGTTGCCCACTCACCCTTGCATTTAACCCCCAAATCCTCTGAAATAGGCCGCAGGAGGAACACGCTATGAAAACAGTAACAACAAGGGTTTTAGCGCTATTCGGTTGCCTGATTCTCGGCTTTCCGGTCCTTGCCAACGAGGGCACTCTGGCCTTTGTCGGCGCCACTATTATTGACGGCACCGACGCCGAGCCGCTGCCGGACGGTGTGCTGGTGATCACTGACGGCCGTATCCGCACGGTGGGTCCGCGTAGCGCGGTGACCATCCCCCAAGGGGCGGATGTGGTGGATGTCTCAGGCAAGTACATCATGCCGGGTCTCATCAATGCTCACGGCCATGTGGGGGCGACGGTGGGACTGCGAGGCAACGCCGAGTACAGCACCGATAATTTACTCAGACAACTCGGTCTCTACGCTCGCTACGGTGTGACCGCGGTTAACAGTCTCGGCGGTGACGAGGAGCAGGGCTTCGAGTTACGCAATCAACAGTTCACGCCGGCCTTGAATCGGGCGCGAATCTACGTGGCGGGCAGTGTCGTGGTCGGTGACAGCGAACAGGCGATTCGCGCCGAGGTGAATCGCAACGCCGACATGGGTGCGGACTTCATCAAGGTGCGAATCGATGACAATCTCGGCGCGACACAGAAGATGCCGCGACCCTGGTTCGAGGCCTTGGTGGATCAGTCTCACAGTCGCCGCCTGCCGGTGGCGGTTCATCTATTCTATCTCGACGACGCAAGGTTCATGCTGAACACCGGCGCCGACCTGATCGCCCACAGCATCCGGGATCTGCCTGTGGACACGGCGTTTATTAACCTGGTGAAGGAAAAAGACGTCTGCTATATCCCGACCCTGACGCGGGAAGTGTCCACCTTCGTCTACGAGAGTGTGCCGGACTTCTTCTCCGACCCCTATTTCCTGAAGGAGGTGGAGCCGGCCATCCTCGACGAACTGTCCACACCCGAGCGCATGTCACGCATGGCCGGCAGCCGCTCCGCCCAGGCTTACAAGGCGGGCCTTGAGGTGGCAATGGCGAACGTGGGCGCCCTCAATGCAGAGGATGTCCGAATTGCCATGGGCACCGACACCGGGCCACCGGCGCGTTTCCAGGGCTATTTCGAGCACATGGAGATGCACATGATGGTGGATGCCGGCATGACCCCGCTGGAGGCGATACGCGCTTCAACCGGAGTTGCCGCCGATTGCATCGGCAAGGGCGATATCGGCACCCTGGAACCGGGCAAATGGGGTGATTTTTCAGTGCTCACCGGGAATCCCGCCGCCGACATCCGCAATAGCCACAGCATCGAAAGCGTGTGGATTGCGGGTAATCGGGTGCCTGATTCCTAAGGGTGAATTCTATCCGGTTTTTGTGTTTTAGAGGATGAAAGTGAGAGGAGTCTTGTGCGCATAAAAGACTCAATCAAGGGGCCGTTTATGCCTTGATCTCCAGTTTTCTTGTTGCCCACGTGTTTGCGCATAGATTTCGATTTCCCGTGCCGCTGGGAGGGATGTTCGGGCCATCCGGAGATGTATATTCGTATGACACAGGCGCTTTGCTGATGATTTCATTTGCCTGGCTCTTCTACGGAATCTTTGGTGGATTTGTTGTAGTTCCGCTTCTTGGAGCCGGAGCTGGAGTAGCAGCCGGTAAGGTGTATTCAAGCTCAGGCGCGAAAGAAAAAATGATAGCTCTTTGGGCCTTCATTGCAGGGGTTGTTCCTGTCTTTTTCTGACGATTCTGGACTACATTATTGGCCCTTGGTGAAACTTCCGCATCCATCCAGTGTGTTCTGTGCATGCATACGGCGATAAACAGCCACCCCGCCTTTGCGCACGATAGCTGTGAGTTACTGAGGTTCTTCCTCCGGCAACCGGACAAGGTATTTCATGTGAGTCCTCTGTAAGATGTTGGTCAGACATGAGAAATCGCTCAAACATAAGATAAAATCAAATTGAGTTTTGATAGCGTCTTTGCTCAGAATCTGTGGAAAAAATAAGTTTTTCAGTGAAATATTCTTTTGTTAAATACAAAACAGCATAATATTTGGAAAATGGCTAAATTTATGTAAGGTTATTCACAAGTTTCGATTTTAATAAGTGTTTGATTTTCAGGCACATTTTTTTTACATTAAGCAGGCTATCCAGCAGCCAGTGGTCTGATTTTTCAGGTTCTCCCCCTTGTATTTTGCTTTCTGTTTCGGAGGATTTCCGCTATCATCCGCGCCACTGCTGCAACCTACCAAAAATTGCAGTTAAAAATATAACTACTCATACTAAATCGGGAGCATTTTAATGTTTAAGAAAAAACCTTTGGTTAGCGCCATAGGCGCTGCCTCTGTGCTTGCATCTGCCGTAAGCGGGTTTCCCAATGAAACTTATGCAAAAAAGCCAGATCAGCCTGGCTATCGCTGCCGCACTTGGTGCGTCAGTGCCCGGATATGTATCCGCCCAGTCTGATGCGTCACTTGTTGAAGAAGTAATCATCACCGGTTCAAGGCTGACAAGGTCTAACGTAACTTCGGCGACACCACTTATCCAAATCGGTGCTCAAGAAATCGACTCCCGTGGTATTGCACGTGTAGAGGATGTCGTAAACATCTTACCTAACGTATTTGTCGCCCAGACAGCAGAAGTTGCTAACGGCGCGTCAGGCACCTCTACCCTCAACTTGCGCGGTCTTGGCCAGAACCGAACTCTGGTTTTGGTTGACGGCAAGCGTCTTCCGTTCGGAAGCCCGTTCGCTTCAGCTGCAAACGTGGACATGATTCCAGCACGACTGGTTGAGCGCGTTGACGTACTGACATCTGGTGCATCAGCGGTCTACGGCTCTGACGCGGTTGCTGGTGTTGTTAACTTCATCACCAAGCGTAACTTCGAAGGCTTTGAGTTCGATTACCAGTACGGTTGGAATGAAAACCCCAACAGCAACTCTTTCATGGCTGACGTGCTTCAACGTAATGGCATTGAAAATCCCGGCGGCGTGACTGCTGGTGAAGCTGGCCTGCTCTCCTTGACCATGGGTGTCAACACTGCAGACGGTGCAGGCAACATCACAATTTTTGGTAGCTATGAAGACCAGGAAGAACTGCTGGGTGCAGACCGGGATACCGGTGCCTGTACGCTTGGCGGAACCGCTACTATTAACTGCGTAGGTTCATCCAACTTCCGTCGTTTCAACGGTACACTGAGTAACGGTGTAACTGGTACTGTTTTTCAGCAGGCAGATGGTACTCTGACTCCATTCGCCGGCGGTGCTGATGAAACTTATAACTTTGGTGCTCGTAACCACTACCAGCGTCCTGTTGAGCGCTGGAACCTCGGTGCAAGCGGCCACTATGAAATCTCTGGCGGTTTGGAAGCCTATGCCGACACCAGCTACCTGAACAACGTAACAACTGCTCAGATCGCTGAATCAGCCTCTTTCAACCGACCTTTCCAGACCAACTGTGACAACCCTCTGCTCCAGGCAGGTCGTGGTCCCAACGGTACTGGCGCATTCTCTTTTGCTGACTTCACAGGTAACTTTGATGACGACGGCAACTTCGTAAGCTGTAATGACCTGCTGGCTGCCGGTATGGCTCCGGACGTGCAGTTCATTAACTCTCACCGAAACGTTGAGGGTGGTCCACGCATCAGCACTTACGAAAACAGCTCCTGGCGTGCAGTTGCCGGTCTTCGCGGTGCGCTGACTGAGGAATTCTCTTTTGACGTGTTCGCACAGTACTCTGGTACTGAAGGCACGCGTATTTCTCAGCGCGACCTGAACTTCGAGCGCGTACAGCAAGCTCTGTTCCTCGTTGACGATGGCAACGGTAACGCAGTTTGCCGTGATACAAGCGATGGCTGTGTGCCTTGGGACATCTTCACTCGTGGCGCTGACGGCAGCACCAGCGTGACTCCGGCTGCTACAGACTTCATCCAGGGTGTTGGTATCGTAAGTGGTGAGACTGAGCAGCTCGTTTTCGGCGGCACCATCGAAGGTGACTTCACCAATTTTGGTGTTCAGCTCCCTTGGGCTGACGCAGGTGTATCCGGTCTGGTAGGTTTCGAATCACGTACAGACGAACTTTCTCGTCTGGCTGACGACATCTCCAAGATCCCGGGTGGTCGTGGTCTGACTGGTACCGGTGGCGCGACTCTGCCTATCACTGGTGAGATTGAAGTCGACGAACTCTTCGTCGAATTCTCGGTTCCTGTCATTTCAGGTCAGCCTCTGGCCGAAGAAGTCGGCATTTCAGCCGGCTATCGTTACTCTGACTACACCACAAACGGTAACGGTATCAGCAACTCCTTTGATACTGACACATGGTTTGCTGGTGTAAGCTGGGCGCTTACTGACGAATTCCGCGTACGTGTGAATCAATCAGTCGCTATTCGTGCACCTAACGTATTCGACCTCTATGTAGGTATCAACACTGGTCTGGTTGACCTTTCCACTGGTGAGAACGGCCTGTTCGACCCTTGTGCGTCAGCCCCTGGTGTTGCTCCTACTGCATCACTGGAAGCTTGTGCAAGAACAGGTGCATCGGCTGCTCAGTACAACACTGGTATCGAGGATAACCCTGCCGGTCAATACAACCTGATCACAGGTGGTAACCCCAACCTCATCACCGAGCAAAGTGAAACTACAACTTTCGGTATCGTGTACACGCCAAACTGGTTGTCAGGTCTTTCTGTTGCGATCGACTACTTCGACATCACAGTTGAAGATGCAATTGGCAGCATCCCGGCTCAAGCAAGCCTCGACGGCTGTATCGCTGGCGGCGCTGGTTCAGACGTATTCTGTAGCCTGATTACACGTGACACAGCCGGTACGCTCTGGCTCAGCAACGACGCCCCTGACGGTGGTCTTGCAGGTATCAGCCAGCAGAACGCCAATATCGCTTTACGCTCTACTGAGGGCATCGATATCAACGTGACCTATAACGTCAATCTGAGCGATTGGGGTCTGGATAATTGGGGTTCACTGAACTTCGATTACGCAGCCACCATCCTGGATACTCTGGATGAAGTACCATTTGCCGGTGCTGACACAATTGAGTGTCGCGATTTCTACGCCGGCCAGTGTAATCTTCCAAACCCAGAGTATCAGCACCGACTGCTTGGTAACTGGATAACTCCTCTTGACGGCCTGCGTGTTTCTTTCACCTGGCGTCATGTTGGCGAGACTACACTGTTCGGTCTGGACGAAGCAGCCGCGGGGCAGCGTCCTGAGCAGTTGAACGATCACCTGGAGACTCGTGACTATCTGGATATTTCTGCGAACTATGTACTTAACGAAAACATCACGTTCCGTTTTGGTGCTAACAACGTTCTTGCAGAAGATGCACCACTGTCGACTAACGTAGGTACAGGTACTGGTAACAACAACACCTATCCTGGTCTTTATGACGTCAGCCGCTTCTACTTTGCGGGTGCTACTTACCGATTCTAAACACCTGTTGGTGAGTGGAATTGAAGGGGCTTAGCCCCTGATCTATAAGAAAGGGCAGACTTCGGTCTGCCTTTTTTTAGGTGCGTCAGGTATGGCGCGGAGCGCCGTAACTGGCGCTGTTCCGGCACATAGAACAAATGGGGTTGCTAATCTGCCGTTTTGCAGGTGAACGTTTCATCGTGGGTTGCGCGAGTTATTGTCAAAAGTGGTGTTTAAGCACCTGAGTCAGGCGGCGACCTGGTTTGATTCTGTTACCTCGATTCCATCTTTGAACTTCACTCCACTGATGACTTTGCCAAGGTAGTTGAAACCTCGTTGTCGTCGCCAGTTCTTCTGCGCACACATCCCCAGTTTGAACATCATGTGTAGCATCCCATCGTGCGACAGACACCCCTTCGAGCGCTTCGTGCGATGGCGAATAGTCCCAAAGGCCGATTCAATTGGATTGCTGGTCCTGATGCTCTGCCAGTGCTGGGCCGGGAAACTGTAAAAGGCCATCAGTTCATCCCGGTCCTTTTGCAAGCATAGGGTGGCTTTCGGGTACTTGGGTTCATAGGTCAGCATGAATAGATCAAATGCCTTCTCGGCCTCCTCGCGGGTATTAGCCTGCCAGATCTCATGCAGGGCCTGCTTGGCCTTTGGATTGAAGTGATTTTGGCAGGCAGTTCAATACATTCATCGTTTTGTGCATCCAACAGCGCTGTTGCCGGCTCTCCGGGGTAGACTTCCTCCAGCGCGGCCCAGAAGCCCATGGCGCCATCACCGATGGCTAATTGGGGAACATTCATGCCGCGAGACTTCAGCTTCAACAGGACCTCTCGCCAACTCTGGGTCGATTCTCTCATCCCGTCCTCAATGGCTAGAAAATGCTTCTCGCCCCCGCTCGTTGACCCCGATGACCACCAAGGCGCAGAGCTTACTCTGCTCCCCTCTCAAGCCACTGTAGACACCGTCCACCCAGACATAGACCCAACGATCCTTATCCAGCGGCGCCTCCCGCCATGCCTGGTATTCCTGCGCCCAACGACGCTTCAATCGCGACACCGTATTGGCTGATAACCCCTTGGCCTCCGGGCCAACCAGCACCTCAAGCGCAGCGCCCATCTCGCCACTGGAGACACCCTTCAGGTATAGCCAGGGTAATGCGGCTTCAAGTGCCTTGGTCTTGCGCACATACGGCGGTACCAAGGCAGAGTGAAAGGTCACAGGCTCTCCCGTCTTGGCCCGTACCTTGGGAATCTGCACGGTAACCGGACCAATCCCTGTCTGAATGGCGCGTGCGGGCAGGTGCCCATTACGCACCACCCCGGCCCTGCCGTCTTCCAGTACCCTGTCTGAGTGCGTAGCCAGCAACTCTTGCAACTCTGCCTCGATGGCCTCCTGCAGGAGTTGTCTCGCACCGCTACGCAGCAATTCCGTCAACGGGTCAGTGCTCTCTACTCGACCTGCCAGTTCAATAACGTTACTCTTGTTCATGGTGGCGTATCTCCTTTTGGTTGCTTGATTGATTACTGATAACCAATCAACCAGATACGCCGCCTTTTTTCAAATCCTTAAACACCAGATTCAGTTATAACTCGGGTTGCGCATCAGACCGCTTCATAAACCCGCTCAACATCAGCGGAAAACG
>CBDBCK010000009.1:0-1757 GCA_965203345.1 Dehalococcoidia bacterium
GAATATGTGTTGCGGCCGTATCAGAACACCGCCACCAAGAGGCAGGCGTTGGCATAAGATACAAATAACATTCTTGGATTTAATTCTATACTTATGCATATATGCATACGAACAATAAGGACAATCTCACTATTGGATTCCTAGGAATTCCTACTTTCCTTTCGCCTCTCGGCCGGGGTTACTCTGGAGAGCAAGCCGAGATTTCATCGTGTTCCGTCCGCCACCCACTTACTTGTGCAGGCTCGGCGAGCTTTTTAGCTCAAGGACGAGGACACCGTGCGTAACGCGAGATACACGGTAGGCACAATTCGACCACCGGCTCCGTAGTACCACATTCCAAATCGCTCTCACCCAACCCAAGCAAGATTCTATCCCAGTTCAGTTACTCTCGACATGCCTTCGTCTACCTTTGCCTACGTGTATGCCGCATTCCTCCTGCTGCTGCTTCCTACTTCCGTCATGTCATCATCGACCGAGTACAAGTGCCCCAGCGGAGAGTACTGCACGATTTCCTCCAATGAAAGTATGTGCACTCCCATCGGCCAGGGCCTTGCAGCAGGAAACGTCTTTATGCCCACCTTGATGGGCAGCGGCGCATCTGCGCCCATGCCCTACGCCTGCGTTGGCATCTCGACCACCGACCTCTCCGATGGTGGTGGAGGCTGCGTCGTCACCTGTCCCGACAGTTGCACCGTGACGCCAGGCGTCAGTTCGCCTTGTTTGGGAGGTTTCGGGTCGTCGATCACGGGTGGAATGACTGTTCAGAAGTGTCAACTCGATGGCGTCGATGTTCCCTGCGATGGGTTCACCTCTGGTGGAGGTTCTAGAGTTTTGAATCCAACTGCAATGGGGCTTTCCCTTATCGCCATTGCTTTTGCTTTGGCCAATATTTAGTGTTGATGTTGATAAAAGGCCAAAGCACCGGTATTGTGGCATTGGTTGGTGTTGATATATATTTCAAATCGACTGTACATGTATGTATGAGCCGGGTACGGGTGCTGGACGAGATGAGAAAATCAGATATATAATGTAACCAATACATGTAGGAGGGTCCATCCGCTCCTTGGACTAAAGATACAGATAAGATTGCAGGTTTTTAATAGCATACATATGAGAATATGCATGAATTAATTATTATAACATCAGAATATCTACTATAGTATATTACTCTCGCTTCGCCTCGGGATGACTCTTGAGCCACTTGGGACTGTACTCGACCTTCACGTCATCAATCTCCTTGGCCAGCTCGATATCATTGATGCTAAGTCCACCCAGGCTGTGTGTATACAACACAATCTCCACGTTGCGATAGCCCGTCAGGTGCAAGTCAGGATGATGATTCTCTCGCTCGGCAATGGCGCCAATGGCATTGATGGCGTCAAGTGCGCACTGAAAATTACGGGCGGTGAAGGAGCGGGAGATGGCGTGCTGCTCTGATCCGTCGTCACTTGTATTTTCCAGTGGTTTCAACTTCCACATTTTCAATGACTCCGATAGTTCTTTATCAACGGCCTCCCTGGAGAGGATGTGAGACTTATCGAGCGATTCGCACGGGACGCATTTGCCGGCCCCAAGGCCGCAGGCGGGTGCGGCATCTGCTGTCGACATGGTGTTGTATCTGGGCCTGCTGGTTGACCAATGAAGCGATGCGGAAGCAACGGACGATGGACTCAAAGGAACAAAAGACCGAACTGGCAATAGAAGCGAGGGTGAGAGGCAGAGGGTCAAGAGGAGCGGCCGTGCCATCTATCTCCTTT
>CBDBCK010000010.1:0-32055 GCA_965203345.1 Dehalococcoidia bacterium
AAGCAAGTTCCAATGGTTTTTCAATGGCTTCTAGTATTAAATCATCTAAATTCGTTTTGGTTCTTCGGGTAAAGATCATGAGTGTTAAAATGACAAAGCGGTAAACCAGTCGCCGCGCGAACAAAAATAACAAGAAGATCGTGAGAGCGGTCATGACCTCTCCAAGGCTGGCCCCAAATACACCGATATCCCAAACAGCTAGAACTTCATCCCAAAAGTCCTCGAATGCGGTCACTCCTTCTCCTCCCCTTCTCTGCGAATGTGGTCAGAATGACTGTAGCTTTCTGATCACGGAATCATACCATGTATCGACAGATAAATTTCTAATCTCAGACTCTACCTTTCCCCGCATGGTACTTAGCAAGAACTTCCAATTATAGTTGGTTTTCCTACTTCCTTCAGGGCTGCCATCGGTCCACGAGTTTTCAAGATCTTTAGGTCATGGGAATTTTTGACGAAGAGGCTGCCGGCAAACCCTAGAGCATTAATAGAGATGGATTCGAAAGTTTCCTTTGACCGAGGCACAAGCATCATCCATTCCCGTGTAGCCAGGAAGTTATAGGGACCAGGACGTCTCGTATTGTCTTTCGAGGCTTCCTTCTTCAATCCAACCTTCTCCAGCATAGCCGTGTAGCATCTCAATGATTCCTTGGCGGCTTCTCGCGGATCAATTATCCAGTCAGAACCCACAGGAGAAATCGCATATTCATAGGGTAGAGCCGTCGTTGCAACGAATCGATTTCGACATTCTGACGAAGATGACAAAACGGGTTCGATGGGAACCTTGGGTCCTCGGGAAGCCAAAGGCAAGGGGACCATCTGGAGATGTTTGTACGGTTGGCTGGCCCCGGCTTCAGTCCCCGCATTATAAAATGCTAAGCCCTCAAATTCGGCCATACAGATCCACAAGGCTTCGAAATCTTCAATGGTCAGGAGATTCTCCTGGTCTTCAAAGACCCGCGTGACAATGAGGATATGAGAATCCAACACGTTAAACTTGTTAAGCAGGCACACATGCGTCTGAGAAATGTTAGTGACAAATAAGTTGTTATCATATGGAAGAAATGGGTTGCGGCTTTTCGTCTCACCATTGACTTCCTGAACCTGTGCTCGTTTGGCCTCCTCTCTTTTTGCTAAATTTGAAGCGACACGAACAAGAAACCGAATGTTCCCGTCCACAATGAATTCGGACTCTGTGTGAATGGATTGGATGGCTCCACAGGCCTTGGCAAGTTTGGTTTGCTCTTGAACCCTCGACCATAATGTTCCAGGATTCAATACCATTGATTTCTTCATAAGGTTCTTGCGATGACCCATCACAGTCAACGCAAGCATAGAAGAAACACTTAAGAAAAGAAATGGTCACGAGTTTTGGAATGTTTCCCTTCCGTTCTAGCCAAAGGCTTCCTTTATGCGTGATAATACACACAATGATCAAAATACAGTCCTTTCCTGATGGACTGATGATCCAAGTAAGCTTGATCGTGTTACTCTAGGTCGGTTGATCCACCCATGAGAATCTCAGACCTGCCACTCAAATGCGTTGTCCTGGCATATGCCACTCTCGCTTTATTTTTGGGAGACCACATTTCTCTGGCATCTTCAGCCTCTAAGCCGATCAATCAAAATGCATCATCGTCTTTTCAACAGAGTTGTCCAAACAACTTGTCTCATTTAGCCACGGAATTAGAAAGACTCTTAGAAAACATTTCCTCTTCAGAGTTCAAGAAGACCATTCGACAGTCTGTTAAGGCATCTATTCCCGAAGCGATTGACCAAGCGGATGGAATTGCAGCACAAATAAAATTTCTTAAAAAGGACCTCCTTGAGGAAGAACACATTCAACGCGAATCTGAAGAGATTGCCCGCATGGATTCTTCCTCTACCGAAGGCAACTTAAAGCCCTGTCCGGCAGGACAAGAGGGGAGTTATTGCAGTGCTGTGGAACAATATTACGTCTCTTCTGCAAGACTCTTAGTCTATCGAGGTTTTCTGCAATCACTCCAATGTTACCAGCGAGAAGGAAGGCTCTAGAGACAACGCTGGGAAGACCATAGACTGACTGACATGGGACCCTTCGCGAATCCAAACTGCAACAACATCCAAGTCAATGGGCTTTCTCTAGATTTTTTCGAGCCCTTCTCATTACGTCCGTATCAAAAGGCACTTCATGATAATGTCCAGAAGTTCTTGAATCTCACGCAGTGATCCCGTTAAACGTTACTCAATTGTCCGTCGATCTTGATGTCGGCCATACATGATCCCTCATGAAAGCACGTCGACTAATTGTTGAAGTCATCGGCTCATCAGAGAAGGCGTGGGAGAATGAAGCCTCCCAATTGGGGGCTTGGCTAGCTAAAATTGGTGTCCATCTGCTGACTGGTGGTGGGGATGGTGTGATGGCGTCTGTAAGCCGCGCCTTCTACGAGACGTCAGGACGAAAAGGCCTGGTGATTGGAGTTCTCCCCGCCAGTTCGGATGACCCTTTATGTCCGCCAAAGAAAGGATATCCCAATCCATGGGTTGAGCTTCCAATTGAGACTCACTTGCCGCTGAGCGGTTCCTTAGGGACTGATCCATTCTCTCGCAACCATATCATTGTTCTTTCAGCAGACGCTCTTGTGGCCTTTCCAGGTGGTCCTGGAACACGAAGTGAAGTTGTATTAGCCCAACGATATCATCGACCGATTATCGCCTTTTTCGAAAATGAGCAAGATTTTCAGGACCTTCCGGATGAGATTCCTGTTGCCAATACATTGAGTGATATTCGGGACTTTCTGAAACATCATCGAGTTGTTGCGCATCGGTAGAACCATGTAGCACACTTCCATAGCGCTGTAGACAACGGCCAAACATTTTCCAGAATTATTTCCACTCTCCATATTCATCTGATGACGACTAATTCGCCGACAACCACTCATCGCCGGACTAAAAGGTTCCGCCTCATCATCATTGTCTTGATCGTAGTGGGGTTAGGCCTTGGACTCCTTCTTGTCCAATTGACCATGTCATTGGTGGAACAACTTCAAGCGCGGGCTATTCAATCCCCAGAAAGAGTCCTGCTAAAAGAGAGTATTCTCTTTCTATTCATGTCGATGGCAGCCGGTATTCCTGTCGTGGGGATGGGTGCCTATTTGATGTATGAGGGAAATCGAATGCGAGATCCTGAGCCTATTCCCCTTCCGGGATCACGCCTGATCATGCATACGACAGCACTCAAGGAACAACCTGACAAAAGCAGGGGAATCGTTCTTATGATTTTGGGAGCACTAGCCTTAGGAGTCGGGTTAGTTTTGCCAATCGTGGTATGGTGGGCCATCCGATACATGGCAAATACACCTAACCTAAGCTAACAGTCTCTCCAGAATGCTCTTATAAACACCGATCTCAAGTCATGATTCCGAATACGAACGCATGATCTGTATACCATCTTGGTGCAAACCCCTCTCTCAATCCTCTCATCTGGAGTAGGACTGACGGGAGCAAAGCGTTGAGATAAAAGCACGTTCTTTCAACGGAGGCCTTCATGAACGGACAAGGATAAGGAGGAAATGTTCTCGCAGCTTTATGTAGTTTGTTTATCCACGGCTTAGGTCAACTTCTTCAGGGCCGGTTGGTCATTGCCATTATCCAATTTGTGTTAGCTGCGGCTCTTTGGTTCTTCCTGTTGGGCTGGATTGTCCACCTATGGTCCATTATTGATGCCGCGAAATTTCATCCCCCTTCTTCTCAAACTTCCAACTCTACATAACAATGTCTGTGTTTTGCAGAGGTCAGATCGAAAACTGCCATCGCACCCCTGCGAAAGCCTTCATTTAAAGCCCTAAAGCTTACTTTCTCTGCACGTGCGGTCTTGACATTCATTATGATTAGAATTATTCTAATTCAGTAATAACTCTAAGTTAAAGGAAATAGGGTGCCTCAGTGATGGATGCTAAGGGTATAAGTAAAAAGCTGGAAGCTTCAGGGGTTCAACCAACAGCCCAGCGTATTGCCATCTTTCAGTATGTGCTGTGTGAGGCAGATCATCCGACGGCTGAGCAAGTCAAGGCATGGGCTGACCACAACTTTCCCAAACTCAGTTTGGCCACGGTGTATAATACCTTGAAGGTCCTAGTGGAAGCTAAGCTGTTAAAAGAATTTAAATTACCCCACTCATCCAAAGTTGTTTATGATTGTAACGTGGGAAAGCATTACCACTTTTTGGATGAGGATACAGGCCGTTTATTCGATATTGACCCGGAGCTGATCAAATTGAAATCCAGATTAAAGAAGGATTTTCAAGTGAATGATGTACACATTCTGCTACAGGGAAGGAAGCGAGTTAAGAAATCATAAGTTTTCGGGTAATTGATTAGAGCTATTGTAGATTAAGATTAATTCTATTTTTTATCTTCTAAAGATTATTTCAAGGACAATGAGATCAGTCTTAAAGAGGGAGGTTTTCCATGAACGAACATCACCAATTCTCGGTTAAGCACCCTAAGAAATGGTTCTTGAAAGGCTCAGTTGTCATGGGTTTGATCAGCTTGCTATTGATTGGGGTTTTACCAATTGTCTATTCCGATACGGAATATAATTTAGAGGTACCTTTGGGATTGGATGAAGACAGCCTCATCATTCCTAAAGATAACCCTCTGACCCAGGAAAAGGTCAAACTGGGGAAGCTCCTTTTTTTCGATAAACGACTTTCTCAAAACGATAGCATCGCGTGCGGAAGTTGCCACATGCCGACATTGGCCTTCACTGATGGGCAACCCGTCTCAGCGGGTATACATCGTCAACAAGGAGGCCGAAGCGCCCCAGCCTCTATCAATAGGGTTTTCAGCTCTGCGCAATTTTGGGATGGTCGAGCCGCAACATTGGAGGAGCAATCCGTGGGGCCATTTGCGAATCCTATTGAACATGGGTTCAAGAATCATGATGAACTGGTTGCAAAAATAAACACCATTGAGGGTTATAAGCCTCTATTCAAAAGGGCTTTTGGCACGGAAGAGATCTCGACGGCTTTGGTTGGCAAGGCCATTGCGAGCTTCCAGCGAACCATATTATCCGGTAATAGCCCCTATGACAGGTTCGACTACGGGGGAGAAGAGAACGCATTATCACCAGCAGCACAACGAGGGCTCAAGCTTTTCTTGGGCAAAGCACGATGCACACGGTGTCATTCTGGGTTTAACTTTACGGATGAGAAGTTCCATAACCTCGGGATCGATTGGGATATGGACCATGTGGATCTTGGTCGATACCATGTTACTAAGAACCCAGAAGAAATTGGAGCCTTTAAGACCCCGACTCTCCGGGAAATCTCACGAACAGCTCCATACATGCATAACGGGCGCTTTGCTTCGTTGCGTGCCGTTGTTGACTTTTACGATCAAGGGGGTATCGCCAATCCTCACCAAGATTCGCTGATCATTTCCCTGAGGTTAACGGAACAGGAGAAAAAAGATTTGATAGAATTTTTGCTATCTTTATCTGGTGAGGGATGGCAGATCACCCCGCCGCAAAAATTTCCAATGTGAGCCTTTGACAGATCTTAAAAAGAAAGGGTGAGTAGAGCTATGGGGTCAGCGCAACAAGGCATTTTTATTGAGGAAAGTACCAACTTTTACTTTCTGGAGTATGAGCTGAATCCCAACTGCCTTGCATCTGAAGTGCGAAGGGCCATTCAATCTTCAGTTCGTACCGAGGATGATGAGGGCCCTCACATCGTTGTGTCATTTGGGAAGAAAGCTTGGAGCCAATTGGGTTCATCAATGAACCCTCAAGGATTTCAACCCTTTGAGCCGATATCTGGGACCAAGGGTCATACGATTCCCTCAACTCAACGCGATATCTTTTTTTGGATACACGGCTCTCATCATGATGCAAACTTTGCCGAAACTCTCCGCATTCAATCCTCGATGAACCCAGTAGCTGAACTGAAATTAGATCTTGCAGGTTTCCAATATTTGGATTCTCGCGACCTTATTGGATTCATTGACGGGACAGCTAACCCCAAAGGGGAAAAAGCCCGATCGGCGGCCCTCATCCCAGAAGGCCAGCCTGGGTCCAGTGGCAGTTTCGTTTTGTCCCAACAATGGGTACACAACCTCGCAGCCTTCAACAAATTTTCTCAAACCGAACAAGAACAAGTCGTGGGCAGAACAAAACCTGATAGCGTTGAGTTGGAAGGTGCGGCTATGCCGCCAACCTCACATGTCAGCCGAACCGATTTCAAAGAAAACGGCAAGGCCCTCAAGATCTATCGGCGCAGTGCACCTTACGGCACTGTGAAGGAACATGGACTGTACTTCTTGGCATTTGCGTGTGAATTACGACGGTTTCAAGTTCTTTTGGAACGAATGTTCGGCACCTGGAGTGATGGCATCTCTGATAAACTCATCGAGTATTCGAAACCCGTGACGAGTTCCTATTGGTTTGCGCCTTCGCAAGAAGATTTGAAGGAGATTCTATCCTGAGTCTGCGGTTACACATTTAAACTAGATTATGCTTTCCAACTTCAACTGAGGGAGGCTTACAAGGTCAGTCACACTGGATTTGGGTAGATAGAAAACAGTCGTTCCTCTACTCTTAACGGATCTTTTTAATTGTTATGGAATGAATCATCACTTGGTTCGTCGTATCAACGAAGTTTCGAATTTGGATTGGCTCTATGCTGTACGCTTCCCCAAGCTCGAAAGTCCCTCTAATTATCTCGTCATCGTCGTTAGTTCCCAGAAGTTCCCCTCGCGACAGCTCTATTGGTCTGTCTGACAAAAAGATCACGACATCCCAAAAACCGACAGGTTTGTTCGTTGCTGCATCGCTACTGTATGAAATACTGAAGTTATAGGTGCCAGCTGGAATGCGCTCGTATGGCCCATAAGAAAGAAACCCAGACTTCGAGCCGATGGGGGTTCTCATCTCGCAGTCATTGGTCTGTTCGCCTATGACGGTTGGAAGTTCGCATGCGAGCCAGGTGTATTGGTCGCCAGCTTTTCGTATTTTTATCTTTTCTGTGAGAAGCTTTACCTTACCAGGCCCATATATTAAAAGGGTCGCATTATTAGCGCATTCATATACTCTCTTAGGCTTTCCATTAATTCTTTCGATTATTTGTCGACTGACCATGTGGAAATCTGGTTGACCATGGGGCACAACAGCAAAATCATACGTGTCCCTAAAGATATCTTTGCTCATTGTATGGGTAAATGGCGAAAGTGATTTCGAAGCTGGAACTAATTGTACGTCAAGATCTGAAAACTCATTTGTTAGCCTAGCGTGCCAGTAACTCGCAATCCCATATCGTACTTTTAAACCGCTCTCTTGTGTATATTCTGAGATCTTTTGGTCAATGCATTGAACGATTGAGGGCTTGTACTCTAGTTCGTAGTCTGCCGGGGGATTAGCATCAACAATGGCATAACACACCATTATGGAAAAGGTTAGGATGATGATCAGGTGTTTGAAACGAGTATCGATGAATCTTGACAGTGAAAACCAGCAAAAGAGAATTGGAAGCCAGAAGAAATTTAGAAAATATCTCGTCGACCATGAATAATCTCCTTCTATCAGCACGCCATTGACAATAAGAGCAGCAAAAGTGATCAGTGGTGATAGGGCAATTGTGAACGCGAGTAGTTTTTCTCTAGATGAGATATTGTCTTTTCTCAGGTTGAAGACGATGTCATACAGAAGTAAGACATAATAGAGACAAATGAAAACAGAGACGGCTGTCGCGTCTCGAGCGAATGCGTAAAGCATGTCGATAAGGATGGTGGTCTGTTCAATTATTTGAATTGGTTTTTTGAGAATATAAGGAGATATAGTGTTTTCTGTTATTGCTAACTTGAAGGCAATACCAGCTATAACTCCTCCTGTAATTAGACCTATATTCTTGATGTGTTGAACATTCCTTGAGGTTTCCAAAATATATACTATTAAAGAGGAGACTATTAGTGGTGATGCGAAAGAGACCAGAAATAGTAAATCTGAAGCTGCGCCCAAGAACGACATTGTGCTGACGAGAAAAGACCAAGAAATATGATTACCTACTGAATTATTTAACACCATAATTATTGCATAAATAAGGAGTATCCCATTAATTATGATTCCAAAATGATATGCGCTGAATAGTGAAAATATAAATGGAGACGTATTACGTGTCGTATAAAATATGGTGATCGCCAAAAATACAGTCGCTAAAAGAATTAGGGATCTTGTGCCCTTAATTGTGACTGTTGAAATTGCACAAGCTAGAAAAAAAGCAAGGAGGTTTTGAAGCAGCGCGAAGGCATAGAATGTATAATAGTTGTCTTCTATCAATGCCCGTAATCCAAAAAACAAAACCATGTCTGGGAAAAAGCTTGGTGCTGACGGAAGAGACCATGACTCGAAATGACCGGAGTTTAGAATAAGATCAGTATAGAGTGATGAAAAAGTCAGGGAATCGCTGTTGAAGAGCGCTTCCATACTTATTTGGTTTGTGAAGTACGCGTTTGTTATTGTAAGGGAAAGAATAACAACAGTAATTATTATTACGTATATTTGCATAGCCATGCTATTCAAGATTTATAGTCATTCCAATTAACTTCCATGTTATGTATACTGCTTGCCACTATGGCCTACAGCATCTACTTGCGAAAACGTGTGGTTGAGTTTGTCAAGGAAGGAGGCAGGAAGGCGGAGGCAGCTCGGCGGTTTCGCGTGAGTGGTTGGTGCGTCCATGATTGGTGCGGTCGCTCCGACCTGGCCCCCAGGCCGCATGGCCCCCGGCGACGGAAGCTTGATCGCGCTGCCCTGCGGCAGCATATCGCCCATCATCCCGATGCCACCTTGAAGGAACGGGCCCACCACTTCGGGGTGGCCATCAATGGCATCTGATATGCTCTCCAGCAGTTGAAGGTGACGCATAAAAAAAACTCTGCGGTACGCTGAGCGGGATCCGACGAAGCGAGGGGCCTATCTCCAACGGCTCCGGCACATCCTCACGACCCAGGGGGTAGCCAAGGTAGTCTATCTGGATGAAAGTGGGTTTGAGCGCACCGCCTACCGGCCTCATGGGGGGGGCATGCAAAGGACACCAAGTCGCCGGGCAACGGAGTGGCAACACGCGGCCACGCACCAGCTTGCTGGCCGGGAAATGTGGGACGCGATTGGTGGCGCCCGTGCTGTTTGAGGGGAGTACCAATGTGGAGTGGTTCAATGCCTGGCTGGAGCAGCATCTCTTTAAGGAGCTTGCCCCCGACTCGATCCTCATCATGGATAATGCGGCCTTTCATAAAACGGCGAGGACCCGAGAATTGATCCACAAGGCTGGTCACACCCTGCTCTTTCTGCCCCCATATTCCCCTGACTTCAATCCCATTGAATAGGATTGAGAAAAGGTTGTCGCACTTTGTTCTTCTGCCTGGCTCATTTTTCTGTGAGAGTGTCACGAATGGCGACCGATCTCCATCCCTAGTGTAGTGTCCACGAAATAACTGGACAGTCATTTCTTCCGTTTTCTGCCCCGTGGGCTGGTGCAGCCGGGCTGAATCTGCTCCAACGTTCGTCGGCAGCGCGAGAGTTTCTGGAGAATCGAGTCGACCGTCGCCGTCCAGATGAACGATTGCGGCTCCGTATTCCACGCCGTCAGGAATGCATCGATGCAGGCCTTCAAGTCTTCCACGCTGCCAAAGGCCCCCAGACGGATCGCCTTCGCGCTCAGTTCGCCAAACCATCGCTCGACCAGGTTCAGCCAACTGGAGCTGGTCAGGACAAAGTGGGGAACGAAGTGAGGTGGCGCGTGAACCAAGCCCGCACGTTCTCGTGCTTATGCGTCCCATAATTATCCATGATGACATGCAGCGGGAGATCGCCGGGGAACGCCTTGTCGAGAGTGCGCAAGAACTTGAGGAATTCCTGATGCCGATGCCGTTGATAGCATTGGCCGATCACCTTGCCTTGTAAGAGCTCCAACGCGGCGAAAAGCGTCGTCGTGCCATGGCGCTTGTAGTCATGGGTCATAGTCCCGCACCGGCCCTTCTTGAGCGGCAAGCCCGGTTACGTCCGATCTAACGCCTGAATCTGACTCTTCTCGTCCACACACAACACAATGGCCTGTTGGGGAGGATTCAGATACAGCCCGACGACGTCGGTGAGTTTTTCCAGGAACTTCGGATCACGGGACAGCTTGAAGGTTTCTACCCGGTGGGGCTTCAGATGGTGGGCCTGCCAGATCATGTTGATGGTAGACTTACTGACTCCCTGGCTCTTGGCCATCATCCGGCAACTCCACTGCGTCATCCCGTCCGGCTTGGTGTGCAAGGTGGCCTCCACAATGGCCGCGATTTTCTTGATGGCATAGGTGGGCTTGCGTCCGCGTCCGGGAGCGATTGCCCACAGACCATACAGTCGCTGTTCAGTAAATCGCTTACGCCACAACATGACCGTTTTCCGGTTGACCGCGCACTGCCGGGCAATGGCCAAAGTCGGACTGCCCGTCGGTGGCGGCCAGCACGATCCGGCAGCGCAGGGCCACCTGCTGAGGGGTCCCTTGGTCGGCCACCCATTGCCGAAGCTGCTGTTGCTCGGAAGGCGAAAGTTCGCAGGAGGGAGCCATATCCGAGCATACAATACATAAAACTACTTGTTATGAGCTTCCTTGAGATCCATGGTCGAGTTCAGAATGGAGCTGAGTCTTCTGTTGCCGTAGATTCTGATGCCGAAAATACAGCGTCGACCGCGTAAATGGGGCGACGCTTCGCCTCGACGACCATCCCCCCAATATTCCCCAAAAATGCCTAGAGACAAAAGTTGTAGGCCCCCAAAGAAAAGAATGGCAACCATCAAGGACGCATAACCAGGCAATTCGATACCCAGCACGAAAACCCGCCCAATGATGAATGAGCCGTACAGAAATGCAAGTCCTGCAGTAATACCACCAACGTAGCTCCAGACGCGCAAGGGCATGGTAGAAAAGCTCACCAATCCATCGAGAGCAAAATTCCACAGACGCCAATAGTTCCAATTCGTTTGCCCAGCTAAGCATCGACCGCGTTCGAAGGGGATACCAATGGAACGAAAACCTACCCAGGCAAACAACCCTTTCATAAATCGATTACGCTCAGGTAAAAGCTTGAGAACCTCAACCACCTTACGATCCATCAGACGGTAGTCCCATGCATCGGTCGGAATGCGAATTCCCGATACTTTGTTAAACCCGGATTCCGCAATAGGTTTTTAACGGTGTAGAATAGGTCGCTCATTTGTTCCTCTTTCTCAAGGAGTTACGATGAAACGCCCGAAGACCACGGCTTCACCACTCTACCCCAAAATTCGCTTCGCCTTCACCGACCATCCTATTACCGTCTGGGCGGGGGCCATTTTGCTGCGTCTGTACGTGGAACTCATCGGGCTGCGGGCGAGTCTCCAGACGACCCTGGCCCCGTTTGCGAAACGCTCGAACAATCAGATCCCCGCGCCGGATGTGCTGCTGGCGTAGTTCTACGGTCTGGCCTTGGGGGTCGAACGGTTTGCTCATTTCACGCGGTATCGCCGCGATCCCTTGCTGCCTCGGCTCCTCGGCCTGTCGCGCTTCCCATCGCCCGATACGCTTCGGCGCTTCTTTCTCGCCTTCACCTATGCCCGACTCACCCCGGTTTCCGAAACGTTGATGCGCCAGAGCTTGGAACGGATGCCGCGGATCGCCCTGGGGCATACGCTCGACTTGGACTCCACGGTCTTCTGTCGATACGGGAGCCAAGAGGGGAGTCAGATCGGCTACAATCCGAAGAAACGGGACCGGCCCTCGCATCATCCCTTGGTGGCCTTCCTGAGTGAAGCCCGTCGTCTCGTGTGGGCCACGCTCCGCGCGGGGCAAGCCGGCACGGCCAACGGCTGTGTCGAGTTTCTCCGGCAGACGCTCACGATTCTGCCCCCCGGCCAGCGAGTTGCGTTGGTCCTGGCCGACGCGGGGTTTTTGTCACCCGGTTCCTGACCTTTCTGGAAAGCCGGGAGCTCCCCTATATCATCATGGCCCGCCTGACGCCGCCCCTCCGGAGGGTGGTCCTTCATGCCCTCCCCGAGACCGCGTGGCGGCGGGTGAGCAAAGGGATTGATGTGGCGGAATGTCCCCCGACCGTGCCGATCTGGCGCGGTCAGCCGCGCCGGTTTGTCTGCCTGCGGCAAGCATTGCGGGAGCGGCCTCACGCAGCAGGCCGACGCCTGCTCGAGTGTCCCGGCTATACCTATCAAGTGATGGTCACCAGTCTCCCCTATGCCGCCGAGCTCGTGTGCCGCATGTACGCGGGCCGGGCCGACAGTGAAAATCGGATCAAGGAGCTCAAAGAGGATCTCTCCCTCCATACGTTTTGTCTCCAGCACTTTGATGCCACGGATGCGGCCTTCCGTCTGGGCTGTGTAGGCTACAATCTGCTGGCGGGCTTTCGGGAGACGATGTTGCCGAGCTGTTGGTTCGAACGCCGACTGCGGGCTGTCCGCGATTGGGTATTCCTGGTCTGGGCCGATTTGATTCCCAGAGGCCATCGCCTCCAGATCCGGTTGGCCGTGCCCCGCGAAGAGCGGCCGGAGTTTTTGACTCGTCTCCGCACCCTGTCGGAGGGGCTCCCGATTGCGGCGCAGTTGGACTGGACGTTAACGGACGAAGAGAGCCCCCTAGACGCGCCCCGTCGTGATCCCGGCTCCCCGCATTTTTCGCCCCTCGAGCCCCTCGCTTCCTTCGCTCATCCCCCACCGTAACCATTTTCTACTGCTGAATCCGGGTTAAACAGCCAATAGAAAATACCGGCAGTGGCTCGTTTCGCAAACATGTCGGCAGATCGTCGACTTCGCACGCCGTATACAACATCGTATCCCTCATGCCATTTTTCCAGAAATTGTGGTAGGAGATCTGGAGGATCCTGAAGGTCTATATCCATGATCACCATGGCATCACCATGACCATGATCTAGACCGGCTGTCAACGACGCCTCTTTGCCGAAGTTGCGAGAGAGGTTGATAACGCGAATCTGTGTTGACATAGCACTGCAGCGTCTCCAGACTGCCGTCGCTGCTGCCATCATTCACCACGATGATCTCTGTACGAACATCCAAACTGTCCCTCACAGCCAGGGTCGCTTCAAAAAACGGCTTGATGGCTTCGACTTCGTTGTAAACCGGAACGATGATCGACAGCAGCGGAACAGCAGGACTTGCTCTGGTTGTCCCTAAATCCATGTTGAAGCTTCCATTTACAAGAAAGCTTTGTCTCTTAACTGACCAAGTTAGTAAGGCTTGAGATCTCGCATCTCATCCACTCACGGTGAGAGTAGGACGAGAACAATTCCGCTCCCTGCATCTTTTCCCTTGGGCACTCAATACACTTTAGGTAAGAACCAATGCCCTTCACGTTATGACTCACGCCTCGGCAACATAAGTATTGGGTCCACAAGAGCCAGTCAAACAGACTTTCTCGAGTTTTTGTTTCCAGCCTCTGTTCTAACCGTAGACCAAATTGGCCCATAAATTCTGCCACCAACGGCAAATACAGTCCAGAGCTAAATCGTTCGAGAATGCAAAATCCGGCTTGAGTGAGCTGAGTCTGTACTTGACCACTCGTCATCAGATTGATGTGACCTGTTTTTCGTATCGGTTCACGGTAGATTTATCTTACGAGCCATATAACCCCAGGCAGAAAGGCAATTTTGGCAAGAACTTCAAGTGGACTCCACCTTTGGGGTGTAGATAGAATCAACGTGCCGCCGCGTCTGAGAAGGCGATGCATCTCCATAAAAACCCGTGGTGAATCAGCGATATGTTCGACTACTTCACTACAATAATATCAGGTCAAAGCTTCCTTCTGGCAGCTTGGAATTGGTGATATCATCAGCGATCACAGCGACATTCGGAAATTTCTTCGCTATAGATTCTGCTTGACGCAAATACCCGGGCTCAACATCAACGGCTTTAACTTTCTCGAACAACTCGGCTAAGAGAGGTAAATAAATGCCTGATCCAGGACCGACTTCTAGTGCCTTAGAATTTGAATCTAGCGCGTAGCGCCGCAGAGCGTCACTGATCCACCCATAACGCGTGTGATGTAACCAACGCCGGGTCGGATTTTTTGAGTCATACGCCCAGAAGTCAAGTTCACGCCTGCACATCAGCACATGGACCCAGCCAGGTAAAGCTCTTTCTTTTTGGGGTGAGCGACCGCGAAAGCCTCAAGAGGCGAAAAAAGATTACTTTGATTAGCTTATTCCCGTGATTCTGTCAAGAGTTCGTGCCTGCTTGTTTGTCACAGCTGAATTGTATGTCTATCCTAATAGATCATCTGTTCACTTGTGGAGAGTGCCGAATATCGTGGTCGTTTCTGAAAAGAGACTAACACTCTCGCAGTAAACTGAGCCATCCAGAAGGAGAACTATCTACCTGCAACGAACCAACGACCACTGACGAGTGAGCCTTCTTGGCAACATCTTCCCTGTACATCCTTTGTGGACTCACCGGTTGGTTCGTTGCGGGCTGAGCGTGGAGGCTCCCAAGATTCATTTCTATGCTCTCAGAAGACAAGACCCAATGAACCAGCCGTTACTGAATCAGGTGCATTATGAACTCAAAAGAAAGAATGTAGCTTGGGAGGCGACATCGAGGCATTAACAATTCTTCTACCGCGATTTGATGTGAAACCAACGTGCTGACACTTATCCTATCATGTATAAGTTATTCCAGTTCCTCCCCTCGATACAGAGCCTTGTTTTCAAATGAATCGATTGTTTCGGAAATGATATACCGTGGTCGTCCTTTGACCTCATCGTATATTCTTCCGATGTACACACCAATAATGCCGAGGCTGATCATTGCTAAGCCTCCGATCATGAGCTGAAGGATGATTACGGTTGTAAAACCGCTGGTTGCCTGGCCCATAAGCTTTAGATAGAGAGCCTGGGTACCGAGGACTACGCTAAAAATGAAAAACAGAAGGCCGAATAGGTTTACGAACCCCAGCGGCAGGGAGGAAAACGCTGACAACCCCGTAACTGCGAATTTCATCAAACTAAAAGTTGTCCAGCGTGATAGCCCCCCAACTCGATTTGAGACAACGAAGGGCACCTGAGCATGCTTGAAACCCAGCCAGGCTATCATACCCCGAAAGAAAAGGTTCCGTTCGCCCATCTTGAGCCAGGCGTCTCGAACCTTTCGATCAATCAGCTTGTAATCAGAAGAATTTTTGAGGTCGAAACCCGATAGTTTCTTCAGGGTCGCGTAAAAGAGCTTACTGCCGATCGTAGAAAAGAGGGTTTCCTTTCCACGGTGAGCCTTGATTGCCTCGACAATGTTGACATTTAATTCCCTCCAACTTCTGACCATATCTGGAATCAAGTTAGGAGGGTGCTGCAAATCTGCATCGAGTACAATTATCGCCTCTCCACGTGCCGAGTCGAGCCCTGCGCAAACAGCTGCTTCCTTCCCAAAATTCCGGCTGAGCTGTACAGCCCGAAGCGTGGAATACACCTTAACCTGCTGTCGGACAACGGACCAGGTATCGTCAGTTGAACCATCATCTATGAGGATGATCTCATACGAAGCGTTCGTCAACAGAAGCTGGTCTTGAAGGATTGAAAGGAACTCGCGAAGGTGCACGCCTTCCTGGTAGACAGGAATCACCACCGAAAGTGTGACGGGCGAGCAGCTCCCCATGGTTTCACAAAGGCTTGACAAAAACCGATATCAAAATCGAACCTAAGAAACCTGGCAATCTTGTCTCCGAAACGGCCAGCTTCTCAGCCAAAGACCAACTCAGTGGTGCTATCCAAGGAGATAGAAAACAGTTTGTTGTGATGATGGTCTCAATCTCAAAACCTGTGTCAATACCTATCCTGACAAGCTTCTGTCTGTTGTAAAATTCCACGTGTTGATGGTCGAGCAGCGGTGGATCCAATCGCAGTTTGTCCATTAACCATTCGATGACAGGCCACAGACTTTGATAATTTGGGGTTGTAAGGAAGACTTTCCCACCAGGTCTCAAAAGCTTGTAAAAAGTTTTGAGTATGTTCCTGGCCTGGTCGAGATAAATGTGTTCGATAACCTCTAGGCAGTAATTCTTGTCGACTGGAACATCAACTTGGAACGTCTCATCAACCAGTCTCAGACGAAATTTCACGTTGGAAGTTGCAAAATTCTCCGTAGCATAGCGAATGGCGTCTGGGTTACCATCGTTGTCCAGGACATTCGCCCCACATCGCTCCAGGAAGGCAGCAATAACCCCCGAACCGCAACCGACATCGAGCACAAAGTCAACACGGCGGACCAGCAGGTATTGGCTAATCGCCAATTGTTTGCTGTAATGCCAAAACCTTTGCACCGAATTACCTTCAGTCAAGGCATCATGCTGATAGTCCCCCCTGATACTGAGATTGTCTCCAGTTCGCCTCACGTGAATTGACCTTGTTAAGAGTGAGACCTAAACGGTGAGGTTGAAGGGAAGCTGCAGCCGAATAGCCGTATCTCTTCACTCACCCTATCAAAGGACGACGAGATGAGAACCTACATGCAGCTCACCTAAGAGCAAATCTAATAGTTTAACGTCCTGATGCCCACAAGTCACACCTACGTATTGAAATCTGTCGGTGAGGCCATTCTGCTCTGATGTGTACGGGGTGATGAATTCCTGCTGGAGTCGATCGTCCCGACACGCCGTCCGAAACCGTAAGCTTCCCCGTCAATGAGATAGTTCTCAAGTAGAGTTTGGGGCATGTTCACATAAGTACTCTTCCGGTGTTAGATCCCACAGGGAATCGGGGGGTCCACTACTATTATCTGACACAACATGTTCGGCACTTTCCCCAAGCAAACAGATGACCTATTAGGATAGACATACAATTCAGCTGTGACAAACAGGCGAAAACAAATCTCTTGACAGAATCACGGGAATAGGCTAATCACAAAGGCTGTAGTGCACTCCTCAAATCAAGCCACCCCTGATGGTTGTTGCGGACAAAATTGGCGAGGGCTCTGAGAGCCAACGCCTGATGCGGGGGAGTCTCATTATACCAGTGGATCCACCGGCCAATCACGGTGCACGCCTGTGTGAAACGCTGAAACTGATGCTGCCAGAGATCCTCTTCTTTCAAGCTTCAGAAGAAGAGTTCAATAAGCCCATTCTGCTCCAGCGTATACGGGGTGATGAATTCCTGTCAGAGCCGATAGTCCCGACACATCAACCAAAACCTTCAGCTCCAAAAGATCAAACCACTGTCACTGCGCAGGACCAGCGCAGCGGTCGGCCGCAGGGTACCGAGCCGTCGCAGACAGGCCACCCCAACCGCCTGCTCGGCCTTTTGGCCCGTCCGCGCAACGCAAACTCATACCCCATGACCTCCCGATCATGACAATGAATCGTCGCGTCGCGGCCAGGTGAGCCCAGCCATCCGGCACACACGGCATATGTGTCATATCCATCGCCAGCCGTTCCTTACTCTGATTCGCTCGACTCAGCCGCCCTCGCAACCAAGGCCACGTGCAGGACCTGCCAGGCTCGCCGTTCGGAGACATCCGATCCCCCGTGTCTTATTCGTCGGATCTCCGTCTGACCAAAGGATACGGTTTCAGCGCGTCTTCATCCTTCTTAGATCGAGCCAGCAGGGAATTTTCGACTCCGAGGAAAAAGCGATCCCGTCAGTCCTCGACCTCAACCACCGTGAGCCCATGCTGGTGGTCCGCATCCTCCACGGAGGTCTCGCCTTTGAGAATACGCACGGTTAAGGCGACGCGCCGTTTGGCCATCCACCCTTGGATGGAATCTGAAGTCTCGTCAGCCATGTCTACCTCCTTGGTCCCCTATTGGACCATGTCTGATGGATGGACTCAACTTGGAGGGGAACAGGGTACCCTCTCACAGAAAACTGAGCCAGCTAGAAGAGCAAGTTGCGACAGCATTCTCTCCCGACTCATGTTCCAATCTCTGAGGAGAGGTCAAGCACTACAATGAGCACTCATAGAGCCAATGTATTGATATTTACGCTTACATCCATTGTTTCTTGCTTTACAATAACAAACGCGTACTTCACCCACCAAATATCCATGGGCATGTTATTTCACACCGATTCGCTGTATTTGTCAGCACTCTTTAGCGATATTCAAGGGAATTTAAGCAATTTCGCGTCATGGAACCTCCCTCAAGCGCCATACTTTTTTCCAGATATGCTTTTGTTTTTCGGCTTAAAGGCATTGATAGGAGACACGTATAAGACATTTTACGCCTTTGCGATAATTCAGAACTTACTTGCGTTACTCTTGGCCTCTGCGATTGCGTCAACTACGACTAAAAATTGGAAATCGCTCGCTTTCTTATCGACCGTATTCTTAGTTGTCATCACTTTTTATACCACACAAAACAAGACGCCATTTATACTCTTACTCCTAAGCGGACATCATTTTGGAAACGTAATAAATGGATTGCTACTTCTTTAATGCTACGATTTTAGCCGTAAAGAAATCAGATAATAATTATTGGCCTTTACTTCTCATCATAATTTCATGCCTGGGCGCCGCCTCTGACTTGCTATTCTTGGTCTCTTTTGTCGCCCCTTTGACTCTTTCAATTTTCATAGCATTCCTTTTTGAAAATCAAAAAAAATATCTGCCTTTTAAAACTATAGCTTTAATAACAGTTGGGGTCGTAGCGGGAATTGCACTCAAGTCATCTCTAACACAATATTCAATAGCCTATTACGTTCACCTGAATTATAGCTTCATAATAGAATAGAGCAGATCGATGGATTCATCTACCTGATTCATGAAATATATCAAAACGCTAAAGCTATATCTATTTACGTTTGCTTGTTCTACATTTCAATTCTAGGATATACAGTCTTATATATAAGAAGCGATGAATTATTATATGCAGAGAAGTTGCTATCACTAACAATCATTTTATCAGCTTCTATCACAACTGCTATTCTTATTGTAAACGGAAATCTGGCTAAAGATGTTACCTTAGCTAGATACTTAATCACCATATTTTGGCTACCGGTTCTCTTCTGCTGGCTACCACTAGCAAAATACATCAACACTCGTTTTAAAGAAATCCTAATAAGACTCGTATGTTCTTTTGCGTTGATAGCCCCGATGACATATGCCAAGCCGCTTGATGCCTATCAACTAGAATACAAACCTTTAATATCTAGATCCTTTAATATCTAGGTGCATTGATCAAGGCATATCAGAATATACCCGAGAAACGGGCTTAAGGATCAAACATGGAATTGCACAATATTGGCAAGCAAGACTAGCATCTGAGTTTTCAGATCTTGACCTACGTTTAGCTGCAGTGCAGAATGATCTATCGCCGTTTGTTGCGGCAAGCAACGCAGTCCGTAGAATAGCTTATGATTTTGCAGTTGTACCTCATCATGCTGGTGATGCATATTCACGAGACAACTTCATGTTTACTCGAGAACGAGTCGAACAACTTAATGGGAAACCCACGAAAGTACATGAATATGATTATCAAGGCCTTCATAGGGCAACGATTTTAATATATGGCCCAGGCAAGCTTCTCACAGAAAAGATAAAAATACGAAAAGCTGGCGACCAATACACCTAGCTCGCATGCGAACTTCCAACCGTCATAGGCGAACAGACCAATGACTGCGAGATGAGAACCCCCATCGGCTCGAAGTCTGGGTTTCTTTCTTATGGGCCATACGAGCGTATTCCAGCTGGCACATATCGCTTCAGTATTTCATACAGTAGCGGTGCAGCAACTAAAAAACCTGTCGGTTTTTGGGATGTCGTGATCTTTCTGCAAAACGAAGAAACCGTGCTGTCGCGAGGGGAACTCATGGGAACGAATGACGATAAGGAGATAGTCACCGGGTCTTTCGAGCTTGGAGAAGCTTACAGCATGGAGTCAATCCAAATTCGAAACTACGTGAGCACATCGAACCACGTGGCGATTCATTCGATAATAATTAAAAAATTGATTAAAGGTACAGTTTCAGGGCCTCCCGTACGATGTCATTGTCGATGACCAAATCCACGATCTTCTGTTTGAGCTTGCCTCCTTGAGCGCCTCCTCATCCTGCAGACGCGCCAGCAGGGCATTCTCGGCACCCAGGAGAAAGCGATCCCGCCAGTCTTCCACTTCCCCCTCGGTCCGCCCATGCCGGCAAGCAGCTTCGGCCATCGAGGTGTCACCCTTGAGGATGTTGACGACCAGCCCCACACGGCGTTTGATCATCCACTGTTGAATGGAATCGGGAGTCTCGTTTGTCATGTCCACCTCCTTAAGTCTGCTATTGGACCATGTCTTACGGAGGGACTCAACTTAGGGGAGCCGATACAAGTATGCTGCTATGACTACGAGCGCAAGGCAAAATGCGCGAATTGCCTAGCGTCACCCCCAACGGCTAGTTGAAATCCCTTGTCAACTAGTCCGATTCAGAAAGTATTTCTAGCTATTCTGTTCTGTTGACTGAATCGTGGGATAGAAGTCAGCACAAACACCGGATAACGTCTTAAGGTACAGAGCTGCTGTTTCCTCCCAGCTAAACTGCTGAGCGTGTTCATATCCAAATTCAACCATCTTGGACCGAAGCTCGGATTCGCTGAGAACTGTCGCGATGGTCCTATGCATGTCGGAAACGTCAGTCGGATCAAAGTATCTGCCTGCAGGTCCACAGACTTCAGGTAGGGATGACACATTGGAAGCGACGACAGGACATCCACACGACATGGCTTCGATGACCGGCAGCCCGAAACCTTCATAGAGAGAAGGAAACACAAAGAGGTCTGCCTGCGCATAAAGGGGGGCAAGGTCCGTCCGTGAGATATATCCTGTGAAACTGACATGCAAATCCAGGCCAAGTGAGCGTACTGTACTTTCTAAATGAGGTGAGTACCGCGGATCTTTCCTCCCTGCGATAACGAGCATATGTGGAAAGCCTTGCGCTACAAGCCTTGAATAAGCTTCCAACAGGCGAGCCAGATTTTTGTAACCATAGTGGCTTCCTACATAAAGGATGTACGGAGATGGGGATGAAAACGAGGAGCGAATAACAAATGGGTGAAATTCAGCCTTGTCGACTCCAGGATAAATAACGATGATCTTGGAAGGAGATACTCCGTAATGCATGACGAGATCTCTCTTTGTATTTTCAGAGCCAGCAACAATAAGGGCAACCCTATTCAGCGCCCAAGGTAGCAGGAAACGGAAGTAATATCGTAGCCTTGGATAGTTCTCCGGATAGAGCAACGGAATAAGATCATAAATCACCGCGACCTGAACACATGGACACAAGAAAATTATCTCATGGTTTGGACTCAACAGAACTTGAGCCTCTTTTCGCCACAGGAGCCAAGGTAGAGCTATCTGATTCCACAAAAATCTTAACAGCCCACCTAAAAGCGAGCTGTATTCTGTACGGACCCATTTGGGTGCAGCATAAACGGTGCGCTGAGGAAAGTGGTCCGGACAGGAAGTGAAAATCACAACATTCTTTTCCTGCTTGCTGATATGGACAGCAATCTCTTTCACGAAAACGCCTAAGCCGGTTGGCTCAGCATTGAGTATTGCCGCATTAATCGCGATCATATCGAAGCGCCGAACGTTAAGATCAATCTTAACGAGGCTCTTTCCACCTCCTTTGGATCACACGACAGTCTTGGTAAGACCACTGCATTGATTCACCCACTCTGTAAGACGAATAAAGAGCTCGCATGCTCACCCTTTCCCTGATCTTCTTAAGCCACTGACTGCTTCACATTCTTCGCTTGTCAAATCAATGATTTTCTCGAAGAGCTCAGCGCAGCTCTCCTCCCACGTCAACCAATGAAAGTCTTCGGAGGAGGCATGCGATGGAAGTCGATTTTCGGATTCTAAGTCTACAACCAACTTGGCTAAGCGTTCAGGAGATTCCAGGTCAAAATAAAGGCAATAGTTTCCTCCGACTTCTCTATGAGCTGGGATATCACTGGACATCACAAGTAGTTTCCGGTTCAGAGCCTCGACAATCGGGAGTCCAAACACTTCGTACATCGACGTAGAAATTAATATTTTTGCATGACTATAAATAAACTGCAACTCTTTACCGTTGACATCATTCAGCATGAAGAGAAGAGCGACTTCTGCCACAGTGGGTGTATACGTATTCGTCCTACAATTCCCTCGCAAAGCCATCCAATTTTTCCGATAATGCACAGGTTGGCCTCTATTCCTGTAGACCATACCAGATCAAACGCGTCCAAGAGATACCCATGATTCTTTCGAGGTTCAATTGTAAAAACCACGACGTACGGTCTAATTCTCCCAAAGCTGTCAAAGACATCTCTCACATTGTCTCTTATGTCTTCTTTCTCCGTGCTGAGATCTAACTCTGCGCCTAACTGGAAAGATGCCAACTTAAGAGGATAGCCTCTATGATATGTGGTGGTATGACGTCTTAGGTATTGGCGAAACTCCTCTTTCGTTGAGTTTGAGTTTGCGACGCAGTAGTCAGCGACTTCGATTACGCTTGTAAGCTATTCTGAAAAGCAACTAACATGCTCAGGACCACAGAATTGCGGTGCATTAATCGGTATAAGGTCATGTAAAACAAATGCCATCTTGGCTCCATTAGCTTTGGCCTTACCTAATCTCACGCCAAAAGGGCACGTGCCATGAGGCATCGGGCAGAAGAAGGAGATCGCCCGCCTGCATGTGGACGCTTCTCTGAAGAAGCAGCTCTGGATAAAGAACGTAGTGTTTCAGAATCAACTTGTACCTGCGTAGCGAGCACCTGAATACCTTCATGCAACGATGCGTTATCATCGTAAGCCTGTCACACTTGCTCTCCATACGCTTTTCAAGAGTGATGAGCAGCTTGTCAAATGCTCTAACCCCAAGCCTCGGACTCTGACCAAGGGTTTGAATATTCCCCAGATAGCGCGAATAGAGCTGGAATTCTTTGTGGTATTTGGAACTTCAGATGACTTTCTGAACCGTATCTTCTGCACAGCGGCAAAACCATTACCTGTCCAAATTACTGGTTTGCACTCAATCTTGTATTTTTCGGACACTGTTTGATGGTGATGAACGATATTTCTTACAACACGCTGTATCCCACTGTTTCCTCCGTATATAGCAGTGCATGTGACCTCTATGAACACTAGCCCCACGGTACCATGTAAAGAATTCTGAGACCCAGAATCATGATCGCTCTTATTGTATTCTCTGCTTTCTGGCACAAGCGAACGCCGATCCATAATCCGTTTCTTCATTATCTGTTCCCAGTTATTAGTCCACATATTTGAAGGGCCTATAGTGGACTAACTTTTTATTGGTAGGCCATCAATGTTTGATCCAGGGCCTTAGCGAGCGATAAGTGGGGAGTCATCAGCTTTCTCAGTCTCGCTTTGAGGATAGCCCAGTGGTGTTCGATAGGGTTGAGGTCTGGAGAATAGGTCGGCAGAAATTTGAGTGTACAGCCTTTACTTGTTGATGAGGCGCTGCGTATCTGACGATTTATGGAACGAGGCATTATCCATGATGACCGTCTGTCCCGGTTTGAGTGCGGGGAGTAACACCTGTTCCAGCCAGGTATTGAAGACATACGTATCACAATAGCCTTCAAACCGCATTGGGGCCAGGAGATGGGAGCCATTGAGCGCAGTAATGAGACTGAGGCGGTGGGCCCGAGTGCCCGAGACTTCTCCCATGACTTTGGTGCCCCGGGGAGTGCGGCCATACGGCCGATGGAGGGTTGCATCGACGCCACTTTCATCAAGGTAGACAAGGCTTTCAGGCTCGAGGGCCTGCAGTTCGTCTTGAAACCGGCTGCGTGCGAGCTCGTCGCGCTCGCGGTACCGCAGCGTTTTTTTTCGGGGCGGGTCAAAGTATTGATAAGACGAAAAACATTGGATTCAGAATATTACTATGGTTCTTCTAGGCTTAACTAATTCTTTTAGGGGCTGTCGTAGTTTAGTGAATCATCTACGATAGTCCGATGAGTCTGTAATGTGAGTTTCGGTGCAACCATAGGTCCCCCAAACAACCGCAGACCTTGAGAAAAGGAAATGGTGGAATCTTTAGGCTTACCTACGAAAGCCCATTCATTTTTTTGATACCATCTGTTTGATGTGGTGTTCAACCTGATCGATGAATATCTTGATATCAAATCTTCTTGCTTGTTCTTGACATGTCGTTACAAAGATGCCTGGATCGATGTCTAATCGTTGAAATAGCTTCTTGATTGCTCGAACAATCTTATCTGAATCAATATCATCGAGCAATATCACTGTCTCTTTGTCGATAATGGTCTCTTTGCAGCCTCCTTCATTTGGAGCGATGACAGGTTTTCCTGCAGCCATGGCTTCGACTGGAGACATGCCAAAATCTTCGTCTTGGGCTGTAAAGAGAAGGCCTTTACTTTCGGCAAGTAGGTTTATCATAACTTGTTCCTCAATTATTCCTAAAAATTCTACATTAGGTGAACAGATGGTTTTAAGTTCATCAAAGTAGGTTCTGTTTTGAATGTGGCCAATGATCTTGAGATTTTCTGTAGGTAGCCTTGCAAAGGCTCTGAGTTGTAATTCAATTCTCTTTAATGGAGTGATCCGATTTATCGATACCCAATAGTTCTTTGCTTCTTTGTTTTGGAATTGAGACGTATCAATTGGTGGATAGACCACGTGTGAATCGAGGTTGTAGGTTTTCTTGATCTTATCCTTGGTGTTCTGACTATTGGTTAGAATCATATTGATATGTGCATAGTTATGTTTATAGGTGAATTTATAATTGAGATATCTAAAATTCCTGATGAGTGATCCATTTACTGATAAGAATCTGATTGCATCGATCTTCTGTGCAATAACTTTTGTTTTTATTATTTTGTATTTGAGACTGTATGCTTTTTCCAAAAAACGCTCAAACCAAGAATTGTTGAATGCTCTCACATGACTCTGGACATCGTCTTTGTTGAGCCTTCCGACGATTGATTCTGATTTTGGAATGTTATGGCAGTAGAGTATGTTTGGGTTGAAATGCTTTGCAGCACAAAGGGAGGAATGGCCAGAGAATAGATAAACATTATAATGCTTGATTAATGTTGATGTTGCAAACAAATATCGTTGGATAGCAGGTTCATTGTTAGTGATTGATGGATCCTTGAGTGTATGGATGCAAATATTACGTGGTATAATTCTCTTGGTTTCATTTGATAGGTCGTAAGTATATATGTCAACTTCACACCCTCTATTTTGCAAACCACTTGCTAGAAGACCTATTAGTTTTTCTCCTCCGCCGCAAATGGAGAAATCATCATGCAATATCGCGACTCTCATCCCTAGAAGGTGGTCGGCTGCAATAAGAGCTGGGCGACTTACGACATTTTTTGTATGACAAAGGTATTTGATCTTTCTCTCTGTCTCCATCCAGTCCATCCATCCTCAAGAATTTCAATCACTCTACCACCTTCCTCTCTTATAATCTCAAGTATCGTGACCTGCGGCAACACATGCATTTCCATCGCGCTCCAAGTTGCTTCGCCGTTCAGATACTCCTTCAATAGAAAGAAAGGTATATCCTTCTCGATATGTGGGTACTTGAAAAAAAGCGATGCCGCCAGTATTCAAGGCCATAATCATTGCTCTGAGTAATCAGACTGACCCGCCCCGTGCCACCAGGCCGTTCAGCCCTTGAGAATTTCGACGTTGGCATGGTCGAAGTGTCCTGTTTTCCTAGCCATCTCGAACTAACATAGCTCAAGTGACTCTCTCTAGCAATTTGGTTGTGTCTTCTTGCGTCCTATTCGCTGTTCCCCAGCTCGCCGCAAAGACGGCTGGGGCTTGATCCTTGAGCGCACTATGCGGTCTTTCCAGGTTATAATCATGCTTCCAACGTTCCAATTTCTCCTGCACATCGTCAAGCGTGAAAAAGACCTCCACGTTCAAACACTCATCGCGCAAGCGTCCATTGAAGCTCTCAATGAACCCGTTTCCCACGGGCTTTCCCGGCCGAATGAAATCTAACTGGCTGTCATGTTGATAAGCCCAGGCCTCCATCGCTCGACTCGCAAATTCGCTCCCATTGTCGACCGTAATCGACTTCGGGACTCGCCGTTGACGAACCACGCCGTCTAAGCCTGCTGCGACTTTCTCGCCCGTCAAGGACCGGTCAGCCAACAGCAACAAGCACTCGCGGGTATATTGGTCGATGACCGTCAGTACGCGAAACCATCGGCCATCCGCCAGTCGCTCACTGACGAAGTCCATGCTCCATCGCTCATTTGACGCCGTTGCCGGCTCTTGTTTGCCGCGTGATCGGCTGGCTCGCTTGATCCGGGTCTTGGTCTGCACGGTTAACCCCTCCTGCGTATAGAGCCGATAAATTCGCTTGGCATTCACTCTCTACCCTTCTCGTCTCAGCATCACGGTTAACCGGCGATACCCGAACCGGACGCGACTGGCCGCCAGTTCTCGGAGACGCATCCGTAACCCGTCTTGTGGATCGCGCCGACTGTGATATTGCAAGGACGCTCGGGGGATTGGAATCAGTCTCGACGCTCGGCGTTCGCTGATCGCATAGACGGTTTGAGCCCAGCGGGCCAACTCGCACCGGTGTCGAGGCTTTGCAGCTTTTTTCGCACAATCTCCTGCAACATATGCCGATCCAAGGACAGATCGGCGACCAGCCGTTTCAGCTTAGTATTCTCCTCGCGCAATTGTCGCAATTCGCGCAGTTCGCTGAGTCCCAACCCCGCATACTTGCGCTTCCAGGTGTAATATGTCTGCTCACTGATGCCTAGCTGCCGGCAAATTTCCCCCACCTTTTCGCCACCCTCGGCTTGGCGTAAGGCGTAGACAATCTGCTCGTCCGTAAACCATTTCTTGCCCATGCTCGTGTCCTCCTTGTGTTGTCCTAGGAGACCACGCCGGCACGCCGGTTCTCAACTTTCTGATGGCCCAGTTTTTGGGTTTTGGGTCAGTTTGATAAAACGCAGTTCGAGTTTCTTGAATATTAGAACGTTTGAATTTCTCATGTGTCACCACAGACCAATATGGTTCAGTTTCACCAAGATGCTCCCAAACCTGCCTTATATGAAAGAACAGCTGCAAGTCAGTGACTACCTCAATCTGCATTTGAGATTCATCTCCTGACAAGGCTGTACGAGCTTGGGGTTGAACATCCTTTTTGAGAAACCTCAGGCAAATGTCTTTTATCTTCTTCATGAAGCCTCCTGCCAAATACCCTGCCGCTTGCGGCATGACAGTTTACTGAATTCTCTATCCTATCTCACCCTTGTCCAAAATAACTTTTGAGTAATTCAAGGAGCTGATGTAGATGAATGAATCATCTATGATGCTCCGATGAGTCTGTAATGTGAGTTAATGTGAGTTTTGGTTCAACTGTAGTTGACTAAAACAATAACTTCAGACCTTGACAAAATGGTGCACCCTTTAGGCTTATCTATGACAACCGATTTCCTTAATCGTTATGGAGTGAATTATCGCTTGGTTCGCAGTATTGCGGTAAATCAATTTTTTCCCGACACCCCAGCCCTCGCGATTGAGTAAGACCGTCATCGTGCGATAGCCATAGCGCACCTTGTTCTGAGTGAGCTCCCGCATGCGTTGGCGCAGGGCCGTACGTGGATCCCATCGACTCCGATACTGATACGTCGCTCGGGCAACTGGATCGTCCGACACGTCCGGCATTCACTGACTCGATAGCTATGACAGAGGGATGTAACCGTCGGACGTTTTCGCGAGGGCTTCAGAACTTTTTTGCGAGCACATCCTGGAGCGTCTCTTTATGGTGAGGTCAGCCACCACGCGTTTCAGCTGTGTGTTTTCCTCTTGGAGTTGTTTCAGTTCCCTCACTTGATCAGACTCAAACCCCTTATATGGTTTCTTCCATCGATAAAAGGGCTATTCCGCCACGCCGACCTTGCGGATCAAGTCGGTCACCGGCGTCCCAAGCTCCTCTTGTTTCAGTACGGCCACGATTTGCTCCACGGAAAACCGTTTCCGTTTCATGGCATGTCCTCTTTCCCTTGCCAAGGCATTATGTCAGAAACTCACCCGGCCTGTGGCATGAAAAAAGTGAAGCTACCCACTCTGTCACTCTCGACTTCTTCAGAAGCAAAATCTTCCTTCCTCAAATGGTCCCAGTCTATCGGATTGTCCTTACAGAGAATACCTAGACATGGGTCAGAAGGACAATGAAACTCGTTCGAATCATATGTTTCTCAATCAGAGGCGAGACAGTCCATTTCGCGTGAACAAGCGTGTGGATCTGTATCGCGAACAAATGTTCAGAAGATTTCCAGACATCGCTCCCGTTCAGGGAACGCCGCAAGCTAATCATGTATATCTGCTACCCTCAGAAAACCAATCTTACGTTCAATGATGTCTTCTAACCAAAAGCAAGTTCGACACGCCTCCTTGCGGTCTTTCCCATCCCTTGGCGATGGCAAGGATCTCTTAGCAACGACGTACTGGCTACTTCATAATCACCATTCCTCGCGGCGTTCAGACCTCGATTGGAACTACGATCAATCACCAGAATTCTGGAATCCTTATGCAGATACCGTTCCAAGATCTTGAGGGATTGGGGATCAGCAATAGAAAACAGAGTGACGATTGTGACAAATGATCTTTCGCTATCGTCGGCAGATCGGCAGTAAAGAAGGAGGAAGAAGTGGGGAAACTGGGGGATTTGAGAACTCGGGGCATCAAAGATCTATCACGGCGACGAATCTTTCCTCATTTTCTTAGGCCAGTGACTGTTTCGCGTTCATCATTCCTCAGAACGATGATTTTCTCGAAGAGCTCTGCGCAGCTCTGCTCCCACGTCAAACAATGGAAATCATCGGAGGAGGCGTGCGAGGGAAGTTGGCCTTGAGACTCTAAATCTATAACCAGTTTGGCTAAATTTTCAGGAGATTCGAGGCCAAAATAAAGGCAATAGTTTCGTCCGACTTCTCTGTGAACTGGGATATCGCTAGCCAAAACAAGCAGTTTCTGGTTCAGGGCTTCGACAATGGGTAGTCCAAACCCTTCGTACACTGATGGACAAATCAACGCCTTGGCATGACGATAGACAAACTGCAACTCACTGTCGTTCACGTCATTGAGCATGAAGAGCGACTTCTGCCAGAGTGGGTGTGCCTGTATCCGTTCTACAATTTCATCGCAAAGCCATCCAATTTTTCCGATAACATAAAGTTTGGCCTCTATTCCTGCAGACCACACCAGTTCAAACGCGTCCAAGAGATACCCATGATTCTTCCGAGGTTCAATTGTAGAGACCACGACGTACGGCCTGCACCGCTCAAAGCTGTCCAAGATATCTCTCACATTGTTTCGTATACCTTCATTCTCCGTGTTGAGATCTAAGTCTGCACCTAACCGGAAAGATCCCAACTTTAGGGGATCGCCTCTACGATACGTGGAGGCATGGCGTTCTAGGTATTGTCTAAACTCCTCTTTCGCTGACTCTGAGATTGCAACGCAGTAGTCAGCCACTTCGATTACCTTTGTCAGCCATTCTGAAAAACAACGAACATACTCGGGAACACAAAATCGCGGTGCATTAATCGGTATAAGGTCATATAAAACAAATGCGATCTTGGCACCGTTAGCTTTGGCCTTACCGACATCACGCCAAAAAGGCACGTCCCACGAAGAATCAAGCAGAAGAAGGAGATCGCCCGTTTGCATTTTCAGGCTCTTTTGAAGAAACAGCTCCGGATAAAGAATGTAATTTTTCAGAATCAACTTGGACCTTCGTAGTGAGGAACTGAATACCTTCAGACAACGGTGCATGATCATCGTAAGCGTGTCACGTTTCCTCTCCATACGCTTTTCAAGCGTACACTGCAATCTGTCAAGTGCTCTAAGTCCAATCCTCGCGACTCTGACCAACGGGTCGAATAATTCCAGGGTAGCGCGAATAAAGCTGAAACTCTTTGGAGTATTTGGATCTTCAGATGATTTCCTGAACTGTATCTTCTGCACAGCAACAAAACCATTGCCCTTCCAAATTACAGTTTTACATTCAATCTTGTATTTTTCAGAGACTCCCTGATAGTGACGAACAGTATTTCTGACAACCCGCTGTATCCCACTGTTTCCTACATGTATAGCTGTGACTGTGACGTCTATAAATATTCGTCCTATGGGATCACTTAAAGAATTCTGAGTCTCAGAATTCCAGTCGCATTTCGCGGGCTCTCTGACTTCTAACATGAGCAACGCCGCTCTAGAACCCGTTTCTTCATGGCATATCCCCAGTGGTTCTTCTATCCGCCAACTTAATCAGGCCTATGGATGATGCCCTCCTGCTTTTATACCATTGCCAGAAAAGTTAGTGGTGTGGTGAGTCTTACAAAAAGGGTGAACGAACATAGGCGCTGGATTAATCCGATCGACTCAGTGATTACTGACGGCCTGGCATAGTGACCAAGAAACATGGGTACCGAACAAAGCCTCTTGCTTTCGCTGGTCAGGCTATGGCTTCTGCGCTCGACACCGCAATCTGTTTCAACCACACTTCACAGGCAAAACTTGCAGGATTACGCTCTGGCAACACTCTAAACGTAACCGTGACGGACTCGTCGGTTCCATTCACGGGTACATCAATGTGGCATTGATAGTCAAATTGCGCATGAGGCTGATACAAATCGAGGTGCCGAACCCAATCGCCGCCGCCTCGGACCTCCAAGATGCCGCTCCAGTCGTGGCGCAACGCTGTTATTTGCAACCAAGTCCCTGGAGAGGCCTGAAAACTGATTATGGCACCGGGCTTCCCAAGCTTATAGGTTTGCCCGTTTGTCGCCGTCCTCGCTATCCAGTGACCTTGAATGGTGACCTCTTCGGATGGTGTAAACAACGGGAGGCTCCGCGGCCAATGGCGGATACGACGGGTACGCCGTTCCTCTCCTACTGCGGCAATAGCCTCATAATAGACTGACTCCATACCTGCTGCCATGGTGCGATAGTTGACCCGCTGACGAACACGCTCAGCTCCGGCTCGCCCCATGCGTGTGCGCAAAGCCTCATCACGCATTAGGGTACTCAAAGCTTGCTTAAGTTCATCCCCGTCACCCTGGTTCAACCAAGAGCCCCTCAACGTTATGCCACACGACTTCTGGCACACCACCAGTCCAACACCCAACCACCGCCTTTCCGTATTGCATCGCCTCATGGTAGATAAGGCCATAAGACTCAAAAAGCGATGGGGCAACAAAGACGTCACACATCTGATAATGGCGTCGCAACTCATCCTCTGCAATGACCCCATGGAAGAATACCCGCTTGAGCCATGGAACCCCAGCATGTTGCCTGAGAAAACCTTCCTTGAAAGTTCCACCATCCGGCATGGAAATCACATCATCGCCCACGAGATGACATTCCCACTCAGGAAATTCGGTGAGCAATGTCGGGAGGATCTCTAACAATACGTGAGCGCCTTTGCGTCGTTCCAGACGACCGACAAACAGTAGACGGCGATGACGAGCATGCTGTGTCATGGCTTGTGCCTGCTCAGGAATGATGCCGAGCGGCACCACACGCCAGTTGCGCAGCGAGTCAGCCGAGACACCCATGAATTCCTTATAGCTCTTACACACCCCGGCTGAGGGTGAGCACACCGTATCAGCATGTTCGATTTGCCATTTATCTAATGCCACACAAGCCAAAAGGTCATCCGTGATTGGCCACTGCTCAGCCGAGATAATCTTAGCCAGTGGCGTGACCGTGACCAGCACAACGGGATATATTTCCGAACGAATCAGCGCAATTCCTTCAGTATCCCAGTTGGGGACTTGGACCACATCAAACTCGACCCCCTCTGTATACAGATCCCTCAATCGTCGCACAACCGCTTGCGCATATCCGAGATTCTTGTTCAAAATGGGCAACGGGCCAAAATTCTGGTCAATGGCACTTTCAACAGCCGAGATACCATGGATCGTAAACCCCAGACTCTCCCACCGGGCTGGCTGATCATCCTTACAGAAGAAATGGACCTCGTGGCCACGCTCATGGAGGCCCAATGCCAGATCATATACGTACCGACCAATGCCCCCCATAATTGGGTTGGCCTGG
>CBDBCK010000011.1:0-10000 GCA_965203345.1 Dehalococcoidia bacterium
TCATAATAAACATATGTGCATGGTGCTTGGAAAATTTCAAAGTACAGTGTTGTACGTAGAGGAGCAACGCAACGAACGGTAGCTATGAGTTGAGAGTGGCCCGTAAATACCGCGTACGCAGGGCCTTGTTAGACCGCCAGCCAGAGGTCCAGGCGTGCGATGAAGGTTGGTAGGCCAAGGAGACACGGGGTCTGGAAAAACAACTTTGCTCTCTTCTCAAGTTGTTTTGTACGTGGAGGGGCTAGGTTTTGGGGGCTTGTTTTCTTGTCAGTTTGGCGTGCTTCTTAAAAGCTTGGCGAGGAGACATCCCAGCACAGGCTTATATATGACAGGGCGGCATCATTTGCCAATCTGCAGAGAGTGCCGCCGGTTTTGCCTTTTTGTACGTGGAGGAGCAACGGTGTCTGCACATGTGCCTGAAAAGATTTTCAAAGTACAGCATTGTACGTATAGGAGCAAGGTAGTTTTTGTACGTTCAGTAGCTTCGTTTCTTGCGCTTGCGTTCGGTGAAAAACCAAAAAAAAAAAAATTGCAAGTACAGTTTTGTACGTAGAGGAGCAACGCGTGCTTGCCCTTGACAGTGCAGCTTTGTACGTCAAGGTGCATGGTGCCCCTGAAAAATGTCAAAGTACAGTTTTGTACGTTGAGGAGCAACGGTGGTATCATAATATATATGCGCATGGTGCTTGAAGAATTTCTCAAAGTACAGTGTTGTACGTAGAGGAGCAACGGTGGAATCATAATATATATGTGCTTGGTGCTTGAAAAATTTCCAAGTACAGTTTTATACGTAGAGGAGCAACGCATGTTTGACTTTGACAGTGCAGCTTTGTACGTCAAGGTGCATGGTGCCCCTGAAAAATGTCAAAGTACAGTTTTGTACGTTGAGGAGCAACGGTGGTATCATAATATATATGCGCATGGTGCTTGAAGAATTTCTCAAAGTACAGTGTTGTACGTAGAGGAGCAACGGTGGAATCATAATATATATGTGCTTGGTGCTTGAAAAATTTCCAAGTACAGTTTTATACGTAGAGGAGCAACGCATGTTTGACTTTGACAGTGCAGCTTTGTACGTCAAGGTGCATGGTGCCCCAGAAAACAAAATATTTCAAAGTACAGTTTTGTACGTTGAGGAGCAACGGTGGTATTATAATAAACATATGTGCATGGTGCTTGGAAAATTTCTCAAAGTACAGTGTTGTACGTAGAGGAGCAACGCAACGAACGGTAGCTATGAGTTGAGAGTGGCCCGTAAATACCGCGCACGCAGGGCCTTGTAAGACCGCCAGCCAGAGGTCCAGGCGTGCGATGAAGGTTGGTAGTCAAAGGAGACACGGGGTCTGGAAAAACAACTTTGCTTTCTGTTCAAGTTGTTTTGTACGTTGAGGGGCTAGGTTTTGGGGGCTTGTTTTCTTGGCAGTTTGGCGTGCTTCTTAAAAGCTTGGCGAGGAGACATGCTAGCACAGGCTTATATATGACAGGGCGGCATCATTTGCCAATCTGCAGAGAGTGCCGCCGGTTTTGCCTTTTTGTACGTAGAGGAGCAACGGTGTCTGCACCTGTGACAAAAGATTTTCAAAGTACAGCATTGTACGTATAGGAGCAACGGTGGTATCATAATAATACATGTGTGCACGGTGCTTGAAAAATTTCTCAAAGTACAGTCTTGTACGTAGAGGAGCAACGGTGGTATCATAATACATATGTGCACGGTGCTTGAAAATTTTCCAAGTACAGTCTTGTACGTATAGGAGCAACGGTGGTATCAGAATACATATGTGCACGGTGCTTGAAAAATTTCTCAAAGTACAGTCTTGTACGTAGAGGAGCAACGGTGGTATCATAATATATATGTGTGCATGGTGCTTGAAAAATTTCAAAGTACAGAGTTGTACGTAGAGGAGCAACGAACGGTAGCTATGAGTTGAGAGTGGCCCGAAAATACCGCGTACGCAGGGCCTTGTAAGACCGCCAGAGGTCCAGGCGTGCGATGAAGGTTGGTAGTCAAAGGAGACACGGGGTCTGGAAAATCAACTTTGCCTTCTGTTCGAGTTGTTTTGTACGTTGAGGGGCTAGGTTTTGGGGGCTTGTTTTCTTGGCAGTTTGGCGTGCTTCTTAAAAGCTTGGCGAGGAGACACCCTAGCACAGGCTTATATGTGACAGGGCGGCATCATTTGCCAATCTGCAGAGAGTGCCGCCGGTTTTGCCTTTTTGTACGTAGAGGAGCAACGGTGTCTGCACATGTGCCTGAAAAGATTTTCAAAGTACAGCATTGTACGTATAGGAGCACGGAGGCGACATTGCCCCGTCCACCTGCCCGCGTCTACCGGCTGGCCAGGAGTTGGTGATGCCCGTGGAGTGACCCGAGAGGAGTCGGGTGTATTGTACTCGTACGAGCGAGGTAGTGTTTGTACGTTCAGTAGCTTCGTTTCTTGTACGTGGAGGAGCAACGCTGGTTGAAAAAGCATGTTTGCTTCGGCAGTACAGCTTTGTACGTTAAGGTGCTTGAAACATTTCAAAGTACAGTTCTGTACGTTTAGTAGCAACGGTAATATGAGTTATGTGCACGGTGCTAGAAAAGTTCCAAAGTACGGTGTTGTACGTGGGGGAGCAACGGTAGCTATCCGCGTGCAAGGTGCGCACCGTCAAGGGCTTGAGAGTGGCATGAAAATACCGCGTACACAGGGCCTGATAAGACCGCCAGAGGTCCCGGCGTGCTAGAAGGTTCGTAGTCAGAGGAGACGCGGTGTCCGGGAAAACAACGTTCTGTTCTCTCAAGTTGTTTTTTACGCGGAGGGGCTAGGTTTACGGGGCTCGTTTTCTTGCCGGTATGGCGTGCTTCTTTAAAAGATTGGCGGGGAGACATCCCGGCAGGAGCCTATATATGACAGGAGGGCATCATTTGCCAATCTGCAGAGAGTGCCGCCGGTGTGTCCCGTCTTTGGTACGCATAAGAGAAACGGTGCCTGTACGTGTGATTGACAGATTTCAAAGTTGAGTTTTGTACGTGTAGGAGCACGGGGGCGACATTGCCCCGTCCACCTGCCCGCGTCTACCGGGGATGTTAGGACCGGTAGAGGAGGTAGGTGCCTTGTACATAGAGGCGCAATGTAGGTTTTATACGTTGAGTAGCCAGGTGTCTTGTCTGTAGAGGAACAAGGTTAAGTTTTTGTACGGTGAGGAGCTAGGTATCTTGTACGTAGAGGAACAAGGTCTAGTTTTTTGTACGGTGGGTAGCAAGGTATCTTGTACGTAGAGGAACAAGGTTTAGTTTTTGTACGGTGAGGAGCAAGGTGTCTTGTACGTAGAGGAACAAGGTTTAGTTTTTGTACGGTGTGTAGCTAGGTCTCTTGTACGTAGAGGAACAAGGTTTAGTTTTTGTACGGTGTGTAGCTAGGTATCTTGTACGTAGAGGAACAAGGTAGTTTTTGTACGGTGAGTAGCTAGGTATCTTGTACGTAGAGGAACAAGGTTGAGTTTTTGTACGGTGAGGAGCAAGGTGTCTTGTACGTAGAGGAACAAGGTAGTTTTTTGTACGGTGAGTAGCAAGGTATCTTGTACGTAGAGGAACAAGGTTTAGTTTTTGTACGTTGAGGAGCAAGGCATCTTGTACGTAGAGGAACAAGGTAGTTTTTGTACGGTGAGTAGCAACGGTCTGGTAGAGTACCGAGGCGACACGCGAACCGTTTCTTTTGCCCGTATCCGCCGGGGATGGTAAAGCGCGGGTAGACGGCGGGAGTAACCATGACTCTCCTTATATGGTCAGGTGTTGACAGGACCAAGGTATTTTGTACGTAGAGTAGCAACAGCCTGGTAGAGCACCGAGGCGACACACGAGCCTTTTCCTTTGCCCGTATGCGCCGGGGATGGTAAGCGCGGGCAAACGGCGGGAGTAACCACGACTCACTTTATATGGAGCAACGGACTGGTAGAAGTACACACAGGCGAAAACGCGAACCATTTCCTTTGCCCGTATCCGCCGGGGAAGGTAAGCGCGGGTAAACGGCGGGAGTAACCATGCCCGTATCCGCCGGGGAAGGTAAGCGCGGGTAAACGGCGGGAGTAACCATGCTTAAGGTGCAAGGTGTTCACAGGAGACCAAAAGGTGTTTTGTACGTAGAGGAGCAACGGACTGGTAGGAGTATACATAGGCGAACCGCGAACCCTTTCCTTTGCCCGTATCCGCCGGGGATGGTAAGCGCGGGTAAACGGCGGGAGTAACCATGACTCTATTAAGGTACAAGGTGTTCACAGGTGACCAAAGGTGTTTTGTACGTAGAGGAGCGACGGGCTGGTAGAAGTACACATAGGCGAAACGCGAACCCTTTCCTTTGCCCGTATCCGCCGGGGATGGTAAGCGCGGGTGAACTGAGTGATTAACCATGACTCTCTTAAGGTACTAGGAGTTTACAGGTGACAAAAGGTGTTTTGTACGTAGAGGAGCAACGGGCTGGTAGAAGTACACATAGGCGAAACGCGAACCCTTTCCTTTGCCCGTATCCGCCGGGGATGGTAAGCGCGGGTGAACTGAGTGATTAACCATGACTCTCTTAAGGTACTAGGAGTTTACAGGTGACCAAAGGTGTTTTGTACGTAGAGGAGCAACGGGCTGGTAGAAGTACACATAGGCGAAACGCGAACCATTTCCTTTGCCCGTATCCGCCGGGGATGGTGGCGCGGGTGAACTGAGTGATTAACCATGACTCTCTTAAGGTACAAGGTGTTTACAGGTGACCAAGGTGGTTTGTACGTAGAGGAGCAAGGAGGTTAGGATGTTCTCAGTAGATGTGGTACGGGGTCTTGACCCTAGAGCAGTCGGATCCTTTGCTGGTGCAGGAGGTTTTTGTACGTATAGGAGCTACGCTTAAGGACCACTGTAAGAGCATTATTTTGTCCAGTTTTGCGAAGGTGTTGCAAAAAGTGTTCCCCAGCGATTGCCCCGTGTGCTGGCATCCAAGCATGGCCTACTTGCGGTATGCTTCGGTTCCCGGCGTAAACGATCAATGAGGGGGCACGCTCCATTTACTTGCCCGAAAACGTCGGGCTAGGTCGAGGTATGGTGGCCGCTCGAGATTGATGGAGTCCGGACAGAAAAGTCGTAATATATAGGAGGGGTGAGTTGTCCAGGTTGGCGCGAGAAATTTTTTTGTTGTGAAGGGAGGGTTTAGCGTGCAGCGTGACTTTTCCGCGAAGGCGTTGCGCCATTTTTGACCTCTCGCAAGAACAGAAATCGAAAAGTAAAATTGAGGGTCGGCTTCCCTAGAGCGCCATTGACTCGTGTAGTTAAGTAAAACATGCGCAGCATGGTGAAAACAGGCCGTAATGGGATCCGGTCGAAAACTTTGCTATATATAAGAGGGGTAGTAGTCAGTCGGGATCGATGGATTATGAGAGCTAGTATACTATTGGCTTTTGTGTGAAATCGGTGGAACGATTGTAAACTACCTCTCCGGGGTTGGCGACCTGGCCCGAGGCGTGTTTTTCGCGGTAAAATGTGAAAAGCGTCGAGGTGAGACCGCCCGTGAGCGCGTTAGTGCGTGTTCGCGGGAGTGGAGTCCGACGGGTTACCGACCGTGTAGGCACCTTCGGTGTCACGGAGATTACCGGGTGAGATCGTGGCTCGTGCGACCGTCTCGAGGGACCTAGCCGAGTTGCCCTCGTACCGCCCGGACACCGCACAGTAAAAAAAACTAAGCGGGATTGGCAGAGCAGACCCTTCCTAGGAGATGCGGTGGGCAGCCCCCACGGCGCGAAGGTTCTGTATAGAGTGCGCCGCCGCGATACTTTTCTGCGGCGGTGCATTTTGATCTGCGTGGTGTCCTCTCACGCGGGGAATCTGTGAAAATAGCCTGGCAGAGTAGCTCGAACGGACCGGGGAGGCGGACAGATCCCTGGGCCCACTGGCCTAGTAGCCTTAACAGGGCCCCTTGGCGACTTTTAGTCCCTTGGCGGAAATTCTTTGAAACGCGACCCCCGGGTCGCCCGATCCGTTTTCGATGGTGCGAGCCTCTTCCTTAAAAAGCGGAGGCTCGCCGCAATTCCGAACTCGGTTCTACCTGGTTGATCCTGCCAGTAGTCATATGCTTGTCTCAAAGATTAAGCCATGCATGTGTTAGTACAAGCTTGTATCAAGCGAAACTGCGGATGGCTCATTAAATCAGTCATGGTTCCTTGGAACGAGTTGCCCTACATGGATAACTGTGGTAATTCTAGAGCTAATACATGCTACCAAGCGCCGACCACCCTGGAAGGCGTGCTTTTATTAGGAACAAAGACCAACCGGGCCTAGCCCGCTTCGTTGGTGAACTCTGGATAACTTAGCAGATCGCACGGTCAAAGCACCGGCGACAGAAACCATCAAACGTCTGCCCTATCAACTTTCGATGGTACGTTATGCGCCTACCATGGTCGTAACGGGTAACGGAGAATCAGGGTTCGATTCCGGAGAGGGAGCCTGAGAAATGGCTACCACATCCAAGGAAGGCAGCAGGCGCGCAAATTACCCACTCTCGACACGGGGAGGTAGTGACGAAAAATAACAATACAGGACTCTTTCGAGGCCCTGTAATTGGAATGAGTACACTTTAAATCCTTTAACGAGGATCTACTGGAGGGCAAGTCTGGTGCCAGCAGCCGCGGTAATTCCAGCTCCAGTAGCGTATATTAATGCTGCTGCAGTTAAAAAGCTCGTAGTCGTATCTAGGGCTTGGGCTCACGGTCCCTCGTAAGGGGTGCACTGTTTGTACCAGCCTCCCTCGCGGCTTGTCGCCCGGTTCTCTTAACTGAGTGCCGGGTGCGGCCGGAACGTTTACTTTGAAAAAATTGGAGTGTTCAAAGCAGGCGCAACAGCCTGAACAGTAGAGCATGGAATAATGGAATAGGACCTCGGTTCTATTGCGTTGGTTTTAAGAGTCCGAGGTAATGATTGAGAGGGACTGACGGGGGCATTCGTATTGCGGTGTGAGAGGTGAAATTCTTGGATCGCCGCAAGACGACCGGTAGCGAAAGCGTTTGCCAAGAATGTCTTCATTGATCAAGAACGAAAGTTAGAGGTTCGAAGGCGATCAGATACCGCCCTAGTTCTAACCATAAACTATGCCGACCGGCGATTCGCCGGCGTTATATCAATGACACGGCAAGCAGCTTCCGGGAAACCAAAGTTTTTGGGTTCCGGGGGAAGTATGGTTGCAAAGCTGAAACTTAAAGGAATTGACGGAAGGGCACCACCAGGAGTGGAGCCTGCGGCTTAATTTGACTCAACACGGGAAAACTCACCCGGCCCGGACACAGTAAGGATTGACAGATTGAGAGCTCTTTCTTGATTCTGTGGGTGGTGGTGCATGGCCGTTCTTAGTTGGTGGAGTGATTTGTCTGGTTAATTCCGATAACGAACGAGACTCTGGCTTGCTAAATAGTTGCGCTACCCGCCGAGGTATGCGACAACTTCTTAGAGGGACTAGTGGCGTTTAGCCACGCGAGATTGAGCAATAACAGGTCTGTGATGCCCTTAGATGTTCGGGGCCGCACGCGCGCTACACTGAAGGAATCAGCGTGTGTCTTCCCTTGGCCGGAAGGTCTGGGAAATCCGTTGAACCTCTTTCGTGATTGGGATAGGGAATTGTAATTATTTCCCTTGAACGAGGAATTCCCAGTAAGCGCGAGTCATCAGCTCGCGTTGATTACGTCCCTGCCCTTTGTACACACCGCCCGTCGCTACTACCGATTGAATGGTTTAGTGAGATCCTCGGATTGGCCGGGTCGGGCCGGTTCGCCGGCTCCGATCCTGCGCTGAAAAGACGATCAAACTTGATCATTTAGAGGAAGTAAAAGTCGTAACAAGGTTTCCGTAGGTGAACCTGCGGAAGGATCATTATCATGTTCTGTGCTCTTTTGCACTTTACTTGGTGAAAACCCATTTGCTAATGTGGGCCTAGATCGAACGCATAGTGTCTCCCGTCCGTCGACGTGAAATTGATCCAAACTCAAACTGGTCGGGGGCGCCGACTGAGCCCGGCGGTCTAACCAGACCGGGAGTGTTGGCGCTCGTGGCGAGAGACACCAAGTCGAACGTTCACGCGTTCGCAACCCGTGGTGGAGGGTGCGTCAGACATACTTGGCCGAGCTCGGCCGTCGGGAGCTGCTAGCACAGCCCTCGACAGGCACGAGCTCACGGTGGCTTGGCCCTACCGACTGTCCAGTTTCTGGAGCTGGACAGGACAAGAGTCTGCGCAATTTTAAGCCCATATTCCTCCTTCGAGCGGGCCGCTCGCGTCCTGGTCAAAAAGCTCCCTGGTGCGATTCTCGCCTTACCGCGAGTCGAAAGCACCACAGCGATTCCAGTGCCGCGGGCGGGAGGCTCGAGAAACCAACCTCGCTAAGTGCTGGTGATAAGCTCCCTGGTGTGATTCTCGGTCTAACGGCCGAGTGAACTGAAAGCACCACAGCGATTCCAGCCGGAATGCTTTTGGCTTTGTAGCCGGCTTTGTGAGAGGCGAGTCGTCCCGTCCCAGCAGCGATGCTGGTCGGGGGCGAGTAGGCGCCTCGAACCTGATGCTAGACCTGTGACCGGCAGGGTTACCAGGCCCTCGGCCCACGTTCTGGGTTAAAAAGCTCCCTGGTGCGATTCTCGCTTCACCGCGAGTCGAAAGCACTATCAGCGATTCCCATGTTCGGCAGCTGAGGGGGACCCGGCTCGAAAGGTAAGACCGGGCCAGTATTAAAGAGACAAACTTCCGCCTATGGCGTTGCAGTCGTTTGGGCTAAAAGATAGCCTCGGGGCCGACCGCTTCGCCTGGGTGTCGAGACCGCCCTGCTTTTAAAACCAAACTAAACCTTGACATGTCTGAATTTTACATATCAGACCCCGAAATCAATTAAGAGACAATTCTCGGTGGTGGATCGCTCGGCTCGTGCGCCGATGAAGAACGCAGCCAGCTGCGAGAAGCAATGTGAATTGCAGAACACATTGATCATTGGCATTTTGAACGCACATGGCGGTCCGGACCCCCCGTGGCCCGGACCTCGTTCGTCTGAGGGTCGTAAACAAAAGTACCAGAAATCACGCATCTGATGCGTGCGATAGCGACGGTAATCCGCATCCGCAATAACCTGGCCTTAACCGGCCAGAGCGCATAGACTAGTTGCGGACGTAGAGGTTCCCAGTTTGCGGCGCGCTTCGCCGGCAAACAGACTTTGCTTTCGTGACCGTGCCCCGACCGTGAGGTTTAGGGTGCGGCTGGAGCGGGTCCGGGTGAGGCGGAACCAGCGGGCAATCCGCGTTGTGTTCTGACCGTTGTAAATCCCGGCCATACGCACCGGTAAGCGAAATGTTCAAAGGTTGCCGAATAAAAACGAAGTGCACTTGGCCGCTGTGGAGGGTTCCTAGGCGAAGACTACTTGTTGTAACAGACAAAGCGGTCCCTGGCTTGTAGCCGGCCCACAGTCTTTCGCCGGAGGGAGCCCATCGCACCAAGCATTGAACTCGGTCATTTGAATTGATGACTCGACCTCAGATCGAGCGAGATTACCCGCTGAATTTAAGCATATTACTAAGCGGAGGAAAAGAAACTAACCAGGATTCCCTCAGTAGCGGCGAGTGAAGCGGGAAGAGCCCATCGCCGAATCTCCGCGTCCTAGCGGCGTGCGAGAAATGTGGCGTGAGGAAGCCGTGGCTAACCGGAGACGTGGAGCCGACGTCCTTGTGAAGGAGGCTTTATCCCATAGAGTGTGTTAGGCCCCCGCAGGCGCCCGTCACCGGTGGCCTTCAGGCTTCTAAGAGTCGGGTTGTTTTGGAATGCAGCCCTAAGAAGGGTGGTAAACTCCATCCAAGGCTAAATACTAGGCACGAGACCGATAGTTCACAAGTACCATGAGGGAAAGTTGAAAAGAACTTTGAAGAGAGAGTTCAATAGGACGTGAAGCTGCCGAGAAGTAAACGGAAGGGCCCCGCACACCTTCGGCCGGGAGATTCAGCGTAAGGGGAGGTTTTCGGCGCCCC
>CBDBCK010000011.1:15000-20000 GCA_965203345.1 Dehalococcoidia bacterium
GTTGGTAGTCAAAGGAGACACGGGGTCTGGAAAAACAACTTTGCTTTCTGTTCAAGTTGTTTTGTACGTTGAGGGGCTAGGTTTTGGGGGCTTGTTTTCTTGGCAGTTTGGCGTGCTTCTTAAAAGCTTGGCGAGGAGACATGCTAGCACAGGCTTATATATGACAGGGCGGCATCATTTGCCAATCTGCAGAGAGTGCCGCCGGTTTTGCCTTTTTGTACGTAGAGGAGCAACGGTGTCTGCACCTGTGACAAAAGATTTTCAAAGTACAGCATTGTACGTATAGGAGCAACGGTGGTATCATAATAATACATGTGTGCACGGTGCTTGAAAAATTTCTCAAAGTACAGTCTTGTACGTAGAGGAGCAACGGTGGTATCATAATACATATGTGCACGGTGCTTGAAAATTTTCCAAGTACAGTCTTGTACGTATAGGAGCAACGGTGGTATCAGAATACATATGTGCACGGTGCTTGAAAAATTTCTCAAAGTACAGTCTTGTACGTAGAGGAGCAACGGTGGTATCATAATATATATGTGTGCATGGTGCTTGAAAAATTTCAAAGTACAGAGTTGTACGTAGAGGAGCAACGAACGGTAGCTATGAGTTGAGAGTGGCCCGAAAATACCGCGTACGCAGGGCCTTGTAAGACCGCCAGAGGTCCAGGCGTGCGATGAAGGTTGGTAGTCAAAGGAGACACGGGGTCTGGAAAATCAACTTTGCCTTCTGTTCGAGTTGTTTTGTACGTTGAGGGGCTAGGTTTTGGGGGCTTGTTTTCTTGGCAGTTTGGCGTGCTTCTTAAAAGCTTGGCGAGGAGACACCCTAGCACAGGCTTATATGTGACAGGGCGGCATCATTTGCCAATCTGCAGAGAGTGCCGCCGGTTTTGCCTTTTTGTACGTAGAGGAGCAACGGTGTCTGCACATGTGCCTGAAAAGATTTTCAAAGTACAGCATTGTACGTATAGGAGCACGGAGGCGACATTGCCCCGTCCACCTGCCCGCGTCTACCGGCTGGCCAGGAGTTGGTGATGCCCGTGGAGTGACCCGAGAGGAGTCGGGTGTATTGTACTCGTACGAGCGAGGTAGTGTTTGTACGTTCAGTAGCTTCGTTTCTTGTACGTGGAGGAGCAACGCTGGTTGAAAAAGCATGTTTGCTTCGGCAGTACAGCTTTGTACGTTAAGGTGCTTGAAACATTTCAAAGTACAGTTCTGTACGTTTAGTAGCAACGGTAATATGAGTTATGTGCACGGTGCTAGAAAAGTTCCAAAGTACGGTGTTGTACGTGGGGGAGCAACGGTAGCTATCCGCGTGCAAGGTGCGCACCGTCAAGGGCTTGAGAGTGGCATGAAAATACCGCGTACACAGGGCCTGATAAGACCGCCAGAGGTCCCGGCGTGCTAGAAGGTTCGTAGTCAGAGGAGACGCGGTGTCCGGGAAAACAACGTTCTGTTCTCTCAAGTTGTTTTTTACGCGGAGGGGCTAGGTTTACGGGGCTCGTTTTCTTGCCGGTATGGCGTGCTTCTTTAAAAGATTGGCGGGGAGACATCCCGGCAGGAGCCTATATATGACAGGAGGGCATCATTTGCCAATCTGCAGAGAGTGCCGCCGGTGTGTCCCGTCTTTGGTACGCATAAGAGAAACGGTGCCTGTACGTGTGATTGACAGATTTCAAAGTTGAGTTTTGTACGTGTAGGAGCACGGGGGCGACATTGCCCCGTCCACCTGCCCGCGTCTACCGGGGATGTTAGGACCGGTAGAGGAGGTAGGTGCCTTGTACATAGAGGCGCAATGTAGGTTTTATACGTTGAGTAGCCAGGTGTCTTGTCTGTAGAGGAACAAGGTTAAGTTTTTGTACGGTGAGGAGCTAGGTATCTTGTACGTAGAGGAACAAGGTCTAGTTTTTTGTACGGTGGGTAGCAAGGTATCTTGTACGTAGAGGAACAAGGTTTAGTTTTTGTACGGTGAGGAGCAAGGTGTCTTGTACGTAGAGGAACAAGGTTTAGTTTTTGTACGGTGTGTAGCTAGGTCTCTTGTACGTAGAGGAACAAGGTTTAGTTTTTGTACGGTGTGTAGCTAGGTATCTTGTACGTAGAGGAACAAGGTAGTTTTTGTACGGTGAGTAGCTAGGTATCTTGTACGTAGAGGAACAAGGTTGAGTTTTTGTACGGTGAGGAGCAAGGTGTCTTGTACGTAGAGGAACAAGGTAGTTTTTTGTACGGTGAGTAGCAAGGTATCTTGTACGTAGAGGAACAAGGTTTAGTTTTTGTACGTTGAGGAGCAAGGCATCTTGTACGTAGAGGAACAAGGTAGTTTTTGTACGGTGAGTAGCAACGGTCTGGTAGAGTACCGAGGCGACACGCGAACCGTTTCTTTTGCCCGTATCCGCCGGGGATGGTAAAGCGCGGGTAGACGGCGGGAGTAACCATGACTCTCCTTATATGGTCAGGTGTTGACAGGACCAAGGTATTTTGTACGTAGAGTAGCAACAGCCTGGTAGAGCACCGAGGCGACACACGAGCCTTTTCCTTTGCCCGTATGCGCCGGGGATGGTAAGCGCGGGCAAACGGCGGGAGTAACCACGACTCACTTTATATGGAGCAACGGACTGGTAGAAGTACACACAGGCGAAAACGCGAACCATTTCCTTTGCCCGTATCCGCCGGGGAAGGTAAGCGCGGGTAAACGGCGGGAGTAACCATGCCCGTATCCGCCGGGGAAGGTAAGCGCGGGTAAACGGCGGGAGTAACCATGCTTAAGGTGCAAGGTGTTCACAGGAGACCAAAAGGTGTTTTGTACGTAGAGGAGCAACGGACTGGTAGGAGTATACATAGGCGAACCGCGAACCCTTTCCTTTGCCCGTATCCGCCGGGGATGGTAAGCGCGGGTAAACGGCGGGAGTAACCATGACTCTATTAAGGTACAAGGTGTTCACAGGTGACCAAAGGTGTTTTGTACGTAGAGGAGCGACGGGCTGGTAGAAGTACACATAGGCGAAACGCGAACCCTTTCCTTTGCCCGTATCCGCCGGGGATGGTAAGCGCGGGTGAACTGAGTGATTAACCATGACTCTCTTAAGGTACTAGGAGTTTACAGGTGACAAAAGGTGTTTTGTACGTAGAGGAGCAACGGGCTGGTAGAAGTACACATAGGCGAAACGCGAACCCTTTCCTTTGCCCGTATCCGCCGGGGATGGTAAGCGCGGGTGAACTGAGTGATTAACCATGACTCTCTTAAGGTACTAGGAGTTTACAGGTGACCAAAGGTGTTTTGTACGTAGAGGAGCAACGGGCTGGTAGAAGTACACATAGGCGAAACGCGAACCATTTCCTTTGCCCGTATCCGCCGGGGATGGTGGCGCGGGTGAACTGAGTGATTAACCATGACTCTCTTAAGGTACAAGGTGTTTACAGGTGACCAAGGTGGTTTGTACGTAGAGGAGCAAGGAGGTTAGGATGTTCTCAGTAGATGTGGTACGGGGTCTTGACCCTAGAGCAGTCGGATCCTTTGCTGGTGCAGGAGGTTTTTGTACGTATAGGAGCTACGCTTAAGGACCACTGTAAGAGCATTATTTTGTCCAGTTTTGCGAAGGTGTTGCAAAAAGTGTTCCCCAGCGATTGCCCCGTGTGCTGGCATCCAAGCATGGCCTACTTGCGGTATGCTTCGGTTCCCGGCGTAAACGATCAATGAGGGGGCACGCTCCATTTACTTGCCCGAAAACGTCGGGCTAGGTCGAGGTATGGTGGCCGCTCGAGATTGATGGAGTCCGGACAGAAAAGTCGTAATATATAGGAGGGGTGAGTTGTCCAGGTTGGCGCGAGAAATTTTTTTGTTGTGAAGGGAGGGTTTAGCGTGCAGCGTGACTTTTCCGCGAAGGCGTTGCGCCATTTTTGACCTCTCGCAAGAACAGAAATCGAAAAGTAAAATTGAGGGTCGGCTTCCCTAGAGCGCCATTGACTCGTGTAGTTAAGTAAAACATGCGCAGCATGGTGAAAACAGGCCGTAATGGGATCCGGTCGAAAACTTTGCTATATATAAGAGGGGTAGTAGTCAGTCGGGATCGATGGATTATGAGAGCTAGTATACTATTGGCTTTTGTGTGAAATCGGTGGAACGATTGTAAACTACCTCTCCGGGGTTGGCGACCTGGCCCGAGGCGTGTTTTTCGCGGTAAAATGTGAAAAGCGTCGAGGTGAGACCGCCCGTGAGCGCGTTAGTGCGTGTTCGCGGGAGTGGAGTCCGACGGGTTACCGACCGTGTAGGCACCTTCGGTGTCACGGAGATTACCGGGTGAGATCGTGGCTCGTGCGACCGTCTCGAGGGACCTAGCCGAGTTGCCCTCGTACCGCCCGGACACCGCACAGTAAAAAAAACTAAGCGGGATTGGCAGAGCAGACCCTTCCTAGGAGATGCGGTGGGCAGCCCCCACGGCGCGAAGGTTCTGTATAGAGTGCGCCGCCGCGATACTTTTCTGCGGCGGTGCATTTTGATCTGCGTGGTGTCCTCTCACGCGGGGAATCTGTGAAAATAGCCTGGCAGAGTAGCTCGAACGGACCGGGGAGGCGGACAGATCCCTGGGCCCACTGGCCTAGTAGCCTTAACAGGGCCCCTTGGCGACTTTTAGTCCCTTGGCGGAAATTCTTTGAAACGCGACCCCCGGGTCGCCCGTTCCGTTTTCGATGGTGCGAGCCTCTTCCTTAAAAAGCGGAGGCTCGCCGCAATTCCGAACTCGGTTCTACCTGGTTGATCCTGCCAGTAGTCATATGCTTGTCTCAAAGATTAAGCCATGCATGTGTTAGTACAAGCTTGTATCAAGCGAAACTGCGGATGGCTCATTAAATCAGTCATGGTTCCTTGGAACGAGTTGCCCTACATGGATAACTGTGGTAATTCTAGAGCTAATACATGCTACCAAGCGCCGACCACCCTGGAAGGCGTGCTTTTATTAGGAACAAAGACCAACCGGGCCTAGCCCGCTTCGTTGGTGAACTCTGGAT
>CBDBCK010000012.1:0-1598 GCA_965203345.1 Dehalococcoidia bacterium
TTTCAACCGGCTTTTCATTGGACGAGTCAGACTCCTACCGATACAACTTTGTGCGCAAGTCTGGGACTTCCATGAGCACACCCCAAGTAGCCGCCATCGCCGGCCATCTTTGGTCGCACTACCCCCGGTGTTCGGCAACCCAAATACGATCAGTCCTTGCAGCGACAGCCAAGAAATTCGACACAGGATCGGGAAGACTTCAACGGTGCACTCAAGAGTGTGGCTTTGGCATTCCTCAGCTTCAAGATGCCTACAAACTTCTCGATAGCACCAAGTCATTTCCCGGTGTCTCTCGAGATTATGATTGCGACGTTGGTGGAATAATTTTATCATCCACCGCCAGCGTCTGCGATTGCATCAATAGCAATGGCGACCCGTCCAAGTGCATCGATCCAAGCGCATCCTACAACGAACGGAGTCCTCTTGACTTTGTAGATGAAGATATTGAGGATCCCGTTTGGCCCAGCAAGGCCGACATCCCCACAACGAAACAAAACCTCCCGAAATGTAAAGACAAGAGAGGCGCAAGGTTCCGAATCAACGTGCGCCAAGAGAGAAATGCTAACAAAAGAGACCTGCAAAACGCGCGCCAAAGAAGAAGGAATAGACCCCGAGGGTGCAAATACATTCGACAAAAGAAGTCAAGAGCCCAATTTTGGTGCCAAATAAATCAGCAAGTGAGAAACAGTTGCCAGCGCAGCTGCTCCACGCTTGCCGGAATTGTTTACAATAGTTGTTCTTCTTAACCTAAAGAAGTCGTCACTATTATCGTACTGCATGCATTGACATTCGACTATTATCCTTTTAGCATCAGAACGTACAATCGGCATACTCGAACCCAGCATAAGAACACGTTCGTTTGCAGGATTGCCTGACCTTGGTATTTCGGCAGTACTTAACGATTTGCGCGTATGATGCCTTTCCAACAAATTCACAACCCCTTGTGACCTTTCGACGGTTCCTTTTCTTATTATTGTTACGATTCTTCTTTCGGTTGAGAATTTGAATCTGGAGATTACGAGATGAAACAGCAAGCTTGAATCTGGCCGACGAATTATCAGCGCATCTGGTATTGGTAGAACTGTGGCTTGATGTCTGCTGGTATTGTGAGACCTTGGAGGCGCCGATACTATCGCTCACATCGAGGCACTTTGAAGGATCGCCTCGACTATTGACGCAATCGCAAACATTATTGGTCGAAGATAAGATGAGACCAGCGACGTTGCAGTTGTAGTCGGTAGATCCAGAATACGAACGAGTACTGTCCAGGAGATCATATGCATCTTGTAGTTGAGGGATGCCAAAGCCACAGTTATCATCGCATGGACCTCAAGAGTATCTATGACCAGTGGCTGTCTTAGCAAGGACAGAACGGATCTGATCACCTGAGCAACGAGGGTAGTGTGACCAAAGGAGAGAAACCACCGCGGCCACTTGGGGAGCGGCCATTGAGGAGCCTGTTTTTTTTACATAATCCCAGTAGTAGCGTCCATTGACCAGTTCAAATCCGGTAGAAATTATATCGGTGCCGTGACTACAGAACTCCACTTGGAAGTTCACCGCGCTCATGTAGTGTCTCTTTTTCTGAAGATTGGCGT
>CBDBCK010000013.1:0-3815 GCA_965203345.1 Dehalococcoidia bacterium
TTCTATCTTCAATATTTACCCCGCGCCGCGTAGGTGGCGGCGGGGTTAAGCGATTGGTTCTGTCTGTCCGTCTGTCTGTCTGTCTGTTCGTCCGGTGTCTGTCCACTCAAAAAATCGGCCTATCTCGCGATTTACAGGGTTAAACAATTGCTAAACATGACAGTAACATTGAAATCTAAAAAAAAATGGCCGGGTGTGTACCTGATAGTTGCCAAAGCAGTTCCATTCGCTGCATCTCCAGCTCTTTCTTATTTAACAACGGTACATTCCACCATTTTTTAATACGGTCACAACTAGAATATGACGGGGGCCGGACTCTAGACACATGCTCATATTGGCTGTACACTCTGGGTTCGGATACACAGCCAGCTACACTGTACCAACAGCTCCATCAACCAAGTCTGCAGCCCTGCCAGGTCCCAGTTGTAAACTATGCAGCGTGGGCATGTCTCTGCTAGAGACTTCTAGTGCTTTGAGTTATTAGTTTCTAGCTCTTTGCTACATGTGTATTTGTACATGTACATCCTCTCCGATAATACTAATATGGGGGCTTTCAGATCCGTTACATTTCTATAAAGTACGAAATTTACATACGAGGGTTTAGGAGAGGAGAGGGGGGGGGCAAATACTGATAGTCATGTTAGGCACATTCTGTGAATTGGTACTGTTATGAATTGTGTTGCGCATTCTATAAATGCAGTAATCACACACTTTTCAACAAACTCAATAAAGGCTATAGCTATAGGAACTGTGATGATGTGTGATTAACATGGAATCATGCATTCTCGTATGATTTGGGAATAATTTCATTCGCAATACGCAAATTTCATTCGCAATAGGCAAATTGCCTATTGCTCATTTTCCCAAATTGCACTCGAATCCATATGATTACCCGATGTGATGCAACCCTAGCCTGCCATTAATTCATAAAAATAATATTTTTTAGAGTATAGTGTTGCAAAATCTCGCAATTTGATTGGTTAATGCATGGTCTCTAAATCTCATAGAGTCCACCTACCGTGGACTCTATAGATACCCCCAGGATATCCGGAACACAAATTAAAATTACGTCATAATAGCAGCAAAAATGTAATTAAGCTTACGTTGCAAGCGTGGCAGTACGTAGCCTCGTAAATGGCAAATGCGCCTGGGTACGAGGCTAGGCAGTACGTACCGTTTAGCAGCGTTGTAGAGCCGACTAAACTCGCTGCAGAAATGAAGAGAAGCGCTTTCAAGCTTCGATTTGATGTCAGATTCAAGCGAGATGAAAGTCGCAAGCGGCAGCGACTCTCGATACCGAACGATAATATTTATCACCGCCACTTACCAGCCTGGCTCATCGTCAGACGCATCCCGTATCCACTCTAGCAGCTCGTCACTCAAGAGGTCCATTGTGCTACCTGAAGTGCTAGCGTAGTTTAATACTGTTGCTATACTCTAAATTGGTTAGATATCTCGTCCAATGGGATCTACGCGATTTAGAAACCCTCGGGCCCTTAGTAGCGCCCTCGCTTCGCTCGGGACGCTACAGCCTCGGGCCCTCGGGTTTCTAAATCGCGTAGATCCCATCGACTCGATGTCTAACCTATATGTAGTGCAATTCACAAAATGTACCCAACAGTCATACAAAAAATTCAGCGTTATGAATACCTTATGAAAGTTATATCAATTATCAACTGGGCCTGTCACGGTAAAAATGGACCCCCCAAAATTGGTTCCCCCCGGAACGAATTTTTCGAAAAATATGGACCCCCCGGAACTTATTTCACTGCAAAATCTGGATCCCCTCTGAAAAATTTGGACCCCTCCAAGTCATGTGCCGGAACAATTTTTTTAATGAATATGGACCCCCCATAACTTTTTCTCTGGAAATATGGACTCTCTGCCGTTCTCTTGTACGTCTTAGTCACTCCGAAGTGACCTGAAGTTGGCTCAGAGTGGCAAGCCTTCAGCACCCTTCTCTGCGAAGCGCGGAAAAAATTATGCGACTCATTTTTCAGCGGTAAAGAAGCTGCTCTCGCAGGATCTCGCTATATTGAAGGTCATGCAAACTCCATACAGGCCGAGATCAAGCATACAGCCAGCTCATAGTGTCGCGGGCCACGCCTCACTCGCACGCTGTGCGCGGGTGGGACGTGGTGCCGTAGCACGCGAAAGTACAAACGCCTACGAAAAAAAATTGGTATGAAAAGTGGGGCGGCTCAGGCCGCCCCAGCCGCCCCGCTTCCGACGGCCCTAGGCCCTACTGCAGGCACTGACTTGCCTTCGTGGAACGGTCGGCAAGTAATCGATCCAAACTTGCACGTGCAAGCCGGGGGGAACAAATTTTTCAGGGGGGGTCCATATATTTCAGAAAAATTCGTTCCGGGGGGAACGAATTTGAAGGGGTCCAAATTAAACGTGACAGGCCACATGGCGAACCAGTAATACAACAGCAGATACACGTATGTAATTTCACTCCAGAGTATTGTGTATCATGTACATATTAAGTAGAGTTGGGGGGGGGGGGGGGGGGGGGGGGGGAGGGGGGTTCCTTCTAAAATTCATTCAACTTTCAATACCAGAACCCGGATGGTACACTTCCTTTTAGTAACCCTGGCAAAACTCAAAATTATAGTTCCTGTTGCCATTTCAACTGGAAGCCAGCCGTCCTACCACGGTGGGTACCCGCCATTTTCTAAATGCAACTGCAGTACTCCCCTCCAGCTAAAGCAGCCTCTTTCACCTTGTTGGCATCGCTGTCGGTGGTCTCTCGCCGACTTCCGCGTGGCTCTCTCCTTGGGCATTGTCGCGTGCAACCAAAAGCGAGACGGTAGGTACTAGGTTAACCGGTTCTGGGTACCAGGTACACGGTACCAGTTTACTGGTACCAAATACAAACTTAGCAATGACGCCAAATTAATTAAACGGAGAAGAGTGCAGTATACGGAAGTATACTGCTTTCACGTGGCAACGAAGCGAAGCTACGGGTGTGAAAACCGTCATCTGTGAATATCCCGAGAGGGATCACGGTGAAAAAGGACAGGTCCTTGCAAGAGTCACTTATTTCCATCTGCAAACAGCTACTCTGCGAGGCGCTAGCTTTGCAGTGAAGATCCGTGTGGCATTAGCGTTGCTGACTGCACTGACAGATCGTTTCAGCGCTGCCGTCTACTGCAGCTTCAATTAATCGCGATGGACGGTGGTATCCCTTCGTTCCAAAAGCCCCTCTCAGATAAGGTTTGAACTGCAGCCAGCCAGCCCCACCCACTTTGTAATGAATACATGTAATTGCCCTGTGGCAACTATGACATTACGTCAATGCCCTCCCATTACACAAAATTAATGTCAACTAGGTCAGCTGTGAAGAGCCACACAATACATGGTACGATTATGTGGTGCTAGTTGAGTCCACATTCTTGAACCCAGCCGTCCCAGCTTTTTTTTTTGCTTGCAAGTGATAAAAAGTTGGGACGGCTGGGTTCGAGGCTACATTTTTTGCTTTCATCCAACAAGCATTCCTTTTGCTGACTTTGCAGTGGCTTGGTAGCTCCTATGCTGTGATTTCGGAAAACTACTCAGCAGGTTGTCTGGGGACCAAATAAGCATTTGACGCCCAAGTAATAGGTTATGTATTGTCCCCTCTTCCCATGCATGCTTGGTGAATGACTATTGGTACACGAGAAGGTTGATATTCATGTTCTCATCGTACCTGCATCCCTCTGGCGAGCGGACCTGAGGTTTGCCTACAGCAGCACCTGCCTGGAGTCCGTCTCCTCCGGATTTGTCAGGTGCAGTGATGTTCGAATAATTAGAGGGTTTAAATAATTAGAGTC
>CBDBCK010000014.1:0-8527 GCA_965203345.1 Dehalococcoidia bacterium
ATTATGCAGCTATACCCTACCCTAATAGATTTGTTTATAATAGTACTTGCTAATTTTCATGAGATGACAGTGACTATGCACAGCGTTAGTATATTAAATTATGCTGAAAAAAAATAAATCTTTCCCTTAAGAAAAGCTGGTCATGTAATAGAAATTGGAAAAATAAGAAATCACTGCATGTATACTGATATGAATACGAAGGTGTGCGTCCAGAGAGAATGAACTGACCATTGAAGCGCATGTATGCCTGAAGAAGGGAATATATTGTACAAAAAAAAAAACACAGGGAAAAAAAATTATGTCTTACTGTCCCAAAGTAACTCATCGTCTAATAGTTCCGATAGCTTCTGTGAGGCCGTCCTGCTATACTCGACTTCTTCCTGACTAAGAGTGCTCAAATTCAGCTCCTCTGTTTTGCTCTCTCCCGACTTGTGCTTCTTCCTCCGGTGTGTGGAAGTGACAGCGCTGCCGGCAGGTCGCTTCCGCTTCAGAGGGTGGACCGTGTGCGAGAGGGAGAAGAGTCTCATGGAAGCTTCGGAGGAGAAGCGGTGACGGCTTGCGGAGGAGCTTGAGGGATGGCGGTCAAGGAGGGTGGCTGATTTGTGGGTGCTGCTAGTGCTGCCATGAAGGTCTTTTCGTTTACGACCTGTTAAAAAATAGACACTCAATTAGAATACAGTTCCCAAGAATGTAAATACAGTGGAGCACCTTTCAACTCTTTACCAACCAATGACGCATATATGCGTCATGAGCTCCCATAAGCCCATATGAATTTATATGGGGGTTTTAATACTAGGCGTTAATACTTTGTACAGGCTTTTCTGCTTCTTTAAGCTGTTTCTTATGGTTGGTAAAGGGCTAAAGGACACCCCTGAATTAAGGACACCTCTGTATTAAGGACATTTTGCTATGTTCCAAATATGCTTTCTTAGTGAAAATTTACCCCTAAAAAGACTCTATATAGGACCCTTCACCAGGTCCTTAAGGTGTCCACAATAGAGGTGTTCCACTGTAGCTCAGATGTAGCGACAGTACACTTGCAATAATGAAGGGCCGAAAACCATAGTGGTCAAACCCAAAATAAGTACTGGGAATTGTATGAAATGGGCATAAAAATATGTGCACACCACATTAGCATTGAGCATATGATAAATAATTAAAATTTTCAGCAGCTCCTGAAACACAATTTAAGAGTATTCTCAAGTTTGGGAGGGGTAAGTTCAATTTGTGGGTTAGACCACTCTGATTTTCAATTACTGCAGTGGCTGGTGCATTACAACGTGACATACAATGAGTGCTCTAATTACAATTGTGAACGCAGTTGTATCTATAACTGTACACGTTGAAACACAGTAGCAAGGTGATAGTTCAGTGTTTAAGCTAAGTAAAACATGTATGTTGTTTATATCCATTAACAGTGAATTTTAAAACCACCCATATGACAAATAAGATGTAATTCTCATCATACAAAGACAGCATTCAAAAACTCAAAGACTTATAAGCAGCTACATGTACAATTAGGCTTGCGAATATTATGCCAGCATAATTCGAGCATAATTAGTGCCTTATAAATCTGAGCATAATGCATAATACGGGATTTTCAGCAAGAATGGTTACGGTTCAGTTGGATGTCACGTGAGCACAGTACCAGACTAGTATCTGCACTAGAAATATTTTAGATAATTATAATAAATGAAGCATAAATGTGCAGAATAGCAGCTTAATCACCATGTACACTGTTTGAACACAAAAGCATAGAATACTATGTGCATAATATTCCCAAGGATAGGCTTATTCTCAAGAGCCCAAAACACACACACACGCTCACGCACACGCACACGCACACGCACACGCACACGCACACGCACGCGCACGCACACGCACACGCACACGCACACGCACACGCACACGCACACGCACACGCACACGCACACGCACACGCACACACACACACACACACACGTGTGGCTAGCTAGTGATTAGTATGGGTAATCACATGGATTCGAGTGCAATTTGGAATTAATTGCATGAGCAGTAGGCAAGGTAGTTACATGAGCGAAGCACATGTAATTTTGCCTATTGCAAATGCAATTACTCCCAAATAGCATGAGAATACAATCCTGTGGTTCCACGAGAATGCAAGTGATTCCATGTTACTCATATTATTATCACAGTTCTTACTACAGCTTTGTTTAGCTTAAAAAGTGTTGCAATTACAAAAAGTATGTAATTATGGAAATAACCACACTCATGTCTATTAATAGGGGTAAATGCACTGATACTAATCTAGTATGTGACTAAGGATACTTACTGTCGCCCAACAGAGCTGCAAAAGAGGCACTACTGCGTCTCTGTGGTGGAGTCTCCTCGGCTCCCGGGTGGTCTCCATCTTCACTGCTAGAGGAGCTGTCTGAGGACTCTGGGAGGGGAGGGGAGGGGAGGGGAGGGGAGGGGAGGGGAGGGGAGGGGAGGGGAGGGGAGGGGAGGGGAGGGGAGGGGAGGGGAGAAGAAAGGAGGAGAGGGGAGGGGAGGGGAGGAGGGGAGGGGAGGGGAGGAGGGGAGGGGAGGGGAGGGGAGAGGAGGGGAGGGAAAAGGAGGGGAGGGGAGAGGAGGGAAAAGGAGGGGAAGGGAGGGGAGGGGAGGGAAAGGGAGGAAAGGGGAAGGGCGGCAAGTGGAGGGGAGGGGAGGGGAGGGGAGGGGAGGGGAGGGGAGGGGAGGGGAGGGGAGGGGAGGGGAGGGGAGGGGAGGGGAGGGGAGGGGAGGGGAGGGGAGGGGAGGGGAGGGGAGGGGAAAAGAGGGGAGGGGAGGAGAGGGGAGGGGAGGGGAGAGGAGGGGAGGAAAGAAATATTGGATTACACATACTAGATACCAGTCATGCCACCTGAATACGTATACTGTATACAAGCGTATATATCGAAGCAGGTAGCACTCTAGGTATCTACATGTACAGTACATGTTGGTAGCAGTACCAGTTGCAGTGACTGCCTTTGTGGTGAGGCTTGGTCCGAGGGTCCTTCTTAAGCTCCCAGTATCATCAGCAGTGGGCTTCATCCTCACGCTAGTGGTGGCAGTAGTAGCCGCTTGGATCTTCGCTCTCTCAGAAGCACTGGCTGAAGAACTCGTTGCGGTTCTTTTACTCCTTTCAGTGAACGATTGGTCTGCATCAAGAGCTAGAGGTGTGACGTTTTCTGATGGCACAGTGGGAATTCTTTTGCTATTGGCCGAGTTACTGAGTCCGGCAGCCCGAGGTAATATAAAAGCCGGTTTCCTTAACTCTAGAACTTCCTGTGGACTTAGAGAGCTTTCCTCTACTCTCGGTTTTTGATGGTGTACGCCTTTCAACTTTGATCTGTTCACCTCTTCTGAAGCGGGTTGAGCCTTTACTCTGTTGGAATGTGTAACGCTCTTAGCAGTAAGACCAGCAGCCAGTGGTATGGTTTCCGTGTCTTGGATGATAAGAGACTTTTTGCTACTTTTTTCAATTTTCTTTGCTTTCGTGAGCTTCATTTTCGATTTTTTGCCACCTTTTTTTCTCTCCCTACTTTCAGAAGCAGTTCCATTCACGGCCTGGTCTTCTTCGCTACTCCTTTCCGATTTTTCCAGACTCACAGACAGATCGCTTTCAGATGTAGCAGCTTTCAACACGGGAACAGTTCTCTCACTAATGCACCCACTCAGAGCATGCCGACCTTCTTTGCTGCTGTCTTTTCTTCCAAACTGGCCCCTGCGAACTTTCAATTTCTTCTTCTTCTTCTTTATCCAATTTTCACCTAGCTGTACCTCCTCACTGCCATCCAGCACTGAGATATGCGTGCTCTTGAGTTTTTTCTTACGGGTAGCCGTCTTTAACCTCTCACCACGCCTCGAACTCTTCTCTGTCACTTCAGCAACGGCGTTCGTCTCCCCCAGTTCATCCGGTGGCTCCGGAGTCGTGAGGTCTATCACTTCTATCTTCGTCCGGCCTTCCTTCTTCTGTTTTCGGTCGCCATCGCCCATGAGAGCTGGTTCTCTGTCTCGCTGCACCACGTGCGCAGAGACCTTCCTGGCTAGCAGTCCCAGGAGGGGTATCTCGGGACTCTCGGGTCTCTCACTGTCCTCCTCCTCCTGGGTTTCTGGAATCACATTCACTCCGTCTGTGCATGCGTAAGGAAGGCGAAGTATGGGAGAGACGCACACGTATATGTATATGTACATACACAACCACCATAGCTACATTTTCAGGCAGGGCCACCCATTTTACAACAGTGGAACCCCTCTATTGTGGACAAATTGGGGACCTGGTGAAGTGTCCTGTATACAGTGGAACCCCTCTATTGTGGACACCTTGGGGACCTGGTAAAGTGTCCTGTATACAGCGGAACTGCTCTATTGTGGACACCTTGGGGACCTGGTAAAGTGTCCTGTGTACAGCGGAACTGCTCTATTGTGGACACCTTGGGGACCTGGTGAAGTGCCCTGTATACAGTGGAACTCCTCTATTGTGGACTGGTAAAATGTCCTGTGTACAGTGGAACCCCTCTATTGTGGACACCTTGGGGACCTGGTGAACTGTCCCGTATAGAGAGGTGTCTTCATTTCAGGGGTAAATTTATATTAAAAAGCGTATTTGGGACACAGCGAAGTGTAATTAATACAGACGGTCAGAGGCGACCTTATTTCAAGGGCGTCCCTTAAGAGGAGTTCCATTGAAATCAGCATAAAGACTTGTAAAAGCATACTGCATGTATCACCATATGCATACAATCTTAGTCATCCCTACAAGCCATGCAGCATATATTCTCACCTTGGCTACAGTCAATCTCCATGGGGTGCGTGTCTGGCACTGCAGTGACGTCTCCTCCCTCCTCCATACTCTGGGTCTCCAGAGCCAGGAGCTCTTCAGAGCTGCTACTGGCATCATCACGGCTGTTTTTTCGGACATTGCCGTGGAGAGAAGGGAGCTCCCTGCTGACACCAATATCGGACCGCGGAGCTGTGAGCTGGCTGTGTGTTTTCTCATCACTACTCTGTCTGCTGTCACTGTCATCAGGGGCTTGGTCCGAGCGTGGGTCTAAAGGCCGATCAACGTTCACCGAAGGTGTGCTTTTAGTGAGAACGTTCCCCCAATCCGATTCTTCCACGGTAGACTTAGGGCTGGTCGCAACACTGCTCCTTTGAAGCCCGGAAGATGTGTTCTTAGCGAGAAGATATACCCTATCCAGGGTGGCCTTGGAGCTGGTCAGAATGCTGAGCCCGGAAGGTGTGCTTTTAGCGAGAGCTTTGCCCCTATCCGACCGTCCCAGGGTGGCCTTGGAGCTGGTCAGAATGCTGAGCCCGGAAGGTGTGCTTTTAGCGAGAGCGTTCCCCCTATCCGACTGTCCCAGGGTGGCCTTCAGAATACTGCTCCTCTGGGGCGTGCTAGCTTCCTCTTCTTCACTGGAAGATTCCTCGCTGGATTCGCTGGAGTCGGGTTTCTCCCTCTGATTGCCCAGTGGAGTTTGTCTCCCGATCTCGTCCCCTTTGCCCGTCTCTCTGCTTCCACTCGTCCGCTCGGAACCAGAGTCTGCACTCTCAAGTGCTGAGTTGAGCTTCTGTTTTTCAGAGGGGGGAGACAGTACGGTTATTTCTTCGCCAATGTCAGGGATTGCCACTTGGGGGATTTCAGAAGCGGGGTTTTTGTCCGACAGGATTCCAAAGGAGGTGGAGTTATTTACATCATTGGGCTCTTGTCTATGCCCAGAGTCAGCCGCTGCCGAACTAGCAACTCCTCCGGGCTTAGTGGCTCTCACAGAATCTTTCGAGCGACTTGTTGTCGCATCGGGCTGCGTCCGATCTTTCAGACCGGTGTCACTGTCACTGTCAGAGGTATCAGAGTCGACATGGCTGCCCTTATAAGGCAATGCAGTGGAGCCAACACGCGCATCCTTTTGAGCATCACGAGTCTCGCCCCCGAGGAGATTTGGAACGCCGCGGTAAATCTCTTCATCACTGGAGTCGGAGTCGTCGTTATTACTCAAGGAAGAGTCGACCGTCTGCCGAGCGCTACCTTGCCCCTGCACTGGCCTAACGTGACCACGACTTTTGCCAGTATGGGGCTCGGGTTGGGTGGACCGTTTCTTACTCTCATCGTTGATAGCTGTAGATGGCTCGATAGAGGCTGTAGTCATGATGTCTGCCTGAGGTTGATGTACTTCGGGAGCGATGTCTTCTTCCTCGTCGTCGGAGTCACTCGAACTCGAAGAGCTGTCATCGGTGCCGGTCTGCTTTGCCAATATAGCCGGCTTGTCCGTAGCTAGCTTCTGTGTTACTTGTTTCGAAGGCTTTTGCACTTCCACTTTCAGAATTTGTTGCTTTTTAGAGCTGCCTGGTCTGTCGGCTGTAGATTGGGAATGAGTTTCATTTGTTTTGGAACCGGAATGCGACTGCTTTGGCTTCTTGGTGGCTGTTCCTCCTTTAGCATTAGAATACGAGCTCCGGTGCGACGATTTCAGAGTCTGGGAACGAGACTGTGTTTCGACTTTCTTGGAGCTGGAACGAGATTTCACTTGTTCTTTTACAGCAGCCGCGGCACATTCCTCATCGGAACTGCTCCAGTCGGAGGAGCTGAGTTCTGCTATAACTGCCTGTACTCGAGTTGCCTTCCTGCTCACAGCAATATGTCCACTGCCTGTGGAACTCTCAGCGTCTGTAGAGTGGAAAGAGCTGAGTTGCGGGATTGGCGAGATTCTGATTGCTGGCAGCCTGGCCCTTTTGGAAACAGCGCTCGTCTTGCCGTCTACTTTAGTAGAGATTGTGTCAATGTCGGAACTCCCAGTTTGAGTTTTTAGTTTCGCTTTCCTGCCACGAACGTTTCTGCTTTTACCTTTCCGTGGACTAGTAGACAGCTTAGCCTTTGAGGCAGGCTTTGATTTTGTTGTGCTATTCACGCTACGGCGAACTGAGCCTCGTCTCGAAGAAGGGGGAACACGATTAGCCCTTTTGACACTCCGTGATAGTTTCTGCTTCTTGTCTGCAAGGCCATGGCTGCTGTCCTCATCACTGCTCCGTCCTGAACTGTTGGGAATTTCAGCGTCTTTACTATCACTGCTCTTTGCCTGACCTGGAGCTACAGAGGTGGGCTGTAACTGGTGATTCCCATTATGTTCCGTTGGTACAAACATGGAATTCTCCTCTCGCACTATGACTTGTTCCGCCCACTTTGAGACTAAGTCGGCCTCTTCAACTACTAACGAACTGTCAGCTGATATTATGGCTTCCTCTGTTATTTCGAATTCGGGACTCTCCTGTCTGTTTCCTACGGGTGATTTCATCTCTCCTACTGATGTCAGCGTCTGACCTCGTCTAATAGGGGGCTTCCCCTTCGTTTCTTTCCACTTACCACCTTGTAATTGAAGCCGTGTTTTTATACCAGACATGACGGATGCTTGCCTGACGTTCCGACGAGCCATAGCTCGCGTTGTGACTTGTGGAGGCCTGTCACCAATCTGCTCATGACGGTGCTTGTCAGCAGAAGAAGAGTGAGCTGTTTCATCTTCATCACTTTCCGAGTCCGATCCGCTATCACCTAGGGCTGTAAGTTCAGGCTTATTCGGGGCAGTCACAGTGCCTGCCGAACCCTCCTCTCTTGAAGGCTCACCAGATGGTTGTTCTAGAGGGCGGAGGGTTTGACTGTCTTTCTTCTCAAGAGGCTTGGCTAACTTAAAGGCTGTGGCTTGCGATTTTGCAGAGGAGTTTTCGAAGGAGGAACTCGTTGCGGTAGCTTTGCTCAAAGTCTGTCCACTCTTGTCTTGTTCCGTTTCTGAACCTAAACCCATTTCCGAATCAGAGGAACTTGAACTACCATCGTTAGCAAACTCCAACCTTCGAACTACAGGCTGTGATTCTCCCGAATGCCCCACTGCCGACTCTTCGCTATAATTCCGACTATCATTAACAGCTTCCTGTACTTCTTCCGATAGACTTTCAGACTCTTTCGTCAGACAGGTGACATTCTGATGAGCTGTCGAAACAGCACCTGCGGGACTAGCTAATGCCTGAGACGGTCTCTTCATAGCTACATAAGACCGGCTTGCTGCCGTTTCACTAGTCGAAGAGCCCTCTGCTTGTGTGTCAGCATTTCTATCGGCCGTGCTCAAATCCGCCTGAGGTGGACCGCTCCCTTGAGCCACCAGCAAAGGTGGGCTCACTGTCCTACTACCAACAGCGTGCGTGCCTACAGGTCTCACACTAGTTTCATCAACTGTTGCAAGTGGGTGATGACTCGCGGGCAAACTGATATCCGCTTGGACGGATTGATTAGAGTCGCTAGCTACGGAGGGCTGTGTGTGTGCTATACCCGTAGCTGCCGTTGCAAGTATTTGCTGTTCCTGGTTATGCAAGGCAGTAGTGGTAGACCCGTCAGATACGGCGGCTTCGAACATGCGCTGGATATTCTGCGCCACTGCCATCGACCCATGCTGGGTAGGGGATAGCTGTTGCTCTGGTACTGGAGATTGGCAGGTGTTTGGGCAGGAGGCAGCTCAGAGGTGAGGGACCCCACCGATATGGA
>CBDBCK010000015.1:0-20553 GCA_965203345.1 Dehalococcoidia bacterium
TCTGAGTTGAGTCAGGTTAGCAAATTTGGGATTTGAGTTGAGTCGGAGTTGAGTCACCTGGATTGTCATATGAGTCAGAGTCGAGTCAGTCCGAAAAAATGAGTCGAACACAACCCTGGTCGGCACGGCCAGCGAGGGCCTGACTGGAGGTTTTTTACATGTGAAATATTTATTTTACGTGTAATGCATTTTACTTTACTATAATATACAGGCGTATCACACGACATAGTCGCTGCTAAACTGCTAGCAAAGCGAATCAGTGTTGCAGGCGCATATATAATATATTTAAGGCAATGCTAAAACAATTTATTTAGATTATGTCACTCTATAAATAGAGTCTCACCGCCGGCATACGGCCGGTGTGAGGTGACTGAACGTAACCTAAAATATGTGTGTTTGCATCGCCGAACATACATTCCTGTAGGCATCATATTCCTGTATTGAGCAGTAAGGTTAGGTTAGGTTAGGTTAGGTTAGGTTAGGTGAGGTGAGGTTAGGTTAGGTTGGGTTAGGTTGGGTTAGGTGAGGTGAGGTTAGGTTAGGTTGGGTTAGGTTGGGTTAGGTTAGGTTAGTCAAAATCGATTTGCCTACCGGTGGAATCGCAAAACAGCACGGATATTGAAAAGAGCGCTAAGCAGGACAGGTGTTCGGGGTCGCCGGAGGAAATGGGTGTTTTGCATTTAAGTTGTGGCGCACTTGTGTGGTGTATTTGCCGCAAATGACAAAACAAATACCGTAAAGTTTTGCGTAATAATATCCAGGCAGAATCGGAAAACAAATATTACCGTGTCTATTTTCGGTAAAACCGCCCTACCGGCGCGGTCCTCGGTCCCCATGTGACCGATCTGTCACTGGAAAGCGCATTGTCACCTTCCGTCCCGCCCCTCAGCTGACAGGAGGGTCGGGGGTACTCCTGGAACGTGATGGTCGCTACCTGGGGCCGGTCAGCCATAATACCAACACATATTAAGCACTACACAATGTCCACCACCATCCCGGGCTCCTGCCGGCTACTCCCCGGCTGACGGTGACATATGATCGGAGACATCGCACCGTTAGATTCGCACCCGAGCCGTCGAACCGCGGGGGGCAAGTGCAGAGCAGGGGGTGGCAGGTGGAGGGTGTAGGGGACGACTGAGCTTCCGATTCACGGAAAGCGTCTCCAGGGCCGGCCGGACCGTCCCTATTCAGAAGCAGCTTGTATGAGGCGGTTGGGTTCAGCTTTAGGTTTTGTTGTCAAAACATACTACAATCGTCGTCTGGAATGTCTTGTGATATTGTCGCCCCTGGTCTGGAGACTAAACCGTTGCGGTGTTTCAATGCCAAAATATGTCCGGTGTGCGTCGACAATGCGATTAACGGAGCGGAGATGTATGTTCAGAGCCATTCGATGATTCACTGAACCCATGTCGCTGGTGAACGGCGTGACCTCAGTGGCAGTGACTCGAACAATCCGTTCTCCCAGGCCAAATGAGCAGTGGACGCTCACACGGACCGCCCATTTATGTGAACAACTATCCGTAGTACCACGGCCGCTAGCGTAATTTGCTGTCTTGCACTCTGGCAAACCGCAAGAGCTTGACATACGTCTGACCTGTCGAAACCGGGTGACCAAAACAGGTACTAGTGTGACGTCATTATAGGACGATTTCATCGAGGTCCGCAGAAAGCTACACGAGAAAGGCGATCGTCGCACGAGCATGATAGTGATACCAATTGTCTTGTTTGCGCATAACAATCCAGACAATCGCCATGACTGAGACCGCTGCCGCTGCCACCACAGCCGCCAAGGCAAGCAAGGCCAAAGCGCCGCGCTCCAAGCCGGCCCACCCTCCCACGAATGAGATGGTGCAGGGAGCCATTAAGGGCCTGAAAGAACGCGGCGGATCGTCTCTGATCGCAATCAAAAAGTACATCGCAGCCAATTATAAGGTGGACGTTGCTAAGCTCGCGCCTTTCATCAAGAGGGCTCTCAAGTCCGGAGTGGCAAGCGGCGCTTTGGTGCAGACAAAGGGCACGGGAGCGACGGGATCGTTCAAGCTGTCTGCCACCGCCAAGCCGGCAAAGAAGGCCACCAAGGTCGCGAAGAAGCCAGCTGCCAAGAAAACTCCGAAAAAGACCGCTACCAAAAAGCCTGCCAGCAAGACGAAGGCCGCCAAGTCACCATCCAAGCCAAAGGCTAAGAAGCCAAAGGCCAAGCCGACAAAGGCCAAGTCTCCGGCAAAAAAACCCAAGGCCCCGAAGCCGAAGAAGTCTCCGGCCAAAAAGCCTGCAGCAAAGAAAGCCACCAAGAAGCCTGCCTCGAAGAAGTAGGTAGTTGCTCAAGAGGTTTTACAAAAGGCTCTTATCAGAGCCACCAGCGATTCCACCATGAACATGGTTACAGATGAGGCCATATATTATTCGTATTAGTCCACTGGCCGGCTTGACAGACGGCGTTGCTAGTGACCTCAGACAGTCCCCAGTAGCTAGTGACCAGCCGCGAGAGTTTAGATACGTCAGCTTAGTCGAAACACGACTGTTCACATGGCAATGTATTCCCCTAAGCTAGGCTGCATTCGCACGCCCTGACAAATAGGCGTCACGTAGGCAGCAGAAGCACATTTCGGCAGACAGCAGAGTATGGAACGGTTTCATCTGAAATGGTCCAGTCCGCACCGAGTCCGAGGACCATTGGTCCAAGTCCAATCCAATCCGGTTGTGAGTCAAAAGCTGAGTCCGAACCAACTCGGTCCGTTAACAGATTAGGCAATGTTTGAATGTACCCTTAACAGCTTTTAACCTTTCTATTCAATATCTCCCTGCCATTATCAATCAGCAATGGTAAGAGATCAAGTTTGCATGATACATAATTTTCAAAAATACATTTTTGCTTGGAAAATGAGAAATTGCGGCCAACTAACGTAAATGACCTAACCTCGGGGCCAAAATTCAAACAGCCAACTTTCAGCTGCAGTATCTGCTCCAACTCTACCCATGAAACCTCTAGATGAGGTGTTAAGGTGGAGAATAAGACTTGTTGGACATTATTTTCATCAACTCTTGTTACTCAGACATGTACCAATTTGTATATATTGTATACACAGGTGTATATACATAAGTACCTATTTATACGACTGTGTCCCGATAAAATGTTGAGTCCAGTCCGGTCCGCTGTCGGTTGAGGGTATCCATATCCTGTCCGAATCCAGTCCGGTCCTATACGGACTGGACTGGACTGTCAATCCGGCGGACTGATCCACACCGTTCCACTCTCTGGCAGACAGCCGTCCCTATTTCAATGGCGCCGTGTGTGTGTGTGTGTGTGTGCGTGTGTTTACGGCCGATCGTTGCACTGATGACAGTTCACATCGGATGAGTACCTACTACTACTAGGGCCACTAAAATATATTGCAACGTCAATTATCTCTCACCCGAATCCCATACCGTGTAGTACTCAAGCTCTCCCTAGAGACACATCGAGACAATCCATAATCGTTTAGTGGTCCTGAAAAGGACCTGTTGTTGCCGTTCGAAGCGTTTGACGCCTTAAGCGCGCTCACCACGGATGCGCCTGGCGAGCTGGATGTCCTTCGGCATGATAGTGACACGCTTGGCGTGAATCGCGCAGAGGTTGGTGTCCTCAAAGAGGCCGACAAGGTACGCCTCGCTGGCCTCCTGAAGGGCCATCACGGCGCTGCTCTGGAACCGAAGGTCAGTCTTGAAATCCTGGGCGATCTCACGAACGAGACGCTGGAATGGCAGTTTGCGGATCAGAAGCTCCGTGCTCTTCTGGTAACGACGGATCTCGCGAAGAGCCACCGTGCCGGGACGGTAGCGGTGCGGCTTCTTAACGCCGCCGGTGGCCGGCGCGCTCTTGCGAGCGGCCTTGGTGGCCAGCTGCTTGCGCGGCGCCTTGCCACCAGTGGACTTGCGAGCAGTCTGCTTCGTGCGTGCCATCTTTGTCGATAACCTGTCAGACCCAGAATCGGCCCACCACTTTGCTCTCAAAATCGTCACGCATGCGCAGAAGGCCGGCACCAATAGACAGGGGGGATGGAGCACCACCACCCATCGAGGCGTAATTCAGCGCATGCGCATTGTATGAAGTCACAACATCGTTGTGACACGGCTACGATATTTGTGGTTACAAAATTGTGTCTCGGCTTTTTAACTTGGCAAATGATAACGCTACAATTTGTCCGAGTGATATCAGGCAACTGAACAAACTCGCAAGATGACTGGACGTGGCAAGGGAGGCAAGGGCCTGGGTAAGGGCGGAGCGAAGCGGCACCGCAAAGTGTTGCGTGATAATATCCAGGGCATCACTAAACCTGCTATCCGCCGTCTGGCTCGCCGTGGCGGTGTGAAGCGCATCAGCGGTCTCATCTACGAGGAGACTCGCGGTGTCCTGAAGGTGTTCCTGGAGAATGTCATCCGTGACGCTGTCACCTACACGGAGCACGCCAAGCGTAAGACGGTCACCGCCATGGACGTTGTCTACGCCCTGAAGCGTCAGGGTCGCACCCTGTACGGATTCGGCGGTTAGATCAGCGTGAACGCATAGTAACACCAACAAAACAGGCCTTTTTCAAGGCCAACAATCACTCGATGAGTAGTCGCAGAGGCTGTGGTACAGTACTAAACAATTCGTCATTGCTGTCGGCTGGTGACCAACGTGGCACCGGGTGGGGGATGCAGTGGATTGCGTTTCTCCTACGTAGCCCTATTTCAAGCAACATACATTGATTCTGGCTCAATTTGCATTCGACTTGCTACAGGTGACTAGTACAATTCGCTCGTTTGGAATGGGCTTGTGTTTCATTCGCACGTAATACGTTACAGGGCTGCATGCATACTCATCAACATGTTGGATGTCATGTTACGGCACATTACCAGGCTAATGCAAAGTTCATGCAACGGCTGATTAAACCGGAAACGTAGCATGTCAAAAGTGACGCATTCACACGGCAGAGCGATACAGCCATGACAAACAGTGGACACCTGCAACATTGCAGGCCATCTCTTGACCCGAGTCCCCGAGTCCCGAGTCCGATCGGTTTGCACTTGCGCTTGTAGCCTCCAGATTCCCACGGATTTTCAATGCAAAGTAGGCACTGGCATGCTTCGGCATCTGCCCCTTAAACGGCAGAAGGGATGGGTATGACCACATAAGACGGCCGCTGTCTGTCTCAATCGGTGTTGCAGTTCCAAAAAATAGAGAGAGAGAGAGAGAGAGAGAGAGAGAGAGAGAGAGAGAGAGAGAGAGAGAGAGAGAGAGAGAGAGAGAGAGAGAGAGAGAGAGAGAGAGAGAGAGAGAGAGAGAGAGAGAGAGAGAGAGAGAGAGACATCGTTGATGTTGGCCTCGCTACCGAATAATGCTGGATAGCTAGCGCGTCACGTACACACGCCAACATCAAATCGGAAAGGCCCGGCTTCTTGCGTTGAAAAGGCAGCTGTCAGCGTTGGGTAGACTGCACCGGGATACAGGGATACTGTGCCGTCGGGCATAGAGGACATATGTTTTACCGTTTAGCGGAATGATGTTGTTAGACTTTCCGGAAACGGTAATGCTAGCTTTTCCGTTTTGTCTACGCCCCTGTAGACAAAACGGGAATTACAATTTCGCCTATAACACCTATACGGTTGCACCTAGCCATCTGATTTTTGAACAGGATATTGACACTTGTTTGGTAGTCACAGAGAACAGCGACATTAAAAATCGGTCTATAGGCACAGTGGTCACACCCCGTTGAACTCTGACCCTACCTGAGGCTTTTAACATGAATGTACAATTTTTGTTTATTTCGAACGGTGTTTTCCAACATCAGCAGACATTTCAGTACCAGATCACAAAACAACAACAACCTCTCACACCCATGTGTGAAATATTTGGATTTTAATTAGAGCATGTTTTCCAAATGTGATTAACGCGTCTGCGAGCTTCTATAGCCGGGATAGCAAATATAATTAACATCTAGTGGGATATCAGGGCTGCCTATACCATTTAATGTGATCTGTTGTGTTACACGTTATCACTTAACCCCTATCTTTTGGAATTTTCCTTTTTAAGCCTTAATCCATTTCACCTTACTGTAGAGTGCTGACACCTTACAGGCATAGCATTAACTACAAATCGAGTCGCCTCTGCATCGTGGTGCCCTCTATGATTTCCGATTTTTTGAATGGTTTACTCCTGATTCCACAGATTCTCTACGATGTTGAAAATGAACTACGTTCCCATTATTTCTAACGAAATCCTCGCAAATTCGCAAAATCTCTACAGTCGCTCGCGGGTAACCAGTTCCCATTTTGGCTAACGCTCCGCTCCTAAATTCACGATATTTCTAACACTGAGTGGCATTAGTGGCATCGGAAAGGCCCGGCTTTTTGCGGTGAAAAGGCAGCCATCAGCGTTGGGTAGACTGCACCGGAATACAGGGATACTGTGCCGTCGGGCATAGAGGACATCTGTTTTAATTCATATGAACGTTTTTTGGCCTTAAAAAAGGCCTTTGTGGAGACGTCCGACTCGGAGCGAAACAGCTTACTTCTTCTCGGTCTTCTTAGGCAGAAGCACGGCCTGAATGTTAGGCAGCACACCTCCCTGGGCGATGGTGACGCCAGACAGCAGCTTGTTGAGCTCCTCGTCGTTGCGGATGGCCAGCTGCAGGTGACGGGGGATGATCCTGGTCTTCTTGTTGTCGCGAGCGGCGTTACCTGCCAGCTCGAGCACCTCAGCGGCCAGGTACTCCATCACGGCCGCCAGATAGACGGGCGCGCCGGCTCCCACCCGCTCGGCATAGTTTCCCTTGCGAAGCAGACGGTGGATACGTCCCACGGGGAACTGCAGACCAGCCCGAGACGAACGGGACTTGGCCTTTCCCTTCACCTTACCGCCCTTGCCGCGTCCAGACATGATTAAAAGTGGATGATACGACGAACGTTATCCTCTAACGGCTGCGAGAGCCAAAACCTGGTTTTATTCCCGGCCACTCCTGCCGGTCCACAGCACATTACCGCGAGTCGCCCGCCACTGCAGCGTGACAACTTGCGACGGTCTCTCATGTGCGATATAGTTTCGACGTTGAAACGCCAACATGCCTCCCAAGACCAGCGGAAAGGCCGCCAAGAAGGCCGGCAAGGCCCAGAAGAACATCTCCAAGGGAGACAAGAAGCGCAAGCGTAAGAGGAAGGAGTCCTACGCCATCTACATCTACAAGGTGCTGAAGCAGGTTCACCCTGACACTGGCATTTCGTCAAAGGCCATGAGCATCATGAACTCGTTCGTCAATGACATCTTTGAGCGCATCGCCGCGGAGGCCTCCCGTCTGGCGCACTACAACAAGCGCTCGACCATCACCTCTCGGGAGGTGCAGACGGCTGTCCGCCTCCTGCTGCCCGGTGAGCTGGCCAAGCACGCCGTGTCCGAGGGCACCAAGGCTGTGACCAAGTACACCAGCAGCAAGTAAGCTGGCCGGCTAAACGGTCGACACGTCATCACCATCTCAGCATCATCGCGTCATCATCACTCACCCCTTCATGTCGACCGTCGCCTCGGCTGCTCGCACTAAACGGTCTTTTTCAAGACCAAAATCCCGAAAACAGAATTTAGTGACAGATGGCAGGTGAAGATTTCAATTTCATGAAAACAGATTTGTTGATTCACGGGCCAGCAAAGCCACTCAATTCACAGTATTTCTGACGGCGGCTTGCGGTGGGGCAGGATCTATTCGTTAGCGGTTCACTGTTCACATGCTTTGTTAACAATTACAATAGTTTAATCGTGTTTTGCTTTTACGACTTAAAGTAGGTGTGTTGCTTTTAAGGATGTTTATGGAATTAAGCTTTATTAGGAATTAGCTTTATGCTTTTAAGGATGTCTACACTATCCGGCGCGGCGTTCACAACATCAAATAGATCGTGCACAAACCACCACAGCGCCGAATGCTACCGCTGAACTTTACCTCCAAATTTCTCAAAAACGGCATTTCTCCAGATTTAACGGGTGCCACCATCATATTACATATTCTACGCAAAATTCTGGTCTGGAGACTGGAGGGTATACAAATTGAAAATAAGTATTTCCTTCCCATATCCATAATCAAAGTTACCTTATCACCGCCATCACCAACATCATCACCATCACCATCACTATCGCCCTCCGCCGCCGCCCTGGCCGGCCGACCCCACTCATTCCCTCCCATCCCCAGAGCTGACGGTATAGCCTTCTGGGATCGGCCCGGTTCCCGAGCGCCGGGATAAAGGTCATCAACTGCCGACGAAGGGTGGCACCCTGTGAACACGCATCGGACGGTCTTCCCAGGAAACCCGGTAGCAACAACACTGGAAACAAGCTTGTTCCCACGGCGGCGAGCATTACCGGAATGTCTAACGCTTTGCTCCTGAATTACCGGATTGTCTACGCACTTCGCGTCGGCGTCGGCGGAGTGGATTAAGAATTGGCACAATTTGCGCGTTTATAACTCGAAAACGGAACGGCGGAGAGCAACGAAAACGCAAGGCCAGCCTAGATGCCTACAGAATGTCACTCGTAGCGAGACTCTATCATATTATTGTCCGAGACACATCCATATTATTGTCTGTTTCTCCAGCTCAGCCCGTGAACAGGGACGGTCCAGCCCAATTCCATGGCCGGCCATGGTCACCGCCGGTACAGAGCCTCGGGGTCAGGCAGTGCAGCATATTTTCGTTAGACAATTCGGGGAAACAATATTTTCGTTAGACAATACTGAAAAAGTGACTCGTTTATCGGCCGACCGTTCCCACGGGAAGGGGGTTCCCACGGTCCCCCACCGCCGCCGCGGCCACCAGAGCTGTTGAGGTGCGGGATATTTGCGTTAGACAAAACGGGAATACTGTTGCTAAGCATATTATCTCCGACCACATGTCATCGTCAGCCGTGGAAGGCATCAGAGGAGAGGTGGGTCGGCACCAGGGTTGTGCTCGACTCATGAGTCGTGAGTCAAATTTGACTCAACTCTGACTCAAATTAGTTGAGTCAGGTTAGTAAATTTGGGTTTTGAGTTGAGTCTGAGTTGAGTCAGGTTAGCAAATTTGGGATTTGAGTTGAGTCGGAGTTGAGTCACCTGGATTGTCATATGAGTCAGAGTCGAGTCAGTCCGAAAAAATGAGTCGAACACAACCCTGGTCGGCACGGCCAGCGAGGGCCTGACTGGAGGTTTTTTACATGTGAAATATTTATTTTACGTGTAATGCATTTTACTTTACTATAATATACAGGCGTATCACACGACATAGTCGCTGCTAAACTGCTAGCAAAGCGAATCAGTGTTGCAGGCGCATATATAATATATTTAAGGCAATGCTAAAACAATTTATTTAGATTATGTCACTCTATAAATAGAGTCTCACCGCCGGCATACGGCCGGTGTGAGGTGACTGAACGTAACCTAAAATATGTGTGTTTGCATCGCCGAACATACATTCCTGTAGGCATCATATTCCTGTATTGAGCAGTAAGGTTAGGTTAGGTTAGGTTAGGTTAGGTTAGGTGAGGTGAGGTTAGGTTAGGTTGGGTTAGGTTGGGTTAGGTGAGGTGAGGTTAGGTTAGGTTGGGTTAGGTTGGGTTAGGTTAGGTTAGTCAAAATCGATTTGCCTACCGGTGGAATCGCAAAACAGCACGGATATTGAAAAGAGCGCTAAGCAGGACAGGTGTTCGGGGTCGCCGGAGGAAATGGGTGTTTTGCATTTAAGTTGTGGCGCACTTGTGTGGTGTATTTGCCGCAAATGACAAAACAAATACCGTAAAGTTTTGCGTAATAATATCCAGGCAGAATCGGAAAACAAATATTACCGTGTCTATTTTCGGTAAAACCGCCCTACCGGCGCGGTCCTCGGTCCCCATGTGACCGATCTGTCACTGGAAAGCGCATTGTCACCTTCCGTCCCGCCCCTCAGCTGACAGGAGGGTCGGGGGTACTCCTGGAACGTGATGGTCGCTACCTGGGGCCGGTCAGCCATAATACCAACACATATTAAGCACTACACAATGTCCACCACCATCCCGGGCTCCTGCCGGCTACTCCCCGGCTGACGGTGACATATGATCGGAGACATCGCACCGTTAGATTCGCACCCGAGCCGTCGAACCGCGGGGGGCAAGTGCAGAGCAGGGGGTGGCAGGTGGAGGGTGTAGGGGACGACTGAGCTTCCGATTCACGGAAAGCGTCTCCAGGGCCGGCCGGACCGTCCCTATTCAGAAGCAGCTTGTATGAGGCGGTTGGGTTCAGCTTTAGGTTTTGTTGTCAAAACATACTACAATCGTCGTCTGGAATGTCTTGTGATATTGTCGCCCCTGGTCTGGAGACTAAACCGTTGCGGTGTTTCAATGCCAAAATATGTCCGGTGTGCGTCGACAATGCGATTAACGGAGCGGAGATGTATGTTCAGAGCCATTCGATGATTCACTGAACCCATGTCGCTGGTGAACGGCGTGACCTCAGTGGCAGTGACTCGAACAATCCGTTCTCCCAGGCCAAATGAGCAGTGGACGCTCACACGGACCGCCCATTTATGTGAACAACTATCCGTAGTACCACGGCCGCTAGCGTAATTTGCTGTCTTGCACTCTGGCAAACCGCAAGAGCTTGACATACGTCTGACCTGTCGAAACCGGGTGACCAAAACAGGTACTAGTGTGACGTCATTATAGGACGATTTCATCGAGGTCCGCAGAAAGCTACACGAGAAAGGCGATCGTCGCACGAGCATGATAGTGATACCAATTGTCTTGTTTGCGCATAACAATCCAGACAATCGCCATGACTGAGACCGCTGCCGCTGCCACCACAGCCGCCAAGGCAAGCAAGGCCAAAGCGCCGCGCTCCAAGCCGGCCCACCCTCCCACGAATGAGATGGTGCAGGGAGCCATTAAGGGCCTGAAAGAACGCGGCGGATCGTCTCTGATCGCAATCAAAAAGTACATCGCAGCCAATTATAAGGTGGACGTTGCTAAGCTCGCGCCTTTCATCAAGAGGGCTCTCAAGTCCGGAGTGGCAAGCGGCGCTTTGGTGCAGACAAAGGGCACGGGAGCGACGGGATCGTTCAAGCTGTCTGCCACCGCCAAGCCGGCAAAGAAGGCCACCAAGGTCGCGAAGAAGCCAGCTGCCAAGAAAACTCCGAAAAAGACCGCTACCAAAAAGCCTGCCAGCAAGACGAAGGCCGCCAAGTCACCATCCAAGCCAAAGGCTAAGAAGCCAAAGGCCAAGCCGACAAAGGCCAAGTCTCCGGCAAAAAAACCCAAGGCCCCGAAGCCGAAGAAGTCTCCGGCCAAAAAGCCTGCAGCAAAGAAAGCCACCAAGAAGCCTGCCTCGAAGAAGTAGGTAGTTGCTCAAGAGGTTTTACAAAAGGCTCTTATCAGAGCCACCAGCGATTCCACCATGAACATGGTTACAGATGAGGCCATATATTATTCGTATTAGTCCACTGGCCGGCTTGACAGACGGCGTTGCTAGTGACCTCAGACAGTCCCCAGTAGCTAGTGACCAGCCGCGAGAGTTTAGATACGTCAGCTTAGTCGAAACACGACTGTTCACATGGCAATGTATTCCCCTAAGCTAGGCTGCATTCGCACGCCCTGACAAATAGGCGTCACGTAGGCAGCAGAAGCACATTTCGGCAGACAGCAGAGTATGGAACGGTTTCATCTGAAATGGTCCAGTCCGCACCGAGTCCGAGGACCATTGGTCCAAGTCCAATCCAATCCGGTTGTGAGTCAAAAGCTGAGTCCGAACCAACTCGGTCCGTTAACAGATTAGGCAATGTTTGAATGTACCCTTAACAGCTTTTAACCTTTCTATTCAATATCTCCCTGCCATTATCAATCAGCAATGGTAAGAGATCAAGTTTGCATGATACATAATTTTCAAAAATACATTTTTGCTTGGAAAATGAGAAATTGCGGCCAACTAACGTAAATGACCTAACCTCGGGGCCAAAATTCAAACAGCCAACTTTCAGCTGCAGTATCTGCTCCAACTCTACCCATGAAACCTCTAGATGAGGTGTTAAGGTGGAGAATAAGACTTGTTGGACATTATTTTCATCAACTCTTGTTACTCAGACATGTACCAATTTGTATATATTGTATACACAGGTGTATATACATAAGTACCTATTTATACGACTGTGTCCCGATAAAATGTTGAGTCCAGTCCGGTCCGCTGTCGGTTGAGGGTATCCATATCCTGTCCGAATCCAGTCCGGTCCTATACGGACTGGACTGGACTGTCAATCCGGCGGACTGATCCACACCGTTCCACTCTCTGGCAGACAGCCGTCCCTATTTCAATGGCGCCGTGTGTGTGTGTGTGTGTGTGCGTGTGTTTACGGCCGATCGTTGCACTGATGACAGTTCACATCGGATGAGTACCTACTACTACTAGGGCCACTAAAATATATTGCAACGTCAATTATCTCTCACCCGAATCCCATACCGTGTAGTACTCAAGCTCTCCCTAGAGACACATCGAGACAATCCATAATCGTTTAGTGGTCCTGAAAAGGACCTGTTGTTGCCGTTCGAAGCGTTTGACGCCTTAAGCGCGCTCACCACGGATGCGCCTGGCGAGCTGGATGTCCTTCGGCATGATAGTGACACGCTTGGCGTGAATCGCGCAGAGGTTGGTGTCCTCAAAGAGGCCGACAAGGTACGCCTCGCTGGCCTCCTGAAGGGCCATCACGGCGCTGCTCTGGAACCGAAGGTCAGTCTTGAAATCCTGGGCGATCTCACGAACGAGACGCTGGAATGGCAGTTTGCGGATCAGAAGCTCCGTGCTCTTCTGGTAACGACGGATCTCGCGAAGAGCCACCGTGCCGGGACGGTAGCGGTGCGGCTTCTTAACGCCGCCGGTGGCCGGCGCGCTCTTGCGAGCGGCCTTGGTGGCCAGCTGCTTGCGCGGCGCCTTGCCACCAGTGGACTTGCGAGCAGTCTGCTTCGTGCGTGCCATCTTTGTCGATAACCTGTCAGACCCAGAATCGGCCCACCACTTTGCTCTCAAAATCGTCACGCATGCGCAGAAGGCCGGCACCAATAGACAGGGGGGATGGAGCACCACCACCCATCGAGGCGTAATTCAGCGCATGCGCATTGTATGAAGTCACAACATCGTTGTGACACGGCTACGATATTTGTGGTTACAAAATTGTGTCTCGGCTTTTTAACTTGGCAAATGATAACGCTACAATTTGTCCGAGTGATATCAGGCAACTGAACAAACTCGCAAGATGACTGGACGTGGCAAGGGAGGCAAGGGCCTGGGTAAGGGCGGAGCGAAGCGGCACCGCAAAGTGTTGCGTGATAATATCCAGGGCATCACTAAACCTGCTATCCGCCGTCTGGCTCGCCGTGGCGGTGTGAAGCGCATCAGCGGTCTCATCTACGAGGAGACTCGCGGTGTCCTGAAGGTGTTCCTGGAGAATGTCATCCGTGACGCTGTCACCTACACGGAGCACGCCAAGCGTAAGACGGTCACCGCCATGGACGTTGTCTACGCCCTGAAGCGTCAGGGTCGCACCCTGTACGGATTCGGCGGTTAGATCAGCGTGAACGCATAGTAACACCAACAAAACAGGCCTTTTTCAAGGCCAACAATCACTCGATGAGTAGTCGCAGAGGCTGTGGTACAGTACTAAACAATTCGTCATTGCTGTCGGCTGGTGACCAACGTGGCACCGGGTGGGGGATGCAGTGGATTGCGTTTCTCCTACGTAGCCCTATTTCAAGCAACATACATTGATTCTGGCTCAATTTGCATTCGACTTGCTACAGGTGACTAGTACAATTCGCTCGTTTGGAATGGGCTTGTGTTTCATTCGCACGTAATACGTTACAGGGCTGCATGCATACTCATCAACATGTTGGATGTCATGTTACGGCACATTACCAGGCTAATGCAAAGTTCATGCAACGGCTGATTAAACCGGAAACGTAGCATGTCAAAAGTGACGCATTCACACGGCAGAGCGATACAGCCATGACAAACAGTGGACACCTGCAACATTGCAGGCCATCTCTTGACCCGAGTCCCCGAGTCCCGAGTCCGATCGGTTTGCACTTGCGCTTGTAGCCTCCAGATTCCCACGGATTTTCAATGCAAAGTAGGCACTGGCATGCTTCGGCATCTGCCCCTTAAACGGCAGAAGGGATGGGTATGACCACATAAGACGGCCGCTGTCTGTCTCAATCGGTGTTGCAGTTCCAAAAAATAGAGAGAGAGAGAGAGAGAGAGAGAGAGAGAGAGAGAGAGAGAGAGAGAGAGAGAGAGAGAGAGAGAGAGAGAGAGAGAGAGAGAGAGAGAGAGAGAGAGAGAGAGAGAGAGAGAGAGAGAGAGACATCGTTGATGTTGGCCTCGCTACCGAATAATGCTGGATAGCTAGCGCGTCACGTACACACGCCAACATCAAATCGGAAAGGCCCGGCTTCTTGCGTTGAAAAGGCAGCTGTCAGCGTTGGGTAGACTGCACCGGGATACAGGGATACTGTGCCGTCGGGCATAGAGGACATATGTTTTACCGTTTAGCGGAATGATGTTGTTAGACTTTCCGGAAACGGTAATGCTAGCTTTTCCGTTTTGTCTACGCCCCTGTAGACAAAACGGGAATTACAATTTCGCCTATAACACCTATACGGTTGCACCTAGCCATCTGATTTTTGAACAGGATATTGACACTTGTTTGGTAGTCACAGAGAACAGCGACATTAAAAATCGGTCTATAGGCACAGTGGTCACACCCCGTTGAACTCTGACCCTACCTGAGGCTTTTAACATGAATGTACAATTTTTGTTTATTTCGAACGGTGTTTTCCAACATCAGCAGACATTTCAGTACCAGATCACAAAACAACAACAACCTCTCACACCCATGTGTGAAATATTTGGATTTTAATTAGAGCATGTTTTCCAAATGTGATTAACGCGTCTGCGAGCTTCTATAGCCGGGATAGCAAATATAATTAACATCTAGTGGGATATCAGGGCTGCCTATACCATTTAATGTGATCTGTTGTGTTACACGTTATCACTTAACCCCTATCTTTTGGAATTTTCCTTTTTAAGCCTTAATCCATTTCACCTTACTGTAGAGTGCTGACACCTTACAGGCATAGCATTAACTACAAATCGAGTCGCCTCTGCATCGTGGTGCCCTCTATGATTTCCGATTTTTTGAATGGTTTACTCCTGATTCCACAGATTCTCTACGATGTTGAAAATGAACTACGTTCCCATTATTTCTAACGAAATCCTCGCAAATTCGCAAAATCTCTACAGTCGCTCGCGGGTAACCAGTTCCCATTTTGGCTAACGCTCCGCTCCTAAATTCACGATATTTCTAACACTGAGTGGCATTAGTGGCATCGGAAAGGCCCGGCTTTTTGCGGTGAAAAGGCAGCCATCAGCGTTGGGTAGACTGCACCGGAATACAGGGATACTGTGCCGTCGGGCATAGAGGACATCTGTTTTAATTCATATGAACGTTTTTTGGCCTTAAAAAAGGCCTTTGTGGAGACGTCCGACTCGGAGCGAAACAGCTTACTTCTTCTCGGTCTTCTTAGGCAGAAGCACGGCCTGAATGTTAGGCAGCACACCTCCCTGGGCGATGGTGACGCCAGACAGCAGCTTGTTGAGCTCCTCGTCGTTGCGGATGGCCAGCTGCAGGTGACGGGGGATGATCCTGGTCTTCTTGTTGTCGCGAGCGGCGTTACCTGCCAGCTCGAGCACCTCAGCGGCCAGGTACTCCATCACGGCCGCCAGATAGACGGGCGCGCCGGCTCCCACCCGCTCGGCATAGTTTCCCTTGCGAAGCAGACGGTGGATACGTCCCACGGGGAACTGCAGACCAGCCCGAGACGAACGGGACTTGGCCTTTCCCTTCACCTTACCGCCCTTGCCGCGTCCAGACATGATTAAAAGTGGATGATACGACGAACGTTATCCTCTAACGGCTGCGAGAGCCAAAACCTGGTTTTATTCCCGGCCACTCCTGCCGGTCCACAGCACATTACCGCGAGTCGCCCGCCACTGCAGCGTGACAACTTGCGACGGTCTCTCATGTGCGATATAGTTTCGACGTTGAAACGCCAACATGCCTCCCAAGACCAGCGGAAAGGCCGCCAAGAAGGCCGGCAAGGCCCAGAAGAACATCTCCAAGGGAGACAAGAAGCGCAAGCGTAAGAGGAAGGAGTCCTACGCCATCTACATCTACAAGGTGCTGAAGCAGGTTCACCCTGACACTGGCATTTCGTCAAAGGCCATGAGCATCATGAACTCGTTCGTCAATGACATCTTTGAGCGCATCGCCGCGGAGGCCTCCCGTCTGGCGCACTACAACAAGCGCTCGACCATCACCTCTCGGGAGGTGCAGACGGCTGTCCGCCTCCTGCTGCCCGGTGAGCTGGCCAAGCACGCCGTGTCCGAGGGCACCAAGGCTGTGACCAAGTACACCAGCAGCAAGTAAGCTGGCCGGCTAAACGGTCGACACGTCATCACCATCTCAGCATCATCGCGTCATCATCACTCACCCCTTCATGTCGACCGTCGCCTCGGCTGCTCGCACTAAACGGTCTTTTTCAAGACCAAAATCCCGAAAACAGAATTTAGTGACAGATGGCAGGTGAAGATTTCAATTTCATGAAAACAGATTTGTTGATTCACGGGCCAGCAAAGCCACTCAATTCACAGTATTTCTGACGGCGGCTTGCGGTGGGGCAGGATCTATTCGTTAGCGGTTCACTGTTCACATGCTTTGTTAACAATTACAATAGTTTAATCGTGTTTTGCTTTTACGACTTAAAGTAGGTGTGTTGCTTTTAAGGATGTTTATGGAATTAAGCTTTATTAGGAATTAGCTTTATGCTTTTAAGGATGTCTACACTATCCGGCGCGGCGTTCACAACATCAAATAGATCGTGCACAAACCACCACAGCGCCGAATGCTACCGCTGAACTTTACCTCCAAATTTCTCAAAAACGGCATTTCTCCAGATTTAACGGGTGCCACCATCATATTACATATTCTACGCAAAATTCTGGTCTGGAGACTGGAGGGTATACAAATTGAAAATAAGTATTTCCTTCCCATATCCATAATCAAAGTTACCTTATCACCGCCATCACCAACATCATCACCATCACCATCACTATCGCCCTCCGCCGCCGCCCTGGCCGGCCGACCCCACTCATTCCCTCCCATCCCCAGAGCTGACGGTATAGCCTTCTGGGATCGGCCCGGTTCCCGAGCGCCGGGATAAAGGTCATCAACTGCCGACGAAGGGTGGCACCCTGTGAACACGCATCGGACGGTCTTCCCAGGAAACCCGGTAGCAACAACACTGGAAACAAGCTTGTTCCCACGGCGGCGAGCATTACCGGAATGTCTAACGCTTTGCTCCTGAATTACCGGATTGTCTACGCACTTCGCGTCGGCGTCGGCGGAGTGGATTAAGAATTGGCACAATTTGCGCGTTTATAACTCGAAAACGGAACGGCGGAGAGCAACGAAAACGCAAGGCCAGCCTAGATGCCTACAGAATGTCACTCGTAGCGAGACTCTATCATATTATTGTCCGAGACACATCCATATTATTGTCTGTTTCTCCAGCTCAGCCCGTGAACAGGGACGGTCCAGCCCAATTCCATGGCCGGCCATGGTCACCGCCGGTACAGAGCCTCGGGGTCAGGCAGTGCAGCATATTTTCGTTAGACAATTCGGGGAAACAATATTTTCGTTAGACAATACTGAAAAAGTGACTCGTTTATCGGCCGACCGTTCCCACGGGAAGGGGGTTCCCACGGTCCCCCACCGCCGCCGCGGCCACCAGAGCTGTTGAGGTGCGGGATATTTGCGTTAGACAAAACGGGAATACTGTTGCTAAGCATATTATCTCCGACCACATGTCATCGTCAGCCGTGGAAGGCATCAGAGGAGAGGTGGGTCGGCACCAGGGTTGTGCTCGACTCATGAGTCGTGAGTCAAATTTGACTCAACTCTGACTCAAATTAGTTGAGTCAGGTTAGTAAATTTGGGTTTTGAGTTGAGTCTGAGTTGAGTCAGGTTAGCAAATTTGGGATTTGAGTTGAGTCGGAGTTGAGTCACCTGGATTGTCATATGAGTCAGAGTCGAGTCAGTCCGAAAAAATGAGTCGAACACAACCCTGGTCGGCACGGCCAGCGAGGGCCTGACTGGAGGTTTTTTACATGTGAAATATTTATTTTACGTGTAATGCATTTTACTTTACTATAATATACAGGCGTATCACACGACATAGTCGCTGCTAAACTGCTAGCAAAGCGAATCAGTGTTGCAGGCGCATATATAATATATTTAAGGCAATGCTAAAACAATTTATTTAGATTATGTCACTCTATAAATAGAGTCTCACCGCCGGCATACGGCCGGTGTGAGGTGACTGAACGTAACCTAAAATATGTGTGTTTGCATCGCCGAACATACATTCCTGTAGGCATCATATTCCTGTATTGAGCAGTAAGGTTAGGTTAGGTTAGGTTAGGTTAGGTTAGGTGAGGTGAGGTTAGGTTAGGTTGGGTTAGGTTGGGTTAGGTGAGGTGAGGTTAGGTTAGGTTGGGTTAGGTTGGGTTAGGTTAGGTTAGTCAAAATCGATTTGCCTACCGGTGGAATCGCAAAACAGCACGGATATTGAAAAGAGCGCTAAGCAGGACAGGTGTTCGGGGTCGCCGGAGGAAATGGGTGTTTTGCATTTAAGTTGTGGCGCACTTGTGTGGTGTATTTGCCGCAAATGACAAAACAAATACCGTAAAGTTTTGCGTAATAATATCCAGGCAGAATCGGAAAACAAATATTACCGTGTCTATTTTCGGTAAAACCGCCCTACCGGCGCGGTCCTCGGTCCCCATGTGACCGATCTGTCACTGGAAAGCGCATTGTCACCTTCCGTCCCGCCCCTCAGCTGACAGGAGGGTCGGGGGTACTCCTGGAACGTGATGGTCGCTACCTGGGGCCGGTCAGCCATAATACCAACACATATTAAGCACTACACAATGTCCACCACCATCCCGGGCTCCTGCCGGCTACTCCCCGGCTGACGGTGACATATGATCGGAGACATCGCACCGTTAGATTCGCACCCGAGCCGTCGAACCGCGGGGGGCAAGTGCAGAGCAGGGGGTGGCAGGTGGAGGGTGTAGGGGACGACTGAGCTTCCGATTCACGGAAAGCGTCTCCAGGGCCGGCCGGACCGTCCCTATTCAGAAGCAGCTTGTATGAGGCGGTTGGGTTCAGCTTTAGGTTTTGTTGTCAAAACATACTACAATCGTCGTCTGGAATGTCTTGTGATATTGTCGCCCCTGGTCTGGAGACTAAACCGTTGCGGTGTTTCAATGCCAAAATATGTCCGGTGTGCGTCGACAATGCGATTAACGGAGCGGAGATGTATGTTCAGAGCCATTCGATGATTCACTGAACCCATGTCGCTGGTGAACGGCGTGACCTCAGTGGCAGTGACTCGAACAATCCGTTCTCCCAGGCCAAATGAGCAGTGGACGCTCACACGGACCGCCCATTTATGTGAACAACTATCCGTAGTACCACGGCCGCTAGCGTAATTTGCTGTCTTGCACTCTGGCAAACCGCAAGAGCTTGACATACGTCTGACCTGTCGAAACCGGGTGACCAAAACAGGTACTAGTGTGACGTCATTATAGGACGATTTCATCGAGGTCCGCAGAAAGCTACACGAGAAAGGCGATCGTCGCACGAGCATGATAGTGATACCAATTGTCTTGTTTGCGCATAACAATCCAGACAATCGCCATGACTGAGACCGCTGCCGCTGCCACCACAGCCGCCAAGGCAAGCAAGGCCAAAGCGCCGCGCTCCAAGCCGGCCCACCCTCCCACGAATGAGATGGTGCAGGGAGCCATTAAGGGCCTGAAAGAACGCGGCGGATCGTCTCTGATCGCAATCAAAAAGTACATCGCAGCCAATTATAAGGTGGACGTTGCTAAGCTCGCGCCTTTCATCAAGAGGGCTCTCAAGTCCGGAGTGGCAAGCGGCGCTTTGGTGCAGACAAAGGGCACGGGAGCGACGGGATCGTTCAAGCTGTCTGCCACCGCCAAGCCGGCAAAGAAGGCCACCAAGGTCGCGAAGAAGCCAGCTGCCAAGAAAACTCCGAAAAAGACCGCTACCAAAAAGCCTGCCAGCAAGACGAAGGCCGCCAAGTCACCATCCAAGCCAAAGGCTAAGAAGCCAAAGGCCAAGCCGACAAAGGCCAAGTCTCCGGCAAAAAAACCCAAGGCCCCGAAGCCGAAGAAGTCTCCGGCCAAAAAGCCTGCAGCAAAGAAAGCCACCAAGAAGCCTGCCTCGAAGAAGTAGGTAGTTGCTCAAGAGGTTTTACAAAAGGCTCTTATCAGAGCCACCAGCGATTCCACCATGAACATGGTTACAGATGAGGCCATATATTATTCGTATTAGTCCACTGGCCGGCTTGACAGACGGCGTTGCTAGTGACCTCAGACAGTCCCCAGTAGCTAGTGACCAGCCGCGAGAGTTTAG
>CBDBCK010000016.1:0-9799 GCA_965203345.1 Dehalococcoidia bacterium
TGGACTATAGAAGATGTAGCTCGGCGCTGTGAAAGGAGGTGCTCGTGAGATGTCCCACGAAGCAACGCTTCCGCAGACTCCAACGTTCCTGATGTACGGATCGCTTCGAAATTGGTTCGGCAAGACGTGTGATACGCCACAGGACGGAGCCTCAATAGCTGCTCAACGTTGAATCCCATCGGCCGTTACCAGTCCGCCTAACGCCGCGTTCACCGGCTTGTCCGGTGCAACGGTTTGTTAGGTACTTCACGCTCAGAATCTATATAAAGTGTATCAGGACAAATATCTTGCTCATTTGGCCACACTACGGTGCCATCCAGTACGGTAACCTTATTAAAATAATTTATATCTCTTAACTCTGAAAAAATACCAAAGTCTAGCAGCGAAGAGCAGTCGTATATGCCAAACTCCCCATTAGTAAATACAAGTTCTAGTTTGTACTCTTCCGTTGTGTTAACTGACGCTACTCTTGGATTCATAAATCACCGTAAAGGATCAATTTTATAAGGCTGTTGCCCTGATACAGCAATCTCCCAATCAGCGACAAGCTCATCTTTGTGTAATTCAATCCACGCTTGTAACAGCTTCATTTTAGGCTTTGGAATGCCGCCTTCAAGAACATCTCCTTCAGGGATAGATACTACAACTTCTTCACCCTGATATTTAACATGAATGTGAGGCACATGATGCTGTTTATTATCAATGAAATACATATAGACAATAATCCCATAAAACATTGATATTGAAGGCATATTATTTCTCCTAATCGACACCTAACGCCAAGCTCACCGGCGGCAATGAAGCGTAGCGGAATTGCCGTCCGAGTGAAGCGTTTTGTTATGTTTTTTATTTCATTTTAGCTGGGATTGAAATTGATGAGTTAAACTCAACAAGTTTTTTCCAATTAATCGCACCACTACTGTCACAAAATAAGTTCCCAAAATCCAATGTGAACATATTGATTCGTTTTGAGTACGCTTCAATAAAATCATCGTTTCTTTCTTTGGCTTTATTGCCTAATGGCTCTATTATATCGGTGTAAAGACTATTGTTACCCGATATAAAATCCCAAAATTTTTGCCCGCAATATTTGAAGTAATCCCCTTTATCTGGGCTATTGTCACGACCATAACAGCATCCATTAACACAAATGATATTAATTTTAGAATTGCTAGTTCTTAATGTGCGTTGTGCTGTAATAAAATCAGATTTCATTTTGGCTATTTGACTGCTATTCCCCCAGTTAGGACCAGATTTGATATTCACGATATATCGGTTGCCTTCATGGTCGAATTCTAAGTCTATCCCTTGTATTCCAGACTTCCATCCTCCATAAACTTTATGATTTATAAATATTGCCAGTCCTTCAAGCCAATCTCCGAATATAGTTTCTTCATTAGAAGAAATATGAGCATCTACAAGGCCTTTAACGATTGCTTCAGCAGTTAAAACATGCTTTGCCTTAAAAAGATATGGATTTTTTCTTTTGAGAACCTTGCCAAGACTGAGGGTATCAAGGCTTGATATTCTTTTCACATGAAAAGTCTCAATATTGTGTTCAACATATTTAACCACGTCATTTAGATCAATCGGTCTCATATACTGCCTTTGGTTCAAATAAAAATAATTCCACTGGTGAAATCTGAGTTTTCACCATTTCATAGTATTCTGGAACCACCTCTATTCCAATCGAATTTCTACGCATTTTGTTTGCCACAATATTGGTTGTCCCAGAGCCCATAAAGGGGTCTAGAATCGTGTCGTCAACTTGGGTAAATAATTTTATAAACCATTCGGGTAAACCTTCTGGAAATGCTGCACTATGATTTTTATTGTTGCACTCTGTAGCTAAATGTAAAACATTGGTAGGAAATGCCTTATCTCTTGTAATCCAGTTAGATATGTTTTTACCAAAACCACTTCCAACCTTTGATTCATCTCTTGTTTTATCGGTTTCACTAAGGTTTTTTAATCTTGTTTTCGCCCAATCTCCTATGGGAACCATGACTTCTTCTTGATACATATTAAATTTTTTATTTTTGTTAAATTGTAGTAGTCGTTCCCAAGCGTCTCTAAACCTGTTGGGCCATTTACCGGGATAACAATTTTTTTTGTGCCATATAAATTCTTCTGTCCATAACCAACCTTGTTTTCTCATGGCAAGGATTAATTCCATAATATAAATGCTTCTTTCACCGTTAACTACTTTCTCTTTGATATTAAGAACAAAAGTTCCAGTTGGTTTAAGCACCCTCAGCATCTGCTCTGTTTTTGGCAAGAACCATTCGACATAATCATCAGGGTGAATCCCGCCGTATGTTTTTTTTCTCTGATCTGCATATGGAGGAGAAGTAAAAATCAAATCCACTGAGTTATCAGGTATATCTTCTAGTACCTCTTCGCAATCACCGAGGTATAAATCATGTTTTATTTCCATTTTACTCTTTTCGTATCAATAACTTTTCTATTTCTATGCTATCACTCATGGAACATAACGTTTAAGCTGTGCGGCGCAAACGAAGCGCAGCGTAGTTTGCGTCCGAACGAGCGCCTTGTTAGGGCTTTTAGTGATTATCAAAATCATTGTGCGGTGTCTGAAGGCTAACAGAAACATACATTTCTAATAGTGCTTGGCGCAATGGTTCAGGTTCAGATACATACCGAACGTTCATTTTTCTAACTCTCTGTTTTTGAGCAATAAACACGGGGCCAAATACAGGATCGTTTTCTAACTCTGTGCGCGAACCCTGCTCCGTGTATGTTGCTACTGTTTGACCTGTGATTTCTCTGGCGAGCCTGAATGCAAATGTTGCGGAATTATGACCCGAACTTGGCCTGCAATGCTTTTGTAAGCGTTTGCGAATTGTGTTGGTGCGGCCAACATATAAATGCTCTTCTGCCTCGGAGAATAAGTATATGCCCGCTCTCGGTGTGTCCAATGGCAGGTCGGCGACAGTAACTGGTGCCATTTGGATGAGCCTTTGAAACGAAGGCTCTAATGACTCTATGTACTGTTTAAATATTTCGTTCATTCTTCTTGAGCCCTAACGTCTAGCTCAGCGGCGCGCGCCTTTGGCGCGTCCGCTGGAGCTAATTGTTAGCACAAGAACTTGGATCGGTTTCTGGACGAACACCACTAGAGAGTGCCTTCTCAATTGTAAATATGTGTAGCAGAAGATACATAAATGATACTACACCGACGCTGAATGACAATTGTATTGGATTCCCATTTGAAAAAATTAGGAGCAGACCAATTAGAAGCATAAAGAAATTTATTGCGCTACAGCCTAGTATAGAAATGTAATCCGCTGAACCTCGATCATCTGAAATAGCGAATTTTAGATTTGCATAATTACCGATATTAAGACCTTTGATATAGATTCGCCTAAGATCGATGACAAGATTATTAAAAAATACCTCGTTACAACGTATTGACGTAAGATTTCGGATTACTATGTAACCAATCATTCCCGAAAGCACAAAGAGCACACCGACTAAATTATCAGTCGAAATCCCTTTGGCCGTACCTGTCGGGGTAAACCTGAAGATGAGAATTGAAAGGGTAACAATGCTCACCGCTAAAGATACATAAAATTTTTGATAGCTAAGCTTCTGATCATGCAGCTGCCTGATGATTTCTAGAGATTGCTCATAATCCAGTTTAAAAAACTCATGGCTTCTGTTATGCAGCTCATTCTCAATATCTTCTGGTACTTCGCACATTTTATATTTCTACTCCATTTTTCATTTGTTGTAGCGCTTACGACTACAACAAGGGCGCGCTGCTTTTTAGCGCGTCCCAGCCAGCGCTTTTTGCTGGCGATTGATTGTTCTTGTTAGCATGGAGCGGCCTAAGGTCAGATTGGGTGATTGACAGAAAGATAGGCAGGTTATTTGCCGAGCAATGTTCCGTTGTCACTGCCCCGTCCGAAGCCGCCAACAACAGTACTACAGTATCACGAAACCGACTGAAGGCAAGCCACGAAGGAAACCATGTTGTTAGCCCGGATTATTCATGAATATATAAAACAAAAGCCTTTAATGTGATAAAATAGTGTGTTTAAACAAATACTTAATCACAAAAAGGCTTTTGCATGTCAAATATTACCACTAAACAGAGTGTCCTGCTCAAGGGACTTTCAAAAAAAACTGTCGTTGCTCAATTTGACCAGGATCATGCCAGTGCCGATGGGGGCGCCGTCCTGCTCAAAGCCTGTGATGAACGTCTTGGATTAAGTGCTTCACTCGCGGCCTGCCTGTCGGATAAGCGGCAACCAGGTAAAGTCAAGCACTCCCTGCAAGAGCTGTTTCAACAACGCATGTTCGGCATAGCCTGTGGCTATGCGGATGCTAACGATGCCGCGCGTCTGGCTCATGACCCCGTGTTCAAATTGCTCATTGGCCGTGACGCCGTCGATGGTCATGATCTAGCATCCCAGCCGACGTTATCTCGTTTCGAGAACACCGTCCGTCCTCGCGATTTGTTACGTATGAGCGAGACGCTGGCCGAGGCGGTGATCAATCGCCACAAGCGTCGCAAGAAGAAAGTCAAACTGATTACGATTGATCTTGACCCGACGGTTGATCCTGCCCATGGTCATCAGCAGTTATCGCTGTTTAACGGGTTTTATGATAGCAACTGCTACCTGCCGTTGGCTGGATTCTTAACGTTCGATAAGGAGCCGGAACAATACTTGTTTAGCTATCTGCTGCGTCCGGGCAATGCCGATGCGAAGAAAGGTTGTTTTGGCCTGTTGAAGCGGGTGCTGCGGAAACTGCGTCAGGCTTTTCCTGGCGCCGTGATCCGTTTGCGTTTGGACTCTGGTTTTAGTGGGCCGGATCTTTATGAGTTCATGGAGGCCCAGAGATGTCAGTACGTTGTGGGGATGGCGAAGAACTCGGTGCTTAAGACATTGGCTGAGCCTGCCATGGCAGTGGTTCGCGAAGACGCTGATCAAGATATTGAAACCATCTGTTATGACGACGATCTCTATGCGGCGCGCTCGTGGTCGCATCAGCGACGGGTGATTATCAAAGGTCAGATCACGTATCAATCGGGCCGTCAGCCGAAGGAGAATCCCCGTTTCCTGATCACGAATATCAAAAGATCGCCTCGACATATTTACGAGAAGATTTATTGTGCGCGTGGTGATGCGGAGAATCGGATCAAGGAACTTAAAGAGGGGCTTGAGATTGACCGCACCAGTTGCACCAGCTTCCTGGCGAACCAACTGCGTGCATTGATGACGGCGGCGGCCTATGTGTTGTTTCAGGAATTGCGTTTGAAGGCTCGCCACACGTGTTTTCGTCGAGCACAGGTCTCAACGATTCGGCTGCACCTGTTGAAATTCGGCGCCTGGGTCGAATCTTCTGTTCGTCGTGTCGTTTTGCATTTACCCATCAGCACACCCTTTGCCAATGAGTGGGTCCGTATCGCTCGAACAATCGGTGTTGTTCCTACATAGCACGAAGAATCCAGTAACGAAATCGACGAGCAGGCCAACCTGCTGCTTGCGCTCGTCTTGAATCCACGTCAGGCGGAACATAAGCGCCGTATCATCTGCCATTGGCGCGATCTGCTCCATTTTGGATGACAGAGCAGTACATATTTGACGAAAAATAGCTCAAACTACAAGCCATGAGTTCATTCATGCATAATCCGGGTTAGTTGGGTTACAGAATGCACGAACTCGGTAATAACCGAAGCCCGATTGATTCGGGCTACCGCACGAAGGATGCGGCACGATGCTTTGTAATTTACGAAAGGTAAGCTGTGCACTAGTGAGAAAACAAACTGCCGCTTACTATTGGGTGCAGTGTTTTGGTGTTGCCGTGATATTTCCACTTTCAGCAAACCCAGAAAGACGAAGTACCCGTAGTGCTAACGTTTCGCGTAACCGGCAGCAGAAAGCAGAGCGACGAAGGAGCGGCGCTTTTTGCTGTCCGAGTTGACGCGATTGTTAAGTGGCATTTTCCTGATTACTTAATTGCTGTTGTTTCTGTCCGTGTTTTGCCGCTTTTTCCGGGGAACTCCTTGAATAGGGCCTCAATCATTGCTGGCATAACGCTGGACAGTTGCGATGATGAACCTGAACTTTTTACGTTGGCCTCATAAAGCACGTTGAGATTCTTCGTGCCTACGCTCTTGGCGTCAACGATGTACAGCAATAAACCACGGCTATATTCAGTCCTCGATACAGTAGAGGAGCCAACGACTCCGTATGTTGGCGTATATGTTGTCGTACCGGAATAGGTTCCGTAATTGCCGTAAGTGTTCAAGGTGCCATATGTTGTTGATGAAGACACGCCCGTTTGGCCAAAGATAGGAACAGATGCCAGCTTTTCTTTACCGCTGTCAATACCATAGCTGAGAGCGACTACTACATCAGATGTTTCGCCTGAGACGGCCTCCCTGTATTGAAGTTTGCTTAGCTGTTGGCGGACAAGTCCTATGTACGTCTTGTATTCAAGGCTATTTTCCTGCCCCTCCAGAGGGACAAAAACATACGTCTTTGGAGTTGGCACTTCTTCAAGTTGGTGAAACACAGCCACATGCGACTTAACGAATCCGGCGCATCCTGATAGGAGGATAAGGGATAGCGCAACACTCAGCATTCTTGCCATCTTTTTCATTTTCTCGGCCTCCTTTTGCCACTTAACGCCTCAATCAGCCGCAATTTATAAGCTGGCCGTTTTGCGGTAAAATGGAGCGAAGCGACATCGCAAAACGGCCAGCTTGTAAATTGTCGGATGCATTGGTTTGTTAGGTGAATTCTTGTACTGTCCGACAAGTTGGGTACCCTGAGCAGCCCCAAAACTGTTTGCCACTATTAGCTCCTTTTTTTGCCGTACGCAACACCATAGACATACCACATTTAGGACATATTCTATCAGTACTAATATTCTTCCGAGATTTTAGCTGCCGTACATGTTCTTTATCTGTTGCTCTTGATGGCTCAAGCCTGCCCGACTGAACCTGAGCAATAACAGACTGTACCTGCTCTTGAGAAAGAATAGGAGTTTTGAACGATTTTATATACCTTACATAACCGATACCATGTGTAACATTTTTAGGCATATCAGTCTTGAATTCACTTTCTCCGGTGAAGGCTATTACAGAAATAATTGCTTCAGGCGGTATTTCTAAAGCAGACTCAAGAGTTTTTACGTGCTTATAATTTTGCCGAAGTGGATTTTGGAATTTGTTTTTTACTTTGTATATCTGTTGAGTCCATTGCGCTTGATTTTCCCCACCGAAAATCCAGCCTTTCATATTCTTTGTTTCTACTACGAATACACCGAATTCTGAAACAAAAATATGATCTATTTGCGTAGTTCCATCAGGCGTTGGGAGAGTTACGTTGTGTATTGGCGCATAAACATCTGCGGGTAGCTTGCGTTTGGCTAGGAACTTGACTACAGCCTCACCAAAAAACCCTTTTAATTTTGGTGTTCTCAGTAATCGAATGATTACGATAAACAGTAACGCCCACAACATGGGCTTTAAAGCTACTTGTATTATTGGCGCGAAATCCACGTCATTCTACCTCTGTACTACTGGCTTTATTTTCACCTAACGCCGCGATAAGCGGCCGACCGTGGCCGGCGATTCTTTTGCGCAAGCAAAAGAAATGACGGGTAGGGAGGTCCGCTTCATCGCCTTGTTAGGCGTCAGGTTTGTCGACATGCGATTTCCCTACACTCTGCTCTAAGATCGGCTAGTTCATATAGCGATTGCGGATTGTGTACGGTATTCATCGGAGGAATGTGCCTCCTGACCAGGCGTTTTTCAATCTCTCGATCTGGCGAATCCGATACAACCCAGGAGATCTCTAGATTCGAATCTATCCATCGCACAATCTCAGCGGTGTCGTCTTCTGAGAACTTGTAGTTCCTTTGATTTTTCTTGTCTCGAAGAGAACCGATTGGAGGACGATAACCCAGCGCCGCTCCTAGGCCTCTGAAGAATGTTGCTGGACTGCGATGTCTGAGCTCCTGCCGACAGAGCCGGGTGGCGAGAGATCTACTGGCGATCCCAATGTACAAGATGCCTCGTGAATCGATGCGATTCGCTAGCCAGCTAGGAAGTGAAGCTCGATTCTTGGTGAATATAGCGTAGTACCCGCTACTAGCTGGAACTTCGCTCTCTGCTACAGAGGCAGGCACCTTGGGAGTGAGTAGTTCTATTTCGATATCGTCTAACACTTGGTCCTGACGCCTAACGCCAAAAGAACCGGCGGCAAAGCCGTCCGGTTGCTTTACTTGTTATACGCCGGTAGAATGCGCACATATTTATGTACATGTACAGGCTATTATCGTATGGAAAGTATAAGCTACACCGCTGCCCGCAGCAACCTTGCCAAGAAGATGGAGCAAGTATGCGACGACCACGCCCCAATAGCGATAACCCGTAAAGGAGAAGGCGCTGTTGTGATGATGTCCATGGCAGACTACCAGGCGTTGGAGGAAACGGCTTACCTACTGCGGAGTCCGAAGAATACCAGACGGCTGATTAAGTCAGTTGCGGAACTAGAGGATGGGCGCGGGAGTGAAAAAGGCTTGCTGGAGTGAAGCTAGTCTTTGCCGAGAGCGCGTGGGAAGACTATTTGTACTGGCAAAAGACAGACAAAAGAATGCTCAAGAGAATAAACACTCTTATAAAGGATACTTCAAGGGAGCCGTTCGAGGGCATCGGAAAACCAGAGCCCCTAAAGCACGCCCTCTCGGGGTATTGGTCCAGGCGAATTAACGACGAGCACCGCGTCGTATACAAGGTGAAGGGAGACTCCCTTCTCATCGCACAGCTACGCTATCACTACTGAGGTAGGCGTATAACAGTTATTAAACGTCAAACGACGTGTTTAAACACGTCATTTGACATATATTCATATTTAGAAAGTGTAATAAGTATATTATCTTTGTCAATAAATAATAAAGATATTTTTTTAGCATTCAATATTTTCATAGTAGAGATATATCAATCAAATGAATCCCATTCAAGTAGCCAAAAAACAACCGAAGTTGCTTGAGCAGGTGCGCTCTGCTTGCCGTGTAAGACATTACAGCCTCCGAACTTAGACCACCTACGAATATTGGATTCGTCAGTACATCTATTTCCATAAAAAACACACCCTAACCCGGATTATTCATGAATAGATAAAACAAAAGCCTTTAGTGTGATAAAATAGTGTGTTTAAACAAATACTTAATCACAAAAAGGCTTTTGCATGTCAAATACTACCACTAAACAGAGTGTCCTGCTCAAGGGACTTTCAAAAAAAACTGTCGTTGCTCAATTTGACCAGGATCATGCCAGTGCCGATGGTGGCGCCGTCCTGCTCAAAGCCTGTGATGAACGTCTTGGATTAAGTGCTTCACTCGCGGCCTGCCTGTCGGATAAGCGGCAACCAGGTAAAGTCAAGCACTCCCTGCAAGAGCTGTTTCAACAGCGCATGTTTGGCATAGCCTGTGGCTATGCGAATGCTAACGATGCCGCGCGTCTGGCTCATGATCCGGTGTTCAAATTACTCATTGGTCGTGGCGCCGTCGATGGTCATGATCTGGCATCCCAGCCGACGTTATCTCGTTTCGAGAACACCGTCCGTCCTCGCGATTTGTTACGTATGAGCGAGGCGCTGGCCGAGGCGGTGATCAATCGCCACAAGCGTCGCAAGAAGCAGGTCAAAATCCGACGGTTGATCCTGCCCATGGTCATCAGCAGTTATCGCTGTTTAACGGTTTTTATGATTGCAACTGCTACCTGCCGTTGGCTGGATTCTTACCGTTTGATCAGGAGTTG
>CBDBCK010000017.1:0-40330 GCA_965203345.1 Dehalococcoidia bacterium
GTATCACGACGGGTGCAAACGAGTTTTTTTACCTGGATGACGCGGCTATAGCACGTTGGGGAGTTGAGGATGAGTTCCTGCGCCCCGTTGTTAAGAGCCCGCGCGAGTGTAAGAGCATACTTGTGGATCCGATCGCACTTGCCAACAAGATTTTTATGTGCCACAAGGAAAAGAGCGAGCTTGAAGGCACGAATGCGCTGGCATACATTGAGTGGGGGGAGTCGCGCAGATTTCAGGATCGCCCCAGCTGTCGAGGGAGGCCTAGGTGGTGGGATCTGGGGGAACGTAGATTATGTCAAATCGGCGCTAATTATCTTGTGAATGATATGATGCGTTCCTTTGTTACAAGTAGAGCGGATAGTGTCTATTTCAGCGATAATTTTCAAGAAATTCACTCCATAGCTACTAATATATGGTCACTTGTTGCTGTGCTTAATAGCATGGTTTCGCAGATGTATATAAATATTATAGGTAGAGCTAATTTCGGTGATGGATTGATGAAGATACAAACTTACGAAGTTACGAATCTGCCTATTTTGTCTCCAGATTACCTCAACAATAATGTGGCAAAACAGACAATCCTCTCTTTAGGCAGACTCGGTTTATCAAGCGCGAAGGAGATGAAAACGCTTAATAGCCTTGTTTTTGATGTTCTCGGCTTAACCTTCGGTGAACAAGAGGCAGTATATGAGGCTATAGTGGCGATGGTAGATAAGCGTCTATCTAAAGCGAAAAGCAACAGACTACGCGAGAAACGTTGAGTATTCAGAGAACGAGCGAAGGTTATCCTATACCACAAGTTGAATAAGATGAAAAACATACTTTATATCGTACGAGGTTGGTGGACTCGTGGTGTCCGCTATGTTACAGGTTTGAAATGGGATTTAGAATTTCTTGTCCAATTGATCGTGGCTATTTTCGGCATCCTGTTTATGGCTATTTTCGGCGTCCTGCTTGTGTCTATTTTCGTTGTATTATTCATACCAAACCCAGAGTGGTTTTACCCGTTTTTAGGACTATCCCAAGAGAACGAAACTTCAGGACTCTCCCCAAAGAACGAAGCCTTGCGATTCTTGGGATTTGGTATAGGCGGTACGTTGCTAGCTCTAGGGGCTGTTATCTCTTATATGCGAGCTAAAGCATTTGAGGACACTGCACGCGCACAGGTTGAGGCCAATAAAAACCAGGTTAAAGCCAACCAAAATCAGGTTAAGGCCACCCAAAACCAGGCGCAAGCTAACCAAAACCAGGTTAAAGCCAACCAAAATCAGGAGCAGGGGCTGCGTCAGGAACGGCTAAAAAATGCCATAGAGCACCTGGAAAGTCGATCCGCCTCTGTTCGTTTAGGTGGTGCCTACGAACTTTTCCATCTGGCGAAAGACACCCGAAACCTTGATCAAACAGAAGATCTTAGCCAGACCGCTTTGGCTATTCTATGCGCCCATATACGCCAGACTACGCGCGAAAAAGAGTACAAAGTAGAGTATGAATCAGAACTTTGAGGAGAAGCGGGAAAATAACCCCCCACCTTCTGAAGAGATCCAAAGCCTACTAAACCTGCTATTTGTGGAAGAACACGAGGTTTTCAAGGATCGCAATATCAATTTGAAAGGAGCTTTCCTACGGGGAGCTGGTATTGCTTATGCACAACTGCAGGGTGCCAATCTTGAGAGAGCCGACCTACGAGGCACTAATCTTGCTTATGCACAACTGCAGGGTGCCAATCTTGAGAGAGCCGACCTACGAGGAGCTGATCTTGCTTATGCACAACTGCAGAGTGCTAATCTTGCGAGAGCAGATCTAAAAGGTGCTAATCTTACGAGCGCATACCTGCAAGGTGCTAGTCTTTGGAGAGCAGATCTAGAAGGTGCTGGTCTTGAGACAGCACGCCTGCAAAATACTAATCTTTTTAGAGCAAAACTGCAAGGTGCTAATCTTATGAGAGCATACCTACAAGGTGCTTATCTTTCGGAAGCATACCTGCAAGGTGCTGGTCTTTCGGAAGCATACCTGCAAGGTGCTTATCTTGGGAAAGCAAAACTGCAAGGTGCTAATCTTGAGAGAGCACACCTGCAATTTACTAATCTTATATTCGCACAGTTACAAGGTGCTGATCTTTTTGGAGCACAGCTACAAGCTGCTGATCTTTTTGGAGTACATCTGCAAGGTACTGATCTTATGCTAGCAGAACTGCGAGGTGTTAATCTTCCGAGAGCACACCTGCGAGATGTTGGTTCTGAGGATAAGGTAGCACAAATGGACATATTCATAGTTGAGGATAATATTAGACAACAAATCGGCAAAGAGAGTGATCTATCCCGTATAACTTTCTCAGGAGGTCTGACTCAGGAAGATGTTGATTCTATTGTGGAATCTATGCCCAATGATGAACATAAAAAAAGGTTACTAGAACGACTGATGCCGCACGTTGGTAAGCCAGCAAGCTCTAAACTGCCCCAAAATAGCGGTGCAATTACCGATCCATACACCGAAGAAGAGGCAGAAAAATGGATCGCCGAATACAACGAAGCGATGAGCTATAATCTACCCGACCCCACTCCATAATCCACGCTGATTCTATATAATCCATACAATCTCCCACGATAGCGGAGAGAGTATACGCTAATCCACAAGTTGAATTGAGATGCAAAACATATTTCATACCGCCCGAGAGTGGCTCACTCGTAATGTCCGCCGTGCCAAAGATTTGAAACTGGATTCAAAGCTCTTTGTCCAATCGCTCGCGGCTATTCTCGCTGTCCTGCTTGTGATTATTGTCATTGTCCTATCCACGCCAAACCCAGAGTGGATTTACCCGATTTTAGGGTTATCCCAAAAGAGTGACGTCTTACGATTCTTGGGATTCGGTATCGGTGGTACATTGCTAGCTCTAGGGATAGCTCGTAGTATCCACCGTATGGATTCAAAGCTCTTTGTCCGATTGCTCGCGGCTATTCTCGGCATCCTGCTTGTGATTATTGTCATTGTCATATTCACGCCAAGCCCAGAGTGGATTTACCCGTTTTTAGGACTATCCCAAAAGAACGACGTCTTACGATTCTTGGGATTCGGTATAGGTGGTACGTTGCTAGCTCTAAGCGCTGTTATCTCTTATAAGCGAGCTAAAGCATTTGAAGACACCGCTGCAAACCAGGAGAAGGGTCTGCGTCAGGAACGGTTAAAAAATGCCATAAAGCACCTGGCAGATCGGTCCGCCTCTGTTCGTTTAGGTGGTGCCTACGAACTTTTCCATCTGGCGAAAGACACCCGAGCCCTTGATCAAACAGAAGATCTTAGCCAGACCGCCTTGGATATTCTATGCGCGCACATCCGCCAGACTACGCGCGAAGCAGAGTACATACAGAAGTATAGATCAGAACCTTCTGAAGAGATCCAAAGCCTACTAAACCTGCTATTTGTGCAAAAACACGAGGTTTTCAAGGATCGCAATATCAATTTGCGAAGAGCTTTCCTACGGGGATCCGATCTTGTTGGTGCAAGGCTGCAAAAGGCTGATCTTAGGGGTGCAGAACTGCAAAGCGCTGATCTTAGGCGTGTGCGGCTGCAAAAGGCTGATCTTAGGGGTGCAGAACTGCAAAGCGCTGATCTTAGGCGTGTGCGGCTGCAAAAGGCTGATCTTAGGGATGTAAAACTGCGAGATGCTGATCTTAGGCGTGTGCGGCTGCAAAAGGCTGATCTTAGGGGTGCAGAACTGCAAGATGCTGATCTTAGGAAAGCACGACTACGAGGCATTATTCTTGAGGGAACACGCCTACAAAAGGCTGATCTTAGGAGAGCACGGCTGCAAGGTGCTTATCTTTGGCTAGCACACCTGGAAGGTGCTAATCTTGAGGAAGCACGCCTAAAAGGTGCTGATCTTAGGGGAGCATGGCTGCAAGGTGCTGGACTTTGGAGCGCACACTTGGAAGGTGCTAAACTTGACGGAGCACGCCTACAAGGTACTGATCTTGATAGCACACACCTGGAAGGTGCTGATCTTAGGATAGCACACTTGGAAGGTGCTAATATTGACGGAGCACTCCTACAAGGCGCTGATCTTGACCTAGCACACTTGCAAGGTGTTAGTAGCGCGAGTTATGCGTCACCAGTGAAAGAGGTCATATTTGAGGATCAGATTAGACAAAGAATCGGAGAAAAGAGTGATCTATCCCATATAATTTTCTCAGGAGGATTGAATCAGGAAGATGTTGATTCTATTGCGGGATCTATGCCCGATGATGAACAGAAAAAAAGGTTACAAGAACGACTGAAACCGCATGTTGATAAGCCAGCAAGTCATGAACTGCCCCAAAATAGCGGTGCAATTATCGGCTCATACACCAAAGAAGAGGCGGAAAAATGGATCGCAGAATACAACAAAGCTATGGGTTATAAAGAAGACCCTACTCCATAATCCATGTTGGTTCCCCATAGTCCATACAGTCCACCACCACAGCAGGGAGAGTAGACGCTAATCCACAAGTTGAATTGAGATGAAAAGCATACTTCAGACCGCACGAAATTGGCTGACTCGTAGTGTCCGCCGTGCCAAAGGTTTGAAACTGGATTCAAAACTCTTTGACAAAGGTTTGAAATGGGGTTCAAAGTTCCTTGTCCCACTGCTCGCGTTTATTCTCGTTGGCCTGTTTGTCTTCCTGCTTGTGGTTATTGTCGTCATCTTATTCATACCAAACCCAGAGGGGATTTACCCGTTTTTAGGACTATCACAAGAGAACGAAACTTTAGGACTATCCCCAAAGAACGAAGCCTTACGATTCTTGGGATTTGGCATAGGCGGTACATTGTTAGCTCTAGGGGCTGTTATAGCTAATAGGCGAGCTAAAGCATTGGAGGACACTGCACGTGCACAGGTTAAGGCCAACGAAAACTCAGAACAAGGTCTGCGTCAGGAACGGCTGAAAAATGCCATAGAGCACTTGGCAGATCGATCCGCCTCTGTTCGTTTAGGTGGTGCCTACGAACTTTTCCATCTGGCGAAAGACACCCGAGACCTTGATCAAACAGAAGATCTTAGTCAGACCGCCTTGGATATTCTATGTGCCCATATCCGCCAAACGACGCGTGAAACGGAGTACAGAAAAAAGTATAAATCAGAACCTTCTGAAGAGATCGAAAGCTTACTAAGTTTGCTATTTGTGGAAAGACACGAGATTTTCAAGGATCGCAATATCAATTTGAAAGGAGCTTTCTTACAAGGAGCTAATCTTTGGCATGCAAGGTTGCAGGGTGCTAATCTTAGGGAAGCAAAACTGCAAAGTGTTGAGCTTGTGCGAGCACACCTTCAGGGTGCTAATCTTACGGGAGCAGAATTGCAAGACGCTGATCTTAGGTCGGTAGAACTGCAAGGTGCCTGTCTTATGTTCGCAGAACTGCAAGGTGCTGATCTCAGATATGCAGAACTACAAGGTGCTGATCTTCAGAGTGCGCAATTGCAGGGCGCTAATCTTGCATTGGTAGGCCTACAAGGTGCTAATCTTGTGAGAGCACAACTGCAAAATGAAAGTGATAGTACTTGGTCTGCACAACTGCAGGGTGTCAATCTTGCGTTCGCACACCTGCAGGATGCTAATCTTGCGTTCGCAAAATTACGAGGTGCTGATCTTGAGAGAGTAAAATTGCAAGGTGCTAACCTTATGGGAGCAGAACTGCAGGGTGCTAATCTTATATATGCACAATTACAATGTGCTGATCTTGGGGGAGCACGACTGCAACTGCATGGTGTTGGTCGTGATATAAGGGGAGCAGAACTGCAAGGAGGCACATTTTTTGAGAAGGTCATTAGAGAAAAAATCGGAAAAGAGAGTGATCTATCCGATATAACTTTCTCAGGAGGGCTGAATCAGGAAGATGTTGATGATATTGTGAGACCTATACCAGATGATGAACACAAAGAAAGGTTACGAGAACGACTGATGCTGGACGTTGGTAAGCCAGCAAGTTCTGAACCGTCGGAATATTTGGAATATAGCGATGCAATTATCGGTTCATACACCAAAGAAGAGACGCGAAGATGGATCGCCGAACACTACAAAACTATTAGATCTTAACGCCGACCTTGTCGGGACGGTACGAGACCTGATTCTTGATGAGCAAGGGCACTCTATCAGGTATAGTAGCGATGTTGGGTAGGCGCTTGGCTACAACGAAGAGTAACGGAGTACGTGAGAGGCGTTTAGGATACTGCGGGAGCTCTGACTTTCGCTGGCAAGCTTGATAGCATTTTTTGCGCATCAAGAGCAAACGGGTGTCATCCGTAGTTCGGAAATCCGGGATAAGAAACAGGAATCATCCACTAGAAATCTCTAGTTCAATCATTATAACGACGAGAGCGTTCCTCAATTCGTGCTAGCCGTTCCTCAATGTCTCTTTTAGTCACGAGTTTCCCTTTTTGCAGGCGAACGTTGCCTCGGACAAAGCGAGAGAATGCACCCATAGCATTGCGATCCTCCATCTCTTGGAAATAACCCTTGGAAATTTTCTTTTGAGCCATTGTTGCACCTTTCAATTTTTGTCCATATGTTTTCATGATTGATAAAATTATATTACAATACAATTTTTTGAAAATTCAGACTGAATTGGAAAGTGTAATAGCGTAACCATGAGTAAGCACCTTAAGGTCAAAACTGTAGGCATATTGAGTCCGGGGGACATGGGTGGCAAGGTGGGCTCCGTGCTGAAGACACACGGCCTGGAGGTGCTCACCTGCTTATCGGGTCGCAGTGAGCGGACGCGTGAGCTTGCGTCGGACGCGGGCTTCTCGGACGTTCCGTCTCTGCGGGAACTTGTGGAGCGTTGCGACTTGATTATGTCCATACTTGTACCCTCGGAGGCTATGGGCGTGGCGGAGAAGGTGGCGGAGGCGATATCCGCTACGGGCAAGCGTCTCCCCTTTGCGGACTGCAACGCCGTATCCCCGGACACTTCTTCGTCAATAGGTAAGGTAGTGGAGAACGCGGGCGGTCTTTTTATAGACGCGGGCATAATAGGAGCTCCTCCCTCCAGTGGGAACGCGCCCCGGATATACGCTTCTGGGGAGCATGCGGCGATACTCGCCCAGTTGGACGGCAAGGGGATTTTGGTGCCTGTTATTGAAGGCGACGAAGGCAGGACGAAAGCGTCCGCCTTGAAGATGTGCTACGCGTCGTTGACAAAGGGCACCGCTGCGCTGTACGTGTCCGCTCTGGTGGTTGCGGCAAGGCTTGGTCTGTACGACGACCTGATAAAAGAGCTGGGCTTCAGCCAGGGTGGCATGCTGGAGAGGGTGCAAAGCGTGAACTCTCTTTCGGCGAAGGCTTTCAGGTGGGTAGGGGAGATGGAGGAGATAGCGGACACTTTTGACTCGGCGGGGGTTACGCCTTTCCTTCACCGAGGTGCGGCTGCGGCCTTCCAGATGGTTGCAGACTCGGAGATAGGGCACGAACGACCAGAAACGGTGGACAGGTCCCGCTCCCTGGAAGAGACGACCCGTATACTTTCTCGTGTCGCTCGCTGAACGTCGGTCAAACGCGTCAGGGTTAGGCGTCTGACGCTAATTCAGACCTGGCGCCTAGCCGTCCTTCCAGAAAGTAAGCCAGATGCGGCGTGTATAGAGACGGTTCTAGAAAGAATGAGTCGTGTCCCTTTTCGGAGTGTACGGTTATATGTATGGGTGAGAGACCGGCGGCCATGAGTATCCGTTCCAGTTCGTCTTGCTCTTCGGGATAGAACGCCACGTCGGAGCTGACGGTGAAGATGAGATGCTCCTGTTCTTTTGCTCGCCCGAAAGCCTCCTCCACGGAGTTTACGCCCGCGTCTGCGGCTATATTGAAGCTCTGCCACATGTCCAGGATGCGCAGGTATGAGTTGGCGTCAAATCGTCCCACGAACTTGGCGCCCTGATGGAGCATATAGGACTCTATGTTGCTATTGAGGTTATAGTATGAGAAGTCGGCCTCCGGGCCTATGACTCTCTCCGCTCTGTTGGAGAGGGTGTTTATAGATACGAAGGTTTTGTGGCATATCATCCTTGCAAGTGCCAGTCCCTTTGTGGGATAGGCTTGGTCGTAGTAGTCTCCTCCGTTGAAATTTGCGTCGTTCTCTAATGCGTATATCTGCTCCAGTATGTGTATCCTCTGGAGGGTAGTTACGGAGGGTCCGCACGCTATAGATATGAACTTGGCGGATATTTCGGGATACAGGGTTGCGAACGATAAACAGAGTAACCCGCCCGTTGAAGCACCGGTAACGGCGTGCAGCTTGTGTACGCCGAGGTGTTGGAGTAGGCGGGCTTGAGACGCTGAAACGTCTGCCAGCGATATGGAGGGGAAGGAAGATCCGTAAGGTGTTCCCGTTTCCGGGTTTATAGAGGAAGGCCCCGTGCTTCCATAGCACCCGCCCAGGTAGTTGGCGCATATTATGAAGAACCTGTCGGTGTCCAGCGCCTTACCGGGCCCTATAAAGCCGTCCCACCATCCCGTATAGCATTCCTCCTTCCAGAACCTCTCCGCGCCCGGCACGCGTGGGTTGTACCCCGCGGCGTGCTGGGATCCGGTCATTGCGTGGAACAGGAGTATGGCGTTATTCTTTTGTTTGTTGAGCTCGCCGTAAGTTTCGTATGCCAGGGTAACCTCTGGCAAAGTGCCACCGGCACGCAGGGTGAAAGGCCCGAACTTGAAGAAGCGGGTTTCGGTTCGGATTGTCTTTCCGCCGGTCGCCATTGGCCGAATAGAAGGACGGTCGCTTACTTGCCGGACTTCTCCAGCGCCTGATCCACGTCTTGTATGAGGTCGTCAGGGTGCTCAATTCCCAGGCTCAGGCGCACCAGTTCCGGAGCCGCTCCTGCCTCCTTCTGCTGCTCATCCGTCAGCTGTGAATGCGTGGTGGTCGCCGGGTGTATCGCCAGGCTTTTTGCGTCTCCAACGTTGGCTACATGATGGAACAGCCCCAGGGAGTCTATGAACTTGCGACCGTTCTCCTTGCCGCCCTTTATGCCAAACACAACGATGGAGCCTCCCCTGCCGGATAGATACTTGCCGCACTCTTTCGGGTGGTCTATGAGCGGATACCGCACCCACTCGACTTTAGGGTGCGTCTGCAGGTGCTTCGCAATGGTCAGGGCGTTTTCGCATTGACGATCTACTCGCAGGGGGAGAGTCTCAATACCCTGCATGAACATCCAGGCGTTGTCTGGGCTTATGCACGCTCCGAGATTGCGGAGGGGTATGGTTCTCATCCGTAGTATGTATGCCAGTGGTGCTAACGGTTCGGGCAGATCATAAGCCCAGCGCAAGCCATGGTAGCTTGGCTCAGGCTCAGTCATGAGAGGAAATTTATCGCTTTGCCAGTTGAACTTCCCGGAGTCTACAACCACCCCTCCGATGCCCGTGCCGTGTCCTCCAAGCCATTTGGTCAGCGAATGGACGACTATATCCGCCCCATGCTCAAAAGGTCGCTGTAGCCAGGGGCTGGCAAATGTTGCGTCCACTATCAAAGGGATACCGTGAGCGTGTGCTACTTGCGCCAGCGCCTCCATGTCCACCACCCTGAGAGATGGGTTACTTACCACTTCGCAAAACAGAGCCTTGGTCTTGGGCGTGATAGCGGCCTCAAAGTTTTTGGGATCGCTCTCGTCTACGAATTTAACATTTATCCCAAGGTGCGGGAGTATGTCGTTGAACTGTGTATAAGTGCCACCGTACAGCTCACCTGCAGAGACCACTTCGTCCCCCGCTCTGCAAATGTTTATCAGAGAGTAGAAGACGCCAGAGGTACCAGAGCTCAGGGCTAAAGCACCCGCGCCACCTTCCAGCTCCGCCATTCGTCTCTCTAGCCTGTCGGTAGTTGGGTTCATAAGCCGCGTATATATGTTGCCCAGCTCTCTCAAACCGAACAGGTTGGCGGCGTGCTCGGTGTCTTTGAACAGGTAGGCAGTCGTTCTGTAAATGGGTACAGCCTGTGCTTGTGTCGCCGGGTCGTACTCTGATCCGCCGTGGACGCATATAGTCTCAAGTTTCATATCTTCTCTCTCTCATCTTGTCTTTATCGCGATCCCGTAGATACGCGAACTTAAGGGCTTGTAAGCCAAAAAGGATGCGTTTTATGCCTTATATCCCCTTAGATCCCCTTAGATCCCCATAGATCCATAGATTAGCGGCAAATATTTATTGTAAGCGGATTGCAGACTATCCAGCAGGGCGAGTCACTCCACCCCTATCAAATTTTACAGCTTCCTCCGCGCCTGCCGTTACGTTGCCTTCGCTGTACGAGTGCGCACCCACGCCCGCGAGCTTGCCGTCTTTTACTATCAGGTATTCGTCCCTTATAGGCCTGTTGTCAAACCAGCATTCCAGTATTTCCCTGACTCCCGCGGCGTAACGTGCCTGAGCTGCGAGAGAGGTGCCGGACACATGCGGCGTCATACCGTGCCGCGGCATACTACGCCATGGGTGGTCTGTAGGAGGTGGCTGGGGAAACCATACGTCGCCCGCGTAGCCGCCAAGTCGTCCTTCGTTCAGGGCTCTGGCTATGGCGTCTCTGTCGCATATCTTGCCTCGCGCCGTATTGATGAGGTACGCTCCACGCTTCATCTTGCCTATCATCTCGTCGTCGAATAGATGCTCCGTCTCCGGGTGTAGAGGGCAATGCACCGATATCACGTCGCACGCGCTCGCCAGAGACTCTACATTCGGATGAAACACAAGCCCGAGCTCCTGTTCGGTTTCAACAGGCAGACGGTGTCTGTCGTAGTAATGCAGCTCCACGTCAAAGGGTTTGAGCCTCTTCAGCACGGCGTACCCGATGCGCCCTGAACCTACTATGCCTACCTTCATTCCCTCCAGGTCGTAAGATTGACTTACGCAGTCGGCAATGTTCCAGCCGTTGTTGACCGCCCAGCTGTAGGAGGGGATGTAGTTCCGCACAAGCGCCAGTATCATCATAACGGCGTGCTCGGAGACGCTTATGCTGTTACAGTAAGTAACTTCGCACACAGTGAGGCCGCTTTTAGCCGCTGCCTCCAGATCCACATGGTCGGAACCTATGCCCGCGGTAATAGCCAGCTTGAGGTTCGGCGCTTTAGCTATCCGTTCCGCCGTGAGATAGGCGGGCCAGAAAGGTTGGGATATTACCGCCTCTGCATCCATCAGCTCGCGCTCAAACACCGAGTCGGGGCCGTCTTTGTCGGTGGTTACCGTGAACGTATGCCCTCTGCCCTCAAGGAAGTTGCGTAGGCCCAGTTCCCCGGACTTGCACCCCAGAAGTTCGCCCGGCGTGAAGTCTATCCCCTTAGGGGTAGGCAGAGATTGTCCATCTGGGTAGCTCTTCAGACGAGGGATATCGTCCCTCAAGTATTTAGGCGGGTAGCCTTCCAGGGGATCGTCATAAAGAACGCAGACTATCTTGGCCATAATCCTCCTCCTTGTTGGTGGCTATTTACTGCTGCCGGAGACCAGGGTCGTTAGTTAATAGTTTACGTTCAGCTGGACTGATTTACGTGCAAACCACACTCTTTGGCGTCGTCTTTGATCTCCCACCACCAGCGGCCGGCTCGTATGTCCTCTCCAGGCTTGACCGCTCTTGTGCAGGGAGCACACCCTATAGAGGGGTAGCCTTTGTCGTGTAGTTCGTTGTACGGGACGTCATTCTCGCTTATATAGTTGCGTACCTGATCGAACGACCAGTTGGCAATCGGACTTATTTTCCATGTGCCGCGTGCTGCTTCCCACTCTACGGTCTTTATCCCGCTGCGACCCGAACTTTGGCTCCTGCGCAGGCCGGTTATCCAGGCAGAAACCCCGGACAGAGCCCTGTTGAGAGGGTCCACTTTCCGAATATGGCAGCAGAGCTTACGGTTTTCCACTCCATGATAGAACAGGTTGACTCCCTTCTCTCTGACCATCTTGGCGACCGACTCCATGTCTGGATAGAATGCCTCAATGTCCACGCCGTACCTGGACTTCACCCTGTCCATCAAGTCGTAGGTATCGCCGGGTAGTCGCAGGGTGTCCAGAGTTATCAGGCGTGCTTCGGGGTTTATCCTCCAAAACATGTCGAACAGCGCCATATCCTCAAGTCCTAATGATGAGACAAGAGCAACGTCTCGGCCAAACGCGTTGCTTGCCCAGGAAAGTATCTCCGCTGGTTCGGCCGTCTCGAAACGGTCGTTTAGCGTAGACTCCTCCGATTGGGTAGGTTTCGGCGTAGCGCTTTGTATCTGCGTGGTCATTGTGTTCTCCTCCTGGGTGTATCCATTGTTCTGTCTTCAGCTTTGGTTAAAAAGAAAACGCCCGAGGCGTTTGCCGTCGGGCGTTTTGCTTGCTTGTTCTTTATCGTGGTCAGCTACAGCGCACGCTCAGACGGTATCTCGTTGTACAACAACAGACGCAGAGCATAGCAACCTCTTGTGAGTTCTCATTTATGTAGCTAAAGTTGGTAAGCATAATTCATAATTATTATATACAGCTGTTTCGGCGACTGGTGGAGTTTCCGTATCAGATTACCATACCTTTCAACGTATTCGTGTCCTGAATACGCCAATGCTACCCGTTTTCCTCGATAGGAGAGGCTTGGCAGGGTAGGCTTTCAGATTTGATACTCTTTTTATAATTATGGTTGTGCATACAGCCAGGACTTTGATGAAGTGAAAAGGGTAAAGTGCCTGGATTACAACTACGGTGATTGTAAACAAGTCAAGAGTCATTAGTAGAGAGACGGGGATCAAATGGAAAAGCTACTGTTAATAGCAGCGGGTGGCGCGGCGGGTGCTGTGTCCCGGTTCCTGGTGGCAAGCATGTTTGCACGTATTGCGCCGGGGTTTCCTTGGGGCGTGCTTGTTGTAAACGTAGTGGGAGCTTTCCTGTTCGGCGCACTGTGGTCTGCAAGCTCGGATCGTGAATGGATAAGCCAAACGATGCGAGACGCGGTGTTTATAGGGTTTCTGGGAGCGATGACTACCTTTTCCACTTTTGCCTTCAACAACCTCCAGCTGGCAAGTGCGGGAGCCTGGAAGGCGTTGGCAGCGAACATTCTGCTGAACAACGTAGCGGCAATAGCCGCTGTATGGCTTGGGGTGAGGTGGGGCAGAACGCTGGCCGGCTAGACGTCGGGCGAGGGTGACGAAAAACCGCCTACAAACGTATACATGTATTGAGGCAGGTTTTGGGTCTGTGAATTTTTACGCGGAAGTCTTGTTCTTTCCGTTGTACCAACTATCAGGCAGATCCAAGCCCGTTGCATTTTTGGAGAGTTCCCATAAAGCAGCGCCTGTCTCTCTGCTTAGTGCCTTCTCGTTGACCTTCATCTTTGTCGGTGATCCTCGTAGGTTGAAGAATGAGGAGGGCGCGTAGTAATCTCCAGGTTTTACGTCTTCACGTGTAGCCACAATAAGCGGAGGCAGTGCTCCATGTTCTGCGGAGTGCGTAAATAGCCCTCCCAATGACATCAGGCTAAACATACGACTGGAATTTCTGCCTAATTCCGTGCGGGTGAAGCCTGGAGAGGCAGCGGTTGACCTGATGTTCTTATCCGCTGCAATGCACCTGCGCTGAAGTTCCACGGTGAAGACCAGATTTGCGAACTTGCTGATCGAATAACCCGAGAAGCGGTTGAGGCTCAAGTCTTTAGGGTCAAATGTTCTGAAGTCCACACGGCGACCAGATGACTCCGCAGAGCTGGTAACGTTTACGACTCCAGGTTCTGAAGTCTCCGCCAATGATTCTACTAGCAACATGGTCAGTGCAAAGTGTCCAAGGTGGTTTATGCCGAACTGGGCGTCAAATCCTTCTTTCGTTTGATCGCGGAGGAACATAACGCCAGCGTTGTTAATCAGAAGGTCGAGCTTGCTGCGTTCCTTTTTGAACTTTTCACTGAAATCCCGCACCGAGTCCAGGCTATTCAGGTCCATCTGCATCACTTCCACGTCTGCATCTGGAGCGTCAGTCTTGATGCTTTGCATAGCGCGCTTGCCACGCTCCACGCTCCTGCATGCCATAACTACAGAGGCGCCTTTTGTTGCCAGAGCCTTGGCCATAACGAAACCTATACCGGTGTTGGCTCCTGTTACTATTACCGTCTTTCCATCTTGGGATGGCATGTCTTCAGTTGTCCAGGTTCGCATATTCGATAAGCTTTCTTATTTCTTGGATAACGGACAGTAAATGTATCAGTTCTGTTCGTAAATATGACAGGCTGTGAAGTGGTCTTTGGCTCTGTAAACTTTTAGGAGAGGTTCCTTGTTTTCACACACGTCTCCCAGCTTCTTGAAACAACGCGGGTTGAAAGAGCACCCGGAGGGTGGATCGAGTGGGGAAGGCACCTCTCCTTGAAGCACAATCTCCTCCCGTCTGATGTTTGGATGAGAGGGGAGAGCCGCCGACAACAATGCTTGAGAATATGGATGCTGTGGATCCGTGAACAGATCTTCGGTTCTGCCTATCTCTCTTACCTTCCCCAGGTACATTACGGCCGTGGTGTGGCACATGTACCGGACGGTTGCGAGATTATGCGCTATCATCAGATACGCGACGCCGTGCTCGCTCTGCAAATCTACAAGCAGGTTCAGTATCTGGGCGCGGATGGAAACGTCAAGGGCGGATACCGGCTCGTCAAGTACTATCAGCTTGGGTTCAAGTGCCAGAGCTCTTGCGATTCCTATACGTTGTCTTTGGCCTCCAGAGAACTCGTGAGGGTAGAGGTTGCCTTGATAAGGATTTAGTCCGACCTCTTCCATAAGCCCGCCGACACGGTTCTGTATCTGTTTTTTCGTCATTGGGGAAGCTATGTCAAGAGGCTCACCTACGATGCTACGGACACGCATGCGCGGGTTCATAGATGACCATGGATCCTGAAAGACTGCCTGCACTGATCGCCTGTACCGCTTTCGCGCTTCGCTACCTGACTTGGCAAGATCTTCTCCTTCAAAGAAGATCTGCCCTGCAGTAGGAGTCTCCAGACCTAGTATCAACTTGGCGGTCGTCGTCTTGCCGCATCCGGATTCACCGACAAGGCCGAACGTCTCACCTGTGCTTACGTCAAAACTTACACCGTCTACCGCCTTTAGTCTCTTGGATTGCCCTAAGCCGAATAGACTCGTACCTACTGGGAACCATCTTTTTAGGTTACGCACCTGCAGTATTGGTTCGCTTATAGGAGTGGGCAGTCCTGGCACTTCGGGTACGTTACTTTGTTTAGGTTTATCTGTGATAACTGTATCCATATTATGGTCTCCACTTACAGTTTTTATTTACCAAGGATTCCAGCAGTTGTACTGTTGACCATCTGGAGTTGTTTCCGTAGGTGGATACTCCTCTTCGCATCTTTCAGTGGCTCTGTTGCACCGAACTGCGAAAGGACACCCCTTTGGAATGTTATACAAGAGCGGAGGCTGACCGTCTATCTGCGGAAGCCGTCCCGTCTTCTCTTCCAACTTGGGCACAGAGTCTATTAAGGCTCGCGTGTAAGGATGGCGCGGCGTGTTGAATATCTGGAATACGTCGCCGGTTTCTACTATCTTGCCTGCGTACATAACGGCCACTCTGTCGCACATTTTGGCGACTATGCCGAAGTCGTGAGTTATGAATACTATTCCTACCCCTTCTTCTGCCTGTATCTGTTTCAGCAGACGCAGGTAGGCGGCCTGTATCGTTACGTCAAGCGAGGTTGTCGGTTCGTCGGCTATTATGACTGACGGTGCAGACGATATTCCTATCGCGCCAACGACCCTCTGGCGCATTCCGCCCGAAAGCTGATGGGGGTAGTCTTTCGCCCTAAGTTCGGGAGCAGGGATGCGCACCTTCTTCAAGGCGTCCAGTATCTTGTTCCATAGCTCCGCCCCTTTCGAGTTCTGGTGTATAGAGATGGCCTCTCCAACCTGATTCCTGATGGTAAAAACTGGATTCAGAGCGGTTAAGGGATCCTGAAGAATCATCGAAATCTCTCCGCCTCTTACACGCGTCATGTCTTTCTCAGGCAATTTGAGGATATTCCTGCCGTTCAGTATTACTTCGCCATCTACTATCTCCCCTGGCGGCGACGGGATGAGCCTCATTACCGAAAGGGCGGTAACGGATTTTCCTGAACCAGACTCCCCCACTACTCCCAAAGTCTCACCTTTTCTAAGGCTGTAGCTGACGCCGTCTACTGCCTTGACGGTTCCCCAGCGAGTAGTGAAGTAAGTTTTGAGATTTTTTACATCCAGGACGACCTCTTCGGATACGGACTTGGGGCCAAAGCGATCGCTGTGAATTGTCTCTTCTCTAGTATTAGTCTCTGAGGCGGTAGTCATAAGCTCTCCGTTCAACAATTATCGGGCTGAAATCAGGTGATAACAGGTAGGATTTTGTACTTCAAGATACCACAGTATAGGAACGTTTAGGTTGTATATAGGGCCTTCCTCAAGCCAACGCTCAAAGATATCAGACGTCGTTCCGTTTTTCGCGTCTGATCTACGGGTTTGAGGCGAATTTATAACTCTGATTCCAAACGCTTTATACTTTTGTCTAGAGCGTCCGCTATAAAGTCTGCCTCTTCTTCGGACAGAATGAGTGGCGGACATAGTGATATTACGTCTCCGGCTCTAAACGAGACGATGCCGTTTTCGTACAAGATATGGGGTAAGCGCTGTGCAAGTTGTGCTGACTCAGGGAACGGTTGCCGGGTCGTTTGGTCGGCTACAAGCTCTATCGCCCATAGTAGACCTATACCGCGCACGTCGCCTACTATCTTATGACGCGACTTTACGCCTTCCAGCTTTTCTCTCAGTATTGGTTCCATACGTTCGGCGTTTCCTACAAGGTCTTCCCTTTGGAATATGTCCAGGTTTGCAAGTGCGGCGACGCACGCTAACGGATGTCCTCCAAACGTAATTAGATGCTTCAGTGTTTCATCAGGTCCGCCTATGAAGGAATCAGCTACTTTCTGTGTTACTATGGCAGCCCCAAGAGGTGCGTATCCGCTGGTCATAGCCTTTGCCACGGTGGTGATATCAGGCTTCACATTCCAATGATCAGTAGCAAAGTATCGGCCTGTCCGTCCGAACCCGGTTATTACCTCATCTGCAATAAGCAACACATTGTACTTATCAGCTATTTCCCTCAGTCTGTGCCAGTAAGCCGGAGGAGGGGGATGTATGCCTGCCGCGGCGGATACTGGTTCCGCTATTATCGCAGCAACTGTTTTAGGATCTGCATGTCTTATGGCCGCCTCAAACTCATCCGCGCACCTCACCGCCGCGTCCGTTTTGGAGCCTCCGAAAGGGACACGGTACGAGTCCCAGTTAGTTACGTATAGCGCTCCCGGCATTTCGGGTCCCATCGGGTCGGCGGCCAAAGCACGCCCTAAGCTGACCGCCATAGCTGTAGCTCCATGGTATGAATATCGTCGTGACACCACTTTGTAGGCGCCCGGCTTGCCGTTCAGACTTTGCCATTTCTTTGCCATCTTAACGGCGGTTTCTACGGCCTCGGAGCCACCAGAAGTAAAGAACACTCGCGCGTTCTTATCGTGATATAGAGACGCTATCCGCCCAGCTAGTTCTATCTGGCATGGTAGGGCGGACCCGGAAGGCGGGGACTCTATAGCTAACGCTTGATGGTATATGGCCTCGGCTATCTCCGTCCGACCGTAGCCTGCTGCCTTGTACCACAGTCCCGCCATTGCGTCCAGCAAACGTTTGCCTTCGGCATCCTCCACCCATACCCCTTCGCCCTTGACGAATATCTTGAGTTGTCCGCGCCAGTCTTTAGTCTGCGCTCCGTGTATGAATAAGTGATCAGCGGCTGTCTGCTGCAGACGTTCTATAGTATCGCCGGGAAGTGTATATGTGTAATCACTCATTGGTTCGGTTACTCCATTCTGCAGTTGTGTTTACAGGGTACATCACTCTATTTTTTGATTTGCCCCAGTTTATAGTAAGCCGTTCAAATATATAAGTTAATCCTTAATCGGACGTTTATGAGTAATCCTTGCGCATAACCTACCCTTTTGCTAAGAAGAAAAACGGCTATCTTTACTCATTGTGAGGATTTAGGGTTAGATTCGTAATGGGTTTTATCCTTTTTCTTGTCCGCCAACCACGCTTCGGTGAATCGCCACAAGGCACTTATGGACGTCCCTATTGCAAGTATCCATAAAGCCCAGACAGGTGTCTGGGCCAGCAGAAACGCTACAGTTATGATCACTCGTTCCGGCCTGGTGAAAAAGCCCGCGGATCCGGCAAGTCCCAACGCTTCAGCTCTAGCTCGGGTGTAGCTCACCATAACGGAGCCCATGAAAGCGACGAACGTCAATACTGCAGCCGTCTGGTTCTGATTTTCGCCGGCAGTGTAGTAAATCAGTAGCCCTAGCAAGACGGCTCCCTCCTGTAGCCTGTCAAAAACGGAATCCATGAGCGCGCCTCGGCGGGACGTCTTGTTGCTTCGACGTGCAACCGATCCATCAAGTAAGTCCAGAATCGCGCCAAAAGCCACAACAATTCCGGCTTGCCAGAACTGTCCCGTAGCTGCGAGATACGCAGCGCCGGCTGCCGCTAGCAGTCCGGCGGTTGTCAAAGCGACTGGGGTTACGCCAAGACGAACAAGGAAGGATGAGACCGGCTCTTCAAACCAACGCGCTAATATCCCGCGCAAAGCATAACGGACAGGCTGAAGAGTACGCAACTCGAAGCTTATGCTATGACGGTCGTCTTGCGGATAACCGATTCGTAAATATCTGATATTTCCTCGGCGATTTTAGACCACCTGAACTTTTCAACATGGGTCTTGCCATTGTTTGACAACCTGGAACGGAGGGAGGGATTCTGTATGAGCCGTTCTAGAGCCTGTGCTAGAGCGTGTTCATTTTTTGGTGGAACCAGCAGCGCCTGTTCGCCGTCTTTCACCACGTTGCGGAACCCGGAAATATTGGAAGCTACAACAGGGATACCTGCTGCCAGAGCTTCACAAAGTATCATCCCGAAGCTTTCCCGTCCTGTATTTGGAGCACAGAATATATCGGCGTGCTGATATAGAGCCGCAAGATCTTCAGGTGGCAACACTCCGGTAAACAGTACGTCATTTATGCCACGCTCGGCCATGAGCCGTTCCGATCGACTGTCTGTAGCTTCGGAACCCGCGACTATGAGCCGCAGATTATGATACTTCCATTTGAGGATAGAGTAAGCCCCAAGCAGGTACTGGAAGCCTTTGCGTGGTTCTGCGGCGCGTCCCACGAAGAGTAGGTTTATGGACGAATCTTTGAGGAGTTTGGATCGCGGTCTGGATACGGAAAATCTGGATATGTCTACCCCATTAGGGACAACCTGATACTCTCCCGGGAAGTAGCTGTTAACGTAACGCAAGGCTGCCTCAGATACCGCAATCCTCGCCTTCAGCTTGTTGATAGCGTTGCCAAAGAGAGGCTTGAACAGGACGTAAGCTTTACCAACTCCTTCGTTATAAGCATGAAAAGTTCCCACCAGAGGACACTTAGCCAGATAAGCACTCCTCACGGAGAGGAAGGGCATCATAGGTTCGTGGATGTGGACTACGTCGTAGTGTGAGTTGAAGAGCGAGTCCTTCAGGCGGGACTCCTTCCATATGCTGATCCAGAGCCTTGTTATGGAGCCTGCCGCTGGCCAGGGGACCGCACTACCGACGTCCACCAAATGCAAATTGGATATATCCTGGACGGGTCTGTTCTTGCTGCAGGGAGCTAAGAGGCTGACCTTGTGTCCCATTGAGACCAGCTCCTTGCCTAATGCGGCAGTATGTGTCTGAACTCCGCCTGGATAGGAGAGGTCGTACGGGCAGACTAAGGCGATTCTCATGAGCTATATGTTATACCGATTCGTATTCTGGTTGTTACTTTAATCCTGGGCCAGGTTTGGTGGGAATCACATAGTCAGTTCGGCTGGGTTCAGTCTGGGTTGATGAACTCCTCCACCATACGTCGGGCGTCACCATCATGGTACTGTAGCGGAGGGCTTTTCATGAAGTAGGCTGAAGGAGCTTCAATAGGCCCCCCCATGTTTCTGTCAAGAGCTATCTTAGCAGATCTTATGGCGTCTACTACTACTCCCGCCGAATTGGGGCTGTCCTCTACCTCCAGCTTCAGTTCCACGTTGAGCGGCATGTCCCCCCATGAAGTTCCCTCCATGCGTATGTAAGCCCATTTTCTGTCCTGAAGCCATGGAACCCAGTCGCTCGGGCCTATGTGAACCTCATCTGTCTCTATCTCACGTTCCAGCTCGGACTTTACAGCGTTCGTCTTGGATATCTTTTTAGACTTGAGTCGTTTGCGCTCCAGCATGTTCAGAAAGTCGGTATTTCCTCCGAAGTTGAGCTGATAAGTGCGATCGAGGCGAACTCCCCTGTCCTCAAAGAGACGGACAAGCGACCTATGGACTATGGTGGCCCCTACCTGTGACTTTATGTCGTCCCCTACAATGGGAGTGTGCCGCTCTTTGAATCGCGCCGCCCACTTATGATTGGAAGCTATGAACACAGGTACACAATTGACGAACGCACAAGAGCTGTTCAGCGCCTGCTCCGCGTACCACTCGGTAGCCTTTTGGGAGCCTACGGGCAGATAGTTGACCACTACGTCCACGTTTTGTCGCTTCAGTATCTCGCTCACCTCTGACACGGGTTTTGAAGAGCCGTTGGACTCCGCCGTATGCACCTTTTCTGATAGATATTCACCTATACCATCTAAAACTGGGCCTCGGGAAACGGGTACACCCATGTGCGGCACGTCATGAAAGCGGAGCGGATTGTTGTTTGACGCGAGTATAGCTTTAGACACGTCTTGTCCTATCTTCTCTTCGTCCACGTCAAAAGCGGCGACCACTCGGACGTCGCCTATTGAGTAGTCTCCGAAGACATTGTGCATAACACCCGGGACTGTCTCACTGTCCTCGTCCAGCTCAGAGTATTTATGAATACCTTGTACCAACGATGAAGCACAGTTCCCTACGCCTACTAAAGCTACACGTATCTCACTCATATAAAATCAGCTCCTTTATTATAATTTTCCGCCAAAGAGCGCGGCCTGCGCCCATGAGGTAGGGACTCAATGGAAGTCTAGCAAACCTCTTATAGTAAATCTAAGGTAGTGGTACAGGCATGCGATACCATTTGCCGCATATCTTCTTCCTGAGCGTTCGCAATTTACGCAGATTTCAAATTTCTGTAAGCTCTCGTCTTACTCGTTCGGGGGAATATGTGGGCATGAAAGGGTTTTGGCCACTCCAAGCGTACTTTGCATGGGCGATCATCAGCTTATAAAGCGACGAAGACGAGCTCGCAACGAAGACCGGAGCGGCTCCTTCTGCTCTGCCGTTGGCCAGTTCCTGAAGCAATCCGAAGTGGTAAGGCTCAACGAAACAGAGAGTTTCGGTAGCCGTCATGTGGACCGAAGGCCAGTAGTCGGTAAAAGCCACTTCCAGGGAGAAATCGTCCTCTCCGCCCAGTAAACGTTCCCGCATTGAAGAGATGATCCGTAGACTTCGCATGGAAGAGGCGTAAATCGGAGAGGCTTTTAGTGCGGTGGTGCTAAGCTCGTTACCGCCTGTTTCCAGTATGGTACGTGCTTTAGCGAAGTTACTGAGCGGATGAACAAGCAAAGCCCGTATGTGCACACGTCGGTTTTCCCGTTGCATCCTTTGAATGGTGAAGGCGTGCCTTCCTTCGTCCCCGAAAAAACCCGGAAGACCTATACCTAATATCCATACTTCACCCTCGGCTTCGTTAAGTGCCGCATCAATAGCTTCACCAGCCTCAGCGCCAATATGTCGAGGTTCAAGCACAGCGGTTATACCGTTACGCGCTGCTCCGGTTGCTACTGCCGCTATGCGTTTGATTGCGCCCAGGTCCGATAGTGATGAGGAGACCGATGACTTGATAGTGGTTGAGGGATTGGGGGTGGGAGGGTAAAGCTGTGAGGGAGACGTCAAATTCTCCACGACATCTTCGCCTATCATCCACATCTTCCCCAATTTCCAGCCAGGCACACGTCCGGAGCGCAGCCAAGCGTATATTGTCCTCTCAGAAACGCTCAGACGTCTGGCAGCCTCTTTTGCTCGTATCCATTTCATAACGACTAAAACGCTTTAGTAAGGGTCATAATCCAAAACTTGAGATTCGTCCAGGAAAATATTTGCCTAAAAAGCGTGTTATATTCCCTAAAATTCCTGTAAATGCCGTAACTTCATAAAAATATCATAACCAACTGCAAAGAGTATGGCAAATGAGCTGTACTGACTCCCGTTCGTTTTATTATGACCACTGAACCCCGTTACGATCAGAAACGAAGGTGTAAGACGTTTGACGACGGCTCATCCATAGGAGAGGTGCAAACTCTACAACTTAAGTTGTACTCGGGCTTCAAGTATCAACTTCAAAGATAAAGTTCCCATCCCTTAGCTATTTCTTCATAATAAAGGCTAAACTTTCCGATAGGATACCTGCTCTGCAGCTGCTTTTGTACGGTTTATATAAGCCCTCTATTTTGCGGCAACGTTCGGCAGACTTATAAATTCAGTAACCTTGTACCTTGCACGTGCAAAAGGAACGGAGAAAGTTATGAGTATCGATACACCAGGTCAACGTCAACAAAAGTCTGCAAGCCCGGCTGTATGGCTGGCCGGCGACCCAGAGGACTTGGTACCTTGGATGAAACGGGGCGCGGCCGGAATAGTGACCAACACCATAGTTTTGGAGGAGATGACTCGAAAGTACGGCCATATTGATAAGGTAATTCAGAGATACCTCAACCTGTCAGATAAAAAGGTAGCTATCGAGATAGACGGGCATTCCACTCAGGAACTGTTGGACGTTGGACGGCACTTCACCGATATGGCTCCTGACCGCGTCATCCTCAAGATACCCTGCACTGAGTACGCTCTGGACGCGTTCTCGAAGCTGAAGAAAGAGGGAGTGGAGACCTTCTGCACAACCGTTTTCACACTGAATCAAGCCGTATGCGCCGCTCAGGCGGGCGCTACACACGTCCTACCGTTCTGCGAACCGAACCGCGACGTGGGTGCAGATCCTACAAGGCTTATCAGAGAATGTAGAACGGTCTTTGATTCATGGGCGAACCGACCTTACATAACGGCTGCGCTGGTGCGTTCGCCTATCACTGCCTACGAAGCTATAAGAGACGGAGCTGACGGCATAATAGTCTTTTGGCCAGTCTTTCGGGATATGCTGCAAAGCCCGCTGACGGACCAGTGGAACAAGACCTTCCTTGAAAAGTGGGATGCAATCTATGACGCAGGCAACTTGAAAGACGTTCCGTATACAAAAGCGTAACCGTACTGCCCGCTCGTTACAAGATTTGGGTAACCAGTGGACCTGTATGGCTTAGCCCTATCACAGTAGCCGACAAGCCAGCAAAAGCATTAGAGACTAAGCGCCTCTGGGTAAGGCATATGCTCAAGCATATTTATCTGGTTCCGTTGAAGGAGGCGGCAACCCGGGGATACTTCAGACCGTTGTTCTTTATCAGACTTTCCGGGTCGTTGAACGCGCTGAAGAACAAGGGGTGCCCTGAAGCGGTGAGGGGGCTCACGGGCCCCACGGACATAAAGGAGTAGCGCCGATTCGCCTTTGATAACGACGCGTGCGGATCGGGGAAAGACCTGTAAAGGTTCATATGGGCTTCGTTGCCTATCTGGTTGCCCAGAGCGTTACCCTCGTTACCCATGCCAAGTCCAAAGCCGAAGAACTTTATGCGGAGCTGTTGGATAATCTCCGAGTGGAGGCTGCTTATTGACTGGCTTATGAACATCCAGCCAAGACCGTACTTGCGCGTGGTGCGTATAGCGTCCACGAGCGCCGACTTCACAGCGGCGTTCTCTTCTTCTAGTGGGCCGGAAGGTGCAAGACGATGGGCTTCATCTATCAGTATCAGGGCGTTGCAGCTTTTGCCTTCCCTGTAGTAGCTTTGACCTATATCTACAAGGCCGTCAATCAGCCTTTTTATCACTATATTCTTTGTTTTCTCCGTCCACAGCAACTCCCGCGTGTCTCTCTCCGATAGATCGATTATTATTATCGGCGCGCAACTTTTCCTTTGGTCAAGGACTATATTCAGCGTATTTTCTATAGTTCTCTTTTTTTCCTCGGTTTTAAAGAGGTTTGTCAAAGGAAGCCAATCTTTCTCGTATAAACTCGTCAGTTCCTGTCCCTGTATCGCATTAACGGCCCTCCTGAAACGATCGAGAGAAACCGCACTCCTGTAGATGTAGTTTTGACCTTGAGGACTATTCAGCAGTTCCCACACTTTGTCAAAGGTTTGTCTTTTATAAAGTTCGGAGAGCTTCACTCCTTGTTTTGCAAACTCGCGGCGTATCAAATCGGTGGCAAGTTCCCGGTTTTCCTTAGTAGCTATGCTTACTCTATCCATAAACCGCGACTCCTGGAGTATGTCTTCAAAGAGAGACCATCGGTCTAGTGCCAGTTGAGTGACGTTTGGAGTATGGACGTGACCAGGGCGCAGCTCTTTAAGTAGTGGTCCGAGCGGCAAGGTAAAGCCTTCGGAGCTGTTCCGGGTATTGATATCCCTGGAGAATTCGCCTTGTGGATCTATTACTATGAGCGCCATATCCTTATGACGTGCGTAGGCTAGCAACATCATCTTAGCCAGCACCGACTTGCCCGAACCGGTCTTGCCGAATATACCCAAATGGTAGGCCTCGCCCGCCCCATGTTCGCCCGCTCCGAAATGACGGAACAGGAAAGGCAGCCTGTATTCTGATCCGTAACTGTGTCCCAGGTAGAAAAGCTTATCCTGGTGCGCCGCGAGTAAGCCTTGCAGGATATCTTCGTTAACGTAGTAGAGGATGGTGCCCGTCGGAGGAACCGTGCCCAATATCGCGCCTTCTACGTTATCTTTGGAGTCTATGCTGAACACAGCGTTTACGTCTAGCAAGCCGGTGTGCACGTCCTGTACTTCGCTCACGGAGCTTATCTTCCCCCGTTGCCTTATGAGCGTGCGTATGCCTGGCTCTTCATGCCAAGGATTCCGTAGCGTTACGTGGGCTACTTGTCCCAAAGCGTAGAGGTGTTGACCGTCCTGACTGAAGCTGAATATCAACGTTTCACCTATCAGTTTCTGCCTGGATGCTTCCTCGCGGAAATCCAGGTAGAAGGAGGTGTTGGACGAGGGCGAACCCAGCACGCCTACCTCTTCGGCGTCCAACAGCAGGTTATTCATCTCTTCTATCAGGCTCATATGGTCGTCCTTCCCGCGGCTCGCATGGTTCGGTAGTGCTGAAGCATAAGCAGGATACCGTCCATATCCCCCGCGTAGTCCCGTATTGATGAATGGACGATGCTGCTGCGTATAAACTGCATTGAGCGGTTCATAGTCCTTGCCATGGTGTCCGCCAGGAAAAGCGGGAAAGGCTCTATTATGCCGGGAGCGACAGTCTGGTGCTTGACGCACTTGAGAATCTCTGCAAAGCGGTGTACGTTGTCTGCAGACGCCTTGGCCATCTCTAGACGGAAACACGGTAGGAAACGGGCCGGTTTGTAGTATGACACGTATACGTTATCCAAACCGTCCTCTATAGTCTCTATAACTTCCGGCTCCAGGGTTTCGCCATTATGAGCCAACAGTTCAATGGCGGCACTCCAATCGCCCTCAAAAAGAGTATTCCCTCCGTGATTCTTCGTCGATCTTCCCATCTCTATCGGATAAGTGAATTCACCTTCCTGAAGCACCAACGAAAGCAGCGCCCGCTCATTGTAGTCTTCTTTCCAGCCGAACTTGTAGCCCAGTTCTCGGTGCTGGGAGGTCTTCGGTACAGCCAGATAGAGCGTTCCGGTACCACTATTGGATACCGCCTTTGCAAAGCATTTGAGGAAACCCTTAAGGTTGTCTCCGAACTTCCGGGCGATGCTAAGCTTATCCATAGTATTCATGGCAGAGTAGACGGCATTATTTATCTGTATTGCCGGCGTCAGCAAGCTATTGTCTATCATAACCAGCCTGTGGGGAGCGTCGGAGGCGAGAGTCATCTCCCAGCCGGTCATCAATCCGTCCCTTATGTCGTGTATATTTTGGTGATTTGCGTCGTCTATGACGATAAGTTTATGCCTGGGAGTCTCCCACAGCCGTTTCTCCTTCGGGGGTGTTATGCCCTCTACCGCTACTGCCGCCACCGCCACAATGTCGCGCGATAACATACGCTCCCGGACGTGCGTCCCATCCACTCCGCAAACCGTAGGCGGCTCCATCTCGTCAAAATCTTTCAACTGCGCCTCGGTGCAAAGCCTGCCGCGGCCAGCAGCCTGCTCCAGGTCGTGCCTGCACTGCGCCACGCTGTCCTCAAGTTCCGAGAACCGTTTGCCAAAATCCTGCCCCACGCGGCGGGCTTCACTCACCATCTCATTCAGCATAGCTTGAGGCATACCGAGCATAAGTGCATCAGTTCCCTCCCAGGTGGAGGGTACGTTTATAAATCCAAAAGGGTTATTTATCATACTCTAGATGCCCCAAGAACAAACTTGCGATTATTGTAAGGATATAACATCAGTAGATCTTCAAGTTTAAAGGCGTTCTTGGTTCAATTAGTCGGGCGTAATTAGGCCAATTTACCAGACGTCAAACGTTATCCACTTCAACTCAGCAACGTCAGCCATACACACGAACGACCCAAAGACCACGTATTGCACGATGCCATTAGTGTTCAGATACTGCCCGTTGACTTCTAATACCGAAGGCGGCGCGCCTTCTTAATGATCTTGTTAGCCAGGACAGTTCTATATCTTGCTCGTTTATGTTATATCTGCCAACACTTATTGACTTACCCGGATTGCAGGTATACTAGATTAACTAACCAATAACAATCTGCCTCTATTCCACCACTTGAAGGAGCTATTATGCCTGAACGCAATACTACCCCACTTAACAAACGAAAATATTTAGGCGGGGAGCGCGCCCGTAAATGGCGAAGAACGGTTGCTGCCCAGCATGAAAGTAAAGTTCTGGACACTACTTACACCTTCAAGTTTCCGCTGGAGCTTCCTGAAAGGGCGGAAGAGAAGGTGGACTTTGAGGAAGCTATCCGGTGTTACAACGTGGTTGAGGGGGTAGGATTAGGTTCTTTGCTGGGGCTCCTGTGTTCAGTCCATCTTTCCGGGTTCAGGCTTTTTAATTCAAGTATAAGCCGTGAAACTTTCATGACGAGTGATAGGGAGCAAGAAGAAAATTTTACCAAACACCTTAAGGATGAGCTGGGTGACGATTTCTCCCAAAGTATGAGAAAGAGAAACCCCATGAGAGCACTAAGGGAGTTTGTTAAGAAAAGTCGAAATGTTAAGAACAACAGTTTCAAGCAACTTGTCATTGCAGAACTACTGTACAAAGATATGAAAGGCACTGTCCTAGAGGACGGAAAAAAGAAGCAGAAGCACTTGTGGGAAATGTGTGAAGGGATAGCAGAGGAGCTGAAAGGCGAATTCCCAACAGCGGAGACCTTTGAAGATATGAATAAAGATACGGATAGTGCGCTTACCGCTATGGACAGGCACCTGTCTAGCCGTGGATTTCCTGGTTTGAGGTCTTCGGCAAATCCTACGGCAACTTTACCAGATGTACTAGAATCCTCCACCATCTGTTTTGATAAGAATGCGCCCTACTACAATATGCCTGACGATTCCTCTGAAGCGATGCTTCATATGGCGGTCGCCTTTGTACTGAGCCTGATACGAAAGGATGGAGAAGAGCCGGAAGCCACGGCACTGAAAGACAGATTTTTGGGCAGAAATGGTAACCAGCCCGACGGTATATCCTGGCTTTTCGGTAGTAGAGGTCTAGGGTACATAAAGAGTACTTCAAAGGAGCAAATATGCAAAGATTACGGGATATCTTCTGATCGGGCTGAATCTGCTGAACAGTTGAAGAGATTTGCTGACGCGATACCGGATAAACCTTTCTTTCATGATGGTAAGCATTACGCCAAATTTCGTAAGTCTGTCTCTAAAAAGATATCTTCCTGGCTGACTAGCTACTGGGACAGGCTTAAAGAGTTGCGTGAAATATTCGAAAAACTGGGAGAAGATGAAAATTTTGAACTGACGGGGTTGCCAGACGATCAGCGTATTGAACCTACTTTACGCTACTACGGTACCAGTCAGAATGAACTCAAATCCTTCCTGGGCCTGGTTCAGTCCACAAACGTAGAGACTGCCAGGACTTCTCTCCAAACCTTGTCTGGAGAGACCGACGCCGCTGAGACTTATGACACTTATATAGAGCATATAAAAACGCTTGAGAGGGTAGGAGGTGCAATGAGCAACTTCCTGGCGACCCTGAATAGCATAAATAACGAGGCCAAACAAAGAAAAAACAACACTGACGATAAGGAAGAGAAGAAGTTCTGGCGCTCGGTCAAATTGAAGGTGGAGAGTGGGTCAGAGGTGGAGTTCAAAAAACCTCCGCGCCTGAACAGGATATCCGGTGGCGTTCCAGACGTGAGAAAAGAGACGCAGCTCATGTCTGAACAACTGAACGAGCTGATACTTGCACAGGAAACACACTTTGCAGAGATAAAAGACTGGGCGCAAGGCGAAGGTATAGATATAGACGATTTGAGAGTCATTATGGAGGTCATTATAAAGAGGGAGGAAGAAAAGCTTGAAGACAAAGGCGACACCAAGACCGACCATGAAATTCAAGGCTACCGCTATCTGGTGGACCGCATAGGTAAAGAGGCACGCTCTTTGAGTAAGGACAATATGCGCTTATTACAAGAGCTAATACAGCCTATATTTGCGAGCAAGAAGGACAGCAATAAGTACTTCGCTAATCAACAAGGCTTCTTGTACAAAAGCCCTTACTCTAATAGACGACAGCAAGCTTACTGTGTGAAGTCCAAAGAACTGAAAGGGCGAGATTGGCTAAGTGAGGCTGAAGAGGTTGCTAAAAAGATACTTAATAAACTGGATAGAGGAGAAAACATTGCAGAAAATCTGCGCGATTGGCTCAATCTTCGCAGCCTCTGTTACATTACCCGCCTTGCTGGGTTGCCTCAGGACGTTCAGATACCCTCTGATGTAGCGCGCTTCCGGGGAGATGAGGACTTGGCGCGGATACCGCCCATGCTCGCGCTACAACTCCAAAACAATAAAACGGTGAGCCGTGACGTATGTATACGTCTGTTTAATCTGTATAGCCCTGCCTTGATAGGTTTTGCCTTCAAGATGTTGCGCAAGCAGTTCATTCTCCGTACCGCGTTCCAAATTAAGGATGACAATGAGCTGAGATATGTAGCCAAACCTCGTCCCTGGAAGTCACCGCCGCATTTATCCAATACCCGTAAGCCTATAAGCCGCATTATTAAGACGGCGGAGCACGTAGACGGAGAGAGGATAGACTCCCTCCAGACTATCAAAAAGTATGCTAAAGACCCAGACAAAAAGTATGCTAAAGACTCAGAGGAACTCCGCGCGTTTATGGGACAGGCTCCTCATGACTGGTTCTATCCAGTAACTTTTGGTATAGATATCCCGAAAACTGCCGGCGTCATTTATGAAAAGGGGAATATCAAATTTCCGCAGAATACGAATACGAAGACTAAGCCTGCTTTGCGCTTGCGCGGACCATCAAGGTATAAGGGGTACCTGGTTAAAGCTCTAAACCGTAAGATGTCTTTCTCGGGAGTTAGTCTGATACTTGAGCGCTCTTTTGAACAAGATATACATTGGACAGGAGGAAAGATGGAGGTTAACGTCCGTGAAAAGTCCCTGAGTGCTTATCTAGCAGTTCCGTTCAAGTACACAGGCGATGTAAGTGTTGATGATCTAGGAACGAAGAACGGTGAGCTGTTTGACAAGGTGATAGGTGTAGACCTTGGAGAGCACAGCATAGGGTACGCAGTTTTCAGCATACCTGACTTTCTAGAGGATACGTCTGATGGTCTTCCCAAGCCCCTAAAGGTCGGAACCGTTACGGTGCCTTCTATCCGTGGACTCCATGCGAAGGTTAAACAACTTAGAGGGCGTATGCAGCCCCGTCAAAGGATGCAGGACTCCTACTCACATGCTGTAGCAAAGTATAGATCAAACGCCGTTGGAGACGTCTGCAACCGAATAGAGAACCTCTGCAGTCTGTACAACGCGTTTCCGGTGTTGGAATCCAGTATCCAGAATCTGGAAAGCGGAGGCAAGCAACTTAAGACTATATACGGTAGTGTAGTTCGTATGTACGTCTTTTCAAAAGTGCAGGACCACAAGGACCAGCGAGAACAGAGATGGGGCGGTACAGGCTGGAAACACCCTTATATGTCTTTAAAAAAAGATGAAAAAGATGAAAAAGATGAAAGAGAAAAACGGTCTCTTTTCCCCGGACGTTCGGTAAGTGCATATAACACCAGCAGGATATGTTCCGAATGCGGTCATAACGCTTTAGAGGCTCTGAAGAGTTATGGCGAAAAGGAGCAACTGGAGGTTAAAAAGGATGAACGGGGGAGATCTGTGGTTAGGTTGGAAAAAGGAGAGGACCGCAACAAAGGGACAATAATTGTGCGCCACAAAAATACCCAAGAAAAACCTGCAGAAAGGCGTAAACGGAGGTCTCGAAAACAGAATACACAGCCCGCAGACTACCCTTTTCTAGATCCAGGTATGTACGATGCCCGAGATATCCTGGATAGAGTTAAGTATCACCTGCGTCATTCTCCCCTTTCCATGCAGTCACCCGACACTACCCAGTCTCGTTTCTTATGCCCATACGATGACTGTCCCCCAGATAACCGTTCTGATAGAAGGCAGTCAAAGCATGCAGACGAAAACGCTGCGATAAATATCGGGCGTCGCTTTCTAAGGGATCGTGTAGAGAAAGAAAAAAGCCTAAAAGCTTGGGAGGATTACCGCCAGAAGGGCAGGGATTAGACCAGGCTTCATCCACTCATCTCTCTGAAACCTTCAAGCATTTTGTGCTACAACCATTGAGATGGCATATAGATATGGTCTAGGCGGTTGTTTTAAATCAGCTTGTCCCCGTTGTCATTTATTATGTAGGGCATGGTATGATATAAGGACCGTCCTCATGTTCAAACGGAAGGCTCTCTTCCGAACGGAAGGCTCTCTAAACGAGTGCTATCCAAACCTCTGACGTGAGGCCTGTATATGAGGCGCCCCCGCTCCTCAATATCACAGGTTTTAGGGCTTAATAGGTAGCCCCTCTTCAAAACATAAGCGGGGGATATCTATATATTCACATTTCCCGGCAAACTGAAGGATACCTTTACGGGTCTTCCTCTTCTCTTGCCCCCCTCTAGCGGGGGCACAAAGCGTCTCATATCCCCTATCAGATATGCCCTGAGTGCCAACACTACTCCATGCAACAGGTTCTTTCTCCGAACGTTCTGACGAGTCAAAGGTACGTGCACTACGTCGTCCAGCAGACGCTTCAATATCTCAATTGATACGCCGGTTACTGGTCTGCCGCCGCCGTCTCTGTTGTTGCCCACCGCCAGGGCTACGGCGCGCTCGCACAGGTAACGGTAAGGCTCTACCAGGTCGTAAACCAGGCTAGCGTAGTCCGTGCCCATATGCATATAACCATGTACGGGTGATAGCCTATGCACCAGTATCCACCTGAGTATTATGCCGGTAAGAAACATGGAACAGGCGTTCAGGGCATTTGGAAGTGGGGCCTTTGATCTTCTGGTAGTATCGGGTTCTCCCAAATCCCAAAAGTACCGTCCCCAGTACCTGCGAGCCCACGCAGCCTCAATACTCCTCACCTCCGAATGTGTACGAGCTCCCGCCAGCTTACGCCACTCCGCAGGACGAACGCGCACCTTGTCGTTCACCATCTGAAAGCGGGAACGTACCAGAGTACGAGCTATGTAGACCGACTTTATCTTGTTCTCTCTGACCAATATTTGGCGGGTTAGCAGATCTGAAGCGTCAGGGCGGAGCGAAGGCAGAAATACGGCAGGTGAAACCATGTTGCGCCTGTGCAGAATTAGTGGGACGCGCCTGGCGCGGAGCTCATCTACCAGCTCCATAGGAAGAGAACCAGTAGCACCATATATCATCAGGCAATCCACCTTGTCCAGGTTGGCTCTTACGTCACCTCCTTTATAAAATACGTGCCAGGTCGAGCCCTTTACCTTTTCCACCTTTGAGAGGTATGGAATCCACAAACTGACTTTGCCACGGCGCTGACTGGATTTCCATGTCCAAATCGAATCTGGATGCTGAAATTGTTCTATTTCTATATCACTATCCTTTCTTCAGCCAAGTAGTTTATACTCTATGTATAGACAGTTTTGAAGAGACGGTAGAGGAAGCAAAGGGTCTGGTTGGACAGTTTTGAAGAGACGGTAGAGGTTTCCACTCAATGAATTTGACAGTTTTGAAGAGACGGTAGAGGATCTTAAGAATAGCTGTAGACAGTTTTGAAGAGACGGTAGAGGTGAAATCCAGATCCCTCTGACAGTTTTGAAGAGACGGTAGAGGCCAATACCATATGCCTCTGACAGTTTTGAAGAGACGGTAGAGGCAACCGCAACGATGCAGAGACAGTTTTGAAGAGACGGTAGAGGTAATCCAACAACCTATGAGGACAGTTTTGAAGAGACGGTAGAGGCTGTCTTTGGCATGGTTGACAGTTTTGAAGAGACGGTAGAGGCACAAATTGCGCTCTCTGACAGTTTTGAAGAGACGGTAGAGGAGTTCCGGTCTGCCACAGGACAGTTTTGAAGAGACGGTAGAGGTTGAATATGACGGGCACTGACAGTTTTGAAGAGACGGTAGAGGCAGTGTCGAACCGATGATGACAGTTTTGAAGAGACGGTAGAGGAAGGCCTGAAGCAGAGCCGACAGTTTTGAAGAGACGGTAGAGGCCCCGCAGCTGCTTCACAGACAGTTTTGAAGAGACGGTAGAGGCTTCAGTTGAAAGACGGTGACAGTTTTGAAGAGACGGTAGAGGTTGTATTCGCATCAGGCTGACAGTTTTGAAGAGACGGTAGAGGCCATCGCGCCAAATCCCAGACAGTTTTGAAGAGACGGTAGAGGGCATGCTGTGCCTCGTTAAGTTAGTTTAAGGTCAGAAGCGCCGAAATCGATATAATCTGGATTATAAGTGCTCAACCTGTTTTTCATAACCTGAATTGCATCCGGGTTATCGTCAGCCAATAAAAACCGACGGTTGTTTCTTGCTGCCGCGTCTCCTGTAGTCCCGCTACCTGCAAAAAAGTCCACGACTAAATCATTTACCTGTGAGTGAACTTTTATAATTCGCTCCAGCACACCAAGGGGTTTCTGGGTGGCGTAGCCAGTTTTTTCTTTGCCGTTTGGACTGACTATAGTATGCCACCAAACGTCCGTGGGTGTTTTTCCGCGCGCCGCTTTTTCTGGGCCTACAAGGCCCGGTGCCATGTAGGGAATCCTGTCCATTTCCTTATAATTGAACACATAATTTTTTGGATCCTTCACGTACCAAAAAATCGTATCGTGCTTTGCTGCCCATTTTTTTGTGCTCCTCGCGCCATAATCATAAGCCCAAATGATTTCATTCATGAAGCAATCCCGTCCGAATAGTTCGTCAAGCGTAATCTTGCAGTAGTGCGCTTCTCTGTAATCTATATGTAGAAAAAAGCTGCCATTGCTTGACAGTATTCTTCTGGCCTCAATCAGGCGCGGTAGAAGAAACGCTTGAAAGTTGTCAAAATAGTCATCATATCCAGAAGACCCGAGTTTTATCGTTTTATAGCGCTGGCTTTTGTATCCTGTTCTATCACCGTTCTTGTCCCGGACTGTTTTAATTTGTTCTCTTTCCTGTCGTTTGCCTGTATTGAACGGCGGGTCAATATAAATCAGTTGAGCAATTCCATCGGGTAGCGACCGGATAAACTCTAGATTATCGGAAAAAACAATTTTATTACCCGTCCTGGCGTAGTCCAGGGGACAGTCTTGATTATCAATGGTCGTTTTCATGTTCTCACTGTCCTTACTGTCCTGGTTTCTTGAAGTATAACAAAGCAGTTTAGTCCTGGATCTCCCCGCATATTCCCACAAGATTGTAGACAGCTCTGAAGAAAAGGTAGGGGGGCATCTATTACGAAATGTATTGGGGCACAAAAATGCTACCAGGAGAACCTTCAACTTCAGCAAGACGATTTTCTGCGGCTCCGCTTTTAGATAGATGAGAACTCTCGTTATGGATCCAGAACACTCTATAGATATCAGGTAGCCGCTGATAAGGTGTTGAAGCGTGCCATTGCAACGTCTATGCCTTCGGTTATGATGGTTTCCACGGCCTGGGCTGCTCTTTCCACCGCCGTCTCTATCGCCCGCGCGGCGCGTCTTGAAGGCCTTTGCAGCACGTACTCTATCTGCCTCTTTGAGGATATCGGCTTGCCAACCCCTATACGTACTCTGCAGAAGCGAGCCGTGCCCAGCTCGTTGATGATGGATTTTAGCCCGTTATGTCCGCCGTCTGTCCCTTTTCTCCGGACGCGCAGACGTCCCGTTTGCAGATGAACGTCATCAACTATGACAATCAGATTGGTAGATGGTATGCTCAACGTCTCCAGAAAGTACCTGGCGGCTTGACCGGTTCTGTTCACGTAAGTTGTGGGTCTTGCCAGAAAGACCCTGTAGCCCGAGACGTTGGTTTCCGATATGAAGCCGGGCCTTTTGCGTTCCGGTTTTGTTGTGCCGTTTCTCTGGATAAGCGCGTCAAGCGCGTCCCATCCCGCGTTGTGTCGCGTCTTCTCGTATCGTGCCCCCGGGTTGCCTATCCCGACGATGAGCCAGGGCGTGGTTTGAGCCTCGCCGTCTTCTTGAGAGGGGAGAGCCTCCTGTTGGTGCGGGTTTTCTTCGGACGTCAACTCTATCGTTCGACCGGCGGGTTTTCAGGGTTGGGGTTTGAGCGCCGTTGTAGTAATGCTGTGAATCGTTGCTCATCTATCACCGGAACGCCCAGGCTTTGCGCCTTTGCGAGTTTGCTTCCCGGCTCTTTGCCCGCCAAGAGGTAGGTAGTGCGCCTGGAAACTGAACCGGTTGGCTTTCCGCCGGCTTTCTTGATGGCTCCTTCCGCTTCGGCGCGGGTCATGCCCTCCAGATGCCCGGTTATCACTATAGTTACGCCTTCCAGGAGGAGGTCGTCTTGTGTTTCGGTTACCTCTTGCCGGGGGCTAATCCCTGCCTCTCCCAGCTCCTCCAGAAGTTTCTGGTTGCGCTCTGTTTTCATCCAGTCCCGTATGGCTTTTGAGACTGCGGGGCCTATTCCCTCTATGGCCTGTATGTCCTCTTCCGACGCCTCGGCTATAGCCGGGAGTGAGCCGAACTTCTCGGCCAGCCATTCTGCTGTCTCAATCCCTATGCCGGGTATACCCAGGGCGAATATCAGCCTTGCGACGGAGCGGTTCTTTGACTGTTCAATTCCCTCCAGCAAAATATCTGCTTTCTTCTCTCCTATCTTTTCCAGCCTGAGCAGATCGTCTCGTTTGTGTTGCAGTCTGTACAGGTCTGAAAGTGTGCGGGTAAGACCTGACCGTGCGAGTATCTGCGCCATCCTCTCTCCCAGCCCTTCCACGTCCATGGCCATACGCGAGGCGAAGTGTTGTAAGAGACGCTCAAACTGTGCTGCACATGACGCATTAACACATCTGACGGCGGCTTCCTCTTCGGAAGAGAAGACAGGCTCATCACATACAGGGCATCGATCAGGGAATACGAAGGACGTAGTGCCTCGCTTACCTTTCGGAGCCTGTCCCAGCACTTGTGGTATAACGTCGCCTGCACGCTGGATGATTACGTCGTCCCCTTCTCGGAGGTCTTTCTTGTTTATCTCATCGCGGTTGTGGAGGGTAGCTTTCCGAACGGTTACTCCACCCACTAGTACAGGTTCAAGTTCAGCCCAGGGCGTGAGTGCACCCGTTCTACCTACGTTTACGTGTATCTTTCTGATGAGGGTACGTGCCTTTTCAGCCGGAAACTTGTAAGCCGTAGCCCAACGAGGCTCCCGTCCGATGGTTCCCAGCTGATCCTGCAGGGATATGGAGTTTATCTTAAGGACGATACCGTCTATATCGAAGTCCAGATTCTCTCGCTTCGTGAGGATATGTTCGTAGAACTCTATGATCTCTTTTGTTGTACGGGTCAGTTGACTGAAAGGAGGGGTCTTGAATCCCCAGGATTGAAGCGCCTCAAGGGTCTCCCATTGTGTGGCCGGGAGCGTGCCGCCTTCCGTCCTGACCATTGAGTAAAAGAAGGCGTCAAGTGGTCGCTTGGCCGTCTCTGATGGGTCGAGTTGCCGCAGGGAACCGGAGGCGGAGTTTCTAGGGTTTGCATAGAGGGGTAGACCTTCCGATTCTCTCTCTCCGTTGTAACGATTGAAGTTGGATCTGGGGAAGAACACCTCGCCTCGTACCTCAAACCGCCGCGGAAATCCCTCGCGTATCAACCGGAGTGGGACAGACTTCACGGTCTTCATGTTTGCAGTAACGTTCTCCCCCCTTTCTCCGTCCCCTCTGGTTGCTGCCTGCATCAAAACGCCTTCCTCATAAACGACGGATACGGCTAATCCGTCTATCTTTGGTTCACATACCATCGGCAAGGCGTCAGAGTCCCCCAAATCCATTAGCTCCACTACCCTCGCCCGCCAGCGTCGTAGCTCACTTTCCGAGAACACATTGCTGAGGCTGAGCATAGGTAGAGTGTGCCTCACCTCTCTGAACCCCTCGGCAGGCGGCCCCCCCGCCCGTTGAGTAGGGGAGTAAGACAGAGACAGTTCTGGAAATTTATCCTCTATTGCTCTCAGCTCCTCCATCATAGCATCGTACTGTTCGTCCGATATGTTGGGCTGTGAGAGCGTGTAGTAGAGGTAGTTCGCTTCGTTCAAAGCGTACGACAATTCCTTTACGCGCTTTTTGGCATGCCTTTGAGTGGCAGGAAGCTTGACCGTCATATTATCCTCAAGTGCTTTTTCTCGCGGTACTGAATACCCGTAGTAGGTAGTATGTTCCGACCGGTTCTTTTTTATATCCTTATTTAGAGCCCTCCACGTACAAGTTTAAACGGCTAATAATAACGATGAAACTTTCAAGCTCTAAAGTCTGCTATTTCTGCTCCGATTTATCCGAGCCAGATGGACGGTTGCCTATTATCCTTTGCTCACCGAGAGAAAATAAGGCGGTCTCCCACTGATAATCGCTCGTCCTTTCAGAGGAATACTGTTCAATCCCGAAGCGACGGATGATATCGGCGCCAACTTCTCCCCTCCATTCGACGCGGTAACTCCCGAACTGGAAGCAAAACTGTTCAAGCGTTCACCGTACAACGTCATACGTCTTGAGCGTATCCGCCGAAATCGCCGCCTTGGTGACGCGAATCTACTCGACGCCGGAACCCTTCAAGCAGAATGGATGCGCGCCGGCGTGATCAAGCGTCAGGAAGAGCCGGCTATGTATGTGATGGAAGAGGATTTCATCTTCAATGGCACCGTGGAGACTCGCCGCGGCGTTATAGCCGCTGTTAGACTTGAGGATTACGAGACAGGGCACATACTGCCTCACGAACATACCCGCAAGGAATGGGTGGATGAACGGGTTGGGGCAATGGCAGACGTTATGGCGAACTATAGCCCGATGCTTACCGTCTTTCAAGAGGACGCATCCGAGAGGGACAAAGTATCGGATGTACTTGCGGGAGTCGTCAAGATACCTCCTGATCTGTCCGCGGAACCTTCATATATGCAGTCCGTTAGGATATGGCCGGTGTCTAACCCCGATACCGTGAAGGCTATATCTAAGATTATGCTCACAAAGAGGCTCGTGATAGCTGATGGGCATCATCGCTACGAGGCAGCTCTTAAGTTTCAGCGCGAAATGAGGCAAGGCCACGCTTCCCAAAGGGATAGTTCTTTCAATTATCGTATGATGCTTCTGACCCCTTCCCATGAGCCTGGTCTGATTACTCGTGGCTATCACCGAACTATAGAAAACGCCGGGAGCAAAACCGTCCGCTCTATTATGGATGGATTAGCGTCAACGTGCGACCTGGAAGAGTGGCACACTCTAAAGGGCGAACGGTTATCCGATTCGGTTGTGAGGTTTGTTAGGTCTTTGGGCGAGAAGCATTCACCGGGTACGGTTTTTGGGGTATGCACCGGAAACCCGCCCCGCTTTGTAAAGGCGCAAGTGAAGTTGCCCAAAAGCACGTCAAACGAGACAGCTAACTCAGATTACGGAGTACTGCATAAAGAGATTTTCGCTCGTTTTCTGGGTGATGACGCGGATGAAGTGGTAGCGTTTCGGCATGATCCAGTAGACGCTGCAGCTTCTCTGGAAAAAGGCGAAGCACAAGCGGTTTTCTTCATGCGTCCTTTGCCTATCGGAGCTTTTATGAGGATAGCTGAAGAAAGAGAACGCTTGCCGCAGAAGGCGACGAACTTTTACCCTAAACCTCTCGCAGGTTGCGTCATTCAGTCCTTGAAAGGTGAACTTTGAATTTTTTATTTGTGCTCCGAAAGTGTACCCAACTGAATAGTCATGATTTCTGACAATGATTCCGCCGAGTGTTAAGCAGGCATCCATGCTTTGAAACCTCTAGAAGGTACCAGCATGGATATGACGAATATGGTGGTGGTAGTCAAGGCAATCGCCGGCCCCGCTGGCAGGTTGAAATAGTAGGAAATGTATAACCCGATTACCACCGAACTCAGGCCGCTCAAAGTTGCTATGATTAGTATCCAGTTCAGTTTGCGTGCCAGTAACATAGCCGTTGCTGCTGGGGTCACCAACATAGACGCCGACAGTATTATGCCTACCGCTTGTACCGCAATCAGCACTACGACGGCTACAAGACCTAGCAACAGGTAGTCCATTCTCCTGGTATTTATTCCCGCGACCTCTGCTCCGGCGGCATCGAAGCTCACGAACGTCAATTTATGGAAAAAAGCGGCGAGTATTAAACCGGCCGTTATCGCCATCGCCAACGTCCAATAGACGTCGGACAAGCTCACTCCGAAGACCTGCCCAAGTAGTATATCTTCAAGGTTTATATTGACAGCTCTGGGTAACAAGGAGATCATGAGCACACCCGCGGCGAACAGTGTTGTGAACACTATGGCGATAGAGGTGTCAGCAAGGACGCCAGCTCTGCGCGTCAGGTAGCTTATGAACATGGCTGATCCTATAGCCGCTGGTAGCATTCCAGCCCAGGGGCTTACGCCCACTGCGAGTGCTCCAGCTATGCCCGGCAGTACCGCATGAGCTACAGCGTCTCCCATGAAGCCATATCCTCGCGTAACTATGAATATCCCTACTATCGGACATATAATTCCGATGAGAAGCGAAACCCAAAGGGCGCGCTGCATGAAACTGTATTGTAGCGGTTCAGCCAGCAGTTCCATCCAGAGGACCTCACCAGGCGGTGATAGAACTCTGGCTGCGGCTGCATGCGTGCTGCAGCCGTTGCGGTTCTGATAGGTACAGTTCAACCATTTTTGAATAGCACTCCATGGTCTCCGTACAACTCTTCCAGCACTGCCGGCGTGAAAGCTTCTTCAGGGGGTCCGCAGGCGCATACGTGACCGTTTAGACACAAGACGTGGTCAAACCTGTCCGCGAGGTTTGTCAAGTCATGAGTGGACATCATTACGGTGCACCCTTCTGTACACACTTCCCTCAGAACCTCCACCAGCTCGTTTTGGGATGCGACGTCTACGCCACTGAACGCCTCGTCTAGGAGCAGTACATCCGCGTTTTGCGCAAGGGCGCGCGCAACAAAAGCTCGCTGTCTCTGACCGCCGGAAAGCTCATATATGGGGTCATTGCTCCTTTCAAGCAGCCCGACGCGTTTAAGAGCATCGCTCACTGCCTCTTTATCCTTTTGGGAAGGGAAGCCAAAAAGCTTTTTCCTTGCCGTTTGCCCCATCATTACCACTTGCCAGACGGTTATGGGGAATCGCCAGTTGACATTCTCAGATTGGGGGACATAGCCTATACTGCCGCGTGCTTCAGAAGGCGGCCTACCCATTACACTTACCTCACCTCTGTCAAGCTCCACTAAGCCCACTAGAGCGTCCATCAAGGTGGACTTGCCTCCACCATTGGGCCCGACTAAACCGACCATAGAACCACTCGGAAAGGAAAAAGTAACATTATCTATCGCCCGTAGCTCTCCATATATGACGCGTGCACCCTTTGCCTCAAGCGCAGGATGTACAGCAGCGTTATCGTAAGATGCTATATTCATATTTGAAAATTAGTTCTTTCCATAAGTGTGAATGCACTAAGAGGCGGTCTAGTCCATCTATTCAGATGTGCCTCCATGGTTTAGCTTTCTGCATTGAATATCTTCACTCTGTATTTCTTGCCAGTACTTATGAC
>CBDBCK010000018.1:0-1278 GCA_965203345.1 Dehalococcoidia bacterium
CCGATACGATGCCCTGGCTTCTAAAGCCAGACGACCGCACCAAGTTTGATGAGCATCTTCTCTTCATCCATGTTCCGAGATGTGGGGGCACCTCCCTCACGCAGCATTTTGACGTGCCAGCCAAGGTCAAGGCCGAGAAAGATAGGACCTGGTGGGGAAAGATAGGAATGACTTACTTTTTCCATCGCTATCATGTCCTCGAAGCGGCCAACTTTCCAATCAAAACAAAGGAAAGCGTCGCAGCTCTCTTTCTTTTTGTGTTGGGATGTGCCATGTTGGCATTTGGGGCGGCCGCTCAGCTGGCCAAACTAATCTTCATTGCCAGCGTAGTTTTGTTCGTTGCACCGGCATTTCTCTTCACCGCCCCCTTCATCGGCAGACTCACCTGGGTCCGTCGTCCGTACCTCTATCTGGTCCACTACGTCCTTTGTCAGTTCATGGAAAGCATCGAGTGGTTGACAGGTACCAACAAGACTGGATACATGATGCATCTCACAGCTCGAAAGCTTCTTGCCTATGGATACGTCACGCCTGAGGAGATGGACAACGTTTGCTCCATGGCCATCGTCCGTAACCCCTACAGCCGAATGGTCTCCGTGTATATGTACAATCGTTTCGGATCTGGAGAATCGTTTCCGCATTTCGTTCGAAGCTGGTATAACATGATGCGATTTTATCGGGAGAGCGGCGAGACAGAAGAGTGGTGGACTCCCTGTCACTGCATCCCACAGGTCGATTTCACACATTATGAAGGGAAGCAGCTTGTACAGAGTATTGTAAAGCAGGAAGAACTGAAGTTCCTAAAGAGGGAGGAAGATTTGGGCCTCGCCGTTGCCAACGATAGCAGTGTAGAGGATCTTCCAGACCTCGTGCGTTCGGCGTTGCTGGGCATGCCGCACACAAATTCTCGCAAGTCAAACAAGAAATGGTACGAATACTTCGATCAGGAGACGATGAATATGACGTACGAAATGTACAAGGCAGATTTCGAAGCTTTTGGTTATCCGGCCGAGATAGAACAGAGACCCGACCTAGTCTCGCCGGCTCCCAAGCTTGTCGAGCCTACGGTTGAAAAGTTGAGGAGGAACTCGGCAGTTGTGAATGGTCGACGAGTAAGCAAGCTCTTGCTATTCCAAAACGCGAGCAACAGGGCCCTCTGCGTGCACACTTCCGGTCTTCGTAGCTCAGTATTGGCCAGCCCGACATCCGGAGTATCCGAAAGCACCACGCTTTTGCAATCTGTAACGGAGGAGAAATGAATAGCATTTGCAGCAACAC
>CBDBCK010000019.1:0-45651 GCA_965203345.1 Dehalococcoidia bacterium
CTTGTCATAGATTCCGACGATTCCTTTCCCGCCTCGGGGTTCCCATTCAACAAATGCTTTGCGATAAATCACTGGGATGAACTGAACTTTTTCGAAGGTCTCCCCTGTGCCAGTGTCGCAAATTTCCCCTTCAACTGCACTCTTTATGAACTCAGGATTGTCTCGGGAGAGTTGGGGGGAGAGCTTTTGGAGAATCGTCAACCTGGGGAGAGTTATGTCTGAGGCTTGAACGTCTTCAAAGCCAATCCCCGCGTCGTCAAAAAAGAACTGTTCACCAGCGTTGTCAGTTTGCTCTTTCACCATGGGTTACCCCTCCTCAAATAAAGGTAAGTTATCAACAACCAAATTCTATCCTAGAATAGGGTTTTTCTGAGGAAAAAAATAAAGAAAAATAAGGGGATCTCATATACCTTCTATTTTCAACGACTTATAGGCTTGTAAAAGTGAATTTTATACTTTACTTCCTTCGACCAATAAGGTATAGTGTTCTTATCAGGTTGGCGTTGGGCTAGCCTAATGAGAAAGGGGCAAGGGGTGAGCAATAACAAAAGATATGGATTCAAGCTTGTAAAGACATCCGAAAGCCTTTGGCAAGGCGGCGGCTGCGGCACATCGTGTTGTGGATGGAAAGTTTTTGACGGCGATGAGGAACTTGGTGACCTCTCCGGGGGCGGAACAGGGGCAGGTGGAGGCCGTTTTGATTGGAATTTCTGGCCAAAGGACATCGATCCGGAAAATCCCGACCACGAAAAGAAGAACTATAGGACGAGCTACCCTACTCGGGAGCGCGCTCTCTACTACTTGGCCAAAAGGCTTGGGAAAATCTAGCGCGAAACGCCCCTTGTGGGGCGTCGAGGGGTGGCACTCCTCCTGACGAGCAAAGTGGGCTAGCCGCCATTCGAAAAAAGGGGAGAGGGATGAAGAAAGCAGAGCTGGAGAAAGAGTTTCAGGAGCGAGTTATAAGGGTGAAAAGAGCAGAGCTGAATAAAGCACAGCTGAAGCAAGAGGTGCAGGAGCAAATCGTAGATATAAAGAGAGCAGAGATGAAGAAAGCAGAGCTGGAGAAAGAGTTGAAGGGGCAAATCGCAAAGATGAAGAAAGCAGAGCTTAAGAGAGCAGAGATGAAGAAAGAGTTGCAGGAGCAAATTGTAGAGACGAAGAAAGCAGAGCTGGAGAAAGCAGAGCTTAAGAGAGAGGAGGTGCAGGGGTGATTGGTAAGAAGCGCGGCAAAATCTAGCGCGAAACGCGCCCCTTAGGGGCGCGTCGAGGGGTGGCACCCCTCCTGACGAGCAAAGTGGGCTAGCCGCCACTCAAAGAAAGGGGTAAGGGGTGAAGGTTCATGAGCAAATTTGGTCGGCACTTGAGCAGGAAGAAAAGGAAGGGTTCATCGCTGATGTGATCGAATTCGATCATGAAGGAAGGTATCAGGCACTTGGCACTTGGTATCCTGATCGGGAGTCGGCAAAGGCTTGGGCATTCGAGCAGTTTCAGAGGATGGGCAATAGCCGTAAGGCCGCTACCCTTTACGAAGCCAAAGTCGCTGCCGAGCAGGAGGTTTCCTGGAAGGCAGAACGACGTGGCCTGCGTTCGTTGGGTTTGGCTAAGCACGACGTTTGGTAGTTCCTAAACCCCTGGGGAAGATCACCCTCCCCAGGGGTTTTTGCTGTAAACAAACGGGGGCTTGAAAATCGACGATTCCCACTTAAGTCTACCCTATTACGCCCTAAAAGTAAAGGGCTAAATCAAACTTTTAGGCAAAAAAATACGGGGGGTTACCCCCCCCGTAACCCCTAAGGGCTATTTTATGACAAAGGTTAACCTCCTTTCAATTAATGCCCGCTTAAGCCCTTTGATGTGAAATGGCTTTGCTTGGTGAAGGACAAAGAGCTCGTCGTCGTCCGCCTCATCAAGGTCGATGCTAAGCCAAAAGCATATAAATTCGTAGCCTTTGTCGCTACCCTCTTTGAGGGTGTAATCGGCGAGAAAATCTCGCTGACCGGTGATTTTACATATTTCTACGTCCACGGCCTTAAGACCGCCTTTCTCTTTTGAAGCTACCATTTTGAAACCCTTTCACATTTGAGCCAGCCCAACGCTAGCCCTATACCTAAACTTTTACCCTATTACGCCCTAAAAGTAAAGGGCTAAATCAAACTTTTAGGCAAAAAAATACGGGGGGGTTACCCCCCCCGTAACCCCTAGGGGCTAGCTGAAAATGAAGCGGATCCCCTTATTTGCCAGGACCAAGAGCAGCTTACCTAGCTCTTTTGATTTTAGCTCTATAAGGAAAATGTTTTCTTCATAGAGCTCGAACTCTTTACTTTTACCAAGCTCGGCTAAGATTTCATAGCCGTCATGAGGGCCGCAGAAAAGCGCGTAATTATTCCCCCACTCATCCCACTCGCTTAATTTACGAATTTCTACTTCCTCAAATTTTCTCTTTGAGGAGCCGTTTATGGCTTTTTTAAGGCCACCCTGCTCGTTTGAAGCTACCATTTTGAAACCCTTTCAAATTTGAGCCAGCCCAACGCTAGCCCTATACCTAAACTTATACACTATTACGCCCTAAAAGTAAAGGGTAAAATCAAACTTTTTTAAGAAAAATACTAGGCCGCTAGCGGCCCCTAAAGTAGTCAAAACCCTAGCCTAGGGGGTGAGCTGTTAAAACAAATGGGGGCATGAAAATCGAAGGTTCCCACTTAAGTCTACCCTATTACCCCCTAAAAGTAAAGGGCTAAATCAAACTTTTTTCGCCAGCTGATTTTGGAAGTGAAATTATACCCCATTACCCCCTAAAAGTAAAGGGCTAAATCAAACTTTTTTCGCCAGCTGATTTTGGAAGTGAAATTATACCCCATTACCCCCTAAAAGTAAAGGGCTAAATTCAACCTTAGGCAAAAAAATACGGGGGGGTAAAACCCCCCCGTAACCCCTAGGGGCTAGCCGACGTAGGAAACACCCTTTACGGCTGCTTCAATTTGGTTGGCTACAAATTTTTGCCTTTGTAACCTAACCCTAAAGAATTTGTTTGCCGAAATCCGTAGTTTTTTGATTTCCGCTTCAAAATCAAATTCCGGATCGCTTAATGGTGAATCCGCGCGGGCTAAAATCCCGATGAGCTCTTGAGCGTAATCCTCCTGAATTTCACCGCTCATCAACTTTACCACTTCCAAGGCCGCTTTTAGCCCTGAAATCCTTATGGCCTTACGGCCACCCTGCTCGTTTGAAGCTACCATTTTGAAACCCTTTCAAATTTGAGCCAGCCCAACGCTAGCCCTATACCTAAACTTTTACCCTATTACGCCCTAAAAGTAAAGGGTAAAATCAAACTTTTTTAAGAAAATTTTAAGTGCCCTATTTTCAACAGGCTACCCCCCTAGCCCCCCTAGGCCGCCTATAAAGGGGGGTAGCCCCCCTAGGCCGCCTATAAAGGGGGGTAGCCCCCCTAGGCCGCCTATAAAGGGGGGTAGCCCCCCTAGGCCGCCTATAAAGGGGGTAGCCCCCCTAGGCCGCCTATAAAGGGGGGTAGCCCCCCTAGGCCGCCTATAAAGGGGGGTAGCCCCCCTAGGCCGCCTATAAAGGGGGGTAGCCCCCCTAGGCCGCCTATAAAGGGGGTAGCCCCCCTAGGCCGCCTATAAAGGGGGGTAGCCCCCCTAGGCCGCCTATAAAGGGGGGTAGCCCCCCTAGGCCGCCTATAAAGGGGGGTAGCCCCCCTAGGCCGCCTATAAAGGGGGGTAGCCCCCTAGGCCGCCTATAAAGGGGGGTAGCCCCCTAGGCCGCCTATAAAGGGGGGTAGCCCCCCTAGGCCGCCTATAAAGGGGGGTAGCCCCCCTAGGCCGCCTATAAAGGGGGGTAGCCCCCCTAGGCCGCCTATAAAGGGGGGTAGCCCCCCTAGGCCGCCTATAAAGGGGGGTAGCCCCCCTAGGCCGCCTATAAAGGGGGGTAGCCCCCCTAGGCCGCCTATAAAGGGGGGTAGCCCCCCTAGGCCGCCTATAAAGGGGGGTAGCCCCCCTAGGCCGCCTATAAAGGGGGGTAGCCCCCCTAGGCCGCCTATAAAGGGGGGTAGCCCCCCTAGGCCGCCTATAAAGGGGGGTAGCCCCCCTAGGCCGCCTATAAAGGGGGGTAGCCCCCCTAGGCCGCCTATAAAGGGGGGTAGCCCCCCTAGGCCGCCTATAAAGGGGGGTAGCCCCCCTAGGCCGCCTATAAAGGGGGGTAGCCCCCCTAGGCCGCCTATAAAGGGGGTAGCCCCCCTAGGCCGCCTATAAAGGGGGGTAGCCCCCCTAGGCCGCCTATAAAGGGGGGTAGCCCCCCTAGGCCGCCTATAAAGGGGGTAGCCCCCCTAGGCCGCCTATAAAGGGGGTAGCCCCCCTAGGCCGCCTATAAAGGGGGGTAGCCCCCCTAGGCCGCCTATAAAGGGGGTAGCCCCCCTAGGCCGCCTATAAAGGGGGTAGCCCCCCTAGGCCGCCTATAAAGGGGGTAGCCCCCCTAGGCCGCCTATAAAGGGGGTAGCCCCCCTAGGCCGCCTATAAAGGGGGTAGCCCCCCTAGGCCGCCTATAAAGGGGGTAGCCCCCCTAGGCCGCCTATAAAGGGGGTAGCCCCCCTAGGCCGCCTATAAAGGGGGTAGCCCCCCTAGGCCGCCTATAAAGGGGGGTAGCCCCCCTAGGCCGCCTATAAAGGGGGTAGCCTGTTGAAAATAGGGCACTTAAAATTTTCTTAAAAAAGTTTGATTTTACCCTTTACTTTTAGGGCGTAATAGGGTAAAAGTTTAGGTATAGGGCTAGCGTTGGGCTGGCTCAAATTTGAAAGGGTTTCAAAATGGTAGCTTCAAACGAGCAGGGTGGCCGTAAGGTCACAAACGTTTCACTAGGTTACTTTGACGAAAGTAACCCGGTCCAAATTCGCCGTATTAATGTTGAATACGGACCAACGGGTGACTTCACCTTTTTCGATGCAAACGAAGATGGTGACATAATCCTAAGCCTGGTCTCAAAGGACCTCGACCCGATGTATGGGGAAAAAGCCACCGCCGTGGCTTACACTCCTGGCTACGGGACCACTTATTTGCTCAGGCAGGTTAGCATGTGGGAAATTGGCCGCCTTTGCGCCGTTTTGGTTGAAAGGGGAGTTAGCTTCCGCGTGTTAGGAGTTGATTTCAGTTTCCCAGGAATTTAGCCCTTAGGGGTTACGGGGGGGTTATCCCCCCCGTATTTTTTTGCCTAAAAGTTTGATTTAGCCCTTTACTTTTAGGGGGTAATGGGGTATAATTTCACTTCCAAAATCAGCTGGCAAAAAAAGTTTGATTTAGCCCTTTACTTTTAGGGTGTAATAGGGTAGACTTAAGTGGGAACCTTCGATTTTCATGCCCCCATTTGTTTTAACAGCTCACCCCCTAGGCTAGGGTTTTGACTACTTTAGGGGCCGCTAGCGGCCTAGTATTTTTCTTAAAAAAGTTTGATTTTACCCTTTACTTTTAGGGCGTAATAGGGTAGACTTAAGTGGGAACCTTCGATTTTCATGCCCCCATTTGTTTACAGCAAAACCTTTAAGAAAGGGACAAACAGTGATCGACAAAACAACGTTCGAGCAAGTTGACAACAACACAGTCAAAGTCCTCGTATTCATCCAGGGTTGGGACAAAGCAGAGCCAGATCAAGTAGGGGTAATAAGGAAGTGTTGGGCATCGAGCCAATGGAAATTTACAGGCAACGTATTTGTCAAAGACTTCCGCTGCAACTCGCTCGAGGAGGTGAAAAAGCGCCTCCAGCGCAAAGTGCCAAGAACATTCAGGGGCCTCGGTAAAAGGAGGGTGAGGAAGTGATAAGTCAAGCACGGGAGCGGATGATTGATCGTGTTCTGAACCTCGTCAAAAAAGTTGAGAGAAAGGGGGCGTAAAAAATCAATTCAATTTAAGGGCGACAAAGGCAACAGACACGTCCTGCTCTTCATCGTGGTTGCCAACCTGACCCCCGACGACAGAGAAGCCTGTGGTCGTAGCGTTATAGACCTGAAGGTGCGTAAATTGCCTTCTAAAGTCTGAATCGTTCAAGTCTGGGCTTGGATTTTCGGGGTCCGTTTGATTATAAACGTTCACAATCACGATGGGGATCGTATTCGCGGGCGTTTGGTAAACAACCCGATAGTGACCTTCTTCAGCACGAGTTACGCTCGAAGCTTGAAACAAGCTATAAGCAGTTCCATCACTCCGCCAAGCGCCAAAGGCATGCACATGCAATCCTGGGAAGGCAAGGCTGTGCGTTTGCGTTATGGCGTCCCGAATCTTCCGCATGAGAGTTTCGGTGATAGGCTGCCCTGCCCTTAATTCGGCATCGGTAATTTGAACGATATCGACCATAACACAACCTCACTAAATGATGACCCAAGGGTCTGTATTGTCGGGCATCCGACCATTAGGCGCAGAAATCCAAGACGTCCTCCGCAAATAATCCTCTTCCACCGCGCCAGCAAATTCTACCTCATCAGCCGGAGCAACAAAAGCGAGCCTCCTCCTGACCTCAAAGTTAAATTCATAATCGCTAGGCGAAAGCAAATACTTCACGTTCGTGTTGGGCAAAAATTCCGCAGAAATTATCCGCCAGGTCGAAAGCCTAGGGTTCCCTTCAAAATCGACAAAAAGATCCGTCTCCACCAAAACGACGTCGCCTGTCCAATAAATCTCGCCAAACTCCCTGGGAACTTCTACATTTAGCTCCAGGACGGCGTTCTGCGACCTTTGCAGGAGGTTCCTTGAAACAGGGGAAATCACACTCTCCTCATTCGCAGAAATCCAACGTGTCTCTAAAGTGGAAATTCGGGAGCTACCATATTCAATTTCGCGTTCTACGCTCGGATTTGCCGTAATAAGCAGGCGTGAAAAATTCTCTGGACCAAAGCTCCCCAAAGGGTCAATCAAGCCAAAGTAAAAATGAAGTTGTGTGTAAAATCTTTCAGGGATCTCTTTGATTGAAGAGTTCCGCAGAAAAGCATTGTCGTCAGTAAGGGGTTGAAGGCCGACGTCTTCAGAGAAGATTGGACGTAGGGCATTAAGGCGTATCTTGCTCATGCGCTCGTCCCACCACAAATAAATCCCGAAGCGCGAAAGACCACTCAACAAATCTTTTATCAACACAGGCTCCGCGATAGCGGTTGTAAAATTAAGGGAAGAAAGCCAAAGGTCCCCTTCCGACCGCCAGCCCTCAATATCGACCCACCTCTCGTCGATGTCTGCTTTGCTGACAATAAGATCAAGCAGAATGTCAACAATGTTAACGCCCTGGTAGTGTAAAACAGACTGAACCTTTTCCCCAGTTTCATGCTCGTCGGCGTCTGTGTTGAATTGACCTCGGGCAACTATGCGCAAGTGGCCATCGGGGGACGAAGCCTCTCGGCGGAATGAAACGATTTCATTATCGATAGCGAGGAATCCATCAACACCCTCCAAAAACAAGGAATTAACCCTCTCAGGAGGGCTGAAGACATAGACGCCAGTAGACGTCGCATCTATACCATCATTTTGCAACCCCACCGCGCGCCCCACAAGATTAATACCACTGGGCTCTGGTGCAAGTGCCTGTTTGTTCTCTATGAGCCGAAGCACGTCCTTTGCAACCAGGCGAACTTGCCTGCGGCTGTCCGGCCCCTCAAAGCGATGGGCAAAGTAAGAGCGACGCGTCATTTGCTCTAGAGTTTGACCAGGCTCCCCCTCATAGATGTTGACGCGCCTGTTGTCAAAATAAACATTGCGCGACTTCAGTTTTGCAAAGAAAGTAGAACGTCCACGGGCCCCCCGTGGACGTTCTTGCCAATACGGGTCGGTTTGTAAGCCATCATCAGGGAAATCAACCATATCAACCCTAACGGACGCCCTCTTGCCCAAAACGGAGAACCTCGGATCAAAACCCGAAGGGTTGAGGACAGTCGCCTGCATAGAAACATTCGCAACAGCAGGGAAGGCATTGACGGGTAAGGCACTTTCCGCAGAACGAGCGTCAGTAAAATAGAAGGGCTTATCAACACGTTCAAAGTTTTGCCTGTCCTGGCAGGTCGCCCAGGTGTTGTAGCACTTTGCCGAACCCGTCACGCCCACCTGCGCCGTGCAGGGAGACTCCCCATAAACACGAGAGCAAGAATCCGTAATTAACTCGACAACCTTTAAGGTCATGCTGCAGAAAGCTCCATACGAATCCGCATCAAACCAGCAGGCCCTGTATTCTCTATCCGCAATGGCGAGCGCAGCCAGCAATACTCAACCTCGTTGGGATACTTGTCTGGCCTCCACCAAAGGAAGAACGGCTTCTCCTCGAGGGAGAGGAGCTTTTCCTCATTTTCTCGAATCCAGGAAGCATCAACGTTCCTAATCGTCAAGGAGGCTTCCTTGCCGCCTATGCTCCGCGTAGTGCCCAGAAAATGGCCACTCCGACTTATCCTCGGGAAAAATTCATCCGACTTGCTCCAGCGCAAAGGGCGATAGTTCTCATAAATTGGACGAGGGAATTCCAGCAACTCCCCAAAATGAATTACAGAACACTGACCAGCACTAAGCAACAGGCGAAAACGAAGGCAGCTGAATTCCCCCCCGTCCATGAAAGAACCCAACGCAGGATAAGTATTCATGCCGTCGCGAGTGGTTCTGGCCGTCGCCCCATAAGGAGGATTTGTGTCGGGGAGGAGACGTAGTAGATCGCTGGTTTGGCCAAAAGAAGCCAAAAACTCAGGACATCTGCCTCTAACCATTGAAACCCTTAAGCGACCTTCAGAAACAACACGCCAAAAATCATTCGTCCTGTAATTCAAGGCATTAACGTAGCGTTCTGTTTCCGAGGCTGTGCCGTCGCCAACTTCAAGAGTATATCCCGAGACCTCTTCCCCGCCTTCGATGTCGAGCCAATTCAGCCCGACAAGAACTTTATTCGAGCCGACTTCCCTGGGCATTAGGTTGCAACACCTACGGAGCGGATTGTTGCGCCGTCATCAATTTGCTCGTTTATGACGTCCAAGATCCCTTGCACCTGCTCTCCGGTGAATAAGTCTGAAGGGGAAATCCCTTGAATCCTTATGTCCAAGGAAGGCTGATCGTCTTCTTGCGGCTGTTCCAAAGAGGCAACGCCTGTGCCGCCTTGAAACGGACCACCGCTACCCCCACCGCCTCCGCCTGAGCTGCCCCCACCGCCGCCCACAGTCGCCGATTTAATTGAAGCAATGCGTGCAAACCCAGCCGCCGTCACAGCAGCCGCTATCGCATAGCTGTATGGAGCGGGGTAGTCCCTAAGGGCACGGGTAGCAGCATCGTGTGTATTTACCACCGCGCTAGCGATGGCCAAAGCCTGTTGGATCTTAAAGATCGTCTTGTTTGAAGAGTTGACGCCTTGAATCTCCTTATTCAAGAAGTCGAGGACGCTCTTCGCCTTACCAGCAGCAGTAGCACGAGCGAACTTCATCCGCGCAGTCTCGTGCTTTTGCGTGATTTCCGTAAGACGAGACTGAAGTTTTTCAGCGGCCTTTATCTCGAGTTCGTCTATCTCTGCCTTTGTGATCAACTTCAACTCACCGTATTCCCTTATCCTTTGAATTTCCTCCTCGAAGCGATCTATCTCCCGTTGCCGATCAAGGTCTTGTTCACTAAGGACGAGTTCATTCCTGAAGTCCCGCAACTCTTTGTCCCTTTGCAGCTTCGCTTCCATGCCTTCTTTATCAATCTTCGCTAGTTCTTCTTGATGTAATATGAGGGCGTCCCTTGAGCGCTGATCTGCTTCCTCTTGCGAGATTATTTTTTGATCCTCGAAAGAGTTTATCGCATCAAGCTGTTCGGAGAACCTATTCGCCTCTATGGCCTTTGCGCGTTCGGAGGAGTCTGAAATTAGACTTAGCTTCTGCTGCTCGGCAGACTTGATCAATTGAAGATGCGCGTTTAATTGCGCCTCGGGCGAATCGCCACCAACTTCAGCAGCTGATAAAACGCCGCCACCTTCCTCCCGTGCCTGCCGAGCGGCCTCATCACGCTCCCTGTTCCTGCGTTGACGTTCCTGGATCCTCTCCATAGATTGAGAGCGTTGACTTTCTACAAATCCACCGCCAGTTTGAGCAATATCGGCAGCTTGCTTTTCTGTCAGACCACGTTCTTTCAAAAATTCTCTATATGCTTTCAACCTTCTTTCTAATTCACCCTTCAAGTATTTAGTTTCTCTAGAGATTCGCATTCTTTCAGCATTATCAGCAACTGATAAGGGATTATAAGAGGGCGCATCGTCCGTATTGACGTCAATTTGCCTCCCTGTAATAAGTCCCCTATGGTCAAGGGGATTTCTTCGGGCACTCTCTAGACCAGAAGCAACTACCTCACCTGCACGCTTGGTATCCGCAGCCAGTTTAGCATGGTCAATTTCCACGATTCTAGCTGCGTTCTTACTAAGTCGTTCTTGTATTAACTGAATTTGGTCGAATCTATTTATTATTTCTTTTTGAACAGGATCGCCAAAAAGGGACGTATAAGTCCTGCCTATGTCGAAAAGAAAGGAAATCACGCCAGAGAAGAAAGAATCAAAAGCTTGCTTCAAAAACCCAGTGTCGGAAATCAGGTTCGCCGTCTGCTGCGCAATTATCTCAAGGTAGGGTGCTGAGGTAACCGCCAGTTGATTCTGAACGGAATCGACTGCGAGTCCTAAAACACTCAAAGACTTATTCGCACTCTGAACCGCTAGGGCGTCCGCCTCGCTCAAAGCCAAGCCAAACCTCTCAACCTCAGAACGGGCACGCTTTATGGCTTCTCCGTTGTTGTCTAAGATCCGCGTAAATTCAACAGAGCTAACTCCCATCTGCGTTAAAACAGCCAGAACATCCGACGCAGGTAAATTTAATTCATGAAGCCTGTTTGCGAGGAATTCAAGCCTCCCCGTCAACGTTGGGATCGCTTCAAGCTCCTCTGCACCAATCCCCAGGCGCAAGAACGCCTCAAAAGCACCCCCAGCCCCTTCACGGGCTTCGCCTATGGCGCGGGTCAAGTCTTCAAAAGAGGAAGTTGCATCGTCAATTTCAACACCCGTCAATTCAGCAGCACGGGTAAGAATCTGAATCGACTCAATCGTCGTATCCAAAGAGCGTGCAACAGCCGCCTGGGAACCAACAAGTTCTAAAGAAGAATTCAAGAATGATCTGAAGGCAACAGCTGCTGCAGCAACCGAAGCTGTAACAGCTGCGGAAGCAATAGCAACATTCCTGAAAGAAGTTGAAAGGCCTCGGCTAGCCGAAGCTGTCGAGCGATCAAAGCTCCGGACATTCTTCTTTGAACGCTCTATAGCTCTCCTTAAATCCCTGTCTTGCCCTTCGATCCTTACGGAAATTCCATCAATACTTTGGGGCACGCTTTATCCCCCCTTGCCTTTCTAGGAGATCACGCAGCTCCTTTGCTTTTTTCTTAGGCATGATCCTGCCTGCGTCGATTTCCTGCTCCTGGTCTTCAACCAAAGAGAAGAGTTCGCTAAAACTCATTGCCCAAAATTCCGAAGGAGCAATACCCCACGATCTAATCGCTAGGCCATAGATGGGGCGAAGGTCTATTCGGCCTGCGGAGGGGCGTTTTGTTCCCCCTCGTGCTCTTCAGCCTCGTGCTCTTCGGCCTCGCGAGCAGAAGCAGGAGCAAGAATTTCAATACACAACTTCAAAGAAGCCCCCTCTACGGAACCAGGCTCCTTGATTGACTCCTCAATCACGTCCTCGTGCTTAAGGAGGGGAATGCGCTCTTTCAACGCACAATACACAACCCATGTATGGTGTGTTATGCGATTTGAGCGGACTATCTCCCGAATGGGGAACCCTTCCTCACTCTCGATTTCAAGAAGGAGCGCTGGGGAAGGAACGCAATCGTATTCAAACTCTCGGAACTTAACCTTCACATTACGCCTAAGATTTTGCACAAATACCTCCTTATGCATTCACCAAAGTGACAGCCCCCGAACTCAAAAGCGTTGCCGAAAAAGTAACACTGTCCTCATGCTCAAAGCCTGTCTCCAAAGACGATAGCATGAAGTTACCAACTTCCTTTTTCTGATCGTTGCCAGTGCCTGGGTCTGGGTGAATGATCTCGACCTTGTAGTGTGTGTTAGGTTCTGTGTGAAAACGCATCAGGAGATTCGAATACTGCTCCTTGATCATCAACCCGCTGAATGAAACATCAACACTCTTCCTCCCAGGAGTCACAAGCAACGAACGCCACCCATCATCATCGTCCGTAGTGGCGTCGATCTCCGAGCGCGCCCGCGTTACAGTTTTAGAGCGCGTGCCCCAACTTGTATTCGCATCAAGGGTTGCTGCAGCAGTCCCAATCCCACCAATCCGAATTTCACAGTTCCTGCCCGCAAGAGCTTCAGTCATAGTCGGCACCTCGACGTTTGTCAAAACATCTGAAGAAAGTCCTGGGCCATCGCTATTGACACCCCTTACGCGGATGTCATATCGATTACCACCTTGGACTTGGATTGAAAATTCAGCATCATCTGACCCCGTGCTCAACCACGGGCTGTAGGCATAGCCTGAACCCTCCACTCTGTAGGATGTTTCATAATTCTGCAGCGCAGGCGAAGCAACCAATGGCGTCACACTCAGGAAGGCTATATGTGGCTCTGCCCTCACAAACGCCAAACCCATAACCTGACCCGGAATCGGCACTTTCAATCCCTCCTAGCGACTGTGCAAAGCTCGAAAATTTACTGTAGCCAAAGGCCTGTTCCTCTCATCACGCCCAACACTCAACGGACCACTCAGAAGCGTCCAAACAGAATAAGAAATACCAACAGCCTGAACGGAAAAATCAAACTCAAAAACCCTCCGTATAATAGCCCGCGCAAATTCCATAGCCTCAACATAAGGGTCTTCGCTTGTTGTCCCAACACTAATCAACCTATTCCCCCGGATACGAACTTGGATGAAAGCTGTTGCGATTCCATCAAATCCACTCACAGCATCTGGACCAGCACCTGAATCATAAACAGTCATGATCCTGTCTGGAACGTCAGGCTCCCTGCCCACGAACATATTCCGCCCAGCAAAAAGAAGCCTCCCTCCAATTTGCCTACCTTCCATCGCTGAGGAGAAATGCCGAGCAGCAGACACTAAGCCCCCTCCATGTCTTCAGCGATTATACGAACAATCTCGTCCTCGTTTTCCCTAAATGCGAGTTCCAGGAATTTTGCCCGCGCTCTAGGCCGCCTGAAATTCGCCTCAACATTTTCATGAACAGCAGCAGCATAATCTGCAAGATAAGCCACTTCAGAAGCCGAACGATCTCCAGGCACAATACGCGCCACACCACTTGCGGCAAGGTTGCCTGTTTTAATAGGGACAGTCTCATCCGCCTTCCTGTGGATGAACTGCGCTGCCTTCAAGGTGCCCCTAACATGCCCTTGGCCAAGGGCCTTGATGCGTTGATTGATCCTCTGCTCAAGGGCACGGATTCCTGATGTAACGAGTCGCAATTCAATCATAATACAATCCTCACCAAAACCTCAACCCCATTCAAGGAAGGCACCCTCTCCACAGCCCTCACCTCGCGCGCCTGCTCAAGGGGGGACTCCTCCCCTAGGGCGACAAGGTCTTCTGAAGAAGCCTCCCCACCAACAAACACAATGTGCTCAACAACCCTTTCTTCACCAAAATCCCCCCGCGCGAGAGAAACCTTTTCCTCCCAACGACATGGTAAGATGATGGGCTCTGCGTAAGACTTAACTCCTGTAGCAGATTGACTAACCTTACGCCAAACTTTTGCCTTCTGCGTCATTGAACGGGTATAGAACGCCAAAATTCACCTCGATTCCAGGCCAAAGTCCATTTTTTACCCCAATTTCTTACTTCTCTCTATCTCTCTCTCTCTCTCTCCTCGAAAGGAGCTTAGGGGAAAGTAGGGTTAAAAATGGACTTTGGCCTTTTTGAAAGGGGATAAAATTATGAAAAAAGAGCGAAGGGGATAAACGCCCCTAATTCCTCCTCTAGTGGTTTGCAAAATGTCTTGGAAGGGGTAGGGTCTCGTATGTGCCTTAGGAACCACTAGGCACCACATATGGTGCCTTAAAAGAGAGGAATCACTTTGATTTGCCCTTCAACTTCTCAAAAGAACGCAGAGCGCCCATGCCCAACAGCGCCAACGTCAATTCCATCAGTCCATCATCCGCCACCGGATAGGTTTTCACCTCACCAGTCAACAGCACAGCACGCGACCACAAAAATGCCGCCGCCAGGTATTGGGGGATGTAAAAGGCCGCGAGCGAAGCTGCGCATACCCAGCCGATAGCAGGGCGCCACCCCGCCACGAATATGGAGCGATGGCCAGCCTCGATTTTGTTTATCTCGATTTGCGCTTCCTGTGGGCGAGCGCGCATCTTTGCCATGACTTGTTCAAAAGCGTTTTTTTGATCTGGCGTCTCTACAAATTTTGAGAGAACGTTCCCGATGCCCTCAACTGCGGAAACAACGCCGCCTACAGGATTCAGCAAATCAGTGAGAAATTTCATATCCCCACCCTAGTGAGGGTCTGTGCAAATTTTATAGAAGACAAAAAGAGCCGAGAGGGAAATACCCGTGGCGATTCCCAACCCATACACTATCCATGAATACAAGTCAAATTCCATTGCCCACTACCCCTCCCTCATGCTTTCGGCGTTGCGCCGTGCTCTGTTCGGCACCTGCCTTGCGTAGGCGGAGTCCATGATCTCATCCGCCGCGCGCGCATAGTCGCCTTCCGCCAGAGCAGCCCACATCTTCTTGAACATCACCAACCTGGGCACGCCCAGATTATACATCATGTCGAGGATGACTTCTCTGCGTCGTTGGGGGAGCGAAGCATATACGCTCCCTTGCGTGCCTGCCTTCAGCTCTTTGTGCATTGAAGCCAGCCGAGAGCGCAGGAGTATGTCTGCTTCTTCTTCGGATATGCCCTTACCGATCATTGTTCCGTAGCCGATAGTCGTATAGCCGTGCACGTCTTGGTAGGGGAGCAACACTAATCCTTCTTCTTCCTTGATCCTTTCAACAACAGGACCGTCATAAAAGTTGAATCCCGTCATCGCTTATTCCTCTCCTTCAGCATATAGGGCACCTTGTAAATGACCTCCAATTTATCCTTTACCTCCTTGATGTTGTTCTCAAGGCGATTGAAGTCAACCTTGTATTGTTCCTCATCCGTTGTGCGGTAAATATGCAGCTGCTCGACATTCTTCTCCATTTTCGCGATAGAAAGGCTGATCTCGTGGACATTTTCTATGATCAAATTCTCTTTTTTTTGCAGCTCTTCCTTGATTTCGTTTTCCACCTCTTTGCGAGAACTATCGACGAGTTGAACCTTTCTGTCGATTTCCTTTAGGCGTATTCCGATCGACATTATTTCCTTTTGCATGTGCTCTTGTGTGAAGCTGATGTTTGCTTGAAACCAAAAAAGAGAAACCACCATTGCGATAATCGTAAGAATGTTGCCGATGGTGAGCGACCCGTTGAACCAACTCATCTTGACGCCCGAAACAGTCATACCTTCCTCTTAAATCCACGAACGAGGTATAAAGTGAAGCCAACACCCAACAAAATGCCGAATAGCGTCGCGCCTACGAAGCACATTTTATCGCCACACACGCAAAAAAGGCGAAAGAAACAGTGGCTATAAAATCAGAAACAATCTGTTCTCCACTCAACGGAACCCAAAAGAACATAGAAGTCATGCCATCAACTCCCGCCAGAATACGTCAACCCTCTGACAATCGTCACCAGCAGACATACACCCGCAGCAGCCCCTATCCCGTAGCCTACCCAGAAATTGAAGTCAAAAAACATGACGCCCCCCTGGCCATCTACCTCGTGAATTTGTCCCAGACGACCGCAACGGCTATGCTGATAAGAATGCCCACGACGAGGCTGGAAAATAAACCCGTCGCGATTCCCACCCAGAAATTCGGAGTCCAAATCATGACAATTCCCTCAAAGCTTCGCTTTGGATCTTTCGGCGTCAGCCCACCTTTTGCGCATTCCTTCCGCGCGCCTGCGGTTCACGACAACATCACGCTCTTCCTTTGCCCTCACAAAGTTGGGGTGATTACGAATTATCCTGCGTAGGGTAGGCGACGACATATAATACTTATCAGCCATTCGCTCATAGGGGACGCCCGCAATAAAGTCCGCAATGAAGCGTTCTAAATTTTCATCACTCAGGACGACTTTCCGAATCGACCTCGACTTGCTCGTATATTCACGCTCAGGCTTATATTCCATCCCAAGACGAAACTCACCCTCGCGCGCTTTGCGTTCGTTGATGTTCCTGTGAATCTCGTCCGCCATCGATTCCTTGAAAAGAGGCTTAAATTTCACCCTCACTTCAAAGCCCTCCCCCTGGACGAATCGCCACAAGCGCTCATCCGCAGGTGCTAGCCAATCACCTGCCCTTTTCTATTCAATTCAGGCGAGGCTACAAGCAGCCCTCCGCCCACAGATAAACCACCTGCAGACCCGCCGTGCCCCCACGCAAGGGCAATCGTATTCATTCGCAGCCCTATTCACCTTCCATCCCTCCGTCAGCCATTGGGGGAATCAACGTCGGCAATGCAGTTGCGGGCATTAAATTAGGGTCAAGCACGAAACGCATCCCGTCGCTCTTGTTCTGCGTTTTCGAGAAGGCCTCGACATTCACAGTCGTCTTGCCTGAATTCTCTAGCAACTCGATGGAAAAATCAACACCCTCGAGAGCGGAATATGTCGAAAGCGCATCTTCCCCCGAAGGCGAAACAACGTATTCACCGCGATCATGAATCACGATATGGCCAGCGGCCCCCAGGGTCGCCATGAAGTTATATTTCTTTCTGCCTTCCTCTTGCCCAAGGTAAAATATCTCCAACCCAAATTGAGGAACCTTGAAGGGAACATGGCGTGGCGGCGGCGGCGGAACATATTCGTGATCAGTGAAGAGCTCGGTAGGGTCGCTCGATTGCGGCAACTGAAAGTCATGGAACCTCCAGTATTTGTCGTCGTAAATGAACTGCATGTTGCAGATTAAGGGGAACTTCTCCCCGCTCATCTTTGTCAGGTCGATATTGCGGAGCCAGTAGTGCAGCTCTTCTTTGCGCTTGAGAAAATGATCTGCATTGTCGCCTGTGTTTTTCGCATCCACAATCGAACGCTCACTCCCACGAAACAGGAAGGAGTATTGAGTTTCTGGCGACTGTCCAAAAAGCATAGCGCAAACAGCGCGATTAGCCTCTTTCTCAAAACGCGCCAGGATGTCCCGCTCGAAGAACTCCCAAAGGTTCGCGCCAAACGCACCTCGCATAGCATCATACGAGGGCTTGTCGATTACGTCAGGCTCATCATTGGGATTCCAATCAAACGCCTCCCAGTGTTCCTGTTCTTCTTGGGGGGAGATACCACTAATTTGCGGATAATTATCCGCCCTGGGGATTGCGATCTTTGCTCTCTTCCAAAACGAACGCGCATGACCAACAGCGCCACTGCCTCTAATCCTTTCGAATCCATCAAAAGACACTGAGCTCTCCTAAATTAACGTCCCTGGCAGGACGTCGTCCTTCGTGAAAGTTACGTTCAGCGTTTGCGCGTCTGATCCGCTCCAGGGATCGCCACCTTCCCTATCACCAGCGAACGCCCGAAGCGCATCTCCCCTTTCATACTTCATGTAGGCACGATGTAAATTTTCATCACCGATGGAAGTGTTAAAATACACTTGCCAAGGGACTTCTTCATGTCGATTATACCATGTTTCAAGACTTTCGCGCACGAGTGGGCAATAGGTTGTGATCTGCGTCCATATCTTTTGCGCCTCCGCAAGGTCCCACACTTGATCCCCAGCGTCCGCCCTGTCCAGGGCAGCTCCATAGATCGCGCCGAACGACTTCAACCAGAATGCGTAGTTGTTCCACCGCGCTCCCGTAATGTCGGCAGGCGCAACGTTGGGAACTACCCAGCCGAAGCGCTTAAAAGTGTAGCAGGCGTCCAGGTGGATTCGGGCTTCGTGGCGCATCCTGTTCGTATTCATTGCAGGTCGATTTTCGAGCGACCCGTTCACCAAAAACTGGCCAACGTCCACCATCAGCCCAAGGTCTGTCCCGTGCGCGGTATAGCCCGCGCCGAACGACTGCGCCAAGGCTTGCGCCGAGGCGAGGTCTCTGGCCACCCCTGCTACATAATCGTTATCATTCCTCAGGATCGCGTAAGCCATCTTGCCCCCGCCTATTTAACATAAACGTTCAGGATCGCGTCAATGTCCGTAGGAATTTGCCAAATTGAAAGGGTGTGCGCAACGCCGTTGGGCGCAACACCCGCTGCGCCCCTGAAGCGGGCACGCGCTACAAGGCGGCTGATGTTGTTGCCGTTCAATAAGTCATTCCCGTTGCCTGAAGTGCCAATAAAGTCAACGCTCACGTAGGCTCCGAACCTGCGGTCCATAACCATCTTGAAATCAGTCTGGTCGTTCCAGTCTCCCGTTTGGGGAATGGGGTTGGAAACTTTAGCAATGAACGGAGTGACGCGCGTCTCAACTGCGCCGTGTGAAACGCCAGGCGACATCCTCATATCGAGATAAAGCAAAATGTCTTGGATCTGCGAGAAGTCCACCTGGAAAAGAAGCGGTATATTGAAGACTTCGTTTGCGGGCGAATGCCCTTGATAAAGCTGGCGAGAGCAAATTTGTCGCCACTCGTTCGGGGGAGGTTCCGCAATGGAAATCCAGGGCGAAAATGTGTTGACCTCCCCCATGCGGAAGCGGAAATGCGTATCCCCCGACACTGCTGGCGGAGCATGGGCACCCGTTCCCGCGTTGTCTCGCGCGAACTGACTATTAAAGCTGTCGACGGCCGAGACTGTGCCCGTCATGTTCTGGCCGACGAACTGCACCCCATCCGCTCGCCACAAAGGATCGGTGCCAACGGCCTGTCCAGGATTTACAAACCACTGCGTGGGCAGGGGCGACCATTGCCCATTGCCCACATATTGCCCATCGCTGGGGAAGGGAGGCTGCGTTGCCGACCTGCGCCACAAGTTAACGTAGGCAGGGAAGCCCCCCACGTTCGCCTGTCCAGTGCTAGGGGCGGCAGCATTGATATTCTGCCTGGCTTGAACTTGCTGCTCTGTGGTAAGGGTCTGTGGGCTCGTGTGGACGATCTGCGTAGGGGCTGCCAACAGGATCTGACCAGACGTTAAAGTTGAAGTGCCAGGAGTGTCATTCAACCCCGTCAACATCGTCACGCTGAAAGAAGGCGGCGCTCCCTGTGTCATGACGGAAAGGGCAGGCAAGGACAAGACGAGTCGGTTGTTCGCGTCATCATAAAACAGGGAACCTTCAAGCGTTTGCACAAGCCCAGTAGAGGCATTGATAAATTCTGGGGAAATGCCTTGTGTCCTATTCCGACGCAAAAACCTATCGCCGTCGTATTGATTGGCTAGGAGGCCAGCGTTCTCTGTCGTTTTTTCAACACTTACAACCAGTGCTTCAAAGTCATTACTCCCCAAGGGGATTGGAACCGAATCGCCAGGGTTAATCTGAATGTTCACGCCCGCAATAGGCGTGCTCTCAAAGTGATGCGCTTGTAGCGCACCCATTATCATGTTCTGCAGTTGGGGGTTAAGGGCATCTAGGTCAAGGAGGGCTTGATCGTTTAATTTCCCAGCAACTGTTTGCCCGCTTATCGCTTCAACAAGGGTGTTGATTCCTTTGAGGGTGGCAATCTTGAACTTCGCACTCCCAGGCGGCTCCCCATTCGCAGCAACTTGTGCTTCAGCAGTGGAAGCAATTCTGCTGGTATCGAGGAGCGTTTGCAAGCTATATTTTATGTCTGATCCTGATCCTGGGGTGAAGTTGATTATTCTTTCCAAGGAGCAGGTGCTGGTAATGATTGCTACGGCTCCTGACTCAGCGATTGGTGATTGTGTTGCTTCCGCCAGCGTAGAGAAAACACCAATGTAGGGTTGTGGATCCAAATCGATAACCCCAGCATTGATAGGTATCCACTCCCCGCCCATGGAGGTGAACCACCTGCCGTCTATTGTCGCATAAGTGTTGTTGTCGGCAGTTATTGTTGGAGGGTTCTCTCCGCTACCTATGATTCCACGGAACTGCATGTTCCAAATCATATCCCCAACGCTATAAGGATTCCACGTGGCCATAGCGGGGGTAGGCTTCGTGAAGGAACGCTCTGTAATCCTGACTGAGTCGTCAAAGGGACTAACAGCAAGTTTTTGATACGTATCGGCGGAAGGTGGGCCATCCGTAATCAAAACGCGCTGTTCTACGCTCCCTCCCGAAGAGCCAGCAGAAGCAATCGGGGCTGAAAGGACAAGCCTCTCAAAGCGCAGAATATCCATCCTTGCGCAATTTAAGCGCAAGCGCATCGTATTTTGTGGTCGCGACACACGCAGAGTTTGTGCACCTGCGCCGCGTGTTCTCCCTACAACTAGGGCAAGGAAATTCCCGTCGTCGTCTTCTGCGAGAGAGCCCAAAAAAGCATCAGCAAGGGGGAGGTCGATAACGTCTTCACCACGGAAGATAACGGAGTGTGAAAATTGCGTTGGCTCTGGGGCCGTTGATGAATCAAGACGCTCTTGCAGAATGAATCTGTAAAATTTATCGCGTTGAAGAGCCTCGTCTATGTCATACTCCGCCCAAAGGCCTGCGGAAAATGTCCCTACGTTGCCCCCGTCTTGTCGGAAGGCGAGCTGAAACGCTCCAGCAATCTGAACAGAATCCGTCCAGGTAACTTCACCCCTCTCCGTAGAGCCGCTACCTGCGCCGCCAATTGAACCGATCTGAAAGCCCATTATGCTGCCTCCTTAGACCGGATTTAGGGCAACAAGGGACTCCCTACCCTCATCGCACCAAATATAGACTTCTTCGCCTGAACTTTTCGACACAACAGGTGTTATGTTCAAGTTTGCAGGGATTACATTGCGTGCTACGGAGGATTTGTTTGAATTGTCGACAACAATCGTCGAAATGCTCACATAGCAACGGACTACAGACTTATTCTGCAGAGAATACCTCTCCCCGTTGGCCAATCCAGGCAGGATGCTAGGCGTCGAAGCAACATCTACATCAACTGTAGCCATAGCTCTTTAAGCCCCTGTAGTGATAGTTCGTATTTTGGGGGTTTTCATTGTTTTCGTTTACGAGCAATGGACCAGATTGGTTCTGGCGCAATAGCTCCTCGAACATTTTGCCATAAACAGTCGAGTCCAAAGTGCTTGATCCTGCTCCGACGGCAGGAGCTGCGTAGGACTCGCTCGCTGCCCCTAGAGACCTCCCCGTCAGGGCACGAGGGGTAAGGGCACGATCGCCTCCCGACAACACGTCCTCGAGCGTTAAGAGGTGCGCTGTATAAAGGTATGCCCCATGATCGCGATCGCCCTCTGTCCAGGTTTCATCAACTTCCCTACGTCCACGCACAAGACGATATTCAACAACTTCTTCTTCCAGGGAGTTGAAATGGGGGAAGGCGGCCTTGAAGCCTTCGACAGTAGCAGCCATCGTGTTTTATTTATCCTTCTTCTTGGGCTTCCCCTTCTTTGAAGGAATCTCTTCAACTATATTTGCACCCAGGAACCTTGTTACAACTCGGAGGTTGCGTTCCCCCATCTCCACTTCGTGGAAGGAGCCTGCTTCTGCATACAGATCCTTTGGGGTATTGACACCCTCGTCCGAGAATGCGATCAAGGTCGGCTGAGTGAATGGACCGATCCTGTATTTTTTCAAGCAATCCCCCTACGTCGTAATCATGTCGAGGTAGCGCACTGCTCCTGGCCTACGGATCTCCAATCCACCGATACGCGCAATACCCGGAACCTCGAACATCATTGAGCTCGTCTGCCAAACAGGCAGGAACATATGCGGCATGGGCATATGGAGCTTCAACACTTCAGGCGAACGCCTATAAGCCAACGCCCTGCCCGCACCACCAGCGGCCGCATTTTCCAGGCCACGCAGCTCCCTTATCATCAGCGGGCTGCCTGTTTTTGCGGTGTAGGTGTTCGCCTCCTTGACAAAGTTCATCACAGTTGTTGGGGTGTCGGGTATGCGCCTGTATACAATGTGAGAATACGCAGACGGCGGAAGGAGAAGGGTGTCTGCCAACTCAATAGTGCGCGAATCTGTCCACATGCCCGAGATGAGGTTGTTAATGTCTGCGAGGATTTCGTCCGCAGTTTTCTCCGACCACTCTGTATTACCGCTCGCCCCATTAGGAGCGTTGGACTTTGATGCGGCGGAAGAGTTCATCAACCCTTCCCAGTCCTTTGTCGGGGAGCCTTCGAGGACGATCTTATCGATGAATTCCTCCATTGCCCTACGCGCTGCCATAGCCCGTTCGTTGTTGATTGATGTGCCGACCATCATGGCCTGATTCACTTCTTCCAGGTTGTAGCCATAGCCAATGGCCGACATCTCGATGGTGACGTCGTGCTTTTCGCGAAAGCTCTCAGCATGGGGCATGTTCTGTCCCATACCGCTGAACCACTCTGCCTCGCCTGTCTTGTTGCGGCTGAAATAGGTGATGGTCCTTGCCCATTGCATCGCCGACGTGTCGATTGGCACAATTGACGGATACTGAATGTCGGGATACTGAATGTCGATGACAGTCGGCTCAATGTGAGCGAGCTGACTCACCAAAAATCCGAACGGGTCTTGAGCATCATACGTAGCGAATGCTTGGATCTGGCGGCGTTTTGCGTCAAGAATAGCACCTTGAAAGCTCCTTCGTGGTGCAACCATGTTCTTATGCTCCTCCGATGGTATGTGTTCCGAGACGTAGTTTGGCCAAGCCGCCTGAAGCAGCAGCCGTCAGCCAACGTGCATGCGGGATGATTGCTTGCGATGCTGATCCTGCCGCGCTAGAAAGGACGCCCGTAGCTTCGGCAAACGAAACGTCTGCTCCGATGGTCACAGCCCCACCAACTCGGATCCAGATGTCCCCTTGTGAAAGGATATTCGCTTGAGCTCCCTTCTTGTATTCCTCGTCACCAGGTTGACGGGTGCGATCCCTAATTGTTACACCAAGGAACTTTGTTACATGAAATGGGGAGGTAGCACTGGCCTCCCCACCCAAAGCCACCTGCTCAGCAGCTGCGCCCTGATGGACGGCTACCCCAAAAGCAATCCCATCTTCGTCTTGAACCTCGTAGGCATCAATGACGCAAGGTGTCCCAGTTGCTAGCATCCCTTCTCTTGCGTTGGAGATGTTCTCTGTGTAGGAAGTCTGAACAGCCACACCCCTATCCTCCAATCATCGTTGAAAGTTGCTTGAGTCGAATTTCCTGCGCCTCTTTGACGGCGTCAGCACCCCGGTAGGCATTTGTGAGGAAGGCGTCGTGCCTAGCCAAGGCGGCATCCATCGCATCTACAGGACCTTGCATTTGCAAAGGAACCTGCGCGCCAGGGCGCCAGGGCATCCCGTCGCCAGGGAATGTGCGCATGTGATCGCCTATGGGCTGTTGGAGTGAAGAGAATGCCCCAGGTTGTGGGGCATGCTGTAGGGGCTGCGCAGCTTGCGCGGGCTTCACATTGATGAATGCACAAGCTGCGTCAAAGGCCGCGTCCACAGACTTTTCGTCCCAGTCCTTCACGCTTGGGATTTTCCCCACAAGGCAGGCGCGCTTGATGTCAAGCGTGTCCATGGCGTCTAGCCTTGCATCCTGCCCCAAAAGCACGCGAGCAATCGCATCAGTGCGAATTCGATCGCGCACGGCCTTATTGAGGAATTCCGTAGAGTTTGTTGCAGCGGATTCCTTGGCCTTTTCCTTGTTTTCCTTCAATTCGTCGTCTTTTGACTTGATCTTTTTCTCCAACTCGGCGACCTTTGCCACAGCCTCATCAAGAACCTTACGCTGCGCTTTTAGGTGATTGGCCAGGAGGCCTGCCCCTACGTCTTGAACTTGAATCGACACGCCATCAACATCCACTGCCGTCGTGCTGATTGCTCCGTTGGTCATCTGGCTACTCCTTTGGTTATCGCCAATGGTGAGATCAGGACCACCCCGCGCACTGGGCACAATAGCAAGGTGATTTGCTTGAATCGATTTTACCTCCGCATCAAAAGAATCATTCCCTTTGACATACTCCAACTCCATTTCATAGCCGAGGCTGAGCTCCTTCACCTGCCCAGACTTAATAGCGGAGATGACATCTTCGTCTGTAACCATGATGGGAACTCGAACAAAATCCCCATCCCTGACGACTTCTCCACCTGTATGGCCAACAGCATGCTCACGCCAATTACGTGAATCAACAAACACCGAAGGATGACCAAAGGTGAGGGGCTTATTCGCATATGAGGAAAGAGAGTCTTTGGAGAAGACGACCTTCTCAGGACGATTAACCCGAACTTTGGCTACGCTAGGCGTGCCTACTTCAACTCCCTTGTAATTTTGCACACCTGTGCGTGCAACCCTAGGCTGCGCAACAAGGTAGCCGTCCTTTGTTACGCGAATGTCCGAAGCGTCAATTGTCGCACTCTCAAAAATCTTCAAAACACGCCCCTTACACAAACAATTAAAATAAACTTATACCCAAATTGAAAGGAAATCAACAAAGGGATTTACTCCACCGCAATTTCAGCAACTACCTGCTCCTCGTTGGGCAAGTCGCCAGCCTCTAGCGCATCCCCTTCCGAAACAATCTCATCCAGGCCAGGGTAGACGTCTGCCTTCTTCAACTGGGCTATGCGCATCTGGCGCATTTCGTCCGGCGTGAACAGGCCGCTGTTAAGGTCTGCTTGAAAAACTTGGCTCTCCTTTGCGTCGCGTTCAGCCTTCTCAGCCGAGGACATCTGCCACAAAGGTCGCCAGACGTAATCTAAACCCTCAGGCACAGAGCCCAACTCGGAGATTATGATTGCCTCGTCGATGCGCTTCAACACCCCTGCGATGAAGTTCCTCTGGAGTGCACTGACAGAATCATAATAGTTGCGCAGGTCACTCTCCCCAGTAGCCGACAGCCCTGCAGGAGATTGCCCAAACATGCGTGTAACAGGGATATCCGCCGCCCCCGAAGTAAGGACGATAAAGGTTTTCAGCACGTCTGGGAGGCCTGCAAAGTTCGGAGACATTTGCGACCACTCATCCTCCTTGTCCAACAACAAGGCATTCACCAAGGACTTACCCACATTCGCCAGCGAGAACCTTTGCTGAAGCCTATCACGATATTCTTGATTGCCCACGCTGCGCAAGAAGTGCGGAATCTTGATTACATCCACCTTCGACTCCTGGACCAAATATGCTATAGCTTGCGCAACTGACTCTTGACGCTTTATGGCAGAAAAAGAAGCATCCAGTATTGAATCCCCCCATGTTCTGCCCGCGCCCGCAAAGCTCCTCGTTGAAGGAAAGGGCCTCGGCACCATACGCACAAAATGTGTTTCATGCGCAAGGATTGTATGTCCACCAGGGACCCGAATTTGATACAGCCCATTGCCCTGATTGGAGACTTCGCCTTGATCGATAACATGCAGAGACTTAAGCCCCCCGCTACGCATCTCCAACAAAGGGAGCTCATACGCCCCCTCATGGCCAAACAAAATCGCTGAACCTCCAAAGAGCCTCGCCTTGCGGATAGCGTCTAGGATTATCTCCCGTAAGGCAAAGCGCTCCTCCGCCTCAACAACTGCGTCAACTTGCGCTGGTTCACCTTCCCACTGCCTCCATTCGCGCGTGGCGTCCTCGGCAGGAATATCAACAATCTTGCGTGCAACCCAATCTGTCCTATAGGCCGCCTCAAGCTCAATCTCAGCGCGATAGTCCTGCCGATAAATTGAATTGTTGCTTTTATCACCAAATCCACCCAACCCTGAAATCAAATTCACAAGGGAATCAAACCCCCTCCCATCATCAAAAGGCATTACAGCCCCTCCTATTGAATGTTCTGAAGAACAAAGCGCGAATATGCACTCACCCCTTCGAGAGGGAAGTAGCACATCACCACAGCATCCGCCACGTTAGGGGAAGCTACGCCCTGCGGAGCCTTGTCAATGACCTGCTTAAGGGTGGAGGGGGAGAGCTTTGCCTCAACCTGGCAAAGTTCCTTCTCAAGTTGATAGATCATCCCTGGAGCCAAGCCCGAATCGATAGCAATTAAGTCCTCTGCATTGAATTCTTCCCCCTGAACACGGGCGCGCCAGGTGCGTTCAAGACGTTGACGTAAAGACCACCAGGCTTGCGCCTTGAGGTTCTGGTAGTGCTCACGATTCAACGGAGAAGACTCATCAAAGGGAATCACATTGTCCTCTGGCATCAAGGGTGCCGAACCCGCATTCCAAGGGGTGAATGAAATCCCTTGGGCTAAAACATCCCCTTGTGACAAGCGATTGTATTCCGCCTTGACGCCCGCTCCTACACCAACGCAGTCGTATTGAAGGTCAACCTCCACCCCCAAGTCCATACAAGCCCCTAAAGCACGACGTGCTGTGGCACCAGGGTCCCCCTCCGCCCAAACGTCAGCGAGTGTAAGGGTTAAACCTTTCCGGATGACGAGTGCATTCTTGTCCCCACCTTCATCTGCGACGTCCAAGCCAGCAACCACTCCACCTTGCCGCAATTCAGGAACAATGGCATCGTAGCCTACTGCAGCCCTTACCCATTCCCTGGCGATTAGACGCCTTCTCAAGGCTGCGGAATAGTCCCTGTCGACCTCCTGGGCATGAATGTGAAGCAAGCCCTGCTCCGCATAGCGCGTGCGCTGCGCCTCGTACCAGGCCTGATCCTTGCGGGGGTCATCCCTCCAGTCAAACACGAAAACGTTCGTCGTCGAGGATTTTGGCTCTTCCCCCAGCGACCAAATATGACCAGATTCGCGCTTACGTTGAAAAATTGTGCCCATACCACTTACGCTTGATATGTCAATCTGCGTGCGTGTGTTGTGCGAAAGCGCAGCCTCAATCGCTTCAGGGTGTTCATAGTGAGCAGATTCGTCCTTAAAATAAATCAACGTTCTACCACCACGACCAATTTGATCGCCAGACTCGCCTATGATCGCCGAAGAGATTTCAGGATTCACAATGCGGCAATAGTTACAGTGCTTCTCTCTGTCCCAGCCCTTGGGCAAAAGCTCCTTGGGCAAACAATCAAGTGCAAGGCGCATCTTCTCAAAGATCGTGTTCGGATCACCCGTCCTGTCCAGCAAGGCGGCCTTGCGCGTTCCCCAACCCACTGTCACCCCTGGCCAAAACAACAACAGCCACAACGAAACACTCACGCACACCCACGTTGCACCGACGTCACGACTCTTCTCAACAAGGCCGTGCGCTTGGGCAGTGATACAGGACTTGATGAATTCAACAAGCTCACACTGCCTAGGCCACAAGCGGAAAGGGAAAAACGGAACACCCCCAACCGAGGCCAAGCGCGCATCATGCGTGTCGATCCAGTCTGATATGAATGCCACAGGATCCGCCTTGTAGCTTGCGCGTGCCCCGAGTTCCATCTTGACGTCCTTGCGCAAGGCACTAAGCATCGTAGCCCGACGACCATAAACCTCCGCAGCTGTCATGCTAGCCCCCTGCCTCGTCAGCGAATGTGGGCAGCCACCTGCAACGACAATTCGGGTGCACGGGAATAACGCCCTCCGCAGCCGCAAGGGTGAAGACCCTTCCCTCAAGAGCCTGACACTGTGGGCAGACTCGATCATCACCAGCTGTGCGGAACTCAGCCAAGTTGTGCACAGCCACGACGCCCGCCTCCCTGAAGGCTGAAAGTGAACCAGAAGCATGCGAGGCAATCACCTCCGTTTGCGCAATAACGCGCGCCCGCGTAATGCCTATCTTCTCCACGCGATCCCTAAGGGCACGAGCGATGCGCCTTGGTCCATGCCCTTCGGTCAATCCATGTGCGAGGGTTTCCCCCATACGCAGGCTCATTACCCTTGTCACGCCGCGCAAAGCCTCAAAGTTGCGCGTATAGATGGCCTGCACACGCTCTACATTGATCGGACTCAGAAAAGACCCCCTTACTGCTACGGAAGAGGAGCGTTCGCCTATGCTGTTGTAGGCATCGCGTATGCCCTTGCGATAGGCTGTGTCGATGTAGCGGCGCACAGGCAAGGGCAGGCGTCGCTCTAGCGGAGTGCGAGGAACATCCTCGACGCGCATCTCAAAGATGCCCTGAAACAGCTGATCGTCCAGCCACTGGCGAAAGGCCACAACCTTGCCCGCGTTGGAGGTGAATCCTGCCCAAGCGAGCGGCGGCAATTCATCCCCCACGCGAACAGTGTCAGCAGGTATGCCCAGAACGTCATTCTGAACGATTGCGCTGCGGATTATTTGCGCAATTTTCCTCAACTTCTGCGCAACATAGCGTTGATAGCCCAAGCGCGTCGAACTTGTGCGCGTGGGGTCACCTTCCCTCAGCGACTCTATCAACTTCTCACGAGATTGTGGCATTCTTGCCTTCACGCAAAAGATTCCAGGCGTCACGCGCCTCGGACTCATTCATGTTGACGTTCAAGGCAATGTGCTTTACTGGTGCTCCGTCATTCCCCGTAACCTCAAGGCGATTCGTCTCGCGCCAGCCCAGGCGCGTCTTGAGAAGGAAGATGAGCATCTTGACGTCCCCTTCCATCGCAATATCATAAGCAACGCCAGCCAAAGCCTCGGAAGCCTGGGCGCGCGCCTCCTCAATCTTGTTGTAGAGGTCGCGACGCTTCTCCAGGACGTTGTAAAGGGTGCCCGAAGACATACCACAACCATTGGCTGCAACTTTCTGCGAGACACCATTACGCGCACAACGCACTAGCCAGTCCTCGTCTTCCTTGGAGAGCTTTGTCTTGGGCGTTTCCATGTGCATGCCGCGTGCTGAAACTGCCTTCTTGCGGACGATAGCCCTGGAACGACCATTGGGGTCGCGATTAGGGTTTTCCTTCGTCGTCTTGGTAGAGCTATCCTTCTTTTGCATTCGTTTCCTCACGAAGGGTTTTAGCCATACAGCCCCATTGGGAAAAAACACCAAGGAACCTTACCTCCAAGTTGCCAATATAAGCCTCATTCTGCCCATTCAGGAGCAAGCCCATGAACTGCTCGTCTGGTAGTAAAAATAAAATTATAAAAGTCGAGCCAGAACCGAATAATCGATGGGCAACTTTGGCCTGATTTTCACGCAAATGCCTGAACACGTCGTCAAATAGGGCCTCAGTATGCGCAGGACTTAATGAGGGCAAATCATAAGGCTGCTCAGGCGTGATGAAAGGAAGATTCCGCAAAGTTGGAGGTGCCTTCTTCAACGCCTTCAACTCGAGGAATGTCACCTTTCCGCCCTCGCCGACGATAAACGAGTCAGGTAGCCCATTAGTGCCGCCTAGGCCATATTCTATGAAGAATATCTTATCTCCGAACGAACTTTTAAGCAAACGGCGTAAATGCGCCTCGAAAACCGAAAATCTTGGCACGAAAATCCCCCCTATAGGTTCTTTGGAATCCAGGCCAAAGTCCAATTTTTCCCCAATTCCTTACTTCTCTCTCTCTCTCTCTCTCTCTCTCCTCGAAAGGAGCTTAGGGGAAAGTAGGGTTTAGAATGGACTTTGGCCTGTGGAATAATGGCATATTTATGCATTCCTTTCGCTTTCCTTTTGCCTTCCTTTTGTTTTTGTGAATTTGAAGGAAATTTCACTGGCTTCAACCCACCTTGCCCAAAAATGTATCCCGCGACCCTAAAACCCCCCTCGTCAACCAGGCAACGCAAGGTGTTCATGTTGCGCCCTTCCAGTGCCCGATAAGCCCTTAGGGTCGCTCGGGAGCGATGATCTTCCAATTTGATGTCTAATTCCTCCTCTAGTGGTTTGCAAAATGTCTTGGAATGAATAGGGTCTCGTGTGTGCCTTAGGAAACACTAGGCGCCACATATGGTGCCTTAAAACACACCTTAGCAATTCAACTCGCCTGGCTTTCACCTCCATTCTTCTTCTTGAGGGAGTCGTAAAAGCACTTTCGCGAGCAGAAGGTTTGCTTCTTCCGGGTGGAGTCATAGCCTCGGCCGCAATGAACACACCTGCGATACCTTCTAGCCGCATTGCGGTCGAGGAGGGCTTCTCTGTGCTCCTTCTTTAATTCGGGGAATTCAGGGTGCTCGCGAACAATTTGCCAGATTCGGGGCTTGCTTACACCTTGTGTGTTTGCAATTTGCTGCAAGGTGGCACCTGCCCTATAGTCTTCCATTATTGCCGCTGTGTTGACGAGGCGTTCCTGGGAACTCATCAGACGAGCACCTCCTTTAAGGATTCTCGAATTTGCCCAAGGGTGATCTCGGCCAGAAGGCGCTTTGCGCGTAGAATCGACAGGATCGCCCTATCGCGTGAACCTTTGGCGATTAGATCTGTGTAGGTGACAATACCCTTTGTGCCGATGCGGTGGATGCGTGCTTCGCTTTGCCAACGTTGAATGGAGTTCTCGCTGTTGGAGAAGTAGATAGCGTGCGTGCAGGCACCTTGCAGGTTCAGCCCCACACCGCCTGTTGAGGGGGTGGCGACCAGGACCTGAACGTCCCCCCCTAGGCCAGACCAAGACTCCAGGGCTTCAGAGCGCTGTTTTGCTGACCTTGAGCCGTCGAACGTAACTGCCTTTTCTCCCAAAACCCTGCTCAACAACCTGACGTCCTGCCTGAACCTTGCCCAAACCAACAGCGGGTCCCCCGCTCCTTCGGCAGCGATGATGTCTAGCAGGGCACGCACGCGGGGGTTGTGGGTTTCAGGCTTTTCAAAAAGCTCCACAACGTCGCCTTCTTGCGTTGGGGCAAAGCCGTTGGAGATTTGCTGCAAGCGCATCACCTTAACAGCAGCGTTGGCGGCAGTCGTAATACGTCCCTGGTCAATGTCGGCCATCAACTCCCTGGCCATATCGACATACATCACTTTTTGCAAGCTCGACATATCGAAGACAAAGTCCGAATAGTTCCTTGCCGTCAGGTTCAACACCTCCTTGCGCACCCTGAAGGACAGAGGGTCAGCCTTAGCACGCCAGCGTTGAATGTTGCGGTGGCCGATGACCTTCCGCCCATCAAACCCCCCCATAAGGCAGTATTCATTCCTGAAGTGCGTGACATAGCGGATACCAATGGCGTCCTCGTCCACTAGCCGCATCTGCGACCACTCGTCCGTCAGGTCCTTGGCCAGGGGTGTGCCCGTCATGGCCAGCCTCCGCACGCAGCCTTGCTGTTGTGTTAGGGTCTTGACGGCCTTCCATCGCAGGGTGCGATGGTTTTTGAGGAGGTGGCTTTCGTCCATTATGAGAGCCCAGGGCTTTTGCCCATTAGCCTTTAGGACCCTGTTGAGCCAGTGTTCCCCTTTAGGGGAGTGAAGTGCTTCGTAGTTGGCCAACCACCAAAGCATTGCGCCTTGGGGCGCGTTCTTTGACTTGAACGGCAGCCCCCTCCCCAACCAAAGCTCTCCCCTAAAATGTCCAGGGGCATGGAGGGGGAGCTGGCTCTCTACCCACTGGCGATGCACCCCTTTAGGGGCGCAAACCAGGCAGCCCCCTATCCTACCCTGTTCAAATAGAGTGTATGCCCAGTCAATGGCCATGCGGGTCTTGCCTGTGCCTTGTTCGGCAAATATGGCAAAGCCCTCCCTCCCCAGCGCCAGGGCTGTGCCTTGGCTTTGGTGTGCATAGGCGGGTGGGCGCTGGGGTGCCCTTTGAACCTCCATCACTCGTGTCAGGGGCTTCCTCATGTTCATTCGTTTATCCTCTTCAGTTTGTCCATCACAAAGTCCACGGCCTCCCTCTTGTTGTTTAGAGGATTCGTATAGAAGGTTGGGCAGGACTTGTCGTTGGAGAATTTGGGGAAGACCTCTTCGCGAAGGTTGTGGATGTAGCCCAGGTTACTTGTCAAGGGAAAGGGCAGCGACGTCCAAGCGTCGAAAAAGAACTTCCTGAAATATCCCCCAAGGCACAGGATAGCCAACGAGCCAATGTTCATGAGTTGATTGAAGTCCTTCACCTTCACGCATATTGACGAATAGGTTTCATCAACCGAACGCGCATTGATGTCGCGCACACAACAGGCCGCTACAACCTCGACAGCCATCCCCCTCTTCACCAAGCGCTCATACATGACCAGCCCTGCTGCTGGTCCCCAGAACATCCTTGAGGAGGTGAATCGACAAGGCGCAGACACGTTAATGACCAACCTTGCGCGCTTGGCCTTGCCGCTACCCCTTGCCTCGATCTTGCCCATTCTTGACCATGCCCTATCGAGCCTACCTGAAGGAATAGCATATGGGTCAAGTTCCGAACCTTCGGGTCCATACTTGCGACGTCTTTTCATATGCCGAACTGGCGGAAGTTGTTCAGAGATCTCGTCCGAGACCTTCCTTATGCGCCTCTCTCCGGACTTCCACCCCGAGAGCAGGACTTCCTTCAAGGAGGAGACTATTTCACCTTGCTCTACGCCTTTCAGCCCGCTCCACCTTGCGCCATCTTTTTCTATCCATTCATCGATCTTTTTCGGCCATTCCCTATTGCTCTCTGAGGCTTTGACTTCTTGTAAGTCAGTTTGCGAGTCGAACTCGAGTGAGTAAACACATCTGTCTTTGCCTTCAGCTTTTACTGGGTGGTTGTTTTTCTCCATTCTCATGAGAGGAGGCCTTCCTTCCTGGCCTTGGAGAGTTCGTCCTTCGACCAATCGGAGAAGTAAGACGTCGCCCAGAGTCTTTTACCCCAACCCAGTTCGCGTTTTTGCCGCGTGAAGTCTACCAACACCCGCGTGCTCATTATTCGTTCAAGATCACACTCGAATATCAACTTCCGCACACCCCTACCCCAGGCCAGGACTTCCTCATCGCAGATTGCTGCTTCGACCTTTGGGGAGTATTCGATCCTCACGCACCCGGCTCTGAATCTATCGAGCGTTGCGCCGTCAAGGCGATTCCGCCCAGCATATACGATGCTCTCGCCGTGGCCATAGGTGTTTGCCGCTGCGATGGCGACGAAGTCCTTATGGCGCTTCACCCTAGGGTTGCCCAGCCTCTGGGGGAGGAAGAACTCCCCATTAGCAAGGGCGGAGTTGATGAATATCATCGTGTTTTCATCCGCCGCATCAACCTCGTCGAACAAGAACACGCCGCCTTCCTCATACGCCTTGACGAAGGTCGAAGGCGCATATTCAAACCTACCACCTTCGCCCGAGGGCAAAAGCCAGCCAGAAAGCTGACTTTCACTCATGCCCGCCGAGCAAGACTGGGCATAGAAGGTTCGGCCAAGGTGTTGGGCAACCTTGCTGGCCAAGAATGTTTTGCCCGAACCGCTGGGACCAACCATGAGGATGTTTTGCCCCACGGAGGCCAACTTCAGCAAGGTGTCGAATTCCTTGGGCAACACCTCATTAGGATCTTTTTTCGGCGTGGGGGGTGGGACAGCAAGAACTTTTTGCGTAGGGGGCTGGGTTGAGGGCTTTGTGTGGCCATTCAACCCTTCATTGGAGAGCAACTTGAAGTGCCCTTCATTGATGTTCATATTTAGGTGGTGGGAAGTGCCCCCCCGCGCATAAAACTCTTCAACGCTGAGGGTTCCGCCAGCTTCCGCAACAAGTTGAAAGTTGCGATGCCTTTCTGTGCCCCTGTTGCGCGGGTTTTTGGGGGTGAGGACTTGAATGTTCAGCCCCCTGAGGTTTTTCGGTATTTTTCTCACTCTGCTCCCTTTCTTATCTTCGGCTAGCCCTGCGCTAGCCTTCATAAGAACGTTTTACGCTATCTATCGATAAAAGTAAAGTGTGATGTTAATTTTTATCGAAAAAAGATCTCGACCCCCATCAAGACCCCGAAGGCGCTGTTCATCGCGGACGTTTGGCGTGAATGGAATTTGACAAAAATAGCCTCCCCCTTCTTCTCTTGCGCGAGGACGAAGGAGAGGTCCTTTATGCCCATGGCCATTTTGTGGAGGATGTCAATGTTGAAGGCTTCGAAAATCTCCCTCTTGTTGTTCAGCAGTCGTGCAGGGGAGCTAACGTAGGGCATTGCGAATTCTGGTATAGAATCCGAGAACTTTGGGACTGTGTCGAACTCCGTCCTCTGGGGTAGCTGAAGAACGTGATACCCTGATGGGGGATTGCCATTAAAGTGAACGAATTGGTCTGTGTCGATTTTGGCGATTATGCTCGATTCTGTGTTAGACTTCCTGATGATCAAAGGCAAGCGTCTTTTGTCGGATTCCCATTGATGAAGTTCCGAGAACTTCTTGAACTCCTGAATTGGGTAAAATGAACCATGGCCTTGCCCTTCGACGTCAAGGAAGGAGACCAACGAGTGCCTTGTGCAAGCCCAAAGCCTGATACCTTTCTCGCCCGCTAGGGGGGGCGTGATGTGAACGCAACCTTCGGTAAAGGTTGGGGGTGAATGCATCCCTTTTCGACGAGGGGTGGTCATCCTTGCAATCCTTGCGAATTTCCAAGCATCAACGTTAACGTCCTTGATGATATGCTCTTGTTCGCTCATTACCCCTCCCCCCTCCATCCGATGCGGTCGAGTTCTTCCTCGGCCAATTTGTCCAGTTTTTGCTTCACTTCCTCGGGCAAGTCCTCCTCGAGGGCAGGGTTTAAGAGCAGGGTCCGCTTCTGTTCCCCTGGGCGCGAGGCGGCTGCCTGTTCTTGAATCTTCCCTTCGAGAGCGGAAACCTTGCGCTTCTCTTCCCAAAGTTCTTCAACCTTCATCTTATAGATGATTTCAGACAAACGGATCCTCCCAACAAGCTCCCTCTTCGGCAAGTTTAAGAGGATGTCGTCTTCCCTGAGATGCGTTTTACCTTCCTTATAGCTGCCCATGCTCTCTCCTTTCAAAGAAGAATCAACGTGAGAAAAACCGCTCCAACAATAGGTGCAAAAACATCAACCAAGAATAAAACGCCAACAAACGCCCCAATCAACGCAAGCAACAACCGAAGCAATTTATTGATTGTAAGTCCCCCTTCGTCCGTCCAGATTCGACCTCCCTTTTGTGGTGTGTAAAAGATCGTCGATCAAAGAACAGGCAACTTCTAGGAGTTTAGAATCTGCCTCGTCGGCGAGAACGCCGAGGGGTTGATTCTTGAGTAAGCCTGCTTTGACGAGGGCTGCCTGGTTGGCTGTGAAAAAAAGACGAATTGAATCGGTAAGGGCCTGTGCCTGATCGCGGATCATTAGCAAGTGCGCGGCAACGCTGGGAGCCAAGCCCAATTCACGGATAACGCGATATAGATCAGAGTTCTCTCGAGCTCTAGACAAATTTACTCCCCCTCGTCGTCTGCGAATCGAACAATCGCCCTGAAGCCTTCAAGCCTCCCCTTCAAGACCTCTAACGCACCATCCTTCCCACCACAGTCTGCTGCGTAGTCCTCAAAGTTCTCTAACGCACCATTCCACCAAGTCCGCACCCTTGGTGCGTTGTGAATGCTGGTGATTATCTTCTTGACCGCCTTCCCTCCGCCTTTCTTACGGATGGCCAAAGGCTTGCCGACGAGGATCGTCGACCAATCCTTCCTGGAATTCGGGATGAGTGGGAATGTGCCCAGCCCCTTAATCGGCACAGCCCCCGCCCAAAAACCATCGGAGAGGATATCGCCTTGGTTGTTGCGCTTCTCTTTCACTCTGTGGAACTGGGCATCAAAATACCCGCGCTCAAATTTGCCGATTACCTCCTCTGGCAATCCCTCGAGCTTCTTTTGAAAGGCTCTCTCCCTCTCACCCCCAACCATAAACTTTACCATAAGTTTCACCACGTGCCCCCTTTCTCATTTAGGTAAGCATAGTGCCCGCCTGATATGGGCAATATACCTTATCGAATGGGAAAAGTAAAGTGTAAAGTTGACTTTTTTGTAAATTTGTATTGTTGAAAATTAAGGGCTTGAAGGGTAGCTCTCAACTTTTTTCGAAGGACGGACAGATCTTTGACTTTTTTGGAAACTTATCGTCCCCTTTTAAGATCTGCCGATGTGCGTCCCAGGTTAAATTCTTTGCCGTATTCAGGATTATGCTTTGACGTTCGTGGTCCATTTGCGTGAAGGCCTGGAATTGTTCTCCCTCTTCGACATTGAGGTATTTGCCTTCGATGTCGAAGGTTTGAAACCTATGCATAAATGTTGCCCAAGCAATTGATGAATTGCGCGTTTGTTTTGAAATGATTGCCCAGAATTCTTCACACTCTTCTTCCCATTTCACATTTCTCTCCTTCCTGAGTTTAAGGGTGCCAGGTGGCAAGGGGCGGAGAAAGGGTATCCCTCCTGGAGCCGCCCCTTGCCTTTCCCGACGACGCCTGGCGCGCCGCTTAAATCCCCCAGGAGGGTTTCCTTAAATTTCATTTTCAAGAATCAAATTCGGACTTGTCATAAAAGAGCGTATTGTTTCATTCTTGTCTTTATCGTTACCTTGCCTTAATGCTTGTCCCTTTGCTTGCGGATTCACAACAACGTATTGCTTAATGCCTTGGACGAAAATCCTGGAAGACCAAACCTTCGCTCCGCCCATCTGCATCGCCTTGCGGAGTTCCAGGTCGCTGTCGTGGATTGTTCCGCCCACTTCTCCCTTTATCCATGAACGAATCTCGCGCATCGAAAGGGAATAGGGCTTTGTCTTTGCGGAGAGGAAAGCCCCCAGCCTGTGCGCTTCGCGTGCGGGGGCACTCATTGAATCTTCAATCAAGTCTTTTTTCCGTTGCGTTAAGGGGGCATGTTCGGCTGGTCCAATGTAATCCCCGAACCCCTCAGCCCAATGAGCGATGATCGCCAACCCCCCCCTCTCAAGCCAATCGCGTAGCTGTGCGAACTTCTCCTTCGGCCACCCTTGTTCGACGAGCTCAGGATAGAACCACCTTCTGTCGGAGTCCTCCATTTTCAATGCACGCATAGAATTTGAGCAGGCATATATGTGACACCAATTTTCAACATTGTATTGGGGCACATACTTCTTATTCACCTCTATTGTCCTATCTGTGATGACAGACTTCAAAGCATTGTATGCTTTCCAAGACCTGCCGTGATAGATTTCATTCACCAAGACGAGCCTTTTGTGCGCAGCCCATTCATTGAACATTGAAAGGAGGCTTGCCTCAGAGGGGACGCTGACATTCGTCCACCCAACCAAAGGGGCTAATACGTGTTCGCCAAGGGTTGTTTTGCCTACGCCTTGCCTTTCCGACACCATCAACAAACCATAGCCAATACGCACCTCTGGGCAAGCGATAAGCGTTGCGCACCAACGCTCAACCTCCTTGCGCTCGATTGTGCTGGGGATGAGGTATTCCAAAAACTCAAGCCAAGGCGCAGGGCACCCTTCCTTTGAACGTATCAGGGTGGGAATGTGTGTGTTGATTGAGGAAACCTGCTTCGACGTGATCAACAGGCGAGGGATGTCCGGCCTGTAGGCCAGGCGAACATTCCGGCCGCGTTGATTCTTGATGATCAATCGGCAAGTGTTTTGCGTGTGCGAATATGGAGCGAGCATTTTGTTCAAAATGGCTTCTGTGCGGACGATTTCAGGCATCTCCAAGCAAACAAGGCTGTCGGCCTCCTCAACATACGCCCACATGCGCCTTGCAACTTCGCGTAGGGCGTATGTTGGTCGGCCACCCTTCTCCCCCTCAACAACATCAGTCATCCAAGTTGCTGGGTGGACAAGTTCGCGGAACTGCGGACCAACGTAGTGGGGTCTTCCCCCAAGGTTGTGCCAGAAATTCTCAGGGAAGTCATCCCCTAAGTCGAACGACACAGGGAACTGATCGTTGAAGATTATGGCGAATGTTAGGCACCTGAGCTCCTGGGCGATCGCTGGAACAATCGACTTGCCTGGCCAGTCGTTGTCGGCGACGATGTAGGCGCGCTTGATGTTGGAGGTTCGGAAGGGGGACCAGTCTGTCCTGTGGGGATTTAGGGCACCCCCTATCCACCCCAAATGCGCAGCGGCGGAAAGCTCCTTGCCCCAAGGATGGTCATTGGACAAGGAGCGAGCGTAAGCAGCTGAGCGGGCACCTTCGTGGATGAAGACAACTTCATGGTCCTTCAGTTGATCTAGACCCCAAATTGGTAAGCTCTTTTCTGGCTCCGCGCAACGCCACTCCCCATCGTCCCACAGCGTCCACGGGAGATAAACCTTGTTCTTTTGGAACTCGACCCTGTGCTGGAGCATCAAAACCCTCTCCCCTTCCGTGTCGAGGAAGGTGAAGACGCCTTCTTGATCGAGCGTTTCAACCCCCTTGGGCAAGCTAGGGATTGCTGCTTTGTGAGGGTTGACAACTTTCGGCCATTTTACGGATTGAAATTCTGCCTTTACCCTGATTGCTTCCTCGGCTGTTGGCTCATAGCCCGCTGGTGCGTTGATAGCTCCTGTTGAAGAGAACAATATCCTCGCCACGTCGCGCCAATACTTGCCTTGTTCTTCCTTGATTGTTGCAGACTTAAGGGTGCGAGGCTCCGCACCAACCCTCGCTAGATATTGCGCTGTTGAGGGTAAGTCGGAAAGGCTCTTAATTTTCCCCATTTGAATCATCCTCAATGTCTCCCAGGTAGCGAACAGCACTGATGTTAAGCATGCGGAAGCTCCCGATGACGGCGCAGGAGCCTTTGAAGGCGTAAAGGGCTTTGTTTGCTCGGCCACGTCGAACGATTGGAGTCCCTAGGCGGTGGAAATTACGCCAGTTCACCTTCCCGATCATTATCCCTGTGTCGTCGCGCAAGCGCAAAACAAGGCTCTTTGTATTGCGGCCTTCGATGCGCGTTCCCCCGCGTTTTACGATGTTGATGGTTTCGTTCTCGTCGCGAACGTTTATGCGCTCGGGCGTAGCAATGACCAAGACAATCTCTCCTCCCGAAAGGCTTTCCATTATGGTAATGATTTCCGTGGGCGGGGTAAGGATCCTCTTCTCTCGGAGGTTTGGGCAAATTGCTTTTACAGCATCCCTTATTGGCCAAAGAGTATCAATGTCAGTTTTGCCGTTTTCCAACAACTTCGCGCATCTATTTGTAAGACGTTCCCCCCGCGCTCGGGCGGAAAGAATGGCGTTTTGCGTTTTTGGTCCAATGCCTTTGACATTCTGAAGCGGTCCAATGAGCGTGGGGTGTCCATCCCTTTGCGCAACCCGCCACTTGTCTGTGCTCTCCTCAGCATCAAATGCCCTATAGCGTGCACCTGCTTCGGCTTGCGCTTCGCGAAGGATGTGGCGTTGACGTTCGATGTCTGATTGGTGATTGAGTGTGGCGGCAAAAAAAGCCAAGGGGTAATATGCTTTTACCCACAAACACCAATAAGAGATCAGTGCATAGGCCACGCTGTGTGACTTGTTAAATGCCCAAGAGCCATAATCACAGAGGTTGTCCCACATCCCTTCAGCATCCTTAGGGGGGACGCCCTTTGCCACGGCTGCCTTCTTCCAAGGGTCGCCAAATTGATCAAAGAACTCTTTCCCCAACGACTTGCTCATTGCCTTGCGCAGGGCTGTGACTTGCTCCCAGGAGAGGTCTCCGACGTTCCGGCCAATTTCCATCACTTGTTCTTGGTAAAGAACGATGCCCAGCGTGTCTTTTACATATGGCTCAAAGATCGGATGCGTGTAATTTATTTGCTCTGTGCCTTTGCGGCGCATTATCCATTTTGTAGCATTGCCTGAAGTCAAAGGTCCTGGTCGCCCGAGAGCGGTTAATGACACAATGTCGTCAAACTTCTCTGTCGTAACCTGCATGGCTAAAGACTGCAGAGCAAGACCATTAAACTGAAACACCCCGCTGAAAGCTCTTTTGTTCAGAACAGAGAATGCCCCCTTGTCGTCAAGTTCCAACGTTTCAAGATGGTTGCGGGGGAGGCCTGCCAATTCAAGTGCATCTTCCAAGATCGAGAGTTGCGTCAAGCCCAAGACATCTATCTTCATCATGTCTAGTGCCTCTGCGTCCGCTTTGTTCAACATCACCAAGCCATTACGCGCGTCCAAGGGGACAAAGTCTAGCAGTGGTCTATTCGACACAATTACGCCACTCGCGTGCGTGGAGGAATGGCGCGGGTGGCCTTCCATCCTACAAGCCAACTTCAGCCCTGGGTAGCGTTTAAGGAGGCTTTGCGCTAGGGGCATCTCCTTGAACGTGTCCTCAAGCGAGTCAAGTGCCCTGGCGTCGCCCGAAGACCTCAGGATAAGGGAATCAAGGATTGGGGAAGTTTCCCTAGGGGAGATGCCCAACGCCCCCGCGCACTCTTTAAGGGAGCTCCGTGGCCTATACAGTGCGACTGTCCCGAGATTAGCAACTTTGTCTTCACCCCATGTGCTTTTAATGAAGTCGATAACTTTGAAGCGGTTTTGGTCAGAAAAGTCTATATCAATGTCAGGGAAGTCGTGGCGATTAACATCGACGAACCTTTCAAAGAGCAACCCATGCTTCAACGGATCAACAGTCGTGATGCGGAGTAAGTAGCAAACCAGTGAACCACAAGAAGAGCCTCTTGCTGGACCAACGATCATCTCTCCCCTTGCCCATTGAACAATCTTCGTCACGATCTGAAAGTATCCCTCAAACCCCTTCTCCCGAATGAGGCGGATTTCCCTCTGAAACCTTCGGGCATATTCCCCAGACTGAATGTTCAAGCCTAAGTCCCTGGCTCCTTCGATGCAAATCTCCTCCAGAGACTTTTCAACAGGCACACTAGGCAACGCGGCCTTAAGGATTTGCGCTCGGGAGCCTTTGCGCAAGATGTCTCTTGAGTTAGCAAGGGCTTCTTCCTTTTCGGATTCGGTGAAAAACTGACCAACTGCCCCTGCCCAATCCTCATCACTCGCCAATATGTGTTGGGCATAGGTTTGTTGCGTTGCCCCACGGCCGCAAACCACTTCATAGAACCCTCGGTCTTGCGGCCGTGGGAAAAAATTCTCACCTGACGCAGCCCAGGGTATGCCCAAGGCGTTGATGGCGGAGTGAAATCCCTTCGACCGCACTGAAGGGGCAGCTGCGCAATACAAGCCCTTCGTCCCGGAGCACCCCTTAAACTGTGCAGGAGGCGTGCGCGAACCAATGACCACACTAAGGGCTTCGGTTGCTGCTAGGGCTTGCTCTATGCGCAGGAGAGGCTGATAGCGGAACTGGCTCGTCGCCAACTCAACAAGGCTGTTGAGGGGACGAAGGCTCTGCCCCCTGGGGAAGAACGTCCAATGATCGAACCTAGGACGCTTTTCCCCAGGGTCTGGGGAAACTGCCAACTCAACGCCAAAGGCGGGCTTTGCACCAATAGAGCGGACGGCCTTGTCAAAGGCCACCCAGCCGTAAGAACTGGCTGTGTCTGTGATGGGGACGATATCACCCGCCTTCAGCGATAGGACTTCAAGGATTTCCTCTACCCCCCCAACAGCTCGGCGGAAGGAATATCCCGTGCGCAAGCGCAGCATTATACTTCCCCTGCCTGGGAAAGCTCTTTGTAGCAGCGGACAAGGGCTTCAACATCGTCCTTAGCGCGGTGGGCTTTGGTGGGCTTTGCGCTAAAGAGCTTTTGGTGCAGGGCGGAAAGCGACAACCTCATCCCCAGAAGGTGTTCCGTTGCCTCAACTGTGCAAACCCTCTCCCGAGGCCAGTCGAGTTCCTTGCCCAAGCGTTCGAATTCGATGTCTAGAACTTGGATATCGAATGCCAAGTTGTGTGCCACAACTGTTTCAGCCCTAGAGACCAGGCTAGCGATTACTTCAAAAACCCCCACGTCCCCAAAATGAGGCTTGTCTTGAATGTCCTTTGCTGAAATGCCAGTGATGCGTTCAGTTTCTGGTGTGATTTCCTCTTGAGGATCGATGAGGAGGGTTTCAGAGCAAATCTCGACGAAGTTGTTGTTCAGCAGTATTCCGCAGAATTCAATCACGCGCGGTTGAAGCTCTATCCCCACAGCCTGGGGACGAACCAGGCCTGTCGTTTCAGTGTCGAAGAACAATATCACCCTATACACCCCCGTCATAGTTCTTTGTGGAGGGCTTTTGGGGTTCTTCCAGCTCCAACAACATCGCAGAATACACAATCAGATCCTTCAAGCACTCCACCTTCACGTCCTGGTCTCCGTTTTGCTTAAAGTGCTTTGAGAAGCGCGATATCTTTGTGATGATGTTTGTGAAAACGCCTAGCCTGTTCCATTGTCCTTGGAAGGACGAATAACTCTCTCCAGGCAAGAGGCCAATCATGACGTCTTCGAACTCCTTGTAGTTGTTCCCATACTTCTTGTGCTTGAAGTCATACAGTTCGGCCATTTCATGAAGGATTTCCGCAACCCTTGACGACTTACCCTTGGCTTGTTCGTCTTGGCTCTTCGGCAACACAAACCCTTCCAAAGAAGCGTCAATGACGTTTATCCCGCGATTGTGCAAGGCGTCAATGACCCTTACGTCGTCTTCAGCCCAAGCGAGGATGTGAGAATTCCCATGCTCTTTCATTCCGATTTCCCGCTCCGCGACCTTCAATTTGTATTCTAGCGAAGAGATGCCCTTGTCTTCAGGTTGCCGCATTATAAGATCTTTTTCTTCATCCAAGAGCATTATCGAACATTTTTCCACCAACCAATTCAACGTAATCTTGCGGAAGCGTTCAGGGCGGCCTGTGATGATTTTAAGCCTTGGACCTTTCCTCACGAAATTCCGATCAGCAAAGGCTTTTGCAATCGCCACAGTCCATGCAATGGGCTCGTCTTGGAACAGGGCGTTGTGATAAGCGAACCATGCCTCGTCAGGATCTTCAATAGGGGAAGTCCTTGGAGCGTAGGCGGCCTTCCTCCACGAATCCTCGGAAAGGGTCCCGTCCATATCGAAGACAACAAACTCAAATTGATTTTCCTGCACGACGTCAACCATTGCAGATCTCCTTGTTCTCTCCTACGATCCTATCAATGGCCTTGTAGACCCTTGTCCTACCTCCTTGCCCTAGGGCTTCGGAGACTTTCGGCTCCTCAAGCTCCTTCCTCAAGTCCTCATAGGCGTTGATGTTCTTTTCCCCAAGGAAGGCCTCTGCCCAGGGGTGAACTTCCTTCACTGCGCTGATCAACAGGCGAACAAATTGGCGATACTCCTCTTGAACTCTTGGTGAGGAACGCTTCAAGGAGATTTCAGAGATCGTTCGAAGGTTCATTTTGACGAGAATGTTCGTCTTTGTTGCGATCGGTAAAACGCCACGCGCATCCTCGATGCGGACGCCCTTTTCCAACAAGCGTCCATAGCATTCAAAGGCCGCCGCAACTTGATCGTCGAAAATCCTCTCCGCCTCCTCCGACTGCTCAACAGAGGCCCCCTTGTGGTAAGAGGTCTTGTCGGACAACCGCACTGTCCGTAACGTCTGCTGCGCAAAAGAAGCAACGCGCGTCCGAACGAGTTGGTGTGTGAAGGCGCGACTGACGTCCTTGACGAGAAATGTGTAGTCGATGAACTCCCAACTCGAAGGGATTGTCTTTGAAACATACTCGACCTGCTCTTTTATCCCCTTGTCACTCATAGCGTCTTCAATTTCCTCGAGTGAGTGTTTTGGGGAAGCCATGTCAAGGCGGGTGTTTTTTGAGAAAATCAACTTCGCTGCTGCGAACCTTGCCTCGTCTCTGTGCCCGTGACCTGTGTAGTCAATCATCCTTATTCTCAATTGTTGCCCCCTTTCTTGGAAGAATCATACTCAGCTTCGTGAAAATAGCCTTGGTGTTCTGGTAGATAGTTGATCATTTGTTGAATGATTCGCACGTCTTTGACCAAGTCGTCCAACAGCAATTTGGGACGCCAAGTTGCAAACCTGCCCAGGGAATAGACGTTGTGTTGGCGCGTTGCCCATAGGATGAAAGACCTGCGCTCATCCTCATTAATCGGAGCGATCTTTGCAAATTTATTGGTCTTTGTCTGAAGGATTTCGAACCCCTTTGGACAGCCACTGTCTGTCAATTCAAGATCGTCGGGGAGGGGGTTTTCAGGCTGCATAAATTCCACGAAATTCAGAATCTCTATGACTTCCCTCCAAAGTTGTTTAGAGATCTTTGCTTCCTCTTCGGTGTTGGTGATGTCTTGCGAAGTCATTGGTATGTTGATAAGAGCATCAGGCCACCCTGCATGCTCAATGAACATCAGGTCACCTGTCATCGATATCCTGGAAATCTTGTAGTCTGGGTCCGGAACATACAAGCTAAAGTAGCAGTCCGCCTCTGCCCAACGCGCAACCTGGTGAACGGCAGGTCGGGATGTAAACTTTGATCGTGGTTCCCACCCCAATACCTTCATCAACAAAGGCATAGGGAGGGTAGAGATGATGAGGTGCTTCTTGAGATTCTCTTCCATGAAATTTTGAAGGGACCTGAATGGATCCGCCATCCAACCACGGACGATCTTTGCACGCCCCACCAATTCAGCATAGAAGCTCTCCTCGGCAACATAGCGTAGGGGTCTTTCCCCAAAAGGATCGGGCATCGAGCGAAGGGTCGTGTATTGACCGACGACTTTTTTCGAGTAGGCCAATTGATCCTGAATCCCTCCACGCCAGGGCACAGAGAACCTTTGGACGAAAACTTGCTTGAATGGCAAATTGACAGCACCAAAGACGTCCTTCGACCGGAAGCGCAAAACATTCGGCACCTGTAGCTTGCGTTTTTTGTCCTGCGATGGTAAGGACTTTGAATTCGCCTCGAAAACGTTCTTCACCCTGTCACCCAACATAGAGTTCGCGATGACGCCCGCTAGGCCAGCACCAACGATCCTTACTTCTTTTTCCATCAGCGTTGCTCCTTTATCTTGACGATGGGGAAGGTTTCGAGGCCAATTTCCTTGAACTTAACTTTCTCACCTTTCTCGACGCGGTCTCGAGCAAAGGCCGCTAAAGTTTGCGGATGAACAAATTCCTTCACAAGCAAGCTCTTGCAAGAGTTTTGAATTTGCCTGCCGAAGTTTATGGCCAAGTCCTTCTCGCCCACAGGGAAGTCGGCAACGAGTTGCGTGCGGATTATCCCAGCCCCCCCGTTCTCCTCAAGCCATTGGATTGCGGCCTTTACTTCTTCAGGTTTTTTGGGGAAGGAGCCAACGACCTTACTTTCGACAGTGAAGGTTTTGCCCAAGAATGTGATGGAGCTGCAATTCATGTCCGCCATCACGCCAGGCATCTCGTCGGAAACAATCTCCCGCAAGCGCGCCTTGGCTTCTTTCAACTTCTCGCTCAGCCTGTCTACCTCCTGCTCGGCGAGAAGTGCCTCTTGTGCCAAGGAATTAAGATCGTTGACGAATTGAACGTCTTTGTTTTGTGCCATTATAGCACCTCGTCGTCATCGTCCCGTCCTGGTAAGGAGGGGGCTTCGCGCGAGGGGATTTGAAGTTGCTTGAAGTTGAACGATCGGCGGAAGGTTTTGATCCCTTGGATTGTTTTTTCAACTCCGAGTCCTTCCCTCAGCGCCCAGGAGGCGAGGGTTTCCTCCGAAGGCTCTATGGTCCAGCCATACCACCTGCCTTGTGAATTCGATTCCGTGAACGTGGAAAGGTCATAAACCTTATACCACAAAGGCGGGTTGTATGTCCCCAAGGTTTTATGCTTCACACGCAAGCCCATCGCGATAGCCAACCAGCGGCGTGCAGCTCTGTGTTGTGTTCTTTGAAAAGAGATATAGGCTGGCGAAGGTTCGCCGCCCTCTTCCTTTATCCGAAAGCCAAAGAAGTATGCCGTGTCGATCAAAGAGTTGTCCCCAACCATTGGTTGATTACGATCGTCTGTTCCTGTGGGCTTTGGGCAAGAATT
>CBDBCK010000020.1:0-5963 GCA_965203345.1 Dehalococcoidia bacterium
CTGTGGGGTAGCAGCACCAGCGGCGTGAGGTTGGCTTCCGGAACGGGGGAATTTGCACCCACAGCCCAAGTTGGCGGTGAGACGTTGGACGCATCGTCTATCCATGGCATGCCCGTGGTCAAGGATCGGAGGGAATCAATGATGTGCCGTTTGCTGAGCGGCAGAAGCAGTGGGCGCAACTATTTGGAAGGATTGGAGCATTCGCGGGCGACTATTGTCACAAAGACGGACCCAACGTATTTTTCATGGATTACTTTTCACCAGATCTTGATGACGACATCGTCTCGAAACGGATGAAATAGGGATCCTGCAGTTTTTGCTAGGCTAATGTTCCACACGCAGAATATCTCCCCTCAGCAAATGCGGGGCGAAACTCTTGAATAAGTACACATGTATGGTAGCTGACGACAAAGTTGGCAGCACAGAATGATCTAATTCAAAGAATTGCCCAAAATATACCGCAGGCAAGATTATTTTGAAGAACGGTACAGCCGGTACTTCCTAGCTACGTAGCAGCTATGAGGCAGACAGGTGGCTACATGTATGTCCAAAGAGCTCATTATGGGTGTTTTTACTGAATGATCACTTACTACTACGTACATGTAGCTAGCTAGTAGTAGGCCAACATAATTATACATAAGAGGTTGCTATTGCTATCTTATTTTATTTGCCATCAAGTATTTATTTGCTAATGTTGCAATGTACAGTTCATGGAACTACGCCCGTCCGTTTTTTTTTTCGGTCGTTATCGTTGATTATTACTTTTCAAGCAGCTTTTGCACTAGTCACTCGTTAGCTCGAGATGCCTGAAGCGGTGTCCAAGATCTCTTCAAGAGAATCGGCCCATGCAGCCTCGGCCTCGGCAGCGTCCAGCGCTCCTCGCGCTAGGGCGTCGTTACGGCTTGGCTGGCTCTGAGCGGCGGCAGCTCTCGCCACGCTCTCGTCGTTGAAAGAATCAGCACCGCCTTGACGGTCTTGCTCGTTGAGGACGGCAAGGAGGACGCTGGCCTTGGCCTGCCTACGTTGGTTCATGGCGGCATGATTCGTTATTCCCTCGAGGCCTCTCGAGGATAATGTGCTGGCGCGCTCGGCTGGAATGAGGCCGTTGTTTTGATGGATGATCTGAAGAGTCGTGATGATGTCCTGTTGGATGGCGCGGTGATCGGAGTCGGTGAGGAAGGCGCCACCGTACTCCTCGTCTGTGTATTCATTCAAAGTTTCAACGAGGTACATCTTGGTCTTGCTGTTGAAATTCCTTGGGCCTGTTCGGTGTTACTCGTAGAAGTGGTGCTCAGGCCTGAGCTTGTCTTCGGTGTGATTCTGAGTGCGCTTTTGCGCTTTTGTGCGACGACGGACAAAGATGTCGCAGAGGTCTCTCTGGCAAGACTCTTCTCCTGATGGCTCATTGCGCCTCTGATGTTGTTGTCTTTGGGCTGGGGTGTCTCCGTCGTGGTTGCGAGAGATTGAAAAATTTGTTATGGCGGCATGTTATGAAGAGGAGGGTGCGAGCAGCTGTTTGCTGCTCTCAAACTGAGTTAGACTTCAACTGTTGCAGCCAAATCTTACATTTTTGAGCTCAAATAAAACTACATACGGCTGTAGGCTTTGTGTTATGCGGTCCGAAACCTTCTTTTAATGTCATGCTTGCCTCGCTCTCACACCGCGAGAGTTTTTCTGTTACGTTCTCACACCGCGAGAGTTTTTCCGAGGCCTGTGCTGTCGAGCACTGTGGACATGGGAACCTCTCAGAAATGGCTAGGGCTCTAGGCCTGAAAAGCCGGTTCTAGCTAGATGTGACAGGTAATCTGACACATTAACGTCCCAAACCTGCAACACCAAGCAAGCTAGCCCGCCTCGTTCCGTTGTCTGCTCAAAATTCCATGTGAGCCAAAACCGGCATGAGCAAAAAGACCGCTTTAGGCCTTCTGGTCGTTCTCCAGCCGAACCGAAGACGACGAGGCCGACATCTGCTTCGCCCAGTGCGCCGGTGTCCAGGCAAGCAAGGTCTTCTCGTTCATCGGCCTCCCCGAAACACCCGAGTGTGCCCGTGCCAGCCATCAATGAAGCAGTTCATGCGCCCACAGCATGAAGTGGACCCACTCGGTTGACGAGCTCCCTCCCGGCAACGTGCCCCCCTCGATCTTGGGGCGGAAACCTACAAGATGCAAATTGCTGATTGATGCACTCCGCCACAACGAACGAACGAACTCGTCCAGCCCTTCACTTCAAACATCATGTCTCACCTGAAGGCCCGTCGCGCCAAGGGCACGAAGTGCACGGAGGACGAGATGCTTGCCGACGCAGAGCGACTCCCCTGGGAGTTCGATCGATAACAAGAGCAATCCCATGCTATCGACACACCAATCATCTGGTAGCATCGTTAGCAACGGCCTACCTGGCAGCAGCTTTACCATCGCCGAGTCGTCCTTCTCCTCCATGGGGCATTCGTCCTCCGCGTCCCTTCCCTTCTACGCATACCAGCAACGCAGCAACCACACCCAACCATGCAGCGGCGGCAACGCCATCTGGTATCAGGAGCCTTCCATTGCTACCGTCACCGCAGCTCCGTCGAGGAGCAGTTATGCATCGTCCACGTGCGATGCGTCCGAAGGGGGTAATGACAATTTTGAGGAGGAGGTCCAGTACGACGAGACACTTATCACGAAGGAGTCCCCCGTCTGCAACAACGAGCTTGCCGCCTTTCTTACCAAGCTTGATTGGTCCAAGCTTTAGAAGGAAGAACAGTTTTCTCTTTTTGAAATGCATCTCCAAATTAGTAATAGGTTTTTCTGTACATGTATAAGTTCCTATATGCGCAAAAAATATGACGAATTGCTATTGACGACATTTTGCTTTCTTTCCAATAGCGATTTCTCTCGTACTACGTAGCTAGCTATGTAGTAGCTTGCTAGAAGACAAGATATGAGAATACATGAAGCAGCTCGTCGTCGGACACACAAAAAGGCAATCTCCATCTATTGAACGCCAAAAGTGCGCTACTTTCTTTTCTTACCAACCACGAGGGTAAGCACCACTACAGAAGCAACGCCAGCAGCACCTACCAACGCATATCGTCCCAACAATTTCTGTCTCTCCTGCCCTAGCTCCATCTCTGCTTTCCTCTCTCTGGCCTTGGCAGCACCCTCCTCAAATATTGGTCTGAGCGATTTCAAGACATTCGCAGCCTCCTCATTTTCAGCCTTGCCCACACAGTCCACTGCCTGCAACGATCGGACAAACAACTTGGTGAATCGGTCAAAGTGCTCCTCGGTCAGTCCTGTATCAAACAATCGTTCATGACGCGAACCAATGTAGTCGTTTAGATCAATCTCAGGTGGCATCCACGTCAAAATCATTGACATAAAATTATACACATGCCAACGAATCTTGTGGACGTTGACTCCTCGAAAGTAGGGACTGAGGACATCGTCGTTCATCAGCTCGGCATAGAACTTGTCCACGGCTTCTTTGAGGGTGGAGGATCCACCGATCCTTTCGAGGAGGAAGGGCTGCTGCTGCTGCTGCTGCTGATCGCCTGCTGAGCTTGAGTTTGATGGTGCCGCTGCTGGCATAGTGTGTAAATGCCAGATGATTGGGCACAGCGGTCTATTCTACCAATGGTATCTCGTACATGTAGAATTCCTTTCTTTTATGGCTGGCCTTTGGTGAGTGGGGTTCTCTTTGCTTCGGCTTCGGCTCTCGCTCGTATCGTATCGTATCTTTTGAGTCCGAACCACTAAATGCGCACTTGTGGCACTAAAATCCTCCACGCCGATGCCATCGATTGGACCGCCTTGTGAGAGCATAATAGCTCCCAAGCTCTCTTGCTTCGGCGTATGGATGCGTGTATTTTTGGCGCAAAGACATGATGGCAATAATTCTCGCCGACCCAACCTCCTACGGCTACTACGACGCCATCCGACAATCTCCCACGGCCACCTTCGTGTCGCTCGTGCCGCCCTCCGAAATTGACAACTATCCCGGAGGACGAAACCTTTACCGTGCCATCGACGAGGCGTCCAACCTCCCCTCTCCTGGAGTTATATTAGCACACATTCCCACATTCTTGCGATGGACGCAAATTGATCAGAACGACGACACCGAGGATTTGCTGTATGATGTGAGCGATGCCGGTTACGATGGGAGCGCTGCTGCAATTCTTGCCATGCATCACTTCAACAATGGCATCGGTAGTGTCGTGGATGAATTGGAGGGAATCAACAACACATGTTCCATCCGTCTGACCACTGATCTAGTGGATACTATGGGGTGGGAACTCATCGCCACGATCAATCTACTGTATAGCGTCGTCAACCCCCCTTACTACAACGCAAGTGATCCACACATGGCAGCCATGATCGGAACGACGACCAGCAGCATTACATCCACTCTGGCGGCGCAGAGCGGAGTGTTCGATCTGCCACAATTCTCGCCCAGCGCAACGTCGGCCCTGCTGGACAATCGATACGAGTATCTGTTGTTTGGTCGAACCATTGCTAGTGACGATGCCACGTCGGCGAGACTCACGGGGTACCTCAAGAACGAATTAGATGTGAGCTACATAGGAATGATATACGTCGATGATGCCTATGGTGGTTCGTTCCAACAAAGCATGAGGCAGGCGGTGAACTTGAGAAATATGACAATGTTTTCGTATGCATTGAAGCCGGGATCGAGGGAGAGGGAGGTAGATCGAGCACTGACTTTCTTACTGGACAACAATGTGAATTACATTGTTGGAGTATTTTATCCTACCGAATATGAGTTGATCATGGGGCAGGCGTGGAAGCTGGGGATGGCGGGTGAAGGGAAGTTGTGGGTCTTTACTGCGGCGATGGACCCAGCTCTTGCTGGAAATGGAGGCAAGGGGTCGATTATAGACCCACGCAGTCCTGCTGCAAAGGCGACGCCAGGCAACATGGTGTTCCATGATGAAGGTGGTTTGCCGGGATTCCCCCAGTATGATAGATTCTTGAACGAATGGAGGCAAATTGCCGATGACGACGAGGCGCTGAGCTACATCAACTCTACAATTCCACCGTGGAGCTGGCAGGCCATGTTCACAAATGGAACTGATTTTGAGTTCAATCGAACGAGTGAGTACTTTCTTCGAAATCCCAGCTACATCGCCGCATACTCGTATGATGCCGTCGTCGCGCTTGGGCTGGGCGCATGCTATGCCCAGGGCAATTTGTCGTTGGCCACGCCAATTTCGGCGTCTTCCAATGCTTCCAGTGTATCAAGAATGGATTTGAACTCAACTTTCACGGGCAATGAACACCATACTCATGCCTTGCTTTCGAAGTTCCTGGGGGCATCAGGATTTGTTTCATTTAATCTTACTGAATCCTACTCGAGGGATCCCAATACAACTTATTTCGTGGTTTCGAATATTCGTGAGGAGAAGGGCAATGACGGCCAAGCCACTTTTCGAGCAGTGCCGACAAGATACGCAAATATTACAACAAACGAGTGGACTTCTTACCGAGGTCGGGCATTTGTCTACCCTGGAGGAACAACGGAGCCTCCACCAGATCTACCACCACCAGAAACAGTCTAACCCTACTACATTTTGACCCTGTTGCACGAGGTATCTGCCTTGGATTGAGCGGACTGGCAATGCTTGCGTCGCTGTTTTTCTTATACTTTACCATTTCGAAACGCGAAAATCGCATAGTCCGTGCAAGCCAACCGGAATTTCTCACTCTCATCTGCATTGGATGTCTTCTGATGGCCAGCACAATTGTTCCAATGTCTATGGACACACAGGTTGCCAGTGAAAGAGGATGCGATGTTGCATGTCATTCTAAATTTTGGCTTATCAGCATTGGATTCTGCCTAACATTTACAGCATTGTTTTCCAAGCTCTGGCGGGTCAATAAAGTGATGAAGAACGCGCAAGGTTTCCGCAAAGTCAAGGTGACTCCACTCGACGTAATTGTCCCCGGTGCCATCCTTCTTGG
>CBDBCK010000021.1:0-5585 GCA_965203345.1 Dehalococcoidia bacterium
ATCCGTTCTCGTAAACTTGCACGATGTCGTCAACCGTCTGGATTTCTCGCGACAGCATTACGAACATAGACAGGTTCTTCGCGAGCATTGTAATCGTCACTACGTCCACGCTTTCCAGCAGCCCGGTCTCGTCGAGGTAGTCCAGCACCATGGTAAACATCCGCTCGCCCTCGTGGTCCAGGCTGACGATTGGCTTCAGCTCCGACGTCTTTTTGGTGTCGGATCGTAAAACCTTAGCTACCTCATCCTTCGCGGGCGAGGTTGCTTCTCTCATTTTCTGTAATAACGTATTCTTGTTAGCCATATCGTGGGGTTACTTTCCTTGGCCTCGGTACTTCTTTTTGTAGTTCTTAGAACGCTTGTGTGATGAGGTCTTGGTCTTAGCATGGACGCCTGGTCGCGAGACGAAGCGCTCCTGCCTTACTGGTGTTGCTATCTTCTTAGCCATTAGTATACGTTAAAGTAAGTGTTCTGATTGTTTTCTATAGTTTCTCGGTCGTTTGACATGGACGAGTCAAAGACTAAAAATTCCTGGAGGTGATGCATGCTCATGCCCGTGCTGTCTGCCCCTAGGTTTGTTTTTGATTGAGCGGGGTTTGAGGTAGTGCTATCGTAATCTTGTACTGAACTCACTATCCTTGGGTTAGACCCTAATGCATTGTGAAATGCACTTTTAACTGTAGAGGAATTTGAAACCCCGTCAATATGTAGCCCAGTGCCTGCTCGCGCTGGACCAGAATTGCTTGCCTGAGTTGCATAGCGAGAATCGTTACTGCTTCCATATCTCCCCCAAGCAAGAACAGAGTTTTGCTCTGAAACAGTTGTTGTAGATCTTTGCATCACAATAAAATTGTGCGCACTAGAGACTCCGTTTATTGACTCCGCATCAGACAAAGACATCATTACGCGCCTGGAATCTGCCGTTATGCTAGTTCCCTGAACCTGAGGCTTGCCATTAGAAAAGATTACTGATTGAGATGTGCCGTCATAAATCTGAGGCATTAAAGCAGGGTCTGTTTGCGTGAAGGTCTTTGTGCTTGACCCCTGGCTGTACCACTTGGATACAAATCCGTCGTTTGATCCGCAGTGAGTCGCAATGGCTGAAACATCTAGCTCGTTGAACTCATTAAATCCTATATCAGCATAAGTAGCGCCGTTGTACACCTCCATGCAATACCCCGTGTATGCTGACCTTACCTTTCTTACGCTCCAGGCTCCCACCGCGTTTGTGTACGTGTCGAGCGGTAAGTCGTAGTTCAACTGACCAATCGTGTAGTAGTTGTTTATATCTGACTCTATTTCTTCTCTTTGAGAGGACTTGTCGGAACCAAAAATTATAAACTCTTGAACGGGGCGATCCATGGACGACTTCAAAGCATTTACGATAACGCCACCCAGAGCAGAAGCAGACCCCAGAGGGCCAACGGTCTTTGAGCCAGTGAAGTTGTAGCCGTCATCCCTGCTTATGAACACACTTGAAGTGCTAGAACCGTCAAAATAGGCGCTTTGAATGACCTCGTGACCTGCTGTTCTCTGATTAACATTAGAGAATCCAGTAGTTACCACATTTACCCTATCGTTGGAACTGTTTGTATGGTAATGAGTGGGCTGTCCAGAGGTTCCGCTTCGCATGCCAACCTGAGCTGTGGTGCCGTCGCCTATCATAAATATAGCATCCCCATATCCAGCACCCCCTATGACAAAGTAATACGAATAGCCGCCGCTCATATCTTCCGAAAAAGAAGAGTTTGTTAGGGATGGATTAGCGACTACCCCGACCGAGTTTCCAAGCGCTGCCCTGTCGTTAGAATTTAACGAAGCTATCCCCGTAGAGCTGTCATAAATTCTTGGCTGCTTGGTAGTGTCTGTTTGTGTGAGGTCATATCCGTTCGATGTCTGATCATACCAGACCGTCACGTACCCGTCCGTACCAGAGCAGAATTCCTCTAGGGCAGAAACATGAAAGTTCCCATCGGCATCGAATCCTATATCCTTTGTAGAGTTGTCGCTGGCGCGTCTCACCTCTACGGCGTATCCTGTGTGTCCTGTCCTGAGCCTGCGCAATGAGTAGGCTGCAACAGCATCGGTATACGTGTCGAGAAAGCGATTAATCGACAAAGCCTTATTAGTAGATACTGATTGATAAAAATTCATTATGGAGCTGCTTCTCGTTCACCAGTCAGTGTATAGACATTTGTATCTGTTCGCTTCAGTCCCATGACGGCGTATTGCTGAGCAGTTGTCAATGTCTCTGAGGAGTTTATGGTAACGCCCGTGTCTGCAACAACCCTGACCGCACCTGCTCCACGCTGCTCTATTACGAATTCTGCGTAGGTGTCATAAGCAGCAGAAGCTGGGACAGTAAGGTCTATCGCTGTGGCCGAGTTGCACACGAGATATTTAGTCGTGTGAGAGCTGGAAAGCGTAGTGTCAGCCGTTATGGTCACAACGCCATAAGACGTACCGCTTAGCCCTTGAGGTCCCGTCGGCCCTTGAGGTCCCGCTGCACTACCTGGAAGTGCCTCAACCTCGAATAAAGCTTGTGTAGCGTAAATAGTTCCAGAAAGGGTAGAAGCGTCGAAATGAAAAACCTCCACATAATCGTTTGCAGAAAGCCTGACTACACGAGTAACATTATTGCTGTTTTCGTTTTGGCCGTTGGAGGCACGTATGTACCCATAGCTTTCACCTACAAGGTCTGTAGTGCCATTAACCCTGAAAAAGGTTGTGGGAGTGATTCTAGCTGAACCAGAATAAAAAGACAAGTTTGCTGTGAGCCTGTAAAGGCCGTCATTAGAAACCGTTATTCTATTGTTCGTAGTGTCAGAAGTCAAGCCAGTCCCCTCGCTATCGTCTGCCGTGTTGAACTTTGTCTTTACAGGTGTGGCGCTGGTGAAGTCTTGTTGGCTCGCGCCTCCTTGAAGGACATCACTGCCCATCTTAAGGCTGAGGTAGTCAATCGTAGTATCCACAGATACCGTAACATCTCCTAGTCCGTTAGTCGGAGACAATCCAATACCTGACCCAGCTACAATGGATGTAACACCTCCCTCAATCGTTCCTGGCTCCCACTGACTGGCTGCGTTGTCCCACACCAGGGCTTGACCGTCTGACGGCGATACGGTGCTCGTGTCTACGTCGCTGAGGTCGTCAATGCTAGATGTACTAGTGAAGTCCACAAACGACACAGAGCCTGCTCCGTCAGTTTGCATAATCTGACCATTAGTACCGTCGGACGTGGGTAGTGTGTATGCGCTGTTCACTCGCACCTCACCGGATTCATCAACCTTGAACACCTCAGTGTCTGCGCCGTTCTTTACAATCAGCGCCTTGTCCGTCTCGTCATCGTTTTCGTCAAGCTCGATAACCAAGTCACCGTTGCTCTGAATCGTCAAGGGGCCAGCCGCCTGACCAGTGTTGATTGGACGGATTAGCTTGGTCTGTGCGCCAGCGAAATACAGGTCGCCACCTACCGTAAGGTCTCCAGAGGTAGATGCCGACGTGAACAACTGTGAGTCAGCAAGGCTCAAAAAGGTAACACCGTTAACCTCTGAGGAGTTAATTCCATTGCTGGCTAAAAGCGGGAGTGGCGCATTTACCCACTCTCCCTCGCTCACGTCGTACTTAAGTATCTCTCCTTCGCGAAGCGTACTTACGTTAACATCAGATAGATCCTGGATGCGGGAGTCGAGCTGCGCATAAAATGGAGCAGGAGAGCCAGATGTTTTTGGAATGTAGTCCCCTACGCCAGTGGTAGTGTCTTCGGCTTCAATCGCACGCACAAGCACGTTGGCCTCATAACCATCCTCGTCGTAGTGCTCAAGGAATAAGTCCAAACCCTTGAGGTGGTAGAGCGTCTGCGAGATGTTGTATTGTTCGGGGTCAGAACCCACAATCAGCTCTTGTTCTGTCAGCGTGTACAGATCGTTCTGCTGGATAGCCGTAAACACCGTGTCTGCAATCTTAGCAGCCTCCGTGTATGTGTTGGAGTAACAGAATACGGAAATCTCAAAGGCACCGTAGTCAGCCGTGTTGAGGTCGTTGATGTCGAAGCTGGATTGCTGGATGATGACTTCTGGGTTTTGCTCACCCTGGAAGCGAGCGCCCACCGACACCTTAATATGTGAGAGCGTAGAGTCCGCCGCCAGCGCGTCACGGACCACCTCAAACACGGACTTGTGCGCCCTAAGTAAACTCATTTTTTAATTTTTTTTTATTCTAACCTTCTTCCTCTTAGCCAACTCCTCACATTGCTCTTTATACCATTCGTACATCTTCCGAAGCTCTGGCATCCCAAACTTCTTTAGTTGTTTGGAGCGTCGCATTACCTCGGTAGATACGCCTGGGCGCTCCTTATCCAGGGCCTGACCGAACACCCACTGTTCGCCCTGGGAGTAAAGGTTGCAGCTTATACACTGACACCTTATGTTCCACTCGTGGTCCCAACGTGTATTCATGTGTCGGCGACTGGCGAAGTGCCCAGCCTGCAACTTGGAGACGTGATCCTCCTTGCCGCAGGTGTAACACTTGGCGAAACCATCTTCGTCAGCAGCGCTCCAGCGAACAAATTTACTACACCACTCGTCCACTTTCTTCTTCATTTGAGCATGAGTGTACTTTTTCTCTGCTCTCGGCTTGGTTTTAGACTTCTTGTTCAATTGTTTACTCGATTTTGAATCCGCTCGGTTACTACCTCTCCGCTTTCTCATGCAAGCCCCTGATCCGTTAGCATAAAGACAACGCTCTCGTCATCCGTCTCCACAACCATCTTGTCGCTATTGTCTACACCATCCAGAACACGGATGCTGCACTTGAACTCGCGTGCCATATCAGAGAGCGAACTCTTGAAGCTGTCCCTCTCAGATTTGGTCCAACCCAGACTGTTTACCTGAATCCTCATTTCCGTAAAGTTTCTTTCGCATGTACTTGACACAATCTTCGAACGATTCAAACCTAACACCGTTGGCCTCATAAGAGGCCCTTCTCGCGTTACAACTTCTACAGCTGCCCACTATGTTGGTCTGATCATACCCGTTGTCGCACCTGTTGAGCGGGATTACGTGGTCCGCTTCCGTGGCTGGGGTGACGTGCCCCAGATGCAAGCACCACTGGCAAATGGCATCACGGTGCAGCACAGCCTCCCTGGTGGCTCTCCACTGCGGCGTCTTGTAGAAGCCGTTGCTGGCTACCCCCTCGAACGGCCTCACCAGCCTACCAGAGTCCAGGTCCCTACGGTTGCGCCCTTGCTTTTTTGCTATCCAAGGTTTCTTCCTGGATGTGCGTCTCAAGTTCATAAAACAAATGTAGGGTGACGAGGGTGACTTTTTTTTCAAAAGTTTTTCCTAAGTGCAAAAAGCACTCAGATATCTTTTTAAGAAAATTATCTCACCTTCTCACCCAAACGACCTACATCCCTTGGCCCTGCTGGATTCCTCCTGGGTGAGTATTTGGGTGATGTGGCCTCTTTTATGTCACCCATTTGGCGCTATGTCACCCCCCTCCCCCCTGATCGGGGTGACGAAAAAACCCCCGAAGGTGACATTTGGGTGAGTTTTGACTCCCCCTGCCCCCTTGTCAGGCGCACA
>CBDBCK010000022.1:0-14418 GCA_965203345.1 Dehalococcoidia bacterium
TACAGTGGCCCACGTCTAAGTATTCAGCCCCGCCCTATACTCCAATTCAAGGTTGCGTTCGCTGTCTAGTATAAAACCAGGCGGCTCACCGTCCACACTATCAGACGTCCAAGACCAACTCTGCAAACATGAAGGTCAGTTCGTGGCGCTCGGCCAGCAAATATGATGATCGGACACCAGTTTTGCTTCATAATCTGCATTCGCATACCGAATAAAAAAGGTAGACACTGGCAGCAAAGTTTCGAAGCAGATCTCGCTCTGTTAGCAGGTCGCATTTTATCAGTGCTTTCACACAGTAGGTAATAACACGGACGTGAAATCTCCAAACACATCCGACGATCGGAGAAACTAACGCCTTGGTTGATTTCTGTTTGCAGTTCTTCGCCGTCGCAGCACTGGTGGCCGTGGCTGCCGCCGCCCCCTCCAACAACTACGGAGCCCACAAGACGACCTACCAACCGACCCAGTCCTACGGATCTGGCCCCTCCACCTACCAGCAGTCGACCTACAAGCAGCCGGCTGAGCCGTACCAGTTCGACTACGCCGTCGACGACCACTACTCGGGCGCCGTCTTCTCGCAGAACGAGAGCAACGATGGCAACTACGCCAACGGATACTACTCTGTCAACCTGCCAGACGGCCGTATCCAGACAGTCAAGTACACTGCTGACCAGAACGGCTACGGAGGCTACCGGGCCGAGGTGACCTACAAAGGACAGGCTCGCTACGATGCGTACAAGCCCAGCTACAAGCCTAATGGCTACGGCACCCAGAGCCACCAGTCCACCTACCAGACCGTCGACAAGCCGACCTACGTTTAAGTGACATACTAAAACTTTTCTTTTTCTCTATTTATGCAGAGTGTTATTTCTACAGGTGCTTGTACTTAATGCGCTCATACCTTATTGGTATCCGGCACATGAAATATATGTTGCAGCTTGATTTACATACAGGACTTTTTTCTGCGAAACCTCCCGAGTGAAGGAAACGCCGGCTACAAAGTAAACTCTTTTTGCATAAAATGGAAAGAACGATGTTTCGAAGACCCATTTCCAAACATAACTCTCTGAGAAGTAGTTGAGAACAGAACGCTTCCGCGCGCTACCAGCACCCGATACACGGTGAACGACTATATGGGGTCATTGAACCGATTACCAATTAATTGCGCTTTTACAGTTTATGGACCTCCTAATAACACTGGATCCGCGATTCAAACACTAGAACGTTCCCTACGGTCGGCAGGGGCGTCGACACGAGGTTGTGATTGGGGGTGGGGGACGGATTCATGGGCACCCAAACCCACCTACCCCAAAAATTTAGCTTCTTCTCGGATTTCGGCCACTTTATTTCGAAAATGTTGGAAAATGGAAAAAATTGCAAACATTTCAAGAAAAAATATACTGACCTATTATAACTTCTGGGAGGACGTCCCCGCTGATTTTTCGACTGCGGGGGACGCGTCCCCCCGTCCCCCCGCTTTCGACGCCCATGATGGTCAGTAAAATACGTTGCGCGACAGTGCAAACATTCACTAACCATTCTTTTTGGTCCCAAGTCAAACTATCATTGATGTTGAAAGCAGATTTGGTCTCGGATGCCCAGGAGGTATTGCAAGATCTCAGCAATCTCATTTCCACGCACATATGCATCACAAATGAATCCGAGTTTCAAATGATACGGGCTAAACACATTATCAGACCAATTCGCTTTCGATTTGGAGACAGTGAACAGTGAAAAGGGCAACTGGAAAGGAGAGCCGAAGCATTTCTCGGGATATATATTTCATTACGTCCAGAATCGTGTTTATATTTAATACAGCGTCAGCGGGGCATATGCAATTATGCATGATATCGCCAGTGCAGTAAGCATGTCGTCACGTACAACATACCTTTCGGTAAGATGCCTGCGGGCTCCAGATCCATGCCGAAGACCCTGAGGCGAGGAAAATACGTTCGGTCATCACCATTGCCTATCACAACGGCTATAGGAAGAGCGCCATTGTTTGGAGCGGTCAAGCCACCGACAACCAATGGCAAAGCATCAAGAGAACAAGTGACGTAGCAAAGCATCATCGAGCCATGTGCACTAGTTGACTAGTTGCAATAGGAAACATGTCACATTACTTTACCATTAATAAAACAATGGCGTCATAGTAGGTATGCAAACAATAGGAGCAACAACAACATATCGATAAAAAAAACAAGCCGGTGACACGGTGTGACTCTTAAATCGGCCAAAAATGGAGTGCACCGTCTGACTGGATGATAAACGTATTTCTGAATGCGCACAGTATCATCCGCACATCCGGAAGCGGCGTATCTATATTAGCTGGCTCTTGGACGTTGTTCATGAACGTCAATCAACCTATAAGAAGGCACGCCACCTGTTAGTCGAAATGCGGCGAGGAAAACAGGGACACCAAAGCAAGTCAGATTTCGCGTGATTTTATGGGCCGATCTCGGACAAATAGTGCGTCATTTTCCAAGACTGAGATTGTCAAAACGAATCCGCTGTGAGGCGGATCGTTAAAAGCACCAAGCAACTGGTGTAGTCTATACGTTCTGTTGCGGCTAGGGAGTTGATAGGAGCGGGCTGGTGGCGAACTCTTCACCCTGCTGCCAAGGAGATGGCATTTGTAATGCTGTCAATGCAAGTTATGCAATTGCTCACGATACTTCCTTTAGCTGGCTGGCCATTGTACAGTGGCCCACATCTAAGTATTCAGCCCCGCCCTATACCTCCAATTCAAGGTTGCGTTCGCTGTCTAGTATAAAACCAGGCGGCTCACCGTCCACACTATCAGACGTCCAAGACCAACTCTGCAAACATGAAGGTCAGTTCGTGGCGCTCGGCCAGCAAATATGATGATCGGACACCAGTTTTGCTTCATAATCTGCATTCGCATACCGAATAAAAAAGGTAGACACTGGCAGCAAAGTTTTCGAAGCAGATCTCGCTCTGTTAGCAGGTCGCATTTTATCAGTGCTTTCACACAGTAGGTAATAACACGGACGTGAAATCTCCAAACACATCCGACGATCGGAGAAACTAACGCCTTGGTTGATTTCTGTTTGCAGTTCTTCGCCGTCGCAGCACTGGTGGCCGTGGCTGCCGCCGCCCCCTCCAACAACTACGGCGCCCACAAGACGACCTACCAACCGACCCAGTCCTACGGATCTGGCCCCTCCACCTACCAGCAGTCGACCTACAAGCAGCCGGCTGAGCCGTACCAGTTCGACTACGCCGTCGACGACCACTACTCGGGCGCCGTCTTCTCGCAGAACGAGAGCAACGATGGCAACTACGCCAACGGATACTACTCTGTCAACCTGCCAGACGGCCGTATCCAGACAGTCAAGTACACTGCTGACCAGAACGGCTACGGAGGCTACCGGGCCGAGGTGACCTACAAAGGACAGGCTCGCTACGATGCGTACAAGCCCAGCTACAAGCCTAATGGCTACGGCACCCAGAGCCACCAGTCCACCTACCAGACCGTCGACAAGCCGACCTACGTTTAAGTGACATACTAAAACTTTTCTTTTTCTCTATTTATGCAGAGTGTTATTTCTACAGGTGCTTGTACTTAATGCGCTCATACCTTATTGGTATCCGGCACATGAAATATATGTTGCAGCTTGATTTACATACAGGACTTTTTCTGCGAAACTTCCCGAGTGAAGGAAACGCCGGCTACAAAGTAAACTCTTTTTGCATAAAATGGAAAGAACGATGTTTCGAAGACCCATTTCCAAACATAACTCTCTGAGAAGTAGTTGAGAACAGAACGCTTCCGCGCGCTACCAGCACCCGATACACGGTGAACGACTATATGGGGTCATTGAACCGATTACCAATTAATTGCGCTTTTACAGTTTATGGACCTCCTAATAACACTGGATCCGCGATTCAAACACTAGAACGTTCCCTACGGTCGGCAGGGGCGTCGACACGAGGTTGTGATTGGGGGTGGGGGACGGATTCATGGGCACCCAAACCCACCTACCCCAAAAATTTAGCTTCTTCTCGGATTTCGGCCACTTTATTTCGAAAATGTTGGAAAATGGAAAAAATTGCAAACATTTCAAGAAAAAATATACTGACCTATTATAACTTCTGGGGGGACGTCCCCGCTGATTTTTCGACTGCGGGGGACGCGTCCCCCCGTCCCCCCGCTTTCGACGCCCATGATGGTCAGTAAAATACGTTGCGCGACAGTGCAAACATTCACTAACCATTCTTTTTGGTCCCAAGTCAAACTATCATTGATGTTGAAAGCAGATTTGGTCTCGGATGCCCAGGAGGTATTGCAAGACCTCAGCAATCTCATTTCCACGCACATATGCATCACAAATGAATCCGAGTTTCAAATGATACGGGCTAAACACATTATCAGACCAATTCGCTTTCGATTTGGAGACAGTGAACAGTGAAAAGGGCAACTGGAAAGGAGAGCCGAAGCATTTCTCGGGATATATATTTCATTACGTCCAGAATCGTGTTTATATTTAATACAGCGTCAGCGGGGCATATGCAATTATGCATGATATCGCCAGTGCAGTAAGCATGTCGTCACGTACAACATACCTTTCGGTAAGATGCCTGCGGGCTCCAGATCCATGCCGAAGACCCTGAGGCGAGGAAAATACGTTCGGTCATCACCATTGCCTATCACAACGGCTATAGGAAGAGCGCCATTGTTTGGAGCGGTCAAGCCACCGACAACGAATGGCAAAGCATCAAGAGAACAAGTGACGTAGCAAAGCATCATCGAGCCATGTGCACTAGTTGACTAGTTGCAATAGGAAACATGTCACATTACTTTACCATTAATAAAACAATGGCGTCATAGTAGGTATGCAAACAATAGGAGCAACAACAACATATCGATAAAAAAACAAGCCGGTGACACGGTGTGACTCTTAAATCGGCCAAAAATGGAGTGCACCGTCTGACTGGATGATAAACGTATTTCTGAATGCGCACAGTATCATCCGCACATCCGGAAGCGGCGTATCTATATTAGCTGGCTCTTGGACGTTGTTCATGAACGTCAATCAACCTATAAGAAGGCACGCCACCTGTTAGTCGAAATGCGGCGAGGAAAACAGGGACACCAAAGCAAGTCAGATTTCGCGTGATTTTATGGGCCGATCTCGGACAAATAGTGCGTCATTTTCCAAGACTGAGATTGTCAAAACGAATCCGCTGTGAGGCGGATCGTTAAAAGCACCAAGCAACTGGTGTAGTCTATACGTTCTGTTGCGGCTAGGGAGTTGATAGGAGCGGGCTGGTGGCGAACTCTTCACCCTGCTGCCAAGGAGATGGCATTTGTAATGCTGTCAATGCAAGTTATGCAATTGCTCACGATACTTCCTTTAGCTGGCTGGCCATTGTACAGTGGCCCACATCTAAGTATTCAGCCCCGCCCTATACCTCCAATTCAAGGTTGCGTTCGCTGTCTAGTATAAAACCAGGCGGCTCACCGTCCACACTATCAGACGTCCAAGACCAACTCTGCAAACATGAAGGTCAGTTCGTGGCGCTCGGCCAGCAAATATGATGATCGGACACCAGTTTTGCTTCATAATCTGCATTCGCATACCGAATAAAAAAGGTAGACACTGGCAGCAAAGTTTTCGAAGCAGATCTCGCTCTGTTAGCAGGTCGCATTTTATCAGTGCTTTCACACAGTAGGTAATAACACGGACGTGAAATCTCCAAACACATCCGACGATCGGAGAAACTAACGCCTTGGTTGATTTCTGTTTGCAGTTCTTCGCCGTCGCAGCACTGGTGGCCGTGGCTGCCGCCGCCCCCTCCAACAACTACGGCGCCCACAAGACGACCTACCAACCGACCCAGTCCTACGGATCTGGCCCCTCCACCTACCAGCAGTCGACCTACAAGCAGCCGGCTGAGCCGTACCAGTTCGACTACGCCGTCGACGACCACTACTCGGGCGCCGTCTTCTCGCAGAACGAGAGCAACGATGGCAACTACGCCAACGGATACTACTCTGTCAACCTGCCAGACGGCCGTATCCAGACAGTCAAGTACACTGCTGACCAGAACGGCTACGGAGGCTACCGGGCCGAGGTGACCTACAAAGGACAGGCTCGCTACGATGCGTACAAGCCCAGCTACAAGCCTAATGGCTACGGCACCCAGAGCCACCAGTCCACCTACCAGACCGTCGACAAGCCGACCTACGTTTAAGTGACATACTAAAACTTTTCTTTTTCTCTATTTATGCAGAGTGTTATTTCTACAGGTGCTTGTACTTAATGCGCTCATACCTTATTGGTATCCGGCACATGAAATATATGTTGCAGCTTGATTTACATACAGGACTTTTTCTGCGAAACTTCCCGAGTGAAGGAAACGCCGGCTACAAAGTAAACTCTTTTTGCATAAAATGGAAAGAACGATGTTTCGAAGACCCATTTCCAAACATAACTCTCTGAGAAGTAGTTGAGAACAGAACGCTTCCGCGCGCTACCAGCACCCGATACACGGTGAACGACTATATGGGGTCATTGAACCGATTACCAATTAATTGCGCTTTTACAGTTTATGGACCTCCTAATAACACTGGATCCGCGATTCAAACACTAGAACGTTCCCTACGGTCGGCAGGGGCGTCGACACGAGGTTGTGATTGGGGGTGGGGGACGGATTCATGGGCACCCAAACCCACCTACCCCAAAAATTTAGCTTCTTCTCGGATTTCGGCCACTTTATTTCGAAAATGTTGGAAAATGGAAAAAATTGCAAACATTTCAAGAAAAAATATACTGACCTATTATAACTTCTGGGGGGACGTCCCCGCTGATTTTTCGACTGCGGGGGACGCGTCCCCCCGTCCCCCCGCTTTCGACGCCCATGATGGTCAGTAAAATACGTTGCGCGACAGTGCAAACATTCACTAACCATTCTTTTTGGTCCCAAGTCAAACTATCATTGATGTTGAAAGCAGATTTGGTCTCGGATGCCCAGGAGGTATTGCAAGACCTCAGCAATCTCATTTCCACGCACATATGCATCACAAATGAATCCGAGTTTCAAATGATACGGGCTAAACACATTATCAGACCAACTCGCTTTCGATTTGGAGACAGTGAACAGTGAAAAGGGCAACTGGAAAGGAGAGCCGAAGCATTTCTCGGGATATATATTTCATTACGTCCAGAATCGTGTTTATATTTAATACAGCGTCAGCGGGGCATATGCAATTATGCATGATATCGCCAGTGCAGTAAGCATGTCGTCACGTACAACATACCTTTCGGTAAGATGCCTGCGGGCTCCAGATCCATGCCGAAGACCCTGAGGCGAGGAAAATACGTTCGGTCATCACCATTGCCTATCACAACGGCTATAGGAAGAGCGCCATTGTTTGGAGCGGTCAAGCCACCGACAACGAATGGCAAAGCATCAAGAGAACAAGTGACGTAGCAAAGCATCATCGAGCCATGTGCACTAGTTGACTAGTTGCAATAGGAAACATGTCACATTACTTTACCATTAATAAAACAATGGCGTCATAGTAGGTATGCAAACAATAGGAGCAACAACAACATATCGATAAAAAAAACAAGCCGGTGACACGGTGTGACTCTTAAATCGGCCAAAAATGGAGTGCACCGTCTGACTGGATGATAAACGTATTTCTGAATGCGCACAGTATCATCCGCACATCCGGAAGCGGCGTATCTATATTAGCTGGCTCTTGGACGTTGTTCATGAACGTCAATCAACCTATAAGAAGGCACGCCACCTGTTAGTCGAAATGCGGCGAGGAAAACAGGGACACCAAAGCAAGTCAGATTTCGCGTGATTTTATGGGCCGATCTCGGACAAATAGTGCGTCATTTTCCAAGACTGAGATTGTCAAAACGAATCCGCTGTGAGGCGGATCGTTAAAAGCACCAAGCAACTGGTGTAGTCTATACGTTCTGTTGCGGCTAGGGAGTTGATAGGAGCGGGCTGGTGGCGAACTCTTCACCCTGCTGCCAAGGAGATGGCATTTGTAATGCTGTCAATGCAAGTTATGCAATTGCTCACGATACTTCCTTTAGCTGGCTGGCCATTGTACAGTGGCCCACATCTAAGTATTCAGCCCCGCCCTATACCTCCAATTCAAGGTTGCGTTCGCTGTCTAGTATAAAACCAGGCGGCTCACCGTCCACACTATCAGACGTCCAAGACCAACTCTGCAAACATGAAGGTCAGTTCGTGGCGCTCGGCCAGCAAATATGATGATCGGACACCAGTTTTGCTTCATAATCTGCATTCGCATACCGAATAAAAAAGGTAGACACTGGCAGCAAAGTTTTCGAAGCAGATCTCGCTCTGTTAGCAGGTCGCATTTTATCAGTGCTTTCACACAGTAGGTAATAACACGGACGTGAAATCTCCAAACACATCCGACGATCGGAGAAACTAACGCCTTGGTTGATTTCTGTTTGCAGTTCTTCGCCGTCGCAGCACTGGTGGCCGTGGCTGCCGCCGCCCCCTCCAACAACTACGGCGCCCACAAGACGACCTACCAACCGACCCAGTCCTACGGATCTGGCCCCTCCACCTACCAGCAGTCGACCTACAAGCAGCCGGCTGAGCCGTACCAGTTCGACTACGCCGTCGACGACCACTACTCGGGCGCCGTCTTCTCGCAGAACGAGAGCAACGATGGCAACTACGCCAACGGATACTACTCTGTCAACCTGCCAGACGGCCGTATCCAGACAGTCAAGTACACTGCTGACCAGAACGGCTACGGAGGCTACCGGGCCGAGGTGACCTACAAAGGACAGGCTCGCTACGATGCGTACAAGCCCAGCTACAAGCCTAATGGCTACGGCACCCAGAGCCACCAGTCCACCTACCAGACCGTCGACAAGCCGACCTACGTTTAAGTGACATACTAAAACTTTTCTTTTTCTCTATTTATGCAGAGTGTTATTTCTACAGGTGCTTGTACTTAATGCGCTCATACCTTATTGGTATCCGGCACATGAAATATATGTTGCAGCTTGATTTACATACAGGACTTTTTCTGCGAAACTTCCCGAGTGAAGGAAACGCCGGCTACAAAGTAAACTCTTTTTGCATAAAATGGAAAGAACGATGTTTCGAAGACCCATTTCCAAACATAACTCTCTGAGAAGTAGTTGAGAACAGAACGCTTCCGCGCGCTACCAGCACCCGATACACGGTGAACGACTATATGGGGTCATTGAACCGATTACCAATTAATTGCGCTTTTACAGTTTATGAACCTCCTAATAACACTGGATCCGCGATTCAAACACTAGAACGTTCCCTACGGTCGGCAGGGGCGTCGACACGAGGTTGTGATTGGGGGTGGGGGACGGATTCATGGGCACCCAAACCCACCTACCCCAAAAATTTAGCTTCTTCTCGGATTTCGGCCACTTTATTTCGAAAATGTTGGAAAATGGAAAAAATTGCAAACATTTCAAGAAAAAATATACTGACCTATTATAACTTCTGGGGGGACGTCCCCGCTGATTTTTCGACTGCGGGGGACGCGTCCCCCCGTCCCCCGCTTTCGACGCCCATGATGGTCAGTAAAATACGTTGCGCGACAGTGCAAACATTCACTAACCATTCTTTTTGGTCCCAAGTCAAACTATCATTGATGTTGAAAGCAGATTTGGTCTCGGATGCCCAGGAGGTATTGCAAGACCTCAGCAATCTCATTTCCACGCACATATGCATCACAAATGAATCCGAGTTTCAAATGATACGGGCTAAACACATTATCAGACCAACTCGCTTTCGATTTGGAGACAGTGAACAGTGAAAAGGGCAACTGGAAAGGAGAGCCGAAGCATTTCTCGGGATATATATTTCATTACGTCCAGAATCGTGTTTATATTTAATACAGCGTCAGCGGGGCATATGCAATTATGCATGATATCGCCAGTGCAGTAAGCATGTCGTCACGTACAACATACCTTTCGGTAAGATGCCTGCGGGCTCCAGATCCATGCCGAAGACCCTGAGGCGAGGAAAATACGTTCGGTCATCACCATTGCCTATCACAACGGCTATAGGAAGAGCGCCATTGTTTGGAGCGGTCAAGCCACCGACAACGAATGGCAAAGCATCAAGAGAACAAGTGACGTAGCAAAGCATCATCGAGCCATGTGCACTAGTTGACTAGTTGCAATAGGAAACATGTCACATTACTTTACCATTAATAAAACAATGGCGTCATAGTAGGTATGCAAACAATAGGAGCAACAACAACATATCGATAAAAAAAACAAGCCGGTGACACGGTGTGACTCTTAAATCGGCCAAAAATGGAGTGCACCGTCTGACTGGATGATAAACGTATTTCTGAATGCGCACAGTATCATCCGCACATCCGGAAGCGGCGTATCTATATTAGCTGGCTCTTGGACGTTGTTCATGAACGTCAATCAACCTATAAGAAGGCACGCCACCTGTTAGTCGAAATGCGGCGAGGAAAACAGGGACACCAAAGCAAGTCAGATTTCGCGTGATTTTATGGGCCGATCTCGGACAAATAGTGCGTCATTTTCCAAGACTGAGATTGTCAAAACGAATCCGCTGTGAGGCGGATCGTTAAAAGCACCAAGCAACTGGTGTAGTCTATACGTTCTGTTGCGGCTAGGGAGTTGATAGGAGCGGGCTGGTGGCGAACTCTTCACCCTGCTGCCAAGGAGATGGCATTTGTAATGCTGTCAATGCAAGTTATGCAATTGCTCACGATACTTCCTTTAGCTGGCTGGCCATTGTACAGTGGCCCACATCTAAGTATTCAGCCCCGCCCTATACCTCCAATTCAAGGTTGCGTTCGCTGTCTAGTATAAAACCAGGCGGCTCACCGTCCACACTATCAGACGTCCAAGACCAACTCTGCAAACATGAAGGTCAGTTCGTGGCGCTCGGCCAGCAAATATGATGATCGGACACCAGTTTTGCTTCATAATCTGCATTCGCATACCGAATAAAAAAGGTAGACACTGGCAGCAAAGTTTTCGAAGCAGATCTCGCTCTGTTAGCAGGTCGCATTTTATCAGTGCTTTCACACAGTAGGTAATAACACGGACGTGAAATCTCCAAACACATCCGACGATCGGAGAAACTAACGCCTTGGTTGATTTCTGTTTGCAGTTCTTCGCCGTCGCAGCACTGGTGGCCGTGGCTGCCGCCGCCCCCTCCAACAACTACGGCGCCCACAAGACGACCTACCAACCGACCCAGTCCTACGGATCTGGCCCCTCCACCTACCAGCAGTCGACCTACAAGCAGCCGGCTGAGCCGTACCAGTTCGACTACGCCGTCGACGACCACTACTCGGGCGCCGTCTTCTCGCAGAACGAGAGCAACGATGGCAACTACGCCAACGGATACTACTCTGTCAACCTGCCAGACGGCCGTATCCAGACAGTCAAGTACACTGCTGACCAGAACGGCTACGGAGGCTACCGGGCCGAGGTGACCTACAAAGGACAGGCTCGCTACGATGCGTACAAGCCCAGCTACAAGCCTAATGGCTACGGCACCCAGAGCCACCAGTCCACCTACCAGACCGTCGACAAGCCGACCTACGTTTAAGTGACATACTAAAACTTTTCTTTTTCTCTATTTATGCAGAGTGTTATTTCTACAGGTGCTTGTACTTAATGCGCTCATACCTTATTGGTATCCGGCACATGAAATATATGTTGCAGCTTGATTTACATACAGGACTTTTTCTGCGAAACTTCCCGAGTGAAGGAAACGCCGGCTACAAAGTAAACTCTTTTTGCATAAAATGGAAAGAACGATGTTTCGAAGACCCATTTCCAAACATAACTCTCTGAGAAGTAGTTGAGAACAGAACGCTTCCGCGCGCTACCAGCACCCGATACACGGTGAACGACTATATGGGGTCATTGAACCGATTACCAATTAATTGCGCTTTTACAGTTTATGGACCTCCTAATAACACTGGATCCGCGATTCAAACACTAGAACGTTCCCTACGGTCGGCAGGGGCGTCGACACGAGGTTGTGATTGGGGGTGGGGGACGGATTCATGGGCACCCAAACCCACCTAAACCAAAAATTTAGCTTCTTCTCGGATTTCGGCCACTTTATTTCGAAAATGTTGGAAAATGGAAAAAATTGCAAACATTTCAAGAAAAAATATACTGACCTATTATAACTTCTGGGAGGACGTCCCCGCTGATTTTTCGACTGCGGGGGACGCGTCCCCCCGTCCCCCCGCTTTCGACGCCCATGATGGTCAGTAAAATACGTTGCGCGACAGTGCAAACATTCACTAACCATTCTTTTTGGTCCCAAGTCAAACTATCATTGATGTTGAAAGCAGATTTGGTCTCGGATGCCCAGGAGGTATTGCAAGATCTCAGCAATCTCATTTCCACGCACATATGCATCACAAATGAATCCGAGTTTCAAATGATATTTTATTTTTATTTTTTATTTGGACATACAACGACATCCACATTAACAAAACGGTGGCTTTTCAGTCGAGGTGAAGATGGTATAGTGCAAAAATTTACTATTGCAAGGAGAAGGATAAGGAACGGGATGAATGTAGTTGATAAGGAGTTACAGTACTGCAGGTGCTGCTGCTGCCTATTGTGGCGCTGCGCACTCACACAATCTGCGTTAAAAGGTGATGGCACCGGGCTAAACGTCGATACGGGCACATTATCAGACCAACTCGCTTTCGATTTGGAGACAGTGAACAGTGAAAAGGGCAACTGGAAAGGAGAGCCGAAGCATTTCTCGGGATATATATTTCATTACGTCCAGAATCGTGTTTATATTTAATACAGCGTCAGCGGGGCATATGCAATTATGCATGATATCGCCAGTGCAGTAAGCATGTCGTCACGTACAACATACCTTTCGGTAAGATGCCTGCGGGCTCCAGATCCATGCCGAAGACCCTGAGGCGAGGAAAATACGTTCGGTCATCACCATTGCCTATCACAACGGCTATAGGAAGAGCGCCATTGTTTGGAGCGGTCAAGCCACCGACAACGAATGGCAAAGCATCAAGAGAACAAGTGACGTAGCAAAGCATCATCGAGCCATGTGCACTAGTTGACTAGTTGCAATAGGAAACATGTCACATTACTTTACCATTAATAAAACAATGGCGTCATAGTAGGTATGCAAACAATAGGAGCAACAACAACATATCGATAAAAAAAACAAGCCGGTGACACGGTGTGACTCTTAAATCGGCCAAAAATGGAGTGCACCGTCTGACTGGATGATAAACGTATTTCTGAATGCGCACAGTATCATCCGCACATCCGGAAGCGGCGTATCTATATTAGCTGGCTCTTGGACGTTGTTCATGAACGTCAATCAACCTATAAGAAGGCACGCCACCTGTTAGTCGAAATGCGGCGAGGAAAACAGGGACACCAAAGCAAGTCAGATTTCGCGTGATTTTATGGGCCGATCTCGGACAAATAGTGCGTCATTTTCCAAGACTGAGATTGTCAAAACGAATCCGCTGTGAGGCGGATCGTTAAAAGCACCAAGCAACTGGTGTAGTCTATACGTTCTGTTGCGGCTAGGGAGTTGATAGGAGCCGGCTGGTGGCGAACTCTTCACCCTGCTGCCAAGGAGATGGCATTTGTAATGCTGTCAATGCAAGTTATGCAATTGCTCACGATACTTCCTTTAGCTGGCTGGCCATTGTACAGTGGCCCACATCTAAGTATTCAGCCCCGCCCTATACCTCCAATTCAAGGTTGCGTTCGCTGTCTAGTATAAAACCAGGCGGCTCACCGTCCACACTATCAGACGTCCAAGACCAACTCTGCAAACATGAAGGTCAGTTCGTGGCGCTCGGCCAGCAAATATGATGATCGGACACCAGTTTTGCTTCATAATCTGCATTCGCATACCGAATAAAAAAAGGTAGACACTGGCAGCAAAGTTTTCGAAGCAGATCTCGCTCTGTTAGCAGGTCGCATTTTATCAGTGCTTTCACACAGTAGGTAATAACACGGACGTGAAATCTCCAAACACATCCGACGATCGGAGAAACTAACGCCTTGGAGGATTTCTGTTTGCAGTTCTTCGCCGTCGCAGCACTGGTGGCCGTGGCTGCCGCCGCCCCCTCCAACAACTACGGCGCCCACAAGACGACCTACCAACCGACCCAGTCCTACGGATCTGGCCCCTCCACCTACCAGCAGTCGACCTACAAGCAGCCGGCTGAGCCGTACCAGTTCGACTACGCCGTCGACGACCACTACTCGGGCGCCGTCTTCTCGCAGAACGAGAGCAACGATGGCAACTACGCCAACGGATACTACTCTGTCAACCTGCCAGACGGCCGTATCCAGACAGTCAAGTACACTGCTGACCAGAACGGCTACGGAG
>CBDBCK010000023.1:0-1538 GCA_965203345.1 Dehalococcoidia bacterium
TGCTCCGCCTTTCAAGTTTTCAACAATTGCTTCGAGGCCAAGACGATCGTTGCCTTCTCTGAAGACGAAATATCCGAGCTAATATCCCGCTGTCCCTGCACCTGTAGAATACAGTGCACAGAAGCACCAACGCCAGCTCCATTCACCCTCCCTCCCGTGGGACCAATGTTCAACGAGGTAGCTGCTGCAACAGCAGCGGCACAGAGAGGGTCAGAGGGTGATTCCACGGATACTCTCATGACGATCATTATATCAGTAGGAGGAGCTGTGGCATTCTTCGTACTGTCCCTAGCGATTGCGTTTGTAGTAACCAGGGCAAGGTCCAAGCGCGATAACTTTCCAGAAGAGGAGGATGGACAATCCGATACTTCGGATCTATCTGATGAGTTTTACGAACAAGATGACGAGTCCTCATCTGGAATCTCGAGACAAAAGAAGAAAAAGAAGAAGAAAAATCAGCCCGAAGAAAAGAAGGCATCATGCATGGCTGACATGTGCCCAGACATCGATCTTTGTATATGATAGGAATAAGTTGCGCGGAAATTCTAGCTAGGAGGTATCTATTTGAACATGTATTAGCTCTAGTATGACAAAAGGTATATACATGATAATGCAAGACAGGTAGATCTAGATAGCAGCAGATCGACCGGCCTTGTCTAACGTCAATCGTCTAGAGATATAGATCTAGATCCAAGAGTCTACGTGTACTCTGCATCGATCGGATAGCCATAAGGAAATTCTTGCAAGAGATGCCGAAAGCTCCATGATTTATATTGAGGGCATTGTCAAATGCAATGCATAGAAGGAGGTGGTACACGCAGCAGCACGTAGCATTTCTCCACCATACAGTACATGTGCACATACATGTACAGTCCGTATCTTGCTTTCTTCTGATATGGCATTTTCTAAATTTGTCGACGGACAGTCTGAGAAGACATGCCGGCGCGGTCTATATAAAAATTATTCAGGATCTGTATGATTATATTACCAATGACCTGAGACTTCTCCTCAACCCGCCATACTCCGCCTCGACAAAAATGAGAGTATGAATGGGCCAGTTGCTCAGCCGAGAATCCCCAACCGAACTGAATTCATCATCCACCAAGCAGCTGAAGTCTCGCCCTCGTCCGGCAGGTGAGCTATTACTACAGTGAGCCTTCAGATCGCCACCGTGCAATCGATTGTTTTGTGCTGAGCTGTGCGATTGTAGGGACGACGCAACCCAAAGAGACGAGTGCCTCATAATCGTTCGACGCACGCTCGGCTGCCCGGTGTGTAGAGCTACAAAGTCACACATTTAATGATGGCGTGCTTCCAGATGACAAGAATCCTTGTATTGTCATGTTCCATCGTATCTCTGGCAGTGGCTGCGACTGCTTCTCACCGACCAACAGGTCTGCTTCCATCGTGCACCGATGACGAATCCTACCGGAGTAGCCTCGGCCTCTCATGTTTCCAGCATCGACAATTAGACTGCAATGGTCTTTCCCAACTTGGATTAATCAACCACCGGGAACTCAAGCGTCTATTGGCATCTT
>CBDBCK010000024.1:0-7391 GCA_965203345.1 Dehalococcoidia bacterium
AGTTCAACGATGAATCAGTGCTTGAGTTGACGCCGGATCTGGTCGGCCCGGCGGTCACCCAAAATGCGGGCATTATCGGCGAGGCGGTTGACCTGAACCTAATTCACACAGGAGACCTGCGTCATTCGACGCTGCTTTTCCACCTGACGCAGAGGTTGCTGTACACAAAATGGCGTGACCCGGGAGAAGAGCCAAAGCTTCACCTGTTTGCTCAACTCAAACGGATTACGAAGCAATGGTTGGATGGCAACCTCGTATGTAAGGGTGGCACGTATCCGGCCCAACTCATGTATCAGGAATTGGCAGACATGGCCTGTTCGAGGATCACGGCTGCTATCACGCTGGCCGAGCAGAGCAAGGAGCGCCCCATCAAGGTATTGCTTGATCCGTATAATCCGGCGGGTTCAACCATGCACGTCAACTTCAATACATCCAAGACTGACCGCTGGGAAACCAGCCCGCTGAAATCGCACATCAACTGGGTCATTTTGGATAGTGACTGGGAGGCAGAATTTTGCCGTGTCGCCGAAGCACATGAGCAGGTTGTCTCGTATGTCAAGAACCATAGTCTGGGTTTGGAAGTTCCCTACCGCTATGGGTCTGAAACAAAGCAGTACCGACCGGACTTCATCGTTCGGATAGACGACGGACAGGATGATCCGCTCAATCTGATTGTCGAGATCAAGGGCTTCCGGCGCGAAGACGCCAAAGAAAAGAAGCTGACCATGGATACCTACTGGGTGCCAGGGGTGAACAATCTGGGGACATACGGGCGCTGGGATTTCGCCGAATTTACAGATGTTTATGAGATGGAGCAGGACTTTGCAAAGAAAGTGGAGGCGGAGTTTAACAAGATGGTAGACGCTGCAATTACTGCACACAAATGTACACCGCGCGAGCATGAAAAGGGGAAGGGATAGAGACAATGGCAACAGCAGAAAAGAAGAAAACCGGGAAGAAAGTAGAAACCCTCACCCATGAGGAGGCGTCACGAAAGAATATCCCGACGGCTGAATATGAGGCCGTGCTGCATGAAAAAGACAAGAGTTCTATTCGCGTAGCCTACGAGCGCCGCAATCGTGACCTTGACCCACAATTGGTCTGGCGTGGCAAAGACGAGCAGGACTGGTCTTCCCTCGTTGTGCATGCGCCACCTTTGTATATCCAGGAAAAGGTTCATCCCAAGGTATTGATTGACGACCTGCGACGTCAGACCGAAGCATCGGAGGCCGAGGTGGAAAAACAGGATCAGGGGTTCATAGGTGATCTATTTGCCGACTTCAATGGCCTGCCCAATGAAGCTGCAAAGACGGAGTTCTATCAGCACGAGGCGCACTGGTCGAATCGGATGATACTTGGCGACAGTCTTCAGGTGATGGCTTCACTTGCGGAACGTGAGGGTTTGCGCGGAAAAGTGCAGTGTATTTATATCGACCCGCCGTATGGTATCAAGTTTAATTCTAACTTTCAGTGGTCTACGACAAGCCGGGACGTTCGAGATGGAAATGCGCAACACATCACGCGTGAGCCTGAGCAAACCAAAGCATTCCGGGATACTTGGCGGGACGGAATTCACTCTTACCTGACCTACCTACGCGACCGGCTGGCAGTGGCGAAGGAGTTGCTGACGGAGAGCGGCTCGGTTTTTGTGCAGATTGGGGACGAGAATGTCCACCGGGTCAGGGCGGTGATGGATGAGATTTTTGGGGAGAAGAATTTCATCAACTTGATAGCCTGTCGTGTGAGTAGTGGAACGACAAGGGAACGCTCGCTCAAAAGTACCTCAGATTACCTGATCTGGTACGGCAAAGACGCAATCAACCTAAAGTTCCGACGACTCCTGCTGGCTCGGGAAATCGATACACAAGTGTATAACAAGGTAGAAGAAGCGGAAGCTGCTCGGAGGTCAATGACCAAAGAAGAAAAGAGAGACCCCTCAATTCTGCCGTATGGTACCAGAGCATTTCGTAAGTTACCGCTTCACTCCATGAACGCCGGAGACAATGAGCCGCGAACATGTTTTGGGTCCATGTGGCAAATACCGCCAATGCGAAGTTGGCGGCATTCGTCACATGGATTCCAGAGATTGCTCGCGGCGGACCGGGTGAGTCCTGATAGAACTGCTTTGAGTTCTATCTACTATCACGACGATTATCCTGCATCTGAAATTGGCAGTACATGGAGCGATACGGGACCGGAAATCGCGAAATCATACGTTGTCCAGACATCGACGAAAATTATTCAGCGTTGCCTCTTAATGACCACCGACCCCGGCGATCTCGTTCTTGATCCGACATGTGGATCAGGAACAACGGCATATGTTGCGGAACAATGGGGCCGACGCTGGATAACGATTGACACCTCTCGTGTTTCATTGGCTTTGGCAAGGGCGCGAATAATGGGTGCTCGCTATCCTTACTACCTGCTGACTGATTCTCAAGACGGTATCCAAAAAGAAGCAGAGGTCACTAGAACAACACCGTCGACGCAACCGACCACGGGAAATGTTCGTTATGGTTTTGTGTACGAGCGTGTGCCGCATATTACGCTCAAGTCAATTGCAAATAATTCGGAAATCGATGTTATATGGGACAAGTATCAGGAAAAACTTGAACCTGTTCGAAAACTGTTGAATGACGAACTTGGTCAATCATGGGAAGAATGGGAGATACCGCGCGATGTAGTTGATGATTGGTCGAAGAATGCCAGGCAATCGCATAAGGAGTGGTGGAAATTGCGGATTGAACGTCAACATGAGATCAATGCTTCAATCGCCGCGAAAGCAGATTTCGAATACCTCTATGATAAGCCCTACGAAGACAACAAGAAAGTTCGAGTAGCGGGGCCGTTCACAGTAGAAAGCCTATCGCCGCACCGTGCGCTCTCAGTCGGTGCCGATGATGAATTGATCGACCCGGCGCACCAGAAAGCAGAGTTTGAGGATGAGCAGGATTTTGCTCAGATCATCCTGGAAATCCTCAAGACCGCAGGAGTTCAGCAGGCTCACAAAGACGACAAGATTAACTTCACTTCCCTGAAACCTTGGCCGGGCGACCTAGTCTGTGCAGAGGGTGTTTATATAGATGAAGGTGAGTCCGAGAAGCGGGCAGCGATCTTTATTGGCCCGGAGTTCGGCACCGTATCCCGCCCTGATCTGGTCAGTGCTGCCAAAGAAGCCGCAGACGCGGGTTTTGATGTTCTTATAACCTGCGCCTTCAATTACGACGCACATTCTACCGAGTTCAAAAAGCTTGGCCGTGTTCCTGTCCTGAAAGCCCGGATGAATGCCGATCTACACATGGCGGATGACCTGAAGAACACCGGCAAGGGCAATCTGTTCGTTATCTTCGGTGAGCCGGATATTGATATTCTCGACGCGGAAGATGATCAGATTCAGGTCAAGATCAACGGTGTCGATGTCTACCACCCTAGTACCGGCGAAATCAGAAGCGACGGTGCGGATGGGATCGCCTGCTGGTTTATCGATACGGATTACAACGAAGAGAGTTTCTTTGTCCGGCATGCCTACTTTCTGGGCGCAAACAACCCCTATAAGTCGCTGAAGACAACCCTGAAATCGGCAATCAATCAGGAAGCGTGGGAAACGCTGAACAGCGACCTGTCGCGTCCGTTCGACAAGCCCAAGAGCGGCCGGGTTGCTGTCAAAGTCATCAACCATCTGGGTGACGAAGTGATGAAAGTATATAGAGTCGAGTAATGCCAAAAGAAGAGCAGAAGAACAGATTCATGGTGGAGTTGAAGAACAAGGAGGCCTCTTCACCAAAAGCGCAGCGATTGAATTGGGCTATTGAGCATCAGTGCTTTAATGAGGGAATGCAACACCTAGAGAGCCTTAGCTCCGACGCATGGAACTACTGTGATTTAGACGGATGGGATTATATGCATCCGTGGCGAAAGGGAGATATGTGACATGGAATTCCGTATCGCCGATTCATTTACCAGTAGCCTTGGCAAACTGACCAGCGATGAACAGAAGGCAGTCAAAACCACTGCGTCTGATTTGCAGATGAACCCCGAAAATCCGAGGCATAGCTTTCATAGGCTAGATCGTGCCCAGGACAAAAACTTCTGGTCGGCACGAGTGAACCACGATATATGGATCATTGTTCATCGCTCAAAGTCAAGTTTGCTTCTCTGCTATGTCGGTCATCGTAATGATGCATATAAATGGGCGGAGAAGCACAAACTTGAAGTTCACCCGAAGACCGGCGCGGCCCAGCTCGTTGAAATACGTAAGCGGGTTGAAGAAATACGTGTGCCGTACTACGTCAATGTCAAGGCAGTTTCACCGCCTAAGCCCTTGCTATTTGACAAATTCGATGATGAACAGCTACTTGACTACGGTGTTCCTTCAGAATGGTTAGCGGACGTAAAGGCTGCAGACGAAGACTCAATTCTTAAACTGGCGGATCACCTTCCGGCGGAAGCGTCTGAAGCACTAATTGAGATCGCAGTTGGGGGTACGCCGCCGCCATCCGCGTCCGTAGCTCTGCAAACAGACCCATTTGACCACCCGGATGCACAGCGCCGTTTCCACATAATGAGCGATGGGGAAGAGTTAGAGCGTGCACTAGATTTTCCTTGGAGCAAATGGACGATCTTCCTGCATCCAGCTCAGCGAGAATTGGTCGAGAAAGACTTTAATGGGCCAGCAAGGGTCTCTGGTTCAGCGGGTACTGGGAAAACAATTGTCGCGCTGCATAGGGCTGTATTCTTGGCAAAGCAGAATCCGGATTCTCGCGTACTTCTCACGACATTCTCAGATTCTCTAGCTAACGCACTCAAGGAGAAGCTGAAGCACTTAATCGGCAGCACCCCTAGGCTGGCAGAACGTCTCGATATTTATTCATTGGATGCTATCGCCCTTCGGCTGCATAAATTTAATCCGGATGAGAAGACCTTACTTAATCGGGAAAAGCTGTTCGAATTGGTTTCCAAGCATGCAGACGGCATTAAGGGATTACGTTTCTCCCAAGCATTTGTTTTTGAAGAATGGCTTCAAGTCGTTGATGCATTGCAGATAGATTCATGGGAAGACTATCGTGATGTTCCCAGATTAGGTCGGAAGACTCGGCTGACAGAGCCGCAGCGCCAGCTTCTATGGAAATTGTTTGAGCAAGTTCGCCGAGAGTTAAACGAAAAGAATGCTGTCTCGATGGCAGGTATATATCATTCGTTGAAAGAAGTGCAGGCAAGAAAACAGAAAAGCCTCTTCGATTTTGTGGTCGTTGATGAGGCGCAAGATATTAGCATTCCGCAGTTGCGCTTCTTGTCCGCATTAGGCGGTGACAAACCAAACGCTCTTTTCTTTGCGGGCGACCTAGGCCAGCGGATATTTCAACAGGCGTTTTCGTGGAAATCACTTGGCGTTGATATTCGGGGACGTTCCAAGACATTGCGGGTGAATTACAGAACATCGCACCAGATAAGAATGCAAGCAGATCGTCTGTTGGATCCAAGCGTGTCAGATGTTGATGGCAATTTGGATAACCGTAGTGGCACTGTTTCGATGTTCAATGGGCCTCCGCCGACTATTCGAACCTTCGAGTCACACGAAGAAGAGATTGCCGGTGTAGCGGAGTGGTTGAACGACCTTCAAGAGGATGGGTTTGAGCCTCATGAGATTGGCGTAATCGTTCGCTCGGAAAACGAATTAGAACGGGCGGAAACCGCACTCAAAAGAGCGGCTATTCCATACAAACCACTAGATAGCTATATCCAGCTTGTGCACGGAAGTGCGGCATTATGCACGATGCATTTAGCCAAAGGTTTAGAGTTCAAAGCCGTTGTGGTCATGGCGTGTGATGACGAAGTTATTCCCTCACAGAAGCGCATAGAGGGAGTTGCCGACAAAGCTGATTTAGAAGAGGTCTACGATACAGAACGGCATTTGCTGTACGTAGCATGTACGAGAGCAAGGGATCGGCTATTGGTAACCAGCGGAGAAGTGCCGTCCGAATTCCTCGAAGATTTAGCGCTTGAGTAGGTGAATCATGGATAAAGGTGCCCATTTTTATCGTTGTGACTTTCAGGTGCATTCTCCGAGGGACTGGGCGTGGAAGGGAAGTTCCTATTCTGAACCCGATGACCGAAAAGCTTATGCGGAAGTGTTTATAAAGGCTTGTAGGGAGAAGGGACTTGATGCTGTGGCGATTACCGATCATCACGACTTGTGCTTCTTTAAGTACTTTCGAGAAGCGGCGGCGAACGAAAAAAAGGAGGACGGCACCGACGTTCCCGATGAAGAAAAAATCATCGTGTTTCCGGGATTAGAACTGACACTGGGCATCCCTTGTCAAGCTATCGTTATCTGGGATTCGGATTTTCCCGATAATTTGCTCAGTAAAATTCTCACGGTGCTGGCCATTACGCCGTCACCCGATTCTAAAGAAAAAACAGCGAAAGTACGGCGGCTAGATGCAATAACGACGCTAGAACAATTAAAACAGAAACTCGACGAACACGATTATCTTAAAGATCGATACATCATTTTGCCTAATGTTACTTCAGGTGGTAAACATACATTGCTTCGGAACGCTATAGCAGATAAGTACAAGACTATACCGTGTGTAGGTGGCTATCTCGACGGTTCAATCGATAAATGTGACGTCGGCGATCTCAATATCCTACATGGCGAAGTACTTCACTATGAGAACAAGAGAATAGCGCTTTTCCAAACATCAGACTCGCGGTCGGAAGATCACATGCAGCTTGGCGAAGTGTCAACTTGGGTTAAATGGGCTGTACCTACAGCAGAGGCACTGCGACAAGCATGTTTAGCACAAGAGTCGCGGATTTCGCAAAGCGAACCTCAGTTGCCCTCGGTAATAATCAAGTCTGTGCGCGTGTCCAATAGCGAGTTTATGGGGTCGCTCGATTTAGCTATTAATCCGCAGTACACGGCGCTTATCGGTAGCCGCGGAACCGGAAAATCGACGATCCTTGAATACCTTCGGTGGGCGCTTTGCGACGAATATCAGCAAGAAGAAACTGTGGACGGTCAATCGTTCGCTGACCGACATAGGAATCTCATCGAAAACACTCTTGCAAAACATGACGCAACGGTTGAAGTCCAATTTGAAGTTAACGGCGTTCCGCACATGGTTCATCGGAAATCAAAGTCTGGGGAGGTGTTGCTGAAGATAGCAGAAGGGGAACTTGATGAATGTACACCCGATGATATACGCAAGTCGCTTCCGATTCAGGCATACAGTCAAAAGCAGCTAAGTCGTGTCGGAGTGCGTGTTAATGAATTGAATCGGTTTGTTCGCTCAGGGATCAAAACCGAACTTGATTCAATCTCATCTCAAGCTCAGTCGACTGCATCGAAAATTCGTCAGGTATATTCTCGTGTGCGTAGAAAGCAAAAT
>CBDBCK010000025.1:0-3891 GCA_965203345.1 Dehalococcoidia bacterium
TACGACTTTTACTTCTGGTGTGTCATACATTAGTTCAATGTATTTGGTGCAACCCCAGCGCCCTCGCACCCTTTCCTCATCTTCCAGCTTTCCACCACTTTTACCCTTATCGCTCTCAGTCACTCACTTCTTCCTTACCAACCTTCTCCCGCCGCACACTCATCCTTCTCTCGTTCTCTCCCCTCTCCACCACACGCTAGCACCCAGCGCGACGCAACCTCACGCGCAACCACCACCCAGTTGACAAGACTTTGTTTAAAAGCAATTTAATTGGTTTGAACATTGAGAGTTGAGGGAGAAGAGAGAAATTTGGATGATATACACTGTAACGATTGATATTCTGCATTGAAGTGTTTTGGTATGACTGTTCTGTTCTGTTTGGTTATAATGACTGTGGATTGTTTGCTAGAGTTCTTTATGAGTGAGCCTTTAGCTCTGGGTACTTAGTACCAACTGGGGCTGCTGCACCGCCGGGGCCGACTTACGCCTTGAGCAACCGGCGGCACCAGAGAGACTTCAGCACCCTGATTCCTTGAGCTGTCTTTTTGCACTGGGACCCCCCTTTAGCACACTAGGTGCCTTTTGACTATTCTTACTGCCGAGACTAGGGCTTCCAGTTGTAATTCTTTCACCAGGTCTACTCTTTCCTGCTCAGAGAAGATTTGGAGATTCTCTAGCTCTGTCCCCATTCCACCGATCGTCCCCAGACACCCTACCACCATAGGGAAGACTTTGACCTCCCAGCCAGGTCTAACACTCACCATATCGGCAACCAGCTTCCTATACTTGTTTCTCTTTTCCCGCTCCCTTTCTAGTATCCTGGTTTCCCAGGACACTGCTACTTCTAAAATCGCAATTCTTTTCTCTCCCTTGATGGTGAGCATTAGGTCTGGACGTCGTTCATGCATTGCCTGTGCAGTTGGAATGCAGTGGTCTACTGAGATTTTAACAGCTGAGTTCTCCAGAACCACCGGGACACACTGCCCACCCTCTCCCCATTTGTGCTTGCCTGGTACTTCCATCCCGTAATGAACACACAACTTCCTTACTATCTGATAGAGAATCCGATCATGTCTTTCCTTGTACCTAGACCAGCACAGCAGGGGGCAACTTGACAGAATATGCCCCAGTGATTCCTCTTGCTCCTCGCAAAGCCTGCATAGCCTTGAGCAATCTTTTCTTAGGATTGTATACCTATACTTCCTGGTTCTAATTACTCCGTCCTGCATTGCCACGATATAGGCTTCTGTTTCCGCTCTAAGCCTCCCATCTCTCAGCCATAGGTTGCACAAGGGTCTGTCTATGCCTGGCATGAGAGTTTGCTTCCAGTAGGGGCCGTGAATGCACTTTCCCGACAGTGACTCTCGCATGCGTTCGAGTTGGAGACCCTTCAGGCGCTTGGCTGCCTTCTTGGGTTCCTTCTGGTCTGTGAGCTCATCCTTCAACCCATATTCTTCCAGGACCTTCTGCGCTTCCCCGAGGTTGGTGTATAGGCCCTGAGCGTCCCTATCCAGTTGGTGTTGGAACACCGCCTCGAGGTGTCGGTCAGTTTCCGCAGATGTTTTGAGGTACACCGCTGCTGACACTACCTCCCGTTCCCACACGTGTCGCAGCCTTTGGAGTCCTCTGCCTCCTTCAACCCTTGGGAGGTACAATCGCTCTGTGGAGGCAAGAAACTGATGGCACCGGAAACTTGTCAGTATTGACCTTGTTTGCGCATCCAGCCAGCTCAGGTTAGACCTGAACCAACGCATACTTGGGAAGAAATAGCGAAAGAGAGCCACAGCCCAGGTATTAGTGGCATCCACTTTATGCTTTGAGCTCAGTTCCGACGACCATATAGTGACCATTCTCCTTTTGTATTCCCCGGTCAGCTCTTCTCTTACCAACGTGTGCCGGTGGTCAAAGAGCTGCTTAATCCCCAGATACTTGTAGATGTCAGAGCCATGCAGTGCTTCGACTGTCCTCCCCTCAGTGAGTGCTATACTTTCTCCCGCTACTCCCACTCCCTTGTGCATATGAGCTACTGCACATTTCCTTAGTCCCAGAGCCATGCCCATTGCCACTGACACTTCATCAACCAACTCCACCACTACCTGCAGTTCACTCGGGCTGTTCGCATACACCTTGAGGTCATCCATAAATAGCAGGTGGGTGATTGGCTCTCGGAGTGTATAGCCCCTAAAGCCTCTCCCCAGACCTCTCAGAGCATGCGACAGTGGCAGAATACAGAGGCAAAACAACAGTGGCGAAAGGGAGTCCCCTTGAAACAGTCCTCTTTCTAGGCGCATGTCAACCCTGACCACCTTCTCCACTCCTGTGCTGAACTCCGTCTCCCACTTACGTGTGAGACGGCGGATACACTTGCGTACGCGTTGAGGTGCGTTGATCGCTCGCAGCACCTCGTGTAGCCAACCGTGGGGGATACGGTCATAGGCCTTTTGGTAGTCGATCCATGCCACTGAGAGGTCGAACCCGTGTTCCTTAGCCACCTCAGTGATCATGGCGTCTATCATCAGCGCATCAAGGCATCCTCTGCTCCCCTTTTTCAAGGCTTTTTGCTCGAGCGGAAGGATTTCACTCTCACAGACGTGCGTCTGCAATATCCTTGTTAGGACTCCCGTGAGCAACTTGTAAGCAGTGTTCAACACAGTGATGGGTCGGTATTGGTCAGCCCTGCCAATGCACCCTTCCTTGGGTATTAGGACCGTCCTCCCCTTCACTAGCCATGCTGGGATCTTCTTACCATTAATCATATCTCGAATGTTTTCCCAGAGGGAGTGGGCAGCCTGTGGAAAGGCTTTCCACCAATACACACAGATTCCATCTCTGCCCGCTGCCTTCCAATTTTTTGCTTGCTTCAGCGTTGCGGCAAAGATCTCCTCACTGAGGGGTAACTCGTCTCCGCCTTCTGACTCCGTACAGCTCTCCAGCCATTCAGCAATAGCTGGGTTTTCTGGGTCATAACTTCCCGGGACACCAAGTATTCCTCCCCAAAACTCAGTAATGTCTTCCTTGGTAGGACAAGTCTCCGGCTTTCGCTTCTTTGACCTTCTCACCAGCACCTTAGATCTACTCGTTCTGTATCTCGAGTTCAACACCTTCCTCCACCTTCGTGTTCTTGCTTCCCTGACCTGAGCTACCTTCACTTTCAGCAGGTTAGACCTTGCTTCAATGAAGTTTCTCAGCCTCATAACGCTTTGGCTCCCCACTAGCCTCACAACAACACGTCGGTTTCGGTTCTGTCGCTTGGTGAGCTTCCCCCCAGCAATACGCTTGGTCAGGTCAGCCTTTGCCTTGCCTACTTCTATTCGCAACTGTCGGATTTCGGCGACTCTCCTCTGTTCCCATAGCTGTTTTCTTTGCCTGGGGAAAAACTTCGCTTTCTCAGCCACCATCACTGACCCAGTGTAAACTAGGCAGTTCAGGTGCCAGAGTGTTCCGTTCTTCTGGTACTCGTCGGCAATGAGTTCATCAACTGCCTTGAGTGTCACTTTTTCTATTTTTCTTCCCTTGAGGCTCTGTCCAATCCTTCCTGAGAAGTCACCTACTCCCCGACGCTTAACCTCACTGAGCTTCCAGGCGAAATCTTCCCTAATCGATTCTTTTCGCAGTTCTACGTCTATCCAACTAGGCTCATCACTCTTCTGGTCGTCTTTCCTGGCTACGTCACTGACGGGGCTGGTTTCAGCAGGTTGTCTTTTGTCATTGGAGACTTTCCTCTCTTCTGGGTCTGCAGCTGTTCTTTTCTTGGTAATATACGTCTTCTGCAGACCCATCAGTCTCCTATACCTACCCACCAAGGCAAGCTCAGTGGTAGGTAGATCAGGGTGCTCCCTGTTCCAGAGCTTACACCACCTCCTACTGTAGCCAATTAGGGAGCCTTCCCGG
>CBDBCK010000026.1:0-4023 GCA_965203345.1 Dehalococcoidia bacterium
CCTAATTTTAACCCTAACCCTACCCTATATAGCACATATTCTACACACCACAATGCCATATACAGTGTACAGGACACTTCACCAGGTCCCCAAGGTGTCCACATTAGAGGGGTTCCACTGTATGTCCCACTCACTTTCTCTTCAGCCGTGCACTGCTGGGCGTCCCGACTCCAATGCTCTGCCCGGAGAGGGTGAACTCCAGCTCTTCCACACCGCCGCAGCTGTTCTGGTGAGAGAGAGCCCGGGACAGGGAACCCACCCCCTTCTGTCCCTTGTTCCCCTCGGTGGAACCTGCTGCCACGCCCCTCTTGGCGAGTCGCCTCTTGCCTGGGCGGTCTCTCACCACGGGCTGGCCGTCGATGGGACAGGAGGCGTGGCCAGAGCGCAGCCAGTTGTCGATGCAGGCTCGGTGAAACTGAAAGTGGGCGGGGTTAACAGGGATTATGTAAGATAGCCGACTCCCAAAATGAGGCGTCATCCCTCCCCTCACCCCGGCCCTCACCCTTACCCTAACGCTAACCCTAAGCCACACCCTATTCTGGGAGTCGAATATCCTACATGAGCCCAATACAGCAGTAATGAGATGTTGTGAATTCCTTGAATAATAAGGACACACATCGTCACCTCTTAGTCTTGTTCCTAGATTCTCCCCTCCCTGAAAATGGAAGAAGGATTTTTCGTACTGCAAGCAACAAGCTGTGCGAAGGCCTGGGAGCGAGGCTAGACTCTCTGGAGCCGGACCATGGTTCCAGTAATAGCCAGCGTTTCAAACTAGCACGTGCACTACATTAATCAAGTCCTCAGCATTAATTAGTAGCTCAGGGGGTCTTCAAATCCCCAAATCAAATGGTGCGCTTTGTTGAATACATGAAAGTCCACACCAAATTGACGCAAATTAAGTATCTAACCACTCCCTCTGCTAAATAATTCACAAAAAATGTTTACTAAAAATGCAATTTATTTGCTTACTAAGATGAAATATTATGGGATCTGCTGGAGTTCTCCCTTCCTTACCCCTCACCTTATGCTTGCACGGGAGCTTGCGGACCCAGTCCCCTCGCTGGTAGACACTGTTGCACACCTGGCAACAAGCTCCACCCCCTAGCAACGAGTTCAAGCCCTCCAAGGGCTCCACCGGCAGGGAGTTGATCACACGCTCAGGCACGGTCGCGTGAGAGGTCTAAAACGAGGAGGGAGAGGCCAGTGAGTAGTAGTGCTGTTTTAGTTAACTGAAACTAAAAACAAAAGTGATTAGTCGGAGTAAAAACTGATTTAGTTAACTAACTAAAGCTAAAACTTCAAAGGGCACTGGCCTCTGGGAATAAAGTACAACTAAACTCCAAAATCAACTCATTTAGTTACGGTTGACTAAATTAAAAGTGTTTTAGAAACCCTGTTTTTGACTAACTAAAGATTTTTTACTAAAAACTAAATATGTGAAGCCATACTAAAGCTACACTAGTGAGTAGCCAGACTGTGCGTCTCTTGCTCCTCGGCTGACCTGTGCTGGCTGGTCAAGCTGCAGCAGTAGCTCGTAGTCGTTCTCAGTGAGGGAGCGGCTTTGCAGGTTCTGGGAGAGTGCCGACGAGACGGTGGGCGTGGCAGGGTGGGAGAGCCTGGTAGCCGGGCGCCACGGCTGGCCGGGTCGCTAGGAAGGAAATGGAGAGACGTGGCATGGAGTCAGGCTGTCTGCTATAGATGCGAACCCACGCAGATTATTTTGTCATCAGATTTTTACCACGGCTGCAAAAAAAATGTGCGTGGAAGGCCTGGGTTTGAGGCTATGTGTGTGTGGCAACTTTGTATGTGTGGTGCTCCTATGCTAACGCTAACCCTAACCCTAACCCTAACCCTAGCTCTAACCCTAACCCTAACCCTAACCCTAACCCTAACCCTAACCCTAACCCTAACCCTAACCCTAACCCTAACCCTAACCCTAACCCTATCCGTAACCCTAGCCCTGACCCTAACCTGCCGGAACTCGAAGGAGTGCTGGGTGTGGGTGCTGGTGCCGGTGAAGCACCCCTGGCAGAGGTGGTAGCGAGGGCACAGGGAGCAGCGGTAGCAGCGCCCGGAAATGGGCAGGGCGTGGCAGCTGCTGCAGGCCACGCCCAGGTGGGCAGAGGAACGTTGTCCGAGGAGCCGGGAAGAGCGCTCGCGGGACAGGTCCTGAGGGTGGGTGCAGACAATCATTTAGCAATTGCTCCAGTGCTACAGTGGAACCCCAAGGACACTTTGCTATGTCCCAAATGTGTTTTCTTAATGTCAATTTACCCCTGAAATGAGGACACCTCTCTATACAGTACACTTCACCAGATACCGAAGGTGTCCACAATAGAAGGCTCCCACGTACTGTACCACACAGTTGTAGAGAACAGTCTGGTATGAGGCATACTGTCTACTGACATGTATGTAAGGGGTACTGTCAGGGACTAAGTTGCAGCTCCTACCTAGCCTCGTTCCCAGGCTCCACCCCTCAGCTTTTATTACTAAGCTTTTTTTCCACTTTGCGATAAAAAGGTGGAGCCTGGGAACGAGGCGGGCACTTACCTGGATGGAGCCGAAGTTCTCCCGGCACAGAGGGCAGCGGACGGTGGTCTCCCCGTTGGACTGCTGGTGCTCCGCCCAGATCTTCATGCACTTGATATGCACGCTGTTCCCACAGCCGAACTTGCAGAAGGTGAGGGGGAGGGGCTTCCCCAGTAGCTCCTCCTGGCAGATTGGGCACACGTCCTCCGCACCAATCTCCTTCTGGGTGGCCTTCGAGTCAGGTGACCCGGCCTTGGGGCCTGTTTCGGAGCGCTGCTTCCGGAGGTGTCCCCGGAGCACCTCGCTGATCTCCCTCTCCACCAGCCCCAGCTGGAAGGAGAGGGGGTTCTCGCGGGGGACACGAAAGCGCTTCAGTAGTACCCTGCAGGGAGGGGGGGGGGGGGGACATGATATTGTGACAATGGAGACTCTGCCTGGAGCAAGAACGTTAACCTTTGGGCACTATACCCCGAACACTGTGAACTAGCTATCACATAGCCTGTTTATTTTCGTGAGTGCACGTGGGGGAGCCTGGGAACGAGGCTATATAGCTAACACAGTTATAAGCTTCTCATCGTCATAGTGTCCATGTACCCGGTGTGTCACTACTGCCTCTCCTGACCTTTGACAAGCTATCATTGCTGTGTATGTGCAGTCAGTCAGATGCTTTGTAAGCTGCCACTAGCTTCTCATCGATAAACTAACTGATAGCGCTATAATACAGTTTCCTGGTTAAGTGTATCTGTTGGGCTATAGTGTCAGGGTTAGGTTTGGGGGCTATGGTTAGAATGAGGGATAGGGTTAGCGCCGCACATTTTAAAGCACTGCGCAATTTATAATGTTCAACACACACAATTTATAAAATTAATAGTACCAATTCACAAAATGCACCTAACATAATATTATCCGAGGTGGCCTCACCACAGTATGTGGAGACACAGTTCCTTCTCCTTCTTGAAGGTGGAGCAGGAGCAGGAGTGTGTTTCCCCGAGGAGCACCTGCCAGGGTGACGTGAAGGAGAGAGAGAGGATAACAGCGGTCACTCTATATAATATTATCATGATAAAGGATGTGGAGGTTGTGCTGGGTTCATAGATAATATTATCTATGGCTGGGATCCTAGCATTGATCCGTAGGGCTAAGGTTACGGCTAGGCTTACTGGAACAATGTATGCCAGTTTCCTATGCGCGTGCGGTTAAAAAAACATGCACAATATTGAGTATCATATACGGCGGTTATGCTCTATTTATTATCTACGGTCTTCACGAATGAGAGGGGCGCGCTATCAGCTTACTTTTAGCTTATTCTCGCACGCCTCCTCCTTTAGCACGAAGCCCGTTGGCCCTGGCTGATGCAGGATGTACACAGTTGCGCGTAGAGCCTCCTCCATGCGCTCGCCGACCTTGTCCGGGCAGGCCCGCCGCCAAGGAACGCTGCGAGACATGTCTTCACAATACACGAGTCACCCGATGATGTATCTTTATGGTTCCAGA
>CBDBCK010000027.1:0-572734 GCA_965203345.1 Dehalococcoidia bacterium
CGCGTTGTTTCTTCTCCTTCATCTCAATTTCGGTAGCCGCTCCGACTCTAAGTATGGCTACTCCACCCGACAGCTTGGCGAGCCTCTCTTGGAGCTTTTCTCTGTCGTAATCAGAGGTTGTCTCCTCTATCTGCGCTTGGATCTCTTTCATGCGTCCCTGTATGGCGTCTTGATTGCCATGCCCTCCTACAAAGGTGGTGTCGTCTTTTTTGACTACCACTCTGTCGCACTGTCCGAGATCGTCTAATGTTGCAGATTCGAGCTTTCTGCCCACTTCGCTGGATATCACAACCCCACCAGTCAGAATCGAGATGTCCTGCAACATCGCCTTACGTCGATCGCCGAAGCCTGGAGCTTTCACGGCCGATATCTGAAGCAGGCCGCGCAGTTTGTTTACTACTAACGTCGCCAGTGCTTCGCCTTCCACATCTTCGGCTATGACTAGCAACGACTTCTTGGAAGACAGTACCTTCTCCAATATGGGGAGCAGATCGGACACCGCTGATATCTTGCCGTCTGTTATCAGGACATAGGGCTTGTCCAGTACCGCTTCTTGGTTGTCGGAATTCGTGATAAAGTAGGGCGAGAGGTAACCGCGGTCTATCTGCATCCCGTCCACATATTCAGTCTCGTATGAGAGAGATTTTGATTCGTCCACTGTTATCACGCCGTCCTTACCGACCTTGTCCATAACGTCAGCTATTAGCTGTCCCATCTCATCATCATGCGATGAGAGGGTGGCTACGTTTGCGATGTGGGATTTACCCGATACTGGGGTAGACTGGCTCTTTATGGAAACCCGAACGGTGTTCATGGCTCTTTCCATACCTCTTTTCAGTGCCATTGGGTCTGCACCCGCGGCTACGTTCTTAAACCCTTCAGATACTATGGCCTGAGCAAGAACGGTGGACGTCGTGGTCCCGTCCCCTGCGTCATCGTTAGTCTTCTTGGAAGCCTCTTTGAGCAATTGCGCTCCCATGTTCTCAAAGGCGTTCTCAAGATCTATCTCTTTGGCTATCGACACTCCGTCAGAGTTGACCTGAGGAGGGCCGAACTTCTTATCCACTACCACATTCCGACCGCTAGGCCCAAGCGTAACGCGCAGGGTGTCGGCCAGAGTGTCTATACCGGACTTTAGACGCGTCCTAGCGTCGGATCCGAACTTTAAATCTTTAGCTGGCATATATTTTCTCCTTGTTTAAATTGTCTTGTTTTCTGTATAGAACTTTTCCGGGTTTATCAAGAGTTAGTCCACTATGGCGAGGATGTCACTCTCTCGGACTATGAGATACTCAATCCCGTCTTGTTTGTATTCCGTACCGGCGTATTTGGAATACACTACCCTCTCCCCAACCTTGACAGATGAAGGGACAGTAGTACCTTCATCTGTAACTCTGCCGGGACCGGCGGCTACGATCTTCCCCTGTTGCGGTTTCTCTTTTGCTGTGTCGGGGATGATTATCCCACCGGTGCTTTTTTCCGCTTCTTCTTCAAGCGGCTCTATAACTACCCTGTCGGCCAAAGGCCTCAGATTGAGTGCCATATGTTCTCTCCTCTCGCACTTCGATATGCTCTCTAGATGAGCTCTCGTTGCAATTATTTTAGCAGTCTTATAGTTAGCCTGCTAATTTAATATATGGAGTTTTTTTCTCTTTGTCAACATTGTCAACGTTCTCTACTCGGTTGGTGAGTATTGCAGGAGAGATGCTATCTTTTACTATTGAACCGTTGAACGTTACGTGTTCTGAAGGGAAATCCTGATGTCAGAGTTAGTCCAGAATCCATTGACTTTCGCTGTTTTACAGATAAAGTGGGAAGACCTTAAAAGGGATGAATCTTGCTATGTCCTCAACCTGCGTCTAAGACGAGCTCTGAGTTGGCTTGGACGTGCCGAGAAGGAGATAACGACTGACTTTGACGCTTCATTCATCTTCTATTGGATAGCTTTCAACGCTACCTATGCGAAGGCCGGTCAGGCGGAACTTAAGACGGGGGAGAGAAGATTTTTTGGAGAGTATTTCCAAAGGGTTGTTGCTCTTGACTCCGACAATATGATTTACAACGTCGTCTGGGAGAGATTTTCAGGTCCGGTCAGGGTGTTATTGGACAATAAGTTTGTGTATGAGCCTTTTTGGAAACATCATAACGGTGTAGCTGGATATGAAGATTGGGCAGACAAATTTGAACGCAGTAAGAGAAAAGCACACTCGGCACTGGGAAGAATGAACGTCTGTTCCGTCCTGGAGGTGTTGTTTGATCGGCTGTACGTTTTACGCAATCAGCTACTTCATGGGGGTGCTACTTGGAACGGCTCCGTAAACCGAAACCAAGTGCGGGACGGTGCTCACATTATGGCTTTCCTGGCTCCGCACTTTATTAATTTGATGATGGACAACCCAAACGAAGACTGGGGAGCGCCGCACTATCCTGTCATAGATAGATAGTCTGCTTATACCGTTAGAGTGCAAGCAGCTTTGAGACCTGGTAGGCGATATTTCTAATTGAGCGTGGGCATGTTCATAAGCATCACCTCTAACGCTAGTCTTGGAGCGACGTTAGCTTTGAGGTCGGAAAGGGCGCCATTAACTGCATCAATACCTTGCCGTATCTCTTTCATCTCCAAAGACAGGCTGGCTTGCTCCAGGGTTTCCCTTGAATCTATAGCTATTATGCCTTCACTGCAAGCAGCTTTTACCAAAGCCAGGTCTCTCCACCACCAGAGCCACCAGTCAAGCTCTTCCGTAACCTCGCGCGGGTCTAATCTCCAGCTCCCGCTGATCACTCGGGCAGTATTGAATCGTGATTCAAGTCCGCTTTGAAACACCTCTGCAGCGCGCTTCAGAGCTTGTGTTCCTTTCTCAACCATTGCTTGATCCGAAGCCGCTGCTATCGCCCAGCCGATCTTTCCTCTTGACATACGTGTCAACAGTTCGATTTGGTCTTCATCTCTCTGTTCCTCCAGTCGTGACCGCAGCTCCTTTCTTATGACTTCCAGGCTGGTCTGACGAAGGCGTACAACCGTACAGCGGGACGCGACGGTCGGTAGCAAGTCTCCTTCAGACGTGGCTATCAGGGCGAACGCTATGTCCTCCGGTGGTTCCTCCAATGTTTTCAGCAGAGCGTTAGAGGCTGCTACGGACGTCTTATCAGCGTCGTCTATGATGAACGTCTTCTTGCGGCCTTCAAATGGCTTTAGATGAGACTCAGAGCGTATGGTGTGAATATCTTCTATGGATATCTGTTGCCTTCGGGTTGTCTCTTCTCCGGACGCCGATCTTCGTAAAGATATCGTCTTGACATCGGCGTGGATATCTCTCATGACGCGCCTGCATTGCCGGCACTTTCCACAGGGAGCGTAGGCGCGTGGCGAGTCTTCGGGTATCGTTGAGCAATTCAGCGCGGCGGCTATATTCATCGCAAGCAGGCGACGCCCTGACCGTTCAGGACCGGTTATGAGCCAAGCGTGAGGGGTACGTCCCCGTTTGATCGTCGCTTCAACGAAGTTGACCGCTTGGTCGTGTCCGATTACGCTCCAACCCACCGGCGGATCAGACGGCGAAGGGTGCTAGAAGGTCGGCGTAAGCGTCTCTCTTGCGCAACATTGAAACTTCACCTTCGTTTACAAGAACTGCCGCTGGGCGCAGGTTCATGTTGTAGTTGCTGGACATAGCCAGGCAATAAGCCCCTGCGGAGGGCAGGACCAGTAGATCCCCTGCCTCGGGAGTGGGAATGCGAGCATCTTTGACTAAAAAGTCCCCTGATTCACAATACTTGCCCGCTATAGTCGCACGGAAGTCGTGCGGTGCAAGAGGTTTGTTGCCAGACACCACCTCATAAACGGCATCATAAAGGGCGGGGCGTATATTATCACCCATTCCCCCATCTACGGAAACATAGGTCCTCACGCCGGGGATCTCCTTTATCGCTCCTACTGTGTACACCGCTACTCCGGCGCGCCCGACTATAGCCCTACCGGGCTCCACGACAAGCGAAGGCAGTTTCAACTCTAGTCTTTCGCACTCCTCTACTACTGCATTGGTGATAGTCCGTGCGTAATCTTCAATTGGAGGAACGACCTCGTTTTCGGAGTAGCCTATGGCGAACCCTCCTCCGGGATTGAACTCCTCCAGATCAAAGCCGAACCGTTTTTTCATGTCGCATGCAAAATCCAAAGCGTACCGTATCGCCTCCTTGTAAGGTTCCATTTTGAATATTGGAGACCCAAGATGAAAATGGATGCCCACGAGCTCCATACCGGGAGCTTCCATAATTTGCTCAACGGCTTGCTCTGCAGCTCCTGTCGTTATAGGAAAGCCAAACTTTGAGTCTAATATTCCGGTCGTAGTAAGGTGATGTGTATGCGGATTTACACTTGGTGAAACCCTGATCAGGACGTTTTGACGACAGTCTGAGTTGCGCGTTGCTTTATCGAGCAATGCGATCTCCCAAAACGAATCTACAGTCACAGATTTTATGGCGTAGTCCAGAGCTGATTCCAGCTCTGTCAGGCTCTTATTATTTCCATGAAAATTTATCTTTTCCGGAGGAAAGCCAGCGATCTTGGCAAGCTCCAATTCTCCCCCCGATACTACGTCAATGTGTATCTCCTCTTCCGCTAGTATGCGAAGAAGGGTAGGGCTTGTGAAGGCCTTGGACGAATAAGATATTGTAGAGTCCTCGTACATGCCTCGGAACGTTCCTATGAAATCACGGCATGCCTTCCGCAAGGTGGATTCGTCATAGACGTATAATGGTGTGCCAAACTCCGCAGCCAAATCTACAACGTCGCAACCACCTATGGAGAGATGCGCCTTATCGTTCACGGTCGTTATGCCGGGCAGTAGTTTTGCCAGAGGTACGGGGGTGTTTTCGGCTTTCATTGTTACATGCTTAATATATCAACAACTTGTGCTGACATTGGTTTCGGCAAGCCCTCTGTTTCGTCAAACATATCGTCAAGCCTTGCGTAGGTAAGTATCCTCTTGTATTCCAGTTTGGGATGGTCAACTACGATGCATATCTGCGGTTCCTATACGGCTGTGCCGCGCTTGCTCATCCTGTACAGCCCTCAACCTATTACCTACTGACTATACACCCCACTACCTAACTTACGTAACAAGCTTCAAATGTTTAATTTGATACTTATAAACTATCATTATTCTGCAGAAGGTATTTGCATTAGGGTCTCTTCATATCTGTGCATTTCATTTATTATAATACTCTAATCATTTATATCAAAATTTGGATCAGGATTTCCATCTAATATATATATTTCTCTATTCGGACTTGTAAGTAACATAATTTTGAGAGTGGTTTCTCTTCTTTCATCTGTAATGGGTATTGGAAATATTGGAATATCGCTCTTATTATTTCTTTTCGACCCTATTGCAATAGAATTAAGATAATTGGATATGGATTTACTGTTGTAGTCGCGGTGCGCAACGGCGTTGACGATGGCTTCAGCTACCATAAAACGACGCAACAGTGGTTCGCCGGCCAAATGTCGCCGAGTATCTTACGCTCTTGGTTGAATTCTCTTTGGGAACTGCTGATGAAGATTTTCATCCGATGATTCTGATACTCTTCAGAATCTCCTTTAATGTAGCGTCAGTGACCCCGCGGATGAGGCAGGCGGTGTCCCATATCCACGATTCAAGTAATTCCGAGTTTTCTGGGTTACCTCTCAGTGTTGCACTATTCCGAATGATTCATTTGTTCAAGCAACGGTAAATTATCACTGTGCAGAATTTGGTTACGCCGGTTCATTTCTGTCAGCTGTCCGCGTTTTCTGTGCGAGCTCCCATAGCTGTGCCGTCTCATCAGGGAGCAATTCGTCAAGAGGACGCCCTCCCGCGTGCTGTTCCATAGAGAGTATCTTGCGGCTAAAGCGCGCTGTTGCTGTACGTAGGGCGTCTTCGGGGTTGACGCCGGTCTTAAGTACGTTGTAAGTGGTTTGCATAAGTAGTTCGCCCGCTTGAACTTCGGCCTCGTTTTCTGTGGAATCTGTACTTGTTTTGCTCTGCAATGGGTCGTACCTACTTTCAAACGTTACGCCTGCTTTTTCGGCTCTTTTCAACAGTATTGCTGCTACAGCCAAGCCCGGCAACCCTGCGGGTAAATCTTTAAGTATGGACGTCCTTCCGCTTTCTTTTCTCTTGATCAGTTCCCAACTTTTTTCCACGTCCTCAACGTTGTTCGATACGCCGTCCAAGGGTCCGGGTTTCTCTTCCGGTCCCTCGCTGGTTAAGGCATCTTGTGAGGGGAATACGTGAGGGTGCCGTCGTCGTAGTTTCTCGATGTTACGGCGGACTATTGAGGTGCAGTCGAACTCGTCTTTTCGCCTAGCAAAATCTGCCTGGAAGGTCACGTGGGTGAGGATATCGCCTAGCTCACCTTCAAGGGCTTCGGCGTCGTCGTTATCCATGGCTTCCAGAGCTTCGTACGCCTCTTCAAGGAACAGACTACGCAATGAACGGCGTGACTGTTTGGCGTCCCAAGGACATCCTCCGGGATCTCGTAGCGTTTCGACCATGTACACCAACTCTGCGAAAGCCTCACCCGCTTCCCTTGCTGCAACTGACAACTCTTTCATAGGGTTGGTTCCTCTCTTCTTCTCTACGGCACGCCGAGCTTATAGTCCCGGCGTCTGTCTCTGTTTATGCAGTTAGTCGCGACCTCATAGGTCATGCCTCGTTTGCGACACCACTCTTCAACAGTTCTGCTTTTATGCTGAATATTGTGTCATAACCGCTTTCTATAGTGGCAAACTTCAAATTCACCCTAATTTCCTCCAGGTAGAAATTATGCTGAACGATGTTCCCCGAGGTTCACCCTTATCCTCCTCCTGGCACCGTTACGTTCAGAAGCTCTACGTGGAGATGCAAAGTTGCGTTGCTCGGCACGCGCGGCGGCGATCCACGTTCGCCATACCCTAATTCGGGCGGTATAATCACCCTGCGCGCACCTCCCTCTTTCATCCCTATCATCCCCTCGCTGAATCCCGGTATAACTGCCTGTAAGGGAAACGAAACGGTCATATCTCCTATGGTGCTAGCATACGACGACTCAAATAAGCAGCCGTCATTGAGCCATAAGCTGTATCGGACGCGCACTATCCCGGTATCGTCTTCAATCGCCCGCCCTGTTCCTTCTGATACTTCCTGAACGCCCAGCCCATCGTCCCGTAACGTTATAGTAGCGGCGTCAAAATCTTCAAAACGTGGAGCACCTTCGGGCAGATCCACAGGACTTATGCATATATCCCTTATGCTCAGAAGCTCTATGTGAAAATGCAAGGTTGCATTGCCTGGCACGCGCGGCGGAGCACCTTGTTCACCGTATCCCAATTCAGGGGGTACAATTACCCTGCGCTCACCTCCCTCTTGCATCCCTATAATTCCTTCACTGAAGCCGGCTATAGTTCCTTCTAAAGGAAACTCAACAGCGTTATCCACATTGCGACTGTAAGATGAATCAAATAGGCAACCGTCATCAAGCCACCCACTGTATCGCATACGCACCACTAGGTCGGTAGCCTCTTCAACCGTCTGGCCTGTTCCTTCTGATACGTCTTGAACGCCCAACCCATCGCTTCGCAGCGTTATCGTAGACACGTCAACGTCCTCAAAGCCTGGAGCGTCTTCGGGCAAATCTTCAGGGCTTATACAAAACGTCTGGGCCGTGATAGTATCCGCTTCCGGCTCTACTATGTTCAGAAGCTGAATATAGAAGTGCAGAGTTGCATTACCCGGTATGCGCGGCGGAGCTCCCGCTTCGCCGTATCCTAGTATGGGAGGTATGATTATCCTACGTTCGCCTCCTTCGTTCATCCCTATCATCCCTTCGCTAAACCCATCTATGACGTTTTCCAACATAAACGCGGCGGCGTTGTCATCTGTGCCGCGTTCATATGAAGAGTCCAGGAGGCAGCCATTGTCGAGCCATAGACTATATCGGACGCGTACCGTCTTGTTTTTGTCTTCAAGTGTCTGTCCCGTACCGTCGGTGATGTCGTGAACGCCTAACCCGTCTACTCCCAATATCACGTTAGTGGTGTCAATATCCTCAAAGCGCGGAGCATCAGCTGGCAGAGTGTCCTGCTCAACACAAGATATAACAGCTGGAGTCGGCTCTATAACCGTTATGGTGTGCTCTTCACCGGGACCCCCGCGGGTTTCACGACATCCGGCAACAGATACGGTAAGAAGTAGAACGAAAACTATCGCCCACTTATGCATCACGAGCCTTCTGCACTCTTTCAGCCATCTCTTCAGCACCGTGCTTTAGCCAGCCTCCGACTGTCGTGAACAGGAAGCGAGCACCTATCTTGACGGCATGCTCCGCTGTTTCGTTATTTACAAGCATACCCGGCACGCGCCCCGCGGCCGCTATGCGCTTGACTGTCTCCTCTATAGTTGAGCGCACTTTGTCACTGCCTGGCTGTCCTATGAGACCCATCGAAGCCGCCAAGTCAGATGGTGCTACAAAGAACACGTCAATATGTTCGACCTTCAGTATTTCGTCCAGGTTATTCACCGCCTTAATGTCTTCCACAAGAGCTACCAAGATGGTTTCATCGTTTGCCTTTAGAAAGTAGTCTTGGACGCCGTAACCCTGCCTACTTATGAACATCCCACGTCGTCCAATAGGAGGGAACTTGCCACCTGCTACTATGTTCTCCGCCTCTTCCCGAGTGTCTACGTGCGGCACCACAATCCCTTGTGCGCCTCTATCAAGGGTGCGATATATAAGAGCTTGGTCGTTACGGTTAATTCTGGCTACTGACGAAAGTCCCCAAATATCGCAGGCCCGCGTGAGATCTCCCAATTCGGCGTCGGTTACGGATCCGTGTTCGCCTTCAAGCCATATGCCATCAAACCCAGTTTGTACCAAGACGGACCCTACGGTGTCTATATCGTCCGGGGAGGTTATCCCTCCGCATATCATGGCGATTCCGCCTGACTTCAGCTTTGCCTTTGCTTTGTTTTGTCGTATTTCCATCGTCCGCTCCCTTGGGATACGTGTATAGTTTCGGCGGCGCGGCTTACCAATCTACGCCCTCTATCCGTTTAGAATACTAGCCTGGACGTCTTCAAGACAACAAAATCGATATGAAAGGAGGTTGTGAAAAGTGTGAAGAAAGGAATTGGCTTGTACCTCTTGTAAAGAGAGAAATTCATGCTGTCTTTCTATTCAATCGCCGCAACAAAGAGAACAAAATCATAATGAGTATATAGCTTATGGCGGTGAGCACAGCTACGAACAAAGCCGCTTCAAAGAAAAACCTTGCGGGGAACATTATTAGCAGATAGTCTCTGAAAGGGTTGAGCAACCATAGGTCGTTTGCGAAGGATATCAGGTGGAACTGTGTAAACACCCAGTTGAAGTTGATAATCATTGCTATGACCAGAGCGCCCGCAGTTACAGCCGTCAGGACAGCGGAAGCTCTCACCAGCCTCGAAAACGTCAATATGAACCGGCTTCTCAGCATTAGGGCTCCAAGCAGCGCAGATACTCCAGAAGCTATACCCGCCCATATTCCTGCGTCTCTCACGAGCAGGATTAGCGCCTTCACGTCCACCATGTGCAGTATCTCGCGCTCGTTGTACAGAGCCGTTGGCACCCCGTTGAATATCACATTTACATCTAGTCGCTCAGAGTCGTCGTTAAAGTAAGCCTTTATCTGATCAGCGGCGCTATTGAGCTGATCTACGCTTATCCCTGAACGTTCGGCTATGTCGTTTCGCCACCAATCGTATGAGTACAGCCATTCAGAATTGGTGATGTACCATACGTTGCCTGCAATAAGAGCAATCGGCAGCCCCAGTGTAAATACGGCGGCCAGCGACACCTGTAACTATCTTTATAAAAATGTAAACTCTCCCTCTCCCGCAATCCGAAACACTTATATAATTTTATGTAATTAGGCGGTCATTATTCTTGGTCTAGTACCATAATGTCGTCTTTGATCGCTCCCATAGAAGGAGATTTCACAATGGGTACAAGTGCCAACCGCAATTATGGTGGCTTAATAGTTGCCATAATGGTTTTAACAACGGGCGGTCTCCTGCTGGCGGACGTTTTTCTGCCATCCGTCAGTGTTTGGGCGGATTATTGGTGGGTTTACTTCTTTGCTTTAGCGGGCACCTTCGCCTTAGTGCTCCCGGGCCAGCCCCGGTTTGTGGTTGCTGGAGTGATAGTGCTGATTGGCGTCTTCTTCGTCTTGAACGCCTATCTAAGCTTGGACTTAGTCCGGTTTCTGTTCCCAGCCGTCATAATATCGGTCGGGTTACTTTTACTGTACTTTGCGCTCATGAAGAGCAAAAGCGCTACAGATTTTGTTATCTTCGGTTCTTATAGAAACGAGATAACTGCGCCCATTACAGATGGTTCGCCTATAATGGCAGCGCCCATCTTCGGTAGTTTAGACCTAGTTATAGAAGAGACGGCGTTTCAGAGCGATGTAACTTTGCAGACCTTCGTATTGTTCGGCGAATGCAAAGTGCGCGTTTCGACTAGTGTGAACGTCGTCAAGCGCGACTTGCTAACTTTGTTTGGAGAGACCAGGTCTAGAGTGGTCGGACGTCCCGGAGGCAAAACCTTGACGGTAACAGGTTTGGTGTTGTTCGGTGATATGCAGATCCGCAACTGACGCGACGCATGGAATATAGGTAACAGACCGCTACTCATCAGCTAATAACCGATAGCAATTAAATCTCTTATTTTCTATAAGAATCTTTAGTATTCCCTGAAATAAGGATGTTTTTTCTCTTTGGGCGTGGTATTTTTAAAAGAGTTAGCGCTTCGTGATAGTTCTGTCTTCACGCGAGCGCATTGCACCTCAGAAAACAGAATAAAGGATAATTCCGCATTCTCCGAGTCCGGGCAACGGATTCGTGACAAATGCAAGTTACTACAGGCTCACGGAGGATGCCTTGGCGTCGAGGGCCGATGAAGGGCGTAGCAAGACTGCGATAAGCCTCGGTTAGCTGTCTAGCAAGCTTAGCCGGGGATTCCCGAATGGGGGAACCCACCTCTGCATTTGCAGAGGTACTCGGTTCGTGAGAACCGGGAGGTAAGTGGGGTAACTGAAACATCTAATTACCCCGAGGAAAAGAAATCAACCGAGATTCTCTGAGTAGTGGTGAACGAAATGGGAACAGCCTAAACCATGATCTTTGATTGTGGGGTTGTAGGACACGCAAATAACGGAGTAAGAAACTTCTTCTTTAGCAGAACAGTGCTGGAAAGCCTGATCAAAGAGGGTGAAAATCCCGTAAGCGAAAAGGAAGGAACTCTAATGCGTGCACCTAAGTACGACGGGACACGTGAAATCTTGTCGGAACCTGGGAGGACTACCTTCCAAGGCTAAATACCCGCGACGACCGATAGCGGACCAGTACCGTGAGGGAAAGGTGAAAAGAACCCCGAAAGGGGAGTGAAAGAGAACTGAAACCGTGAGCTGACAAACCGTAGGAGCTTATCTGCTTACACTGCAGATGAGTGACTGCGTGCCTATTGAAGAATGAGCCAACGAGTTACCCGGCGTGGCAAGGTTAAGGAGCTTCGCTCCGGAGCCGAAGCGAAAGCGAGTCTGAACAGGGCGTGTTCAGTCGCGTCGGGTAGACCCGAAACCGTGTGATCTACCCATGGCCAGGTTGAAGCGAAAGTAACACTTCGTGGAAGACCGAACTCGTTTACGCTGCAACGTGATGAGATGAGCTGTGGGTAGCGGTAAAATGCCAAACGAACACGGAGATAGCTGGTTCTCCCCGAAATGCATTTAGGTGCAGCGTCAAGTAAGCTTTGCGGAGGTAGAGCACTGAATGGGCTAGGGGGCGTAAGCTTACCAAACCTAATCAAACTCCGAATACCGCAAAGTATGGCTTGGCAGTGAGACAGCGACGGATAAGCGCCGTTGTCAAAAGGGAAACAACCCAGATCGCAGGCTAAGGCCCCGAAGTGCGTGCTAAGTGTGAAACGATGTGGAATTCCACAAACAGCCAGGAGGTTGGCTTGGAGGCAGCCATCCTTTAAAGAATGCGTAACAGCTCACTGGTCGAGGGATTCTGCGCGGAAAATAAACGGGGCTCAAGCACGCCGCCGAAGCCGCGGGATGCGTCGCTCGTTCCGACTTGCACAAGAGAATGTAATGATGTATTATAGTAGGGAAACATTAAGTACTGTAATCTAAAGGAAGGAAGATCAATATGTTGAGCAGTAATGTTGTTATGTTGCCCTGCGAACATCTTAGGATGGATATAAAGGGGATTGTGACAGAGGCTTATAGCACTTGTTGTGGCGGGAGTGGGTATGTAATGGTGATGTCTGGCCTTGATGGTCAGGCACGTCCCTGCAAACATCTTAGGATGGATATAGATAGTTATAAGACTTGTTGTGGTGGAGCTGGTTGGGCAGGAGTCGTTAGACAAGTTAAGTAAAATTCATTTTCTTGTGCATGGCGGAACAATTGAGCGAGCATCGGTAGGGGAGCGTCGTATCTGCGTTGAAGTCGTACCGCAAGGTGCGGTGGAGTTGATACGAGTGAGAATGTTGGCATGAGTAGCGACAACGTCGGTGAAAATCCGGCGCGCCGAAAGCCCGAGGTTTCCTACGCAACGCTGATCGACGTAGGGTTAGCCGGTCCTAAGACGTAACCTAAAGGTGAAGCCGATGGACAGCTGGTTAATATTCCAGCGCCGGTCTGTTGATGCACTTGAGCTTGAGGGGGGACGCGGAAGGATAAGCACAGCATGCCCATTGGACATGGCGTGTCCGTAGCCGTAGACTTGCCGCGGGGATTAAAACACCCGTGGCGTATAAGCCGAGGGCCTCGGGAACCGTTGGGGATACCCAGCGGAATTGTGCCCGCTCCTTCCGCCTAGAAAAGCCCCGCAAGCGAGCATCCAGGCCGACCGTACCGCAAACCGACACAGGTGGGCAGGGGTTAACGCCCCAAGGCGAACGAGAGAACCATCGTTAAGGAATTCGGCAAATTAGCCCTGTAACTTAGGGATAAAGGGCGCCTCACGCGTATTAGGGCTTGCCCCGAAAGCGCGGCAGGCCGCAGAGAATAGGCCCAAGCGACTGTTTACCAAAAACACAGGTCCGTGCCAAAGCGAAAGCTGATGTATACGGGCTGACGCCTGCCCAGTGCCGGTAGGTTAAGGAAGTGAGCGCAAGCTCGCGACTGAAGCCCCGGTGAACGGCGGCCGTAACTATAACGGTCCTAAGGTAGCGAAGTCCCTTGTCGGGTAAGTTCCGACCCGCACGAAAGGCGTAACGACTTGGGCACTGTCTCAACGATGGACTCGGTGAAATTGCAGGACCCGTAAAGATGCGGGTTACGCGCAGCAGGACAAAAAGACCCCGGGAGCTTTACTGTAGCTTGGCGTTGATTTGAGATTTTGGTTGTGTAGGATAGGCGGGAGACTGTGAACTCCTGACGCTAGTCAGGGGGGAGTCAACCTTGAAATACCGCCCTGCCTGGATTTTGAATCTAACTTGAAAGAGGACCGCGCCTGGTGGGCAGTTTGACTGGGGCGGTCGCCTCCTAAAGAGTAACGGAGGCGTTCAAAGGTTCCCTCAAGCTGGATGGAAATCAGCTGAGGAGTGCATTGGCATAAGGGAGCTTGACTGCAAGACCTACAAGTCGAGCAGGGACGAAAGTCGGACAAAGTGATCCCACGGTACCGAGTGGAAGGGCCGTGGCTTAACGGATAAAAGCTACCCCGGGGATAACAGGCTAATCTCCCCCAAGAGCTCATATCGACGGGGAGCTTTGGCACCTCGATGTCGGCTCGTCGCATCCTGGGGCTGAAGAAGGTCCCAAGGGTCGGGCTGTTCGCCCGTTAAAGCGGCACGCGAGCTGGGTTCAGAACGTCGTGAGACAGTTCGGTCTCTATCCGCTGTGCGCGCAGGATATTTGAGGGAAGTCGTTCCTAGTACGAGAGGACCGGAATGAACGAACCAAGGGTGTGCCGGTCGTCTCGCCAGAGGCGTAGCCGGGTAGCCAAGTTCGGAAGGGATAAGCGCTGAAAGCATCTAAGTGCGAAGCCCCTCCCAAGATTAGATGTCCCAAAACCTCCGCTTAGGAGATGAGTAAGGCCCCCGGGAGACTACCGGGTTGATAGGCCGCAGGTGTAAGCGTCGTAAGGCGTTCAGCTGAGCGGTACTAATAGGCCGAGGACTTGCAAACCGTCATCCGGGTCTTGTTGCTCGGACTCGTAGAGTGTGGAATCAGCGAAGGTAATGTGCCGTTCCTTCTTACGTTAAAGAAGGAGGAATAGTTATGTTGGTATGTTTTCATACACACAAGATTAAAATTTATAAGTTATGAAAGTTAGAAAAGTTATAGTGATTTTGCGGAAACAGGGATGGTATGAAGTGAAAAGTAAAGGTGGTCACAGGCAGTTTAAGCATAAAGATCTTACAGGAAGAGTTACAGTTCCAGGCAAACCTAATGACGAATTGAAACGCGGTACACTCAATAGTATTTTCAAACAGGCCTGTTTGAAATAGAGCATCAATGTAAGGAGGAGCAGGTGCGTTACTTTGTTGTATTCGAAAAAACTTCTACCGGCTATTCTGTATACTCTCCAGATATACCTGGTTGCGTTTCGACTGGTGCTAACATTGACCAGGCTGAACGCAACATGCGAGAAGCTATCCTTTTTCACTTTGAAGGACTGAAGGAGGATGGATTACCTATTCCTGAACCGAGCTCTAGCTTCATGGAGCTGGATGTGGCTGTCGTATAAGCCTCTTGCGTGTGAAGCAACTGGAGGAAGGTTTGCCTTGAAGCCTACATACTCGTACACCTATCTAATTTAGCTTGTAACGGATCAGATTGTTCATGTCCTCTAGGCCAGCTTTTTGAGGTTTAAACTGCTCTGTTTCTTCTCATTAGCCATAGGAAACTTGCCTTGACGAATAGAGGAGGGTGGTGCTATAGTATGAGTAAGAAATATCTGGCGTTTCAGCTGAATGGTACCAATAGGCTGAGGAGGAGGATGACTCATAAACTACCGATTGAGACTCGTTTGAGGGTAGAATAGGAACGCAACTGTGGATAAACGTATATTGGCAGATTGTGCGGATGAATTTAATGAATTACATAGTAATGCTAAAAAAGGTATTCTAGAACACCTTTCTACTGACGAGCGTGTCTCCGTGGTTATCAGAGGTAGTTGGTATAACTCTATGATTGCAACTGAGAGGCAAGTATTTATATATAAACGAGGTTGGATGAGTGGCATATTCGGTGGAGATAGACTTTCATATTGGAATTATCGTCATATTACTGGAATAAGCATTGAAACAGGTCGGGCTACGAGTTGGATTGCTCTTGAAGTCCCAGGGTCTCAATCCACAGATAAATCTTGGTGGACAGGAAATAATTCTGAAGGCCGGGATCCTGCTAAGAGCACCAATGCAATAGCTCTATCTAGTACTGCTTACGATAAAGCGCGGTATGGGATTATAAAAATTAAGCGATTTATAGATATGGTGCATGGAATAGGCACTACTGATAGTAATAGAAATACATTCAATGTTGCTAGTATCAGTTATATTGATGAACTCGCTAAGCTTGGTCAACTTAAAGAAAAGGAGATTATTACACAAGAGGAATTTGAGTCACTGAAGAAAAAAATATTGGACAAACAATCTTGACTTGAAAGGGGTTACAGGCCATAAAGAGGATTACTATCCCTCTAGCGTCAATTATAATTATAGCAACTTTCACGATGGCGATAGTTCTCCTGTGGCAACACCCATTATTGATGATTTAGATGTGCTAAAAATCCGTCTTCCTAAAAGCGTAAGCTCTTTCGTTCAAAAGTAAAAAACGATGTTTCCTCCGTCGCGCTATGTTGACTTCCGCGCCTCTTCCACGTTGCCTCTGTAGTTCACAGCTTTGACACTCTACAAGTTATGGGTGTCTTGAACCTCTGAACGTTGCTTGCAAAGTGTCAGCTAAAAAGAAGGATGGATTGCCTATTCCTGAACCAAGCTCTAGCTTTATGGAACTGGACATAGCCGTTGCATAAGTCCTTTGGGTGTGTGTAAAGCAACTGAAGGGAGAGTTTCCTCTGGTGAGTACTGACATGTCCCAGGCTATTAATCCTGCCTGATGTCTTTTTGTACTACTCTGTTACTATGAGCGATGAACTACTCCCCTCGGAGTGATAAAGGAAGAACTAATGGCTAACCGTAGGCTTGCTCTACTTATAGATTGCGATAATCTTGCTCCGAGATACATAGAACAAATATTCGATAAAGCGAAACAATATGGAGAGTTTACGTTCAAAAGAGCATATGGAGATTGGAGTCAGAGTCGTCTAAAATCCTGGAAAAGCGTACTTCAACAATTTGCAATTACTCCTGTCCTGCAGTTCTCTGTTAAATGTAAAAACTCTACAGATATAGCGCTTGTTATAAATGCTATGGATATCATGTATATGTGTGCTGGCCATAATTTGGACGGCTTCTGTATCTGCTCGAGTGATAGGGATTATGTGCCTCTTGTTACTAGAGTAAAAGAACATGGCTTGTTTGTTATCGGTTTTGGAATCCAAGAGGTGCCCTCCAGTGATATGGCACACTATTACAACCATTTTATATATCTAGACAACACACAAAAAGCAAACTCCGAACCGAAAAACTGTATAGACAAAGAGAATATCGTTAAACTTAAACTACTGAAGAAAGCATATTGTCAAGCACTCAGAAAACTACCAGATAGTTCCAAAGGGGTATCGCTAAGTCAATTTGGCAATATATTAAAAAACATGGATGTAAATTATAAAAAGGATGGAGTTAAACAGCTAAACAAATTTATTTCCGACACCGGATTATTCAGTATAGAGGGAGAAGGAATACAGATGAGAGCTGTACTGCTTAATCCTGAATCTGTCTAGCGGTATAGTAGAGTTGCAGGTGTAAGCGTCGTAAGATGTTCAGCTGAGTGGCACTAATAGGTCAAGGATTTGCAAACCGTCAGCTGAATCTTAGCGTCGTAGGATATTCAACCAAGAACCGCTAATCCTAGGACTTGCTATAGTAGGATCGAACTCTCCGCTCTCGTGATACCAGAGTGTCAGCTCTTTCATCCAAAAGTAAAAAACGATATTCCCACCGTCGCACTATGTTGACATCCGCGCCCCTTCCACATTGCCTTATTCGCCTCTGTTTGAACCTCAGCGGTACTGCAGAGGTCCTGTTTGGGTGATAATCAACTGGCTAATGGCTATCAGACTTGAAAGATACGGCTACTCTGAAACTACGAAGCACTTAAGACCCATTCGTTGCAACTGGTAATCAGAAACGGATACTACGAATACTACAACCCTAGAAGCAGCGAACCTTGCGGTGGGAGTGATTTTTCTTGGACGGCTGGGCTGCCGTCCACTGGCTAGGATTGTCTGTTTGATGAGAGATTACTGTATGTTTAATAGAAATTGAGGACAACAAGGAGAGAACCCATGATTATACCCGGTCAACGAGCCCATGCAATCACCATTGAGAAACACCCGGGATCGTGTCAGAGTCAAATTCAGTGGCGCTGTGATTGCTGATACCCATCAGGCTTTGGTCCTTAAGGAAGGACGACTTGCTCCAGTCTATTACATTCCACGTGAAGACGTGCGTATGTCCCATCTTCAGCGGACAGACCACACTACTCACTGTCCTTTCAAAGGCGACGCGTCCTATTTTTCTATTTCCATCAATGGTCGAACTGCTGCTAACGCAGTCTGGACGTATGAAGCCCCTTTTCAGTCCGTGGAGGCTATCAAAGGGCACGTGAGCTTTGATAAGGGTCAAATGGACGCGATTGAGGAACTACCTACTACCTAGGACCGTCTATGACGGCGTTCTCGTTGGTATTCGGGCGGCATAACGGCTTTGGCTTGTGTCGGGTCAGGGTAGCTACCAGTTCTGTAGTACATAAAGGTGATTTCTTCCATTCTGGATATATAATCTTTTATAAACAGACGAATCTACATTTGCACCTAGACAATACGGTGGATGGGTCGTCGGCTTAGAGGAAAGAGTATAGGAGGCATTCAAATTAGTCGCACTGATCTTCTATCTGGTCTAAGTGGCCCAATCATTGCCACTATTGTATGGATCATTCTTAGATTGACAGGGGTTATAGATTGGCCCTGGGTCTGGGTAACATCGTTACTCTGGATGACGGCAGGGTTAGGATTGATGTGGGTCTGGTTTATCGGGTTGGTTTCAAAAGAACGGATCAGTCAAACAACGAGGTGCGTCTGCCCGCCTATATTGTGTATCCTTTTGCACGTGGTCTCGTAAACTCGATCCTGCTTGGCATTGTGTTTGTCATCCTGAGATTGACGGGATCCATAGACTGGTCTTGGGTCTGGGTAACTGCGGCTTTCTGGATAACTGCAGCATTATGGCTGTTGGGAGGCTTCGGTTACGTGATGGGGCAGATGTTTGACTCCAAGAAGAAGAAAAGCGCTTGAGCTGATTAGCTTTTGCCTGAGACTTGCTCTGTTTGTGTGGTAGCGAAGATAGGATCTTGAATTATCTTACTAAAAGGAGGTGCGCAATTGGAAGATAGGATGGATGCAATACTTGTCCGTATAAACCGCTTTTTATCAATAGAAGCGATAATCATCCTTTACTGGTCAATAGTATGGTTTGCGAATGGGTTAGATAAGTTTATTAATCGACAAAGCCTGAATATATTTACGTGGTTTGGAAAAGATAGGGTAGAGCAGTTCAGCGGTTATTTCGAGAAAACTTCCCTGTCGAATGAATGGATAGGCCCGTTGCTTATATTAACGGGCGTATGGGAATTCATAGTAGGTATACCGTTCCTTGTTGCTGGCTTGTTGTATTTTGCGCGATCAGACAGGCGTTGGAATTTCATTACATTGGGGCTATTTTTCAGTGCTGCTACGTTTGCAGTGTTTGCCTTCTTTGACGTTATTTTTGGTGATAGGGCAGAGTTTCTGGAGCACGGTACGTTTTTCGCGATTGTGATTGTATCTTGGCTTGCGATAATTTACAGCAGGGACCGAACCAAAAAAGGACAAGTCTGAGTCTGTCTACTTTTTGTAGCGTTATAGCGATCGCTGTGGCTTTGTCCTGGATGAAAGCACGGATATCTTGAAATTACGGAACGCTTAGAAGCCGTTCACTACGGTTATCACCCCAAAACGGGTTTTATGAATACTATGACTCTTATAGACGGCAAGCTATATAGTGGTGGCAATTTCTCTTGGATGGCTGCTCCCGCTATCTACTAATTGGGTCTTTAGAGCTTGCCTAAGTAATCCTCCACTTCTTGATATTTGGGGACGCGGATATCTAGCGTGTCGTGTTCTGTGTCTCTTGTTGACGGAAGATAACCTTCCTTACAGCATCATCTCCCTCCCGTACCCTTCCCCTGCCGTCTCTGTTGCTGGTAGTGAAATAAAGAACGTTGTCGTTTAGTATCGTTGTGCGGATTCTCCCGAACTCTTCTTTGAAGTGCTCTTGCAAAGCGGTTACACGTTCGCCTTGTAATGTCGCTTCGTATAGAGTCTCTCCCCTCAATCCTCCGAAAAACAGACTGTCTCCTCGTATCGTTGCTCCTGCCGGTGCCCAGGTGGTGCTTGCTCCTGAATGAAGCGCTGGCGGTATGGTGTCTGGGAGGGCGGTGTCTCCCTGACTATCAGGCCAACCGTAGTTTCCTCCCCTTCTTATCAGATTTACCTCGTCAAAGCCTGATCGTATCCCAGATCGGCCGTGTTCAGTGCTCCACAAATTACCATTTTTGTCCCATGCAATCCCTTGCGGATTGCGGTGCCCATATGAATATACCGCGTTTGAGAATGGGTTATCTTCCGGGATCTCTCCGTTTTCATTCACTCGGAGTATCTTCCCCGCGAGCGATGTGACGTCTTGTGCGAGGCGTGGGTTAGTGGCGTCTCCGGTAGTTACGTATAGGAGGCCGTCGGGGCCAAACGCTACCCTTCCACCGTCGTGAAAACGCGCCCCTGGTATATCGTCTATGATAGTGATCGGCTCGGTGAACTGATCATTGGTGAAGGTGTATCGTTCCACCTTGTTCTTTGTTGTTCGGTCATTCAGTGTCCTGTAGGTATAATAGACGTATACCCATCTGTTATCCTCAAACTCCGGGTGCAGGGTCATGCCCAGCAGCCCCCCTTCTCCTCCACCTCTGACTTCTGTACGCCATACTGTTTTCTTTGTATCTTCTGAAATGAGAACGACGTCTCCGGTTCTTTCTGTTATCAGTAGTGTCCCGTTTTTTAGAAATATCACTTCCCATGGAATATTTAGATCATTTGCAACCACTTCAATGGTTATCTCTTGCACAGAGATTGGTGTGATAGGTTCCACACTGTCCCTTGTACAGAAAAGCGATAGTGCGGCGAGTATTGAAAAGGCGATGGGCGTACTGAGTGAAAAGAGCTTTTTCATAGTTAATATTATACTTACTTGATGAAAATGGCACTTCTGTGTGTGACGTGTGGCATAAAAAGGCTTACTACAATGAAGCAGAGGACAAAGCGTGTAAAAGGCCTGCTAAGTGAAAGACAGTCCAGAGGTGTGGAGCATTTGGTGAGCCGATACCGAAACTTACAATTTTTAGTAATTTGGCTTGGGTGATGAGGCTTACTAAGGCCCGTCGCTGTTTTGAATTCTTGTGATAGAGGAGGGTAGTGTGAGCCAAGATTCACCCCGTTCTTATATGGACGGTAAGAGGGATTTACGGCTGGACTTTCTGCGCGGCTATGCTCTGTTCGCCATGACACTGACGCACTTGGGCTTGGCGTCTCCGCTGATAGTCATAGCTGGAGGGTCACGCTTCCTCTTCAACGCTGCCGAAGTTTTCTTCTTTATTGCTGGGTTGACTATAGGCTACATCGCTCTTGGTCGTCCGTTGAGTAAGCAAGTTGAGTCTCGCTTTAGCAGGGTTTGGCTTATATACAGGTACGTGCTGCTTTTAAGCTTTGGGCTGACTGTGTTGTTTGAAGCGGGTATGTTTGCTGAATTGACGCGAGGTCAAAGCTTCCTATGGATCGTGGAGATAGTCACTATGAGGGAATCCGTCTATGGTACGGATGTTCTCATTGCGTACGTCTTTTACGTGGCGTTTGCGCCGCTTGTTCTATGGGCTATGAACAGGGGCAGGACTAGAGCCATATTGATCACGCTGACCATAGTCTATGTTGTCAGTGTGATTGCACCAGCCGATACCGCCCTGGGTTTTGCTTCCTTCCGCCACCTCGGAGCGAATAGCCCTATATTCTTTGGGGCGCTTGTGTTAGGATACCATCGGCACGAACTGTACGCGTGGTGGAATCAGTTCCGTTGGCGTAGGGTTGTAGATGCCGTGGTAATCGTAGCAGGCATTGGCTTGCTTGTCGCCTTCTTGACGGATTATGGCGGCAACGAAGCGATTGAAAGCTTCTTTGGAAATTTCCATATACGGAACCTCCGGTTGCCTCCTCAGAATCTGTTGGTCGTCTTTATATATTTGCGTATTCTGTGGCTTATGACAACTCATCTCTGGAAAGCTTTGAAGTTCCTGTTCGGGTGGTTTGCTCTTCCTTTGGGTAGGGACAGCCTGTTCACTTACTGCATGCACATAACATTAATAGCGGTATTCTATCTGTTTGATCTTGGGATCAGTGATGAAAGCCACTTCCTGCTTCGCTTTCTCGGTGAGTTTATAGTTGTGGGTGCATTGCTTGGGAGCGTGTTACTTCGTAGAGGCATAGTACGTTTTCTTTACAGGAGGGAATGGCTGGAGAGAACAAACCGACGCTTGGTTAACGCATTTCTGAGCGTCTCTCTTGTAGGTATTTTCGTATTGATACTTACTTCTGCTCAACCAGGATGGGCTCTTGAAGAGTTTAACGATTGTCCGATTGGTGAAGACGAGGAGCATGAAGATGAAGAGTACGAAGACGAAGAGTACGAAGACGAGGAGCACGAGACGAGGAGTACGACGACGAGGAGTACGACGACGAGTACGACGAGGAGCACGAAGATGAAGAGTACGAAGACGAGGAGTGTGAATTTGAAGATAATGAGGAATAATTAAACAACTGTATACTTCTACAGTGCAGAATGTCACGACTATGGAGGAAGAGCTTCTGTAGTCTCTTATGTATGAGATCTTCTCAGATGTACCTAAAAGGACTTTAACGAGAAAATCAATCTAATACAGGAAAGAATATATCAACTGATGATTCGGCTTTTATCTATCTTCTGGAACTCGGTATTGATTTCATTAGTAATGATGCCGATGTATTCTGGATGAAAGACCCTCTCTTCTGGCTGATGCTGCACTTTGATTATGATTAGCTTATTGCTCAGGGAACCCCTGGATCAGAAAGCAAATTTCAACCATCTCACGATGACGTTTACTATTTCACTTTGTGCACTGGATTTTTCTTAGCAGATCCAACTACAGAACACGAGACTATTTCAAGGAAGTTGCCTCTTTGAGAAAAAAGTCCTCTAATAAAATTCGGGAAGCACCTGCTACTTACGGTGGCGATGTTCGCATTTATGGAGAACGCACCCTCTGCCTACACATTGCTAGATATTGATGTTTTGCTGTCTGGAAGAAGGATATACAGTTGATAGGTAAGGTGGTATCGTACTATTTCAATCCATCGCTCAAGCACAGCAGAGTACGAGATATCACTGATTCGCTGAGAACCTTTGAGCGGAATTTACCTCAGGCAGTGGGAGAAATTCTACTTAGACTGTATGTATTTATATTGACGAAGAAGGCAGAGCATACCTTATAAGCTAGGCACGAAGAGACTTTGCGCGCTCCTATGGGTTGATAGCTTTATAACGATGGAGGTTCACAATGACGGGAAGACTTGCAGGCGTTGTAGCCATAATCACTGGTGGCGGTGGTGCAATAGGGAGTGCTCAAGCCAGACTTTTTGCCTCAGAAGGTGCAGCCGTGTGCATAGCTGACTTGAGTCAGGCGAAGGCGGACGCGGTTGTATCTGATATTGGTGAACGAGCAGTGTCCGTCCAGCTCAACGTAACTGAGGCGGTCGAATGGGAACGGGCAGTCTCAGATACTGAACGGGTTTTCGGCCCAGTCTCCGTGTTGTGCAATAATGCTGGAGCGAATTTCCGTGTTTCCTTTGACGGCCAGACCAAGGAGCAATGGGACACCATTATAGATACTGGCCTGACCGGCGCGTTCCTTGGGATAAAGGCTGTAGTCCCTTCAATGCGTCGCGCAGGTAAGGGTGTGATACTGAACGTGGGTTCTCTGGCGGCGATACGTCCCGCGGGAGGCAGCCCCGGCTACGCGGCGCAAAAGATGGGAATGGTAGGACTTACGCGCTCAGCGGCGGCGTCTTATGCTCCAGACAACATCCGATGCGTCATCATATCACCCGGTCACGTGGACACTCCGTTCATACGCGGCAAGGAACGGTACAGCCCCAACGATTGGTCAACAAGTATTGATAACCCTGAGAACTACAAGCGGCGACTCAAAAACACCCCGCTTGGACGGCTTGTAACCCCTGAGGATGTAGCTCAAGCGTTTTTGTTCGCTGCTTCCGATGAAGCATCAATGATAACCGGCTCAATGATTACAGTAGACGGAGGCGCGGCTATGTGATTCGCCCAACGTTGCCGGTGGCTTACGGGAGTTGAGGTTTCAATTGTAGCTAACTAGGATAAGGGATTTATGCTTTTGTATTTTGGTACTGGAGTGTGGCAAAATATAAATACGATGAAAGAGATACGCGGTGTTGCCAAAAACATTCGAGGGCTACTTGCTGGATCCAAATTCGACGTTGATTACTATCAACGGGAATATCAATGGGAAAAGAAGCAAGTCATCGATCTCATTGAAGACCTTGGTGATAAGTTTCTGGAGAGCTATCAAGAAGGAGACGAACGTGGGAGAGTCAATAGTTATAGCCACTATTTCTTAGGTTCCATTATCGTCAGCGACAGAGACAATCGAAAGTTTATCATTGATGGACAACAGCGCTTGACTACCCTAACGTTGTTATTAACCTACATTTACCGTAACCTCAACGATGAAGAGCAGAAACGAGCAATAGCAGACCTTATTTACTCTTATCAAGTCGGGGGTAAACGATCCTTTAATCTCGCTATAGAAGAGCGTACTGCCTGCATGAACGCACTTTTTACAGGAAAGCCTTTTGAGGAGCATGATCAGCTTCTTTCAGTCGTCAACCTCATAAGTCGCTATCAGGATATTGAAGATCACTTTCCGGACGAGCTTGCTAACGAAACCTTACCTTACTTTGCAGATTGGTTGACCATCAATGTCCACTTTGTTGAGATATCTGCCTCCTCAGACTCAGACGCCTATACGATATTTGAGACGATGAACGATCGTGGACTCTCACTAAGGCCTACGGATATGCTCAAAGGCTACCTGTTAGCCAATATTACAGATACCGATCGGCGCAATTCGGCCAACCAAGTCTGGCGTGAGCGTATTATCGCGTTGCAAGGAATCGGCAGAGATGAAGACTCTGGTGCTATCAAAGACTGGTTGCGAGGCCATTACGCTCAGACCATTCGTGAGCGCCGTCGCGGTGCTGAGCCTAAAGACTTTGAGTTGATTGGCACCGAATTCCACCGCTGGGTCGGAAACCATAAAGGGTTACTTGGCCTTAATAACTGCCCTGATTTTAGCCGCTTTATTGAGGAGGACTTCGCTTTTTATGGACAATGGTATGAACGCATCCGCGCAGCAGCGTTTGGTCTCACCGAGGGCTTAGAGGCGATTTATTACAATGCCCAAAACAACTTCACGCTTCAATATCCTGCACTGTTAGCTCCTCTGGTTCCTACAGACAGTAAGGATGAGATATTACGCAAGCTGCGTATTGTCGCATCATCCTTTGATATCCTGATCACTCTCCGCGTCTGGAATGGAAGAGCTACCAGTTATGGGATATGTTTTACAGTATTTTCCAATTGAGTAATACTGAAGATTAGACGTAAATCTGTTGATGAGATGACGGAAATACTCATTAAGCATCTTGAATCTCAGTGGGAGACCTTTGATTCCAACGATAATTTCTCATTACACGGCCGGAATAGGCCTCAGGTTCATCGTATCTTGGCACGGATCACAGACTTTGTAGAGACTCGTTCAAACCGTCGCATCACGACTACTCTGAATATATTCAACGCGCGTATAAAAGATGGTCTATGAGATAGAACACATTTGGGCCAATCATCCCGAACATCATAAGGACGAATTCAATTACTCATACGCCTTCCATACTTATCGCAACCGTATCGGGGGCTTGTTGCTGCTCCCCAAGAGCTTCAACGCAAGTTACGGTGATATGCCATATAGTGCTAAGAGGGAACACTATTATGGTCGGAATTTGCTCGCCGCGAGCCTACATGAGAGGGCTTATGAGCACAATCCTGGCTTTCGACGCTTCATAGAAGAGACCGGCTTGAACTTCCGGCCTCATACTGACTTTAAAAAGGCTGACATGGATGCCCGACAAGATCTATACCGAGCACTTGCTAAACAGATATGGAATATCGAAAATCTGCGCCTGTTATAGGAAGTAGAAGCGATTCTCTCCCTAATACATGTTCTGTGTTGTGAAATCCATTACTGACGCTCAACATCTCCCTTGCTACTTGTACCGTACGACAAATTCCCAAGAACAGGTAAATTGGATATTATCTAGTGGTGACTTTTCTGCTAGATTTCATATTGGGATTTGAGTTTAATTGACGGTTGCCCATGATCAGACGTAGCTGGCACGGCTGAGGGTTAAATTTGTCTCACCAAAAGGGGATATATCATAGGATCTAGGCTCAAGAAACAGCTATATCATTTTTTGTTTCGGTATAAAGTCGCTAAGGCGGGCTTTTGGTACGTTGATATACCGCGGACTTCTTCTACCTCGATCAGAACAGAATTCCACTCTCGGCTTGGCTGGCCTTATGGAAAGGCGGAATTGGCTAAGGAGACTTGGCCGAAGGAACTTTTTAATGACCGTGCTTTCCGTCTGGCTAATCATACTCCAGCGTTAAATGTGCGGGATGAATATTTAGGGTGCAAGCTCTGGCAAAAGATAATCACTTTCAGCATCATAAGGAATCCGTGGCAAAGATATCTGTCATTGCACTTTTCTATGTCAGGAAAAGCCCCCCCCTCTCCTCAGAAGATAGCTGATTTTAAGAGCCAGTTGTTAATAAAAGCTCTATCTACCACTACCACCCTAAGAAAAGGATCTCCATGGCGTTCGGCAAACAAGCTTCTGTGCGATGAAGAAAACACCTTGCTAGTGGATTTTGTTGCAAGATATGAAAATCGGCAGGAGGATCTCGCGTATATAGGAGAACGCATAGGTTTTCCAGAACTGGGAAAAATTATACACGTTAATCGTATAATCAATCCAGAACTGGGAAAAGTTGTACACATTAGTAATAATCTAACCAAATCAGAATTTCATTACTCTGAATATTATGATGACGAAATGCGCGATAAAGTTGCAGAGTTGTGCCGATGGGAGATAGAACGTTTCAACTATTCTTTTGATAAATGAATCTGTATTTCGTCAATATTGATCAACATAGTCATTTCGGCAGAGATGGGATATAATAAGCTTTAATTATAAATGCTCTGTAATGTATGTGTATCATAAAATAGTGTCGCTTTTATATACAATGCTACCTTGCACTTCTGATTTATAATTATGTCGCCTGACAGACACCTGCGCGACACAAAAACTCTTCTCCTATAAAAGCATGACATCCTTCCACTGAAACTAATGCGAATCTATCTTCGTTAAGGTGTCTGCTATGTCCTGATCCGTCATAAAATACCCTGTGCAATGCTTCTACTAGATATAGCTTACTTCATCAGACGCCAAGTGAATATTTTGCTTGTTGCGGTTATGTTTTATACTCGTATCCCTGTGCTGGGGCGTGCAAAATATTCGGAAGATTGCCTCAATAGATCGACCGTCTACCTTCCGATTGTGGGCTGGTTGGTAGGAGTCATAACCTATGTAGTTTTTCTTCTTGCTTCGTACCTATTCACTCCGGTAATCTCACTGATTTTAGCTGTGGCTGCTGGGATTTTGACAACCGGAGCGTTCCATGAAGACGGCTGGGCTGACGCTTGCGACGGCTTCGGCGGAGGTTTCACAAAGAGGCATATACTGGCCATAATGCAGGACAGCCGCCTAGGAACTTACGGAGTGACGGGTTTAGTGCTACTATTTGCACTCAAGGCGGCGTCCCTCTACACAATAGTGACGGATGCCGGTTTCCTTACCGTTTTGGGAGTGTTTGTAACAGGGCACTCCCTAAGCCGCTGGGCAGCCGCGGCTACAGTGTTTACACACGAATATGCCCGTGAAGACGGTAAATCCAAAGCCAAACCGGTTGCTAAGGCGCTGCCTAAAAGAGACCTTGTTATTGTGTCCGTTTTCGGGCTCGCGCCGTTAGCTGTATCGAGCGTCCTGCTGCAGAACTACTACCTCTTGATTACAGTTGTACCCGTATACCTGGTTAAGGCGGCGGCGTCCGCCTATTTTCAGAGACGCATAGGAGGATACACAGGCGATTGTCTCGGAGCGATCCAGCAGTTAACGGAGGTAACAGTCTACCTGTCCGTATTGGTTATATGGCGTTTTGCATCATAAGGTCTGTGCCTGGCGTTGAGATATTATCTCCTAATTAAAGTCCTTTGACTCATAACGGACGGGTTTTTAACTGTTCCTTATTAACCTTCCAGCTTGAGTGCCTGGCTGAATAACATCTCGTATGTGCTATAATTATGTCTAAAGTTCAGGCGCATAGTTTGAGCTGGATTCGGAGATAGTTTGCGACTCATTTATATAGCCCGCAGGTTGGCTCTCTTTGTTCTGGTTGTCTTGGGAGCCGCTACCTTCACTTTTTTCTTACCCAGGATTGCGGACGTCAATCCAATAGAGGAGAGATTGTCTCAGCTCGCGTCTCGCGGTGCTGCTTCAAGCGGCAACATAGAAGAGACCATAAAGAGTTATGAGCGGCGGTTCGGCCTGGATAAACCTCTATGGGAGCAGTACGTGCGCTACCTGTGGAATACTGCCCGGTTCGACTTTGGATTTTCTATAGCTTTTTTCCCTAGCCGAGTACTAGATATAATGGCCCAAGCACTGCCATGGACTCTGGTCTTGTTGACCGTAGTAACGATGATCAATTTCATGGCGGGTATAGTGCTTGGAGCCTTGGCTGGGTGGCCTGGATCGCCGCGTGCGGTTCGCTTTCTGATGCCGCCGGTAATGGCCCTGTCTGCCATACCGTTTTACTTGATAGGGATTGCTCTCATCTTTATATTTGCTTTCAACTGGCGCCTACTCCCATTTTCAGGCGGCTACAGCGTGGGCGTTGTGCCTGCCTTTAGTGTTGATTTCATATTGGATGCCGCGCGGCACGCAGTATTGCCTGCTCTCGCCATGTTTCTAGGCGGCGTAGGTTTCTGGGCGTTGGGTATGCGAGGTATGATGATAACCTCACTAGGCGAAGACTATATGACTTTTGCGGAAACTAAGGGGATCAGATCCTCTCGTCTCTTCTTTTGGTACGGTGTGAGGAACTCTGTACTGCCTCAAATTACAGCACTTGCTCTTTCTCTGGGACATGTAGTGTCTGGGGCTATTCTGGTGGAGGTCGTATTCGGCTATCCGGGGATAGGAGGTGTCCTCATTCAAGCCATACGCAACTTTGATTTCACCTTGCTTTACGGCATAGTGTATATCACTATCTTGAGCATAGCGGTGGCTACCTTGATACTGGACCTTATATATCCTAGGATAGACCCTCGAATAACGTACAGGCGAGAGGCTTGATCTAATGATGAATATCCTCCGCGGTGCAAAGAACTATCCGGTTTTGACGGGTGGACTGATACTGATGCTGGGGCTGTTGCTAACAAGCCTGATTGGGGCACTCTTCTTGGAATTTGAATCTACAAGGCCCGGTTCAAACCCTCTGGAGCTTGCTCCCTCTGCAGAGTATCCTTTCGGAACGGATGGACAAGGCAGAAATTCGTTGGCAGTTACGGTGTATTCTATACCGCTTACCCTAAGGGTTGGATTTATCGCCGCCGTCATAGGCATGGCGTTCGGGTCTATTCTTGGCTTCGTAGGAGGTTACTACGGAGGGATCATCGATAGTATTTTCAAAGGCGCCGCGGATATCTTCATCACTATACCAGTACTGTTGATATTAGTAGTACTTGCCATCACCATAACCGGGCCGGTGGACGTGAATACTCAAGCCCTGGTGATAGCTTCCGTCTCCTGGATGTGGCCGGCTCGAACTATTCGTGCTCAGGTTCTGACCATGCGGGAGCGTTCCTATGTGTCGGTGGCTTCCTTATCCGGAGCCTCTTCACTAGAGATCATATTTGTGGAGATGATGCCGAACCTGCTGCCTTTCCTTACCGCGAGCTTTGTAGCAGCGATGGCGACCGCTCTCTTGACAACGATAGGCATGGACGCACTAGGACTTGGACCTCAGAACCAAGTTACGCTCGGAGGGACAGTGTATTGGGCACTGCAATACTCGGCTCCTCTCAGAGGGATCTACTGGTGGTGGGCGCCGCCTGTAATTGTACTCGGGTTCGTTTTTATAAGCCTGTATATGATATCCGTAGGTATAGACAAGATAGCAAATCCGCGACTGAAAAAGCACAGTGTCTGATCCAGTATTAGACGTAAAAAATCTTGCCGTTGTATATGGCACAGCGCGGGGTGACGTGCGTGCGGTGGATGAGGTGAGCTTTTCAGTATCTTCGGGCGAACGACTTGGGCTGGTGGGAGAATCAGGCTCTGGTAAATCCACTATAGCGTTTTCTATCCTGCGCCTGATAAAAGAGCCAGGACGTATTACGGGTGGCGAGATACTGTTTCATGGTCGCGATTTGACGGCACTTTCTCATGCAGATATGCAGAAGCTACGGCTGTCCGAGATAGCGATGATACCGCAAGGCGCTATGAACTCTCTCAACCCTGTTGCCAAGGTGAAACATCAAATCATAGACGGCCTGTACGATCACGCCGCGGAACTTAGTAAGTCGGAGATTAAATCTATGATTGATGAGCTCTTGGCACGGGTAGGGTTGAAATCGTCAGTCGCGGACTTGTACCCTCACGAGCTGAGCGGCGGCATGAAACAGCGCGTTACCATAGCTATATCCGTCAGTATGAATCCGAAATTGATTATTGCGGACGAACCTACGAGTGCACTGGACGTCGTAGTGCAGCGTCAGATAATTGAGACTTTGCTACGGCTACAGGAAGATCTTCAGTCTGCGATGATACTTATAGGACATGACATGGGCATTATGGCTCAAGCGACCGATAAGATAGCCGTGATGTACGCTGGGAAATTGGTTGAGATAGGGCCCGCCGGTTCTGTGCTCAAAGAACCGCTTCATCCTTACGCAAAGATGCTGATAGGTAGCCTTCCATCTCTTGCTCCCAAGGATGAACAGAGGAATACCTTGGAAAGAGGCGGACGCGGGCTTACTCCGTCGCTGACGGATCTTCCTTCCGGCTGTATTTTCCATCCTAGGTGCCCTAGGGTTATGGACGTATGCCGCTCCGTTGTTCCCCCTTTGGAGGATTTACAGAACGGGAAAGACGCCCGGCACTCGACGGCGTGTCATTTGTACAACGAGAATGGATCGACCAACGGATAGAAGGCTTGCCACATGACGGACTTGATCGAACTAAGGAATGTTACCAAAATATTTGGCGGAGGCTGGTTCAGTAGAAGCAGTACTGTTGCCTTGGATGATTTCTCGTTTTCCATCAGCTCCGAACGTCCTACGATTACAGCACTTGTGGGTGAGAGTGGCAGTGGTAAGACTACACTCGCAAGATTGGTGTTGGGGTTGACGTCCCCAAACTCAGGAGAAGTACTTTATAGAGGCAAAAATCTTTATGATCAGACCAAAGAAGAGCGGCGAGATTTCCTGCAGGACGTTCAGATCATATTTCAAGATCCTTTTGAGGTGTTCAACCCTTTCTATAAGGTGGATCACGTTCTTATGCTGCCCGTGCGCAAGTTTCGTTTGGCTACGTCAAAAAACGAGGGTTTGCATCTGATTCGCGATACACTATCCAAGGTTGGCCTTAGGCCTGAAGACACGCTAGGCAGATTTCCTCATCAACTGAGCGGAGGACAGAGACAAAGGGTAATGGTAGCACGAGCTTTGCTTCTTCGTCCAAAGCTGATAATAGCGGATGAGCCAGTCTCAATGCTTGACGCCTCCCTGAGGTTTAACATACTTGAGACTCTGAAGTCTCTCCACGACGAGTTCGGAATGTCAATCCTATATATAACTCACGACCTTACCACCGCCTACGAGGTCGCAGAAAACATAATAGTGTTGTATAGAGGGAGGGTCGCCGAAATAGGGGAAGTCGAGACGATAATTCACCATCCGGAACACCCTTACACGCAACTACTGATAAGTTCCATACCAAGCCCGGACCCGGACAATCGGTGGCGAGAGACAACCAATAAGCCTAACTCTGCGGAAAAAATCGACGAACTGCACACTGAATCTGGGTGTAAATTCGCGGCTATGTGTGCTTTCCGCATGCCTGAAGTGTCATAAAGCACAGCCTCCACTTTATAGAACCTCAGACCAGCGAAGGACGGCCTGCTATTTATACCAGGAGTCTGCGCTTAAAAGTGCCCCAAACTAAGAAAGACCTCTAATAGTCAACCAAGAGGATAAACTGCTGCTCAAGCAGACCTGCACAGTATAGGTAGAGCAAAACTCAACCTTGTAGACTTGTGGCTATGTCCTAACCCCTTCTTCAGTTCAGATGCACGGCACGGAAGCTATGTCTACTGTGCTGGGGTTAAGTTTATGATGGTCTTCATAAACTCTTGTTGCCACGGGTGCAGAAATCCATAATTGTCGTCTATAGAAGGCCAGCCCGTCCAGTAAGTGTTATTGCCCAAATGTCGAATGATGAGCTGTGATATATAGACGTCTGGCAGTTCGCTGAACCATATCTGCATGGCATCTACGAAAAGCTCCTTTGTCCTAGGGTCATCCGGCTGCAACGTCTTCATCTGAGACACTATCGCGTCAAACTGATCGTTCTGCCATCGTGCCGTCGCCCAAGGGTTGACTGGCGGTTCTCCTATATCACGGAATGTATCGGAAGAGTAGAGAGAGAGCATATAGTATGGATCTTGCCCCTTCACTCCAGATGGTCCTTTACATCCGAAGGAATAAGGCGCCTCACCTCGTCCGAACTTTTCACCGCCACCTGGACTCTGATCAAGTGTAGCGTCAAAACCGGCGTCCTGCAGCTGGGTTACCACGTGGACTCCATAGCGAGCCAGCCACTGAGGGAAGAAAATGTTCATCTCTATTCGATCGCCATCTTTCGTCCAGAATCCGTCACCGTCCTTAGAGTAGCCTTCTCGTTGCATAAACTGTTCTACTAAGTCAGGTCGCATTTCTGTGCCTAAGTTGTTCTGTTCATATATAGGCTGGAGTAGCTCCTCAAACTCATTGAACCACTCGTAAGGTGTAATCATATGAAATGCCGTTATACCCGCGTCCCGCTCCGCAAGCCGAATCAATAGATCCCGGTCAAGGGAGTAGTTGATTGCCCATCGTATGTTGGCGCTTTGTGCTACTGCAGTATCGGCAGCATTGTTGAAAAACAGGCCGACTGGGCACCAGTCAAGGTAGCCGTAGGGAGGGTCTTGGTTGCTCCACGTAACTATGTTCTGGTTTTGTGCAAACATAGTGAGGAGCGTTTCTACTGGCACTAGGCTCATTGAGTCAAGCTCGTTGCTGATCATCATCTGTGCTCGTGTTGTCTCCTCGCGTATCGGTATGTAGATGATCTTCTCAATTTGAGGCATCGGTTTAAAGCCTTGTTCCACCGCCCACCAATCGTCTCTGCGTTCAAACACCTTTTGCTCAGCAGAAGCGGCGGTCAGACGGAAGGGCCCCGTTGCTACAGGCCACCCTTGATTGGGATCGTAAAAGGTGAAAGTGAGGGGATCCTCAACGTCTTTCCAAATGTGCTCAGGCAATATATGTTCGGAGAGACCGTGATTTGTGGTGAGTGTCGTTATCCACCAGCTCGGCGCACTCTCCAGAAGTATAAACCTGACCGCCTCACCGTTGTTGACCACTTCTGCTCTGTCCATTAGGTGTATTTCCGCAGTATGGGTCATTTCGTTCTGAAACCTCTTAACAAGGTTGAAGGTAAAAGCCACGTCTTCGGCGGTGAAGGGTTCACCATCGCTCCACTCGACCCCGTCTCTTATCGTCAGAGTGTATTCCGTGAAGTCGTCGTTCCAAGTCAAATCTTCCGCTAGCCAAAATTCATGCTCTCCAGTCAGGACGTTAAACATTATGAGAGGCTCGGACATCGCCTGAAGAGGTCCTGTATGCCAACCTCCCACGTTTCCGGGGACATAGTTATTAAAGTTCTCCCAGTCAGGGTTTCGTCCATTGTCTCCACCACTCATCACGATGAGCGTCCTATTTCTTTCCACGTCTTCTCTGGGAGGTGTCGGTTCATCGCCAGAATCTCCACCACCACAAGCAGCGACAATAAAAGCGGCGGCGATGGTCAAGCATAGTAGAGAAAACAGTCTTGTCAGGGAAGATTTCATTTTATACCTCTTATACCTCTTTGGGTTTGCTTTTGGGAAAGGAACTTCACATTTAGTCAAACTATAACATATCTATATGAGAGAATGCAATCTCTTATCTGTATGTACGGTTTTTGCAAGTTATCATAGAAGGCGATTCGCAGCGATATGGTAACGCTCGGGGCATACGGAACTTAAGACAGATGATGCTAAAATTAACTTTTACTACCTGTATTACGGTGCTCTTTATGATTTTATTGACGATTTTCCTTGCGGCGTGCGCTCCAAAGTCCACGGACGAAGTTATATGCGACAGAGTGAAAGCTATAGACCAAGGCGTACTTTATGAAACTTTGTCCATAGAGGAGATTGAAAAGGAATTGCAGCTTCTCAAAGACGACATAAACGCCATTGAGAGCCAAATAGCCGACGTGGCGGACGAATTCGTGCACGCTGCTGGGCACATAATGGCCGGCGGTTACTACGACTACCCAACCTTTCGCATGCTCAACTACCTTGAAACCTACGAGCATATGGAACTACACGTTCACGCTGCTGAAGCCGTAGGACGGGTTTTAATGCTGTGCGACGGGAATAACATTTGAGCCTGTCCACTAGGAGAAGCCCTGCACTGGTGATATTAGTTGCAGGAGTGTTTATCTCGGTCTTAATAACATTGCGTTGCGTAGAGAAACAGGAGTCCCCACCGCTGGGCAGTCTGATCGCGACGGCCGCAGAAGCAGACGAGGCAATTATGCGTTACCTTTCGGACAAGAGTTGGGGGTTCTTCGGGGCAACTTGTGATCAATGGTTAAGTGAGGATTATGAGCTATCTAAAAAGATGAGCAAATACGAATACGATTCAGATGTATGGAGGGTAGTTTATACTAGATCTTTTGACCGAATTGTAGGTTCTGGTCAACTGATTTTTATGGTGGATGCTTCAACCGGCTCAGTCAAAGGTATGAATGAGCGAGACGATGGTCGTTTTGGCGTAGCCGAAGGGTGCGATAAATGGTAGAATTGGACGACATTTTATCTTGAGGAGAGGGCATAGCCCATCTAGTTTATTAAGGCGTTGAGGTAAGGGATCGCCATGATTGAGAGTACAATACCTGTAAGGTATATCTGACGTATGACCCCCACCGAAGGCAGTTTTGGGCACTTAGTGATCTCCGAAAGACGGTTGCAGTGTTATGGGGTAGCGTATATTTTTATACATCAAGATGGATCAAATTGAACCTTCAGTATGTCGTTTGTGTCCAAGCGAACCGCAACAGAAGCCGTTTTAGGTAGTTGCAGTGTGCTTTTATCGGACGGATCGCAGTGTGTGGAGACCGAATTTTGAGCCTAGACTACATAGCTAAACGTTTGCTGCTGTTTGTTCTTATAGTGTTGGTAGGCGGCACCTTGAACTTTATTATCCCGCGCATTCGCGATGCAAACCCTGTTGAGCAACGGCTCTACCAGCTGGCTGCAGAAGGCGGTTTTAACATACGCGAGATAGAGAAAACCATAACAATATACAATGAGAAGTTCGGACTTGATCAACCTCTATGGGTCCAATTCGTCAATTACTGGTCAGATTTGGCACGTCTTGATCTGGGTCGTTCAATAACCTTCTTTCCAGCCAGTGTTACGGGTGAGATTCTGAGAGCTATGCCATGGACCATAGGACTCCTCACTGTGTCAACGGCGTTAGCTTTTACTATGGGCAGTCTGTTCGGCGCGTGGTTGAGTTGGAGGAAAGTACCGCGAGCGGTAAAAGTTTTTGTGCCCGTGCTAATGACTTTCAGTGCCGTGCCGTACTACCTTTTAGGGATAGCGATGATATTCTTGTTCGCCGTTATATGGCCGCTGTTTCCGCCTGCAGGGGCGCACTCTTACAACGTTGTGCCCTCTTTCACATGGGGTGCCATAAGCGACATACTATACCATGCCATACTGCCGGGAACGTCCCTCATACTTGCTAGCATCGGCTTCTGGGGGCTTGGCATGCGCGGTATAATGATCAGCACGTTAGGGGAAGATTACATGAAGATGGCCGAATATAAGGGTCTCAAGGAAAGTCGTATCTTCTTCCGTTACGCCGTCCGCAACGCTATGCTACCTCAGGTAACGGCGTTAGCTATACAGCTAGCTCTTATTATATCGGGGACGGTTTTAGTAGAAGTGGTTTTCGCTTACCCTGGCATTGGCAACCTGCTCTTTATGGCAATAAGTAACAACGACTACTTTCTTATACAGGGCATACTGATGTTCGTGATAGTTACAGTAGGCGTAAGTCTGCTTATAGTGGATTTTGTCTATCCACTTATTGATCCGCGTATAAACTACAAAGAGACTTGATACCTCGTGGCTTCCGGTAATTTGTCCCAACCATCGGCAATTAGAGCCGACGCGTCTCGTGGCGACGGCTTATTGAAAGTTACGTGGAACGCCTTATTTGCGAATAGGACTTTGACGTTTGGAGCGTTTCTCGTCTTAGCGATAGTGGCGTTTAGCATAGTGGGCACCATTTTCATAGACCCTGAACTTACAGACGTCGGCGCGGGCAAACCGGCGCAGCCACCTTCTGTCGAGCATCCGTTAGGCACGGATCAGCAGGGTAGAGACGTGTTCGCGGATATTGTGTACGGTACCCCTGCCACACTGATTATCGGCTTGATAGCAGGCTTGATGGGGGTTGGACTAGGTTCTTTGGTAGGTTTTACCGGAGGCTATTTCGGCGGCAAGTGGGACACCGTAGTTAGTCTGATAACAGATGTCTTTTTGGCGATACCAGTATTGATGGTGCTTATAGTGGTGGCTTCTTTGGTGGACGTGCTGAGTATAGAAGCTATGGGATTGTTGGTTGGTCTTCTCACTTGGATGGGACCAGCCCGCACTATAAGAGCCCAAGCCTTGACTCTGCGAACTCGTGCTTACGTGGACGTCGCCAAATTCAACGGCGTAGGCAATATGGAGATAATTTTCAAGGAGCTTACGCCTACTCTGCTGCCTTATATAGCGGCATCCTTAGTCCAAGCGGTAGCGGCAGCTATACTCGTTTCAATAGGCCTTTCTGCGCTGGGACTGGGACCGCAGAACGAACCTTCACTTGGGTTGACTATCTTCTGGGGAATAACATACAGTGCGTTGATACGTGAACTGTGGTGGTGGTTTGGTCCACCGATAGTCATTATTGTTGTCCTCTTTGTGGGTCTCTTTCTCATAACCGCGGGACTTGACCAAATATCCAACCCTCGCATAAAGACCTCGTCATGAATCTATCAGATTCCTCTTCCTCCTCAAATCACAAAATCAAATCGGGCACTGCAGCTGAGTTTCATGTCCCAACGCATCTTGTGGTGGAAGACCTGAGGATCTACTATCACACCCCTAACGGTCCCGTGCGCGCAGTTGATGGCGTCTCTTTTGAGTTGAAGCAAGGGCAACGTCTGGGAATAGTCGGCGAGTCTGGGTCAGGAAAATCCACGATAGCCTTAAGCTTGCTGGCCTCACATACCGCTCCGGCTAAAGTGGAAGGCGGGAGTATCCACCTGAACGGCGTGGACATCCTCGCGCTGGACGAAGATGACGTAAGACAAAAGAGGCTTTCTGAAATTTCTATGGTTCCTCAAGGGGCCTTGAACTCCTTGAACCCAGTGTTGCGCGTGCGAGATCAGTTGCTTGACGGGCTGAAGGATCACGGAGTAGCACTCAATAGACAAGAGGCACGGAAGAAGGTAGAGACGTTGCTGGAGAGCACTGGACTACCACCCGAAGTTGCAAGGATGTATCCACATGAGTTGAGCGGGGGAATGAAGCAAAGAGTGGCTATAGCTATAGCAATTTCTATGAACCCGAAGGTAATAGTGGCGGATGAACCTACCAGCGCATTGGACGTCGTTGTACAGCGGCGTATTATTCAGACTCTGATGGCTATCCAGCAAAAACTGAAAGCTTCAATCATACTTATAGGACACGACATGGGTTTGATGGCTAAATTCGCGACTCATATCGCCATAATGTACGGGGGCAAGATGGTGGAGATGGGAACAACTCGCGACATATTTGAAAACACTCTTCATCCTTATACCAAGTTACTGATATCCAGCTTACCGCACACATATGGCAAGCAAAAGATGGAAGGGATACCCGGACTGCCGCCTTCGTTGCTGAATCCCCCATCTGGGTGTGTATTTCACCCGCGCTGTCCAAACGTCATGCAAAGATGCAAGGATCTTGTTCCCTCGCTAAAGCCTATAAAACCTGGACATGTCACAGCCTGTCACATATATGAGAACGGTACAGTCTCGACTGGAAAGGTTGAAGTTCAAAATGCTTAAGCCTCCTACCGGAAACTCTTTGTTACAACTGGACGCAGCTGGAAAGGTGTTCACTAGCGGCTTTTTGAGGAAGTCTTCTAAACGGGCACTGGAGCCGGTATCGTTCAACATAAATGAAAGTCCACCCACCATAACTGCAATAGCTGGAGAGAGTGGTAGCGGAAAAACGACTCTGGCCCGACTACTTCTAGGGCTGGTCAAACCTACGGAAGGGAAGGTCCTCTACAGAGGGCTAAATCTGGCGTCTATGAGTAGAGAGGCGTTGAAGCAGTTCAGGCATGAGGTGCAGGTGATTTTCCAAGACCCTTTTGAGGCCTACAATCCCTTTTACAAGATAGAACACGTTTTGAAGACGCCCATACGGAAATTCCATCTTGCCTCTGATAAAACTGATGCACGAAGGACTATTGATATGTCGCTGGAAACGGTCGGACTGCGCCCTGATGAGACCTGGGGAAGGTATCCGCATCAACTAAGCGGAGGGCAGAGACAGCGCGTTATGGTAGCAAGAGCGGCGATGTTGAAGCCGAAAATCATAGTGGCAGATGAACCTGTGTCCATGGTAGACGCATCCCTCAGAGCCACAATATTGGAGTCGCTCCGCACCCTCAAATCGGAGCTCAAGGTGTCGATAGTCTACATAACGCATGATCTGACGACGGCGTACCAGCTAGCCGATAACATTATAGTCCTTTACAGGGGGCGCGTCGTAGAAGCCGGTGACGTAGAGTCGGTCATTAATCATCCAGAGCACCCGTATACGCGTCTATTGGTTGATTGCATACCCAAATTTGATACCTCAGAGCAGTGGGAAGGGGAGGCATTAGGGGAATACATAGAGCCGCCGAGTGATTGGCTCGGGTGCAACTTTTACGACCGGTGCCCTGTGCGAATGTATGGATGTAAAGATAAAGAGCCTCCCTTCTTTCATACATCTCCGCGTCACGTTACTAGCTGCTACGTTTACGATTCAACGGCACAAGCTAGGACAACCCTGAATTTGTCTGCAACGTTCGTAGCATCGTTGACGGATTCAGAAAACAGGGTCGCGAGCATGGAATCCGAACAATGAAAATATGAGCTTAACAACAGTGGTATCTTTATCAGAAAAACTGACTTCAGGAGCGGGCTGGCAAAAGGAGGAACTATGAACGACTCGAAACCTGCAATGGTGGGCTTGGTTTCCAACTCTTATGTACGAGAAACGTATATAGCGCCCGATGACTTAGAGCGTTTAGAGGAGTTTGCAAAATTCGAATGGAGAGAGTTTGACGAGAGCAGCGATTGGGACGCGCCTCCAGACAGCGATGCCAATACTATAAAACGACTGGTGGAATTTGCGCAAGGTGTCGATGCATTAATAATCTGCCATGGAGCGCCTCGCATAGGAGAGGCCATCCTATCTGCCTCCAAACGGCTCAAATTTGTTGGAGAGCTTGAAGGGGATAGATTTGCTCAGCGTATAGACGTGGAGGCATGCCGTGCTTCGGGTGTAAAGGTGGTCGACACTACGCACGGATCGTCCTATCCGGTGTCGGAATGGACATTGGCCCTGATGCTGTTAGGATTGCGCAATGCGGGAGCTCATTTTCGTCGTATGATACGGCACGAAACCTGGGGAACTGACGAACAACGAGAGAAATTACCAGAGTTTCAGTTCAATGAAGAATTGACGGACAAGAGAGTGGGCATGATCGGGTTCGGGTATATAGCGCGTAAGCTCGTAGAGTTGCTCAAACCTTTCAACTGCGACGTCCTAGCATACGATCCATACATTGATAGAGAATTAGGATATGCCTACGATGTAACTCTCACCACTCTTGAGAGGACTCTTTCTTCATCAGACGTAGTGGTGTGTCTTGTGCCAATCACTCCGGGCACTAGAAAGCTACTCGGATGGAGAGAGTTCAATATGATGAAACCCGGCTCTGTTTTCGTCAATGTGGCACGTGGTGCAGTAGTGGACACTGACGCATTGATTGAGCGACTACGGCGTAATGACCTTATTGCATGTCTGGACGTGTTCGATCCCGAGCCTATGCCTGCCGACTCACCAGTACGGGACATGCCGAACGCGTTCTTTTCACCCCACATAGCCGGTACCACTATTCGCTCACGAAGGCGCTTCTTTGAGGAAATGGTTAAAGAGTTGCGCCGGTTTTTTTCTGGCGATGAAGTCAGACATGAGATCACTTCCAGGACAACGTCCAATAGATCCGGAATTGGTCTATAGCTGCAAGACTCTAAAACAGAAGCAAATAGGCTTGGCAAGGAGGCATAATTCATGGTGATCAAGGATGGACGGATTAAGTTTGGTGTAAGTCTGCCGCTTTTTGCTGGAGCAGGAGATGCACATCCACGCACTCCGATGCTGGAACAGATGGACGCTAGACGCTTGGCGGAGTTTGTAAAGCAAGTAGAAGCATTCGGATACGATTCGTTGTGGATAGCAGATCACTTGAGACTAGGTAAGGATTCGGCTATCTTGGAGTGTTGGTCTGTTGCGAGCTGGGCAGCGGGACTCACCAGTAAAGTGAGGCTTGGATTGATACACCTTTCCAATCTGTTCCGCTCACCGGCTCTGACGGCAAAGATGGCAGCCAGTTTAGACGTCCTGAGCGGTGGCCGTCTGGATTTTTTCTATGATATGGGGCACCGAGGTAGCCGAGAAGAGACCGAGGCTTATGGGTTTCTGTTTCCTGAAGACGACGAACGGATGGCAAGATTTGAGGAGGCATTGGAACTGATGAAACTACTTTGGGCAGGAGAACCGGTATCGTTTGAAGGACGTTTTCTGAAACTTAAGGATGCGGTTTGCCGTCCAAAGCCCGTCCAAACACCATATCCGCCTATATGGATAGGAACGCTTGGAGGAGAGACGATGTCGGCCTCTGTTGCGCCCAATGAGCAGGTTGTAGACTTGGTCGTCAAGCATGCAAACGGATGGAACAACACACCCGCGTCCCCTAAATACTGTGCCAATATGTTGTCTTTGCTTAAGGAGTCGTGCAACAAACATGGAAGAGATTATAACGATATTAAGAAATCGTTGGAGACACAAGTGCTTGTTGCGCAGAGCAAACCCGATATAGAACGGATCCAACGGCGTATAAGCGAGGCTAATCCACGTACCTATCCGCTAAGCGAGTGGGAACACAAAAGCGACACTTATATGATAGGTACGCCGCAAGAGATAATCGACCGTCTAGCCCAATATGTAGAACTAGGTATAGATGGCTTTCAGCTCTGGTTCATGGATGCTTTTTCTCTGGATGGTATGCGCTTATTCAGCGAACAGGTTGCCCCTGCTTTTAGGTGAAGTCTAAGATAGCTCACGGGAATTGTTCAGGCAAGCTCAGCAACAGGCCTAGGCCTGTTGCATCCTGAAAGCCGCACGGTTTAGACCGCAGTGAGAAGTACAGGTGTGGAGGACAAACCACAACCTATAAACGGTGCAAGAGTGTGTATCAGTTAGCTTTGGTGAGATTCAGCACCTCTAACAAGAAACCAGCCCACAGACTGTAAGGCGCTACGTACGGATTTTCTGTGCTTGCCCAGCCTTTCCAGTAGAATTCGTTGAAAGTGATAACGTGCCTTTCTTCAGCAAGTGTAATCTCTATCACATCATCAAAGAAGATGTCTAACGCTTGATCCGCGAGGTCCAGATATTCGCGGTCCGTGAGCGAAGGCAATACACTGTCCATCTGGTCTATAATGGCGTCGTAATCAGGGTTGTTGTACTGACTGTTTGCCCATACATAAGAGGTGTTTTCTCCCTGCATCGGTGAGCTGTACTTACTGTGGAAATGCTGCAACGTCCCATGCGGCTCACGAGAACTCCCACAATGGACAATAATCCACATGTCTGCTTGACCAGTACGTACTTGAGCAAAGAAAGGGGCTACGTCAGGGTCGTAAAGCCTGAACGTTATGTCGAATCCGGCGTCGTTTAACTGCTTCTCCACAACTGGACCCATTGGCCTAAGCCAGCCCGGAACGTGAAGCGTAGTCGTAATACGAGAACCGTCTTTCACCCAGAAATTATCCGAATCTTTAGAATATCCCGCCGCCGCCATATGCTGTTCAACTTCTGTTTGTTCTTGCGATGCAAAGCCGTATCTGTCTATGATGCCTTGTTGCGCGTCTTGGTAAGCTTTCAGACCTCCGTAAGTGGAATATGGGAGAACTTGAGGGGTAGTAGAACTCTCATAGGCAAGTTCTACTATCTGATTACGGTCTATCGCCGCCTGCACTGCGCGCCTTATGTTCACGTCGGACATGGGACCCCATCTGGTGTTCAAACCCAATGTGTACAAACACGCGTCAGGTGCGCCATAAGCTGGGCCAGCGTTGTCCCAAGTAACGATGCTAGGATTACGCGACTTGGCCGTTATAAACTGACCAGGCTGCATAATTGACCCTACGTCAAACTCATTGTTTATCATTCGAGCTACCATAGTGTCTGGCGCTCCCGGTGGGGTGTATACAATACGCCTAGGCTCGGGTAATCTCCAGAATCCCGTCTCTGCTGCCCACCAATCATCTCTTCTGTCAAAAACCTGCGACTGCGCAGAAGCCCGCACCAAGCGATAAGGCCCAGTACCGACAGGCCAACCTTGTTCCAAATCAAAATTGTTGAACTCCAAAGGGTCTTTGCCTTCCCATATATGCTTGGGTAGGATCGGCAGGTGAATTTCCGAATTCTCAATGAAGTAGAAATAGAAAAAACGGGGATTTGGCTTATTTAGGTTAATTCTGAACCGTCGGTCGTCAAGTACCGTTATGTCCCTCACCCACTCTTCCATATCGGGCGCAAATATCAAGTCTTGGTTGTCTCGTAACGTTTCAATGGTGAACTTGACGTCTTCGGAGGTGAAAGGCATTCCGTCCGACCATTTCACACCTTCTCGCAAGGTTACGATAACACTCATAGCGTCGCCTGCAACCTCATTACTTTCTGCCAGCCAAGGTATTTCCTCCCCATTATTATGGTTGTACAGATAGAGAAACTCGTAGATCGTCTTGTTCAGAATGCCTCGCACGCGTCCCGTCCCGCCTAGCGAATATGGATTCATAACGGTAGGATCTTCTATCTGTGTCATCCCCGCGCCGAAAAACGTGAACACCAAAGTGTCTTCACGCGGTACCTCCGCAAGCCCACCGCTTCCTGTATTAGAAGTAGACGATTCTTGTCGCCCGCACGCGGCGACAGAAAGTGTCATAGCAGCGGATAAAATCAGCATAGTTATCAGTAACGGAAGATTTTTGCGGTTTAGCATCTCATAGCTCCCATACTCAACGGGTACCGTCAATATAGTGGTACACCTGTGTTGTGTACATATTTTGTTAAGGATAATAACACAATTTGTCTGCCAAGTAAAATTTTGGGACTATAGTATTTTTCATACATTGTTGATCTCGCCTGACGTTTTGTAATTATCGTCTGCGTAAATAGAGCAGTTGGTCGTCCGAACAACGCGACCATTGTAATTCTATAATTGCGACTCTTTCATATTTTGGCCTACATCGTGTATACAGTTAAGGATAATGACACAGTTTATCTGTTAAGCTGAAATTCTAGGACTGGGATAGTAATTAACTCATACTCAAAAAATGTGCTGAAGCGGCACCTTATACCTGTTCGTTCCTAAATGTTACCGCATTGGGATGCAAAGCTTATCAAGCACTATGACATAGGCTGTAATCAAAGTCTGACCTGGTTATGAAAATTGAAAATATGGAAACCTTTATAGCCGTGAACTGGCTTTTTGTGCGGATTACGACCGACGACGGCATACAAGGAGTAGGAGAATCCACTTTTTTTGGCTGGCCCCTCGCCGCTGAGGCGGTAGCCCGTTCATTTGAAGGCTACCTGATAGGGAAAACCCCTCTATCTGTGGAGCATCATTGGAACTATATGTACAGATCGCGCTCAATGCGTGGTGGCGCTATAGGTGGTGCTCTCAGCGCAATAGACCAAGCGCTATGGGATATCCGGGGCAAACGTTTTGAAGTGCCCGTGTGGGAACTGCTCGGCGGTAGGGTACGCGATAGAGTACGGGCGATGCTTGTCTTACCCACCGGTTCTAAGGACGAAGTAGCTACTGCTGCTGCGCAGGCAAAGGCAGACGGTTACACCGCCGTGAAGGTCCTCCTGTATCAAGAGGATCACGTGCCTATGCGGCACAGCGAAAGGATACGCGACCTTTTGGAAAGAATGGCTGCGATACGTGAGAGCGTGGGTTGGGACTTTGATATAGGGGTGGAGATACATCGTAATATGATGCCCGGCGACTCCATTGTGCTTGCGCAGGAGTTGGAAATTTTCAAGCCTTTCTTCTTTGAGGATCCTATAGCTCCTGACTCGGTCCTCTCTTTTGGCGAAGTTTCCGAGAAGACTCGCATACCTATGGCAGCGGGCGAGCGTAATTTGACCATCTGGGAGTTTAGGGAGTACATAGAACGGGCTGGGGTTCACTTTATCAGGCCCGACGTGGGAATAGCAGGCGGCTTTACGCACTTTAAGAAAATATGCGCCTTGGCAGAAGCTCATCATCAAGGCGTGATACCGCACGCTGTACCATCAGGGCCAATTGCGACGGCAGCACATGTTCAGCTAGGCGCGTGTGTCCCCAACTTTGAGGTGCAGGAACACGTGCCGGAAGAGCGACCGCCATGGTCAGACGTAGTAAAACGTCCTATCCCTCTGACGGAAGGATTTTTTGAAGTGCCTCAAGCCCCAGGGATAGGAGTTGAACTGAACCTCGCCGGACTGGTCAACCATCCTTTTGTTCAAACGCCTACGAGGACTGCGTTGCGGGATGACGGTTCGGTGGCTCTAAGGTAACCATTCGTGCGGCAATCCGGATGTAAAGGAAAGGTATCGTGCTGAACCTAGGATTAGTCGGTTGCGGAGGTATGGGACTTCGTCACGCGTACGGCGCTATTGAAGCCCGTAGAGTGTTCGGTTCAGTGCGCATGACCGCTGTATGCGACCGTCATGAGACCGTAGCTACTCACGTAGCGACTGAGCTTGAAGGGGCAACGGGCGAGAAGGTGGATATATTCACCGATTTTGATCAAATGCTGACCAAGGCGCGGTATCTGGACGCGATAGACATTGTAACTGATACGAGGATGCACCATGTATTCGCACTGAGAGCTCTGGACGCCGGCTTGCACGTGCTTACCGAAAAGCCTATGGGTCTCACTCTTGCCTTGTGCCGTAAAATGCGGGAAATGGCAGAAATCAAAGGACTGCTCCTATCTATTGCTGAACAGTACCGACGTGATCCTATGCATCGCTTGACGCGTGCTCTGCTTGATGGTGGAGCAATAGGTAAACCGAGGTTTGCCTTGAAGGCTATGGTGGCGGGTGGCTCCGCGTTGATGCATAATACGGGCTGGCGAGCGCTAAAGTCAAGGGCGGGCAGCGTGATATTGGAGCAAGGCGTCCATGAAGCCGACCTGTTGCTTTACTTCTTGGGCGATGTAAAGGAGATATACGCCCAAACCAGGCTCGTAGCAAAGACGCGCCACATGGGGAGCATAAACCCAACCTTGGCTAATTTCTATGGTCACAGGGTAGAGGATTATGCTCCCAACCAAAACACGGTGGAAACGGATCAAGAAGATACGGCGTTTGGAGTCCTTACGTTTGAATCGGGAGTGGTGGCGCAGTTCACCATCACAAATGCTTCGCGTGGGTTGGACGCGTTTTTGAATTCTATTCACGGTAGTGAAGGTTCTTTGGTACCGACACCGAGCCGTAGCGGGGAGCCTCCGCGGATATTGACTGAGGAACGAGATCAACCTATCGTAGGAGACGCCCTGTTGGATCTGGCGCTCCATTGGAGACTGGACGACGCTACCGCTCAGCTGTTCGGCAGCGATCGTATCGCTGCCTACAATATGCCGTTTGCAGAGATAGATCGCAAGCTGATAGCTCTGGAGATGCACGAGCTGGCGCAAGCTGTCGAAAAAGGTGGTAGCGTGGAGGTGGGCCCCGAAGAAGGTATGAAAGCTCTGGCCGTGGCGTATGGCATATTAGAGTCGGGAACGTCAGGCGCCCCTGTCCTGCTGAAAGACGTAATGAGTGGAGCGGTAAGCGAATATCAAAGGGAGCTGGACGAGTCTATATCGTGAGGCCTTGCACCACGGCGGGTATTAAATGAATGATAAAAGCACTACGGTTATCACAAGAACTGAAAACGGCGACGGGCCTTAGTAAGCCTCATCACCCGAACCAAATTACTAAGAGCTGTAAGTTATGGTTGCACTCTGACAACCATAACTGTCTAAAAGCCGTCATATCATATTTTGCTGACACTCTGCAAGCAACGTTCAGAGGTTCAAGACGCCCGTAACTTATAGCACGCCCTAGGCATAACGACACCATGAGCAATTGCGGCGCGGATGTCAACATAATGCGACGAGGGGAATGTCATTTTTTACTTTTGTCTGTTATCTATATATGTATCTCCTTTATTTCGCCTACGTTTCCAGTTATCAACTAGTATTTCAGCTTCCTGAAGATATGAGGAGTTCATTCCCTGCCTAGTTAGCATAATGAAATTATTGAAAATTTCATAGTAATTTACTGTACTCCAAGAAGCTAGGTAAAATATCGTGTCTTCGTCTATAATTTTTAATTCTAATGCTGTAGCAATTTGCTGAATATGGGAAAGCAAAACTGTTATATAAAGGCGTATTTGATCATCTTTCTGCAGTGAGGCTTCGATCTCTTCCATAGGCAACTGTCCTCTCTTATCCCAATCCGCTCCTAACGTGCTGTTAAGATATTTACGTGCCTCTCTAATATGAGGATTTGTTAAAAAAGAAAATTGTAAAGATTTTTCCTTACGTGTCAAATCAAGCTGTTTACGTATAAAGTATGTAGATGATAGTGCCAACATTGCTATTACTGCCAAGACTAAGGTAGATATTGCAGTAATAAGGTCCGTAAAAAACATTGTTAAAATTTATTCACTTCAGGTTATCAGCTTCTCACTATAACTGTGAGGTAGATTGTGCTCTTTCGCTCCCTTCAGAATTATGTCCATGTATTCTTGAGACGGCGTAACCGGAGCCTGTTCTTTGAAGACAACACTGTAAGTGATGGCTTTTATTTCTTCTTGATTGTCATTAAGCACAGTAACTTCGATAGGTTTGTAGACTTTGTTATCTACTCCTTCATATTTATCCAATCTCTCCCAATCTTTGGTATCTGTGATTTTGTACAATACTCCCCATACTTCATTATCAACGTCTATTATTATGTCGGCTACTCCTCCTTTTCTTTTCCAGGAATATCTTGTAAAATCAAGTCTGTAGCCCTGCAATTTTGCTCTTGCAATGAACTGAGCAGAAGGACAACGAGATTTCATTTGGGCAGCATACATATTACTGCCGTATGCAAAGTAATTCAATGTGATCATATTTCCTCCATTCAAGTACCTAATTAATATAAATGAGCGTATCCTTCATTATACTAGTTGTGAGCAAAATTTAGGCAAGGCTCATAAGTGTCAGTATAGCTCATACTAAAAGCGGAGGTTTTGTGGGACATCTAATCTTGGGAGGGGCTTCGCACTTAGATGCTTTCAGCGCTTGTCCCTTCCGAACTTGGCTACCCGGCTACGCCTCTGGCGAGACAACCGACCGGCACGTCCTTGTCAAGTTGAGTGGCGCATTTTCAGGTTATATTGTTCCGATTCTCCTAGCGATCCTTATCAAGATACTCAGATATATGCTCTTGATCTTTTCTGCGGGTTATTTCTTCAGCAACAACAAAAGGCACCCACTTTTTTCCTACAAGGGCAAACAGAGCCGGAAAAGATTTAGACAAAGCTAACCCTGCAGGTATTCCAACCACGGTAATAAAAAGTAATGCAATTTGGGTAGACGTAAATGATGGCAAATATCAACCCAATAGGAAAATACAAAATTCGCGCGACAATAAATAAATAATATCTTATATCTCTTGTCTGGTCTTGTTGAATTGCAAGTTCCTTAGTATCAACTAAAGCGTAACTGAAAGGAGCAAAGTAAAATTTACCTATTTGAAACATTCCTTGCCTTATGGGAAAACCAACGCCTGTTAACACAAATAAGAAACCTAAGATATACATATTTATAGCATTAAGAAATCCTAAATAAGGGAAATGCCAGATAATATTACCGAATGTGCGCATTATAGCCTCCTAGACGTAGTTTCGACACCGAAGCACTAAGTTATAGTAATTATAAAGCACTTGACTATGCTCGTCAACGCAGCGGCGCACATTACCAGTCTGATCTATTACAAGCCAAGTAAAGCTCCTTAGGTCTTTTTGTCCTGTTGCGCGTAACTCGCATCTTCACGGGTCCTGTAATGTCACCTCGGCCATCGTTGAAACAGTGCCCAAATCGTTACGCTTTTCATGCGAGTCGGAACTTACCCGACAGAGGGAAGGGGGATTAGTGAAGACATCGTATTTTATAATAGGTAGCGTGGAGCGTTGAGTTATTGCAACTTTGCGCTCATCTCATATGGAGGATAATACCTTGAATCAGCATGAAAAGATAAGCTATGTAGAATTCCCATCAAGGGATATGGCGGTAACCAAGAAGTTCTTTACTGAAGTGTTCAACTGGTCTTTTACGGACTATGGCGATAACTATGTAGCTTTCTCTGATCAAGTACTTGAAGGAGGATTCTATAAGTCGGAGCAATGCTCCTCTACGAACAATGGAGCCGCTCTGGTGGTCTTCTATAGCCGTGATTTAGAGGAGACGCTATCCAAAATAGAGAAGTCGGGAGGCATGATTGTGCGCCCTGTTTTTTCCTTCCCTGGCGGTAGACGATTTCATTTTACCGACCCAAGCGGTAATGAATACGCGGTCTGGTCAGACCTTGATGTCTGACTATGTCCAGCTATCACTTTAGTTGAGTTTACGGCGGTCTAGTACTCAACCCCGGGCATGGCAACTATGCCTTTATCGTAATGGTGCTTCAGCTTGCGCATCTCTGTTACTATGTCCGCGGCCTCTAGTAAATCAGTGTGTGCGTTGCGGCCTGTGATTATCACGTCTACCTTCTTTTTCCTTGATTTTAGGACATCTAGAACATCTTGGGGTTGTATCCATCCGTAGGTTATCGGATAGGTTATCTCGTCAAGCATAACCACGTCGTAATCGCCGGACAGTATCATCTCGGCGGCGAGTTTCCATCCGTACTGAGCTCTCGCCGCGTCTTCGTTCAGATCTTTGGAAGTCCAGGTAAACCCTCTACCCGAAGGGATTACGGGAAAGCCTATCCGATCGGCGGCGATATGCTCACCGTAGCGTGCGCCCTCTGACTTTATGAACTGGACGCAGCCTACCTTCATCCCTCTTCCCCATGCTCTGAAGAGCATCCCAAATCCAGCGGTAGTCTTGCCCTTGCCGTCGCCTGTGTTTATGAGCATAAGGCCGGCGGGATTACTTCTTGTCGTTTTACTCATTTTCACTTTCTTTCGTTGACTAGTCCGTTTTCGTTTTCTTCGGAGCGTTGTATCTGTTGCGTAATGGTTCAGAAGGTCTGATGACCCCTACTGATGGGAAGCTTCCGAGAAAGCTGGGCTGTACCTTTGCTTCTACTGAGAAGGCTTGCCGGAGTGTTGCTGCATTTAAGACTTCTTCGGGTGCGCCCATGGCCAGTTCCACGCCTTGAAACATTACCAAAATAGAGTCGCAAAATCTAGCGGCCAGCGATATATCGTGCATATTGACTATTACGGCGGCACCGGCGTCAGCCTCTTCTCTCGCTATGTTCATTGCTATGAGCTGATAACGTAGGTCTAACTCCGCCGTAGGTTCGTCCATCATGATTACGTCAGTTTCCTGGGCTAATGAACGTGCGAGTAGAACTCTACGTCTTTCTCCTCCAGAGAGGGTTTCGACGGTCTGTTCTGCCTTTTCTAAAAGTTCTACCCTCTCAAGTGCTTCCATAGCCGCCCGTTTGTCTTGAGTGCGCTCTATGCCCATCCAACCTAACCTGGGATGTCTACCCATCAGAACCGTTTCGAAGACCGTGAAGGGGTGCTTACCTGGATTTTGAGGCGCGTAAGCTATTCTGCGAGCGCGCTCCTTCAGCGAGATAGTTGAGAGTTGTCTTCCTTCAAGCGTTGCCCATCCTGTATTAGGCTTTATTATGCCCATGCAGGTTTTCATAAGTGTGGTCTTACCACTCCCGTTTGGGCCTATGATGCCCATCAATCTACCATGCTCCACATTTAGAGAAATGTCACGCAAGATAGGCTTGTCACCCAGGTGCACCGTCACTTCCGATAACGTCAATACCGGTTTCTTGATAGGCGGCGCGTCTCGGGTATATAGGCCGTTCACGAGAACGGTTCACATGCCTGGAAGTCGTTCGGGAGTATATCCGCGTGTATCAGCTCCAACGTGTCTTCAATGCCGCAAATGTTCCAGTAGGAGAGGGTAGTGTAATGCCGACTGTCCACCGTATATATCTTTCCGTTGACTACGGCCGGTGTTTGTGCCAACGCAAGCTCACTCAGTAACAGCTCTTTAAATGGTTGCCCGCCTTCAGCTTGAGGGATTATTATCACATCCGGGTTCATGGCGGCTATCCCCTCTATTGATACCGTCATGTGACTCTCTATTTCTGCGGCGGCGTTTGCTCCTCCCGCAGTCTCCACTATTCCACCTTCAGTTGTGTCCGTGCCAGCTACCCAGATATTATCACCATAATTGGTCGCCATCAAAACAGAGGGCGCATCTTCGTCCCGTACGATATCTTCTACGAACTTGAGTCTGTCCCTAATGTGGTTTGCAAGCTCAACCGCCCTCTCCTCTTCTCCCAGCATGTATCCTAGCAAAAGGACATTGCTTACGTTACCTTCCGCCGAATTTTCCAGACTACTGCGGAAGAGATTCAAACCTGTTTCTTGGATCAACGTGGCAGCGTCGTGGTCGGTGAACTTGGAGACTATAACAAGGTCTGGCTCTACCGCAAGGACCTGCTCCACGTCCAAAGGAACCTCCGTCAACCCGGTCGTCAAGTCTGCAACGTTTGAGTAGAGCGGGTCCGAAGAATAAAGCCCTATTCCGGCAAACCGATCGGAATTTCCAAGGAGTCCGAACAGTATCTCATTGTGTCCTACGGACAAGGCGAGCACTCTTTGAGGTGGCCTTTCTATGATGATGCGTCCTTCTGAACTCTCGACTACTCTAGGCCAGCCCATGTCCGTGCTGATTATACTTTCGATGCCCTCCAGTTCCGGCCATAAAGGTTCCGCAGAAAGCACGGCAGGCGTATCGGTTTGATTGTTTGTTATTTCTTGCTCAATGGGTGCGGATCTCGAACATGCCGCGATCGCCGCACAGAAAATGAACATGGAAACGACAGTCGGAGCGTAGATTGAACGAATGATTATAGTCAAGCTTTTGATTTGCACTGTGTTTGTGTCTCCATTCGTGAATAGAAGTTTCTCATAAGGCATTCAAATTGCGTCTGTATCTGGCTAGTACCATCAGAAAAAATGGTGCACCGAGCAAGGCGGATATCAACCCTGCTGGAAGCTCAGCCGGGGCTATGATAACCCTTGCGGCAGTATCTGCAGAGAGCGTAATGGTTGCTCCACTTAAGGCAGAGAGAGGCAGCAAGTAGCGGTTGTCTGGCCCCGACGCTAATCGCACGGCATGAGGAGCTATGAGTCCCACAAACGCCAGGATGCCCGAAACGGCTACAGCCGCGCCCGTAGCTAGCGACGCAGAGGTTATCAGGAGATTTCTTACTAGACCAGTGCGGACTCCTAATGAAGATGCCTCATCTTCGCCTATCACTAGCAAATTCAACTCGCGAGACAGTAGCACTGCGACGACTATCCCAGTCAGGATGAAAGGAGCGGTTATGACTACATCCTGCCACCTAGCAGCGTCAAAGCCGCCGATCAGCCAAAATAGTATTTCACGCTGTGCTCCTAACTCTTCTTCAAACAGGATGATTACGGACACCAGCGCACCTATGAAAGCCCCCATTGCTACTCCCGACAGAAGGAGAGACGAAGGAGAGCCAGCCCCAGCCGCTTTTGCTATGACGTACACCACCACTAAAGTAACCAATGCCCCCAGAAACGCAGAGGCAGGCAAGATAAAAGCGAACGAAGCCGCCAGCCCCGTGCTTATCACCATGACGGCGCCAAGTGACGCCCCAGATGATACGCCGATAATACCGGGTTCCGCCATAGGGTTTCTGAATACTCCCTGCAAAACCGCCCCGCTTACCGCTAAAGCTCCTCCTACCAAAGCCGCCAAAACTATCCTGGGCAGTCTCACAGAGCGAATTACAGCTGCACCCACAGGATCAGTCTGCGATTCTGCAAGCCCCAATACAGCTAAAGGCTCCACCATAGCGTGATTGAGAGGGATACGGTAAGGGCCAACTGAAACGGCCAGGACGCACAAACCTATAAGAAGTAAAAACAGAAATATTCCTACGGCAACAGGGCGCCCTGTTCTAAATCCTACGGTCGCAGATAGGTAGCGCTTCGTTTCATCCAATGACAATGTAACACTCTTTCTCAGCGCAGCCTCGCACTAGGAAGACACATCGCCCGATTCGGATAAAGTGCAAGGCAATAAACGAGACAGGTGCAACCGTAATCAGCCTGGAGTGCTCCTAAAAGCGAGGAACTGCAAATCCATATTCTCGGAGCTGTCTCCTGGCTCACGGCTTCTAGATCTTGCCAGACGTCTTTTGTTCCTTCCAGTCATTTTTAAGACCGTGGTTTATACTAAAGACTTACCGATTACAGTGGCGCTTCCGCAACGGGTTCTAACCGTTTTCCCACGTCACATTGGGGCAACCCAACGGACGCTACTCCGAGAACTCTTTTACTGTTAAAAATATAATATGGATACAGAATGAATGTCAACTTTACGTTCTTGTTTTTATTAAAGCGGAGCTTATCTGGTAATGGTAGAATTAATGATAAGTATTGTTCGTTACCGTGTACTATTTCCCGTTGCAAGGGACGTTGAATTGGTCATCGTTGACGACTGAACAACATGTGGTTTCTGGTGCTGAAGTTCTAAAGCTGCGGGGATAGCTCAGTTGGCAGAGCGCCTGCCTTCCAAGCAGGAGGTCGCGGGTTCGAACCCCGTTCCCCGCTCCATTTGGAGTTGTTTATAGTCCTCCGAACCTGTGAAAGCTGAACCCCAAAACTTCCATATATTTTGAGTCCAGGATCCCTGGGACGTCTATGACCTCATGTCTTCGCATAACTTGAGCAACCTTACTGTAGTCGATCTCCTTGAAGCTCTTGTCGCGGTTAACTACCACAAGCGCGTCCGCCCCCATTGCCGCCTCTACGGGGTCCATGCACATCTCTAGATTTGGTATTGTCTTTTGTGCTTCTTCCAAAGCTAGAGGATCGTAACCCTTAACCCTTGCTCCTCTGCTTAGCACATTGCTGGCGAAAGCTACTCCAACGGAGTCGCGGACATCATTAGTGCCTTCCTTGAAAGCCAGCCCGTACACGGTTATGCATAGACCGTCTAGCACGTCGGAAAATACCTTACTCACTTTGTTAGTCAGTGCCTTTGTTTGTAGCTCATTGCGTACTAAAGCTCCGCCGAGCAATACAGGGTTTACCCTGTAGAATTCCAGCATATCTATTAACGCGGTTAGATCCTTTTTCAGACAAGGTCCGCCGAAACCTGCGCCGGGGTTCATGTAGCCTGTACCTATGCGGGGATCGAGGGATAGAGCAGATACAACGCTGCTGAAATCTATATCTGCCGCGTGACACAGTGCCGCTATTTCGTTTGCGAAGGATATCCTCACGCTTAAGAAGGCGTTTGACGCGTACTTGATGATCTGCGCCGTCTCTGGGGTGGTCTCTATGTAGGGGATTGATTGATTGTTGCCTGGCGCATAGTGTTGGGAAAGCGGATGTCGTCGCTCTAAAAGAGGCTTGTACAGATTTTTCAAGACTTGGAACGTCCTATCGGAAGAGGCTCCCGTTACTACTCTCGAGGGAGCAAACAGGTCCTCCACACCTCGTCCCTCCCTCAAAAATTCGGGATTGACAGCCAAGTCGAATTTCGCGTTCTGCGTCTTTCCATCTTTGAGCACTTGGGATATAGCCTCATCTGTGCCCAACGGAGCAGTGCTTTTCAAGACGATAGTCTTATGAGCTTCTTTCAGATGAGGCGCTATTGACTTTGCGGCCGCTATCGTTTGAGATAGGTTGACTCTGCCGCTTGTCTCATTAGGGGTGCCTACGGTTATGAACACAATGTCCGACCGCTTTAGTCCATAGTCAACGTCGGTAGTGAAACTGATAGAATCGTTTTGAAGGAGGCCTTTAATCAAGGTTTCCAAGATCGGTTCATAGATGGGCGAAGACCCCTCGGACAGCATTTTGACGCGGTGTTCGTTCACGTCTGCACAGATGACGTTATGGCCTATTGCAGCCAGCCCAACCCCGGTTAGAAGCCCGACGTACCCAGTACCGCCTATTATGCATACACGTTGAGGGAAAGGATGTTTTATGGCCGCTGATGCTATTGGCGGTAATTCTGGTTTTGGCATGGTTTCATTTTTAACATAACCTAATCTATTAGAGAATATAGGCTGATATGTTGAAGAGATAAGGGAATTACTGAATGAAGGCGATAGTTACTGGCTTTGCCGGGTTGGTGGGCGCGCCTCTGTGCCGTTTCCTGGCAGAAGAAGGAGTAAAAGTGCTCGGGCTGGACAATTTTGAGGATAGCTATGACGTAAGGATGAAACATAAGCGCGTTGAAGGTATGAATCGCTTTCAGAACTTTACTTGGGAGAACTGCGACATTACTGACTCTAGCTCTCTGCGGCAAATGTTCGGATCTTTCTCTCCAGATGTCGTGGTAAATCTTGGAGGCAAAGCGGGCGTCAGGGCCTCTATTCATGATCCTGTCGGCTTCTTCAGGACAAACACGGAGGGTGTAATCAAGTTACTTGAAGAGTGCCGAAGACACAGTGTACCTAATTTCATCCAAGCTTCTACTTCAGCCACGTACGGGGAAGTCTCTGGCATGACGTCAGAGGACGACCTTTCAGACAGGTCACTGACCCCTTACGGAGCATCAAAGAAATCGGCAGAGGTAGCGGCTTATGTTTACAGTCATTTATACGGTATAAATATAACGATTTTCCGTTTGTTCACGGTTTACGCCCCTGCTGGTCGTCCCGATATGGCTATGTTTAGGTTTGTGAGGTGGATCTGCGAAGGAGAACCGGTAACCATTTTGGGGAAAGGTATTGTTAGAGATTTTGTTTACGTGGAGGACATAACGAAGGCGGTTTTGGCGGCCATGCACACCGGCTTACACTATGAAGTGATAAATTTATCAGGAGGCTGCCCAATTGAGATAGACAAGCTGGTTGGGATAATAGCAGAGTGTGCAGGACGCGACGCGAAGATACGTAGACTGCCGGCTTCAAGTGCTGATGTTCCTTACACCGAAGCGAATCTCTCAAAGGCTGCTTCTCTTCTCAACTGGCGTCCAACCACTTCTATTGAGGAAGGCGTCGGACGTTGCGTAGAGTGGTACATGGCGAATAGAGACTGGGCTCGGACGCTCAAACTATAGAGACTTGCTGCCGTCACCGACCATTGACTACAAACCGCTGTAGTATCTTACCTGCATGGCTCAAGCAGAAAAGCTTATAATAGCGTTCCTTTTCGGGAATGAACCGAATCCGCTTCACTTGGAGCGGTTGGAAGTTTTGACTAAATCGGGCAAATATGAGGTACATTTCATCTACTGGCAAAGGGGAGAGACCACTATAAAGCTACCCTTTTCTTCTCCATTCTTACCTGATGAGCACATGTGGCCTATACCGCTTCCAGACCCGCGATCAGGCAAGTTGAATCGCATATTTTTGAGCATAAAGTTCGCCCTGCAGTTGCGGACCGCTATTATACGACTGCGTCCTCACGCCGTTAATGCCGTCAACGTCAATATGTTGGGGCTTGCTGCAGTTGCGTTAATCTCAGGTCGTTTAAACAAGACCGCTCTGTTGTACGATTATCAAGACCAGATAGGGGAGCGGTTTCCATTGCCTTACCGTCTGGCTTTGCAGCTTTGCCTTAGAAGAGTGGATGCGACGTTCATACATTCGCCGGTTTTCCGGTCAAATCTGCGACGCAATAAACTTCTGAAGCTGGCAGAACCCGTCATAGAGGTAAATGGGGGGCCACTTGGGTGGCCAAAGGAGAAGGCACCCAAGCCTGAGAATAGCACTGATGGAAAACCTCTTCCTCTCATTGTGGGCTATTTTGGCTATATGCGAGGTCGACTCCAGATAGAAGCGTTGATAGTCGCAACGGAGCGCGTAATCGCTTCTGGTAGAAAGGTGGAATTGCATTTTCGCGGTACGGGAGACGAAGCGGGATTTGTTAATGAGAAGGCGAAGAGTTTGGATTTCGTGAAATTTTCTGGTGCTTTTGATTATCGTAAGGAGTACCGCTCTATATTTTTAAAGGCTGACGTCATATTTGCCGTGTATCCTCAATCGGTTCCAAACTACCGATCGCACATCGCTCGCAGATTCTCGGAAGCTATGATATCGGGCGTCCCAGTTATGGTAGCTCAAGGGTCATATATGGCGGAGCTCGCCCATCAACATGAAGGGGTGTGGCCCGTAAGAGAAGATTCTGAGGAGGATATCGTATACGTAATTACCCGCCTGCACGATGACAGGACTCTCCTTCGAGTAAACCTGCCGGAGGACGTGAGGAACTCCTACCGTTTTGAGGCTGTCGTGCCAGACCTACTGTCCGGCATAAAGGCAGCAATCAAAGGGCGATCGCACGCATAATTAGAAAAGTAACTGCTCTATTTGAAAGGGGTTTAGACCTATAAGTCTGTGTGCCTGAGAAGCGGGGTGTCCCCTGACTCCTATTAAACCTAACGTAGCTCCTTGTTTGTAAAAACGTCTAAATCTTCTAACGTCTGTCTACGTTGGCGAGGAACTGAGCCCACTCGTCCGCGACTTGCTCTACGAACCATCTTTTTGAGGCTGCCTTGCCTTTTTCTGCCATACGCTTTGCGGCGTCTTTGTCGGTTAGAGTCTTAAGTATTGCATTTGCCATTTTTTCTGGATCGTCTACGGGTACCAGCAATCCTGCTTCACCATTTAGTAGAGTTTCCCTTGGTCCTGCTGGGCATGCGGTGGAGACACAAGGCGTACCTATGGCTTGCGCTTCGATTAGTACATGTCCTGGACCTTCCCACCTTGAGGACATTACGAATACGTCCGAGTTCTTGATCGTTCGGTAGGGGTTTGGATCGTGTCCGGGCATGTCCACTTGCTCTTTTACCCCCAAGGATTCTATGAGAGCGGAGAGGTCTCTGCGTAGCTCGCCTTCCCCAAGTATAAGTAATCGGCTAGGTGTTTGACGATTCAATATAGCGAATGAGCGGATGAGCGTCTCGAAACCTTTCTGCCTAGTTAGTCTTCCTACGGCCGTTATCAGAGGTATCTGTCTATTCGTAGTCCAAGGGTGTGTGGGCGGTTCTTCAGACTTTCGTATCAGAGCTTTGTCCAGCACTGGGTTTGGTAAGATATGAAACCTATCAACGGAGACGCCCGCCAAGTGGCTGGCGATTTTGGCGATATCTTCTGCAGGGGAGACGAATGCGTCGGCGCGTGGGTAAGCTCGTGGCCACATGAACCTTCGCATTGTGGAGTATCTGGGCACGCCTCCCATGCTGATTACGATCTTCGTTCCTCCGGAGTCTATGGCATGGGCTATCAAAGCCGGCACAGTGAGCATTCGGGCCACCAGGACTGAGGGTCGCTCACGCTTCATGTAGGACGAAAGAGTAGGTACGACCGCTGCTCCCAGTAGGAACGCCCAGACTCGATAGGACGCCCACGGAGATATTGCGCTTATGTCTGGTATCCAGGGAAGGTACCGTCTTGCGTTCAGATCTACGACCCTCACGCCGGTCTGTTGCTCTTCGCCCGTTAATCCAAGCCACTCTCCGTCGGCGTCAAGCAAATCCACCCTAAATCCCCGCTTTACCAGAGCGGCAGCGAGCCTCGGTATAGTTTTAGTTTCTCCTATATGGGTGACGTGAGGAGAGAAGAAAGCTATATGTCTATTTAGTGCTAACGATGATGGCATTGCAGGCCTTCCTGTATAAGCTATGATGAAGATAAAAGAGTTGACTGCAACAAAGCGCTGCTATCTACTATGATTATCGCGCCATAGTTGAGTAAGCCAAAGTGCGAATTAGTACCAGCTGAAGTATCAACGTAAAAGAGGGCTTTATTTTTAAATTAACCGATTCTGATTTGAGAGATAGGCTCTCCTTTGCTGAATGTGCGGCGAAACGAGGAGGTAAAACGGCCCTTCGGTATTTCCTTCAAGACAGCGAGGTGTTAGACAAAGGGAAGGATGTATTTGACCCTGTAACTCGCGCTGACAGAGAGGCGGAACTTGAGGTACGCCGGATGATATCTGAACGATGGAGCGGGGAAAATATACTTGGTGAGGAGTTTGGAGGTAAGGTTTCCTCCTCACCTTACTGGGTAATAGATCCTATTGACGGCACTAGGTCGTTTATTACCGGGTCACCGTTGTGGGGCGTCCTTCTGGCTTTCAACGATGGAGTATCCCCAGCGGTCGGTGTTATAGATATGCCAGCACTTAACGAAAGATTTTCAGGATGTCGAGATAAGACCGAATGGCTTCGTGCAGGGCGTTTGACCGCGGTACACACCCGTGAATGTCTCAACGTAAGAAATGCTATGGCGGCAGCCACTTCACCTTCGCAGTTCATTTCTCCGTCGGAACAGGAAGGATTTAGAGCCTTGTCGGAAAGGGTGAGACTTGTACGTTTCGGGGGGGATTGCTACAATTACGGCTTGTTGGCTGCAGGCAAACTGGATTTAGTAATTGAGGCGAGTTTGAAGACTGAGGACGTGCAAGCATTGTTACCGGTTGTAACCGGAGCAGGCGGAGTGATATCTGACTGGCGCGGGGGCGATGCCGCGAAGGGGGGTAAAGTTGTGGCGTCGGGAAATTACGCTTTGCATGAAGCGGTACTTGAATTGTTAGCGAAGAACACTTGAAAAGAGTTAATCTTTTTCGCTTCGACTTTCAGATATTTGCTCAATCAGCTGAAGGTAGCGATCTGCGGCTCGTTCAGGCGAAAAACGCACTAGTGACTCTTTTATTGCCGCTTGTTGTTTTGCTGAACTAGGTTGCCTCAGAGTTTCACGTATAGCGTCTGCTAAGGTTTGGATGTCATTTGTAGTTACTAGGCGACCTGCGCGGCCGTCTAGTAATGTCTCTCTAGCTCCTGTAGCCGATTCTATAGCGACGACCGAACAACCGCATGCCATAGCTTCCACCAAAGCGTTGCTTAAACCTTCATATCGGCTGGACAGAACAAACACCTTTGCATGTTTCATCCAGGCGTAAGGGTTCGTCTCAAAACCGGGCATGTGAACACGTTCTGTTACACCTAAGCCGTGCGCTAATGCTTCCAATTCCGGTCTATTTGGCCCTTCGCCCAGGATGATGAGTCTAGCAGAGGTGCTCTCTAGAACTAAAGCAAACGCTTTTATGAGCATGTCGAAACCTTTCTGAGGAACCAGACGGCCTATGCCTATTATGATCGGGTTTATGTCCTCCCTCTTGCTGGTTATCCACGGATGCTCTAAAGTTGCGTCTGCCTTCTCATAAACAGTGTCCACAAGAGTGGGGTTATATATGACGTGTATGCGATCTGAGGACCAGCCGAGCAAAGAGGCGAGGTCGTCTCTACACTCCTTGCCGACGGCAACCACCGCTTCTGCGCAAGGATATATGAGCCGCATTAAAAAGGGTAGAATCCATCTTTTATGTACCGGTTCTTCAGGTAAAGAACCTTTTGGAGCGGTTCTTTCGGTGAGTATCAACTTTACCTTAGGTCTTGCCAGCTTGCTTGACGTTGTCGCTACTATATTCGCATAGTGGGCAGCTGAAATCAAAACATCCGGTTTGGAAGACCGTAGATAAAGCGCAAGAAATGGTATAGAAAACAGAGTCCGGGAAGCCGGAAGACGCACAAACCTGATACTCTTTTCAGCTTGCTCTGCTATGCTTCCGGTGGTACCTTTAAGCGTTACCACTTCTACCTTTATCCCGCGATCCGAGATATTCTTGGCCAGAGCAAATACGGAGCGAGATACCCCTCCGTCGGCGAGAGAGGGTATAAAAAAAGCCAATTTCATTATTTGGATCTTATGCTGTGCTGGGCGTAAGCCAATTTGGCGATAAGGTCTATATATTGTTGTGCCGAGGCTTCGGAGTCAAAGCGAGAGAGCCCGCGAAAGGCTACTTCTATGCGCTCCATGGCTGCGTCTGGGTGTTCCAAGCAATCGAGAATGGCCTTCGCTATAGCTTGAAAGTCAGATACGGGAACGATAATACCCGCTTTTCCATTCATCAGAACCTCGGCAGAACCTCCCGGTGCATCGGTAGCTATACATGGAACTCTGCATGCTTGCGCTTCTATCAGGACGTTAGGAAGCCCTTCGTATCTGGAGGCCAGGACAAAAACAGAAGACCGGCTCATGAATTTGTGAGGATTTAATTTGAAGCCCAGCATGTCAACGGATTCATTCACATCCAAATCTGTTGCCAGCTGCTTTAAAACCGGTCGTTCGCTCCCATCTCCTATGAGCAGTAGCCTTACGCTTTTACGTTTGCTCCTTACCATTGCAAACGCTTTTATGAGAGTAGCGAAGTCCTTCTGATGGGCGAATCGGCCTACCCCTATTACTACTTCTAGTCCTGACTCTTCTCTTAGCCAGTCGTGGTTCACCTCTTCTTGGGCTTGCTGAACTACTTGAGCAAGCCCAAGAGGGTTGTGTATGAGATTAACTTTCTGGGGATCCGCGCCCAGCGCTAATATATCGTCCCTCGCGTATTCTGATAGTGCTACTATAGCCGTTGAGCTCTTGTATACCACCTGTTTTAGCATAAGTTTGGCGTGTCGTGTCAATACGCTTTTGGCGAGGGCGGCCGATGGTGTATTTGACTCGCGCATGATCAAAGGGATAGATTTTCTGGATATCGCCTTAGCTACAACGGCAGCCAATGCTCCCTGAAAGACCAGTAAGGCGTCCGCGTCATTTCTCATCAAGTGCCTCGCAAGCGGCGGAATCGAGATAATCGTTGAGACAGTGCGTCCCCGTCTGCGGTCTTGGTCGAGTCGGACTACGTTAACGTTAGAGGGAAACCGGGCTTCTACTTCGGGGTTACATCTAACAGTAAGGACTTCATACTTCACCTGACTACTGGAGGAGTTCAGCAAAGAAACCAACACGTTTTCGACTCCGCCTCTTTCTATGGAAGGGAAGAATATTTGGACGTACATGCTGATCAGGTTGAAAGGCGTTTCTTACTCGTTGCGGCTTTGAGATGAACTTCTACAGCGAGCGTGCAAATATAGAGCTGGGAACGGACGAGTCTTTGACGAAGATGAGGCATTTGCGGGCTTGCGGTACGCGCTGCAGAGGGTTTCAGTTCCAGCGAACGCGGTGATGTATGAATAAAGGTTCTTATCGTGAGATGGTGGGCCTGGGAAGACTCGAACTTCCGACCTCTACTTTATCAGAGTAGCGCTCTAACCGACTGAGCTACAAGCCCGATAGCCTGGAAACCTTTATAGTTTATATTAATACTTTTATCCTTGTCTTTATCGCAAACGTTGCTAAAAAGCGACTATCTTGGTTTTAGAGTGATTAGACAATAGCGAGAAAGCCAGCTGGAATCTTAATGCAAAGTAAAGTTGAATGGGGAATCACATGACAACTAAAAATGGATCTGCACTCATATGGTATAAAGTCGCCTCTTTGGATGAACTACCGGAAGGGCGCGTTAAGACAGTAACGGCAGGCCATAAAAGTATAGCGCTTACCCATTACGATGGACGTTACGGAGCGTTGGATAACCGGTGCCCACACCAAGGTGGACCGCTTGGTGAAGGCTCCATTGAGAAAGGCTTATTGCGCTGTCCATGGCATGGATGGGATTATTGTCCACTAACGGGACAGGCGCCGGGTTTTGAGGACAGTTTGAAGACCTTCCCGATAGAGGAGAGATCAGACGGAGTCTACATCGGAGTAGAACCGGACGCCCCACGTAAGCGAACAGTGGGCGACGTGGTAGCAGAAACCTTGACTGCTTGGGGTGTGAGATGGGTGTTTGGAATGGTCGGCCATTCGAACTTGGGAATGGCCGAAGCGATCAGAGTACAGGAAGAGCAAGGCAAGATGTCATACATCGGCGTCCGGCATGAGGGAGCGGCTTCTTTTGCTGTTTCTGCATATGGTAAGCTGACGGGGCGTCCTGCGGCTTGCTTGGCTATTGCTGGTCCGGGCGCTACGAATCTGCTGACCGGGCTGTGGGATGCTAATGTAGACAGATCGCCTGCTATAGCATTAACGGGACAGGTGGAAGTGCAGGTTTTAGGAACGGGTGCTTTTCAGGAGATAGATTTGCAAGCTGCTTATGGGAAGGTCGCTCAATGGACTCAGCCCTTGTTGCCCCGTAGCAATCACGCCGAACTGGTGAACTTGGCTTGCAAGTCGGCCATACTGAACCGTGGGGTGTCCCATATGATACTGCCCGACGAGACACCTAAGCAGCTGGCAAAAACGGACATACGCCCAGGTCAACCAGAGGGAAGAGTTGCAGGAAACAGAATCCATCCGCCCGACGAATCGCTTGACGCGGCGATCAGGGTGCTGCAGGAGGTGAGGAGGCCCGTAATAGTGGCGGGCTACGGCGCGCGGTTTCAGATGGACTCTGTTGTGGAACTGGCGGAAATGCTGAGGAGCCCAATTATAACGACCTTTAAGGCCAAGGGTGTGATAAGCGATACGCATCCGTTAGCGGGAGGAGTACTGGGACGTAGTGGGACTCCAGTCGCCAGCTGGTTGATGAACGAATCCGACTGCCTGCTTGTGTTCGGTGCAAGCTTCTCTGACCATACAGGCATACACCCGAAGATAAGGACAATACAAGTAGATTTCGACCCGCTCGCCTTAGGCAAGTTCCACTCCGTGGAGGTGCCAGTTTGGGGTGAAATAGGTGTAACTGCACATCTGATGTGTGAAATGCTGAAAGACAAACACCAAACCGAAGACCAAAGGCCAGACGTGAAGGAAAGACAAAGACTCTGGCGAGAAGAGAAGCGTAGCCGGCTCAAGGATGATCTAGGACGCGGCGTAAACTCAGCGTCTGTGTTTGAGACGATGACTCGCTTGATACCTGAAGACGCAGTGATAGCGGTAGATGTGGGTAATAATACCTACTCATTTGGACGCTACTTTGAGTGTAGACGTCAAGCTGTGCTTATGTCTGGCTATCTCGGCTCGATAGGGTTTGCCTTGCCGGCAGCCATGGGTGCATGGGCGGCGACGCAGGAAGACGACCTTCGGTTTCGAGGGCGCAAGGTGGTATCAGTATCTGGCGATGGTGGATTGGGACAGTACATGGCTGAGCTTACTACGGCGGTAAAGTATAGTATGGATATAACTCACGTCCTGCTCAATAACGGAGAACTAGGTAAGATAAGCAAAGAACAGCGTGCCGGTGAATGGGAAGTGTGGCAAACTTCTCTCCATAACCCTGATTTTGCCAAGTATGCCGAACTGTGTGGCGCATACGGTCGGAGAGTCGAAAAAAGGGAGGAACTGGACACAGTTATAACTGAGGCATTGGAGCATAACGGCCCGGCCCTTGTAGAGATAATAACCGATCCGGAATTGATATAGACGTAGCCACCATTCTCATGCAATTCGGAAGAACTTGTTGATCATTCGTCTGTATAGACGTTGTCCCATTTCTCTAATGTTTTATATAATAGAAAGTGACGGTTGCGGGGTGGAGCAGAGGTAGCTCGTCGGGCTCATAACCCGAAGGTCGCAGGTTCGATTCCTGCCCCCGCGCCCAGAATAAAAAAGCTCCTCTGGTGGTTAGAGCGCGGTAGAACCACTCGTTCCCATACCGAACACGAAAGTGAAATGCCGTAGCGCTGACGATACTGCGCCTGCGAGGGCGTGGGAAAATAGGTCACTGCCGGGGGAGTTTTTTAATGTCGGGTTTTTATGCTATCTTAAGCTATTGAATGTGCTTGTTTTGAAACCTGTATGATAAAGCTGGTACGTCTCATCGGTCTACACAATATTGTCGCGGCAGGTTTGATTTCGGGGATAGCGGTCTTTTATGCTTGGAGCATTGCCGCATCTGTGCAGGAACTCTTTTTCCTTCCCGTCCCGGTTGTCGTGTCTGTTATTCTTGTTCTTTCTTTCCTATCTCGAAGATCCGGGTGGGCAGCGGCGATGACGATTGCTGGGTGCGGTATTTATTTCGCGATTCTGTCGCTTGCTGCGTTTGGGTTCGGCGTGGGACTTTTCTCGCCGGGCATGTTATTTGCAGGTGCTTCGGGGGTGTTGGTGGCGGTTATTGTCGCGGCGGTCCTGCTTTACTTATCTACCTCTTTTGTCAAGGTTCACCGCGTGCAAATTCGACATAAGAACGTTCCGCCTGAGCTGGATGGATTTGTTATAGCTCATATCTCTGACCTGCATTTGCTTTCTCGGCGAGACACCTCTATGGGTCTCAAGGCGGCCAAACTGGTGAACGCTTTCTCTCCAGATATGGTATGCATTACCGGCGACGTGGTGGATGAGCGTGGCGACCATGTTTCAGAGACTGCAGAAGCAGCTCTTGAAGTTATAACCGCCATGTCTTCTAAATACGGTACATTCAGTGTTCTTGGAAATCACGATATAAAGAGCGGCGCGGACGAAGTTGTCAAACGTACTGAAGGGGCTATGCGGATTTTACGAGATGAAGTCGTGGACTTAGAGACAGATTCTGGCATCACTATATCTATAGCCGGAATAGAAGGGCCTGAGACTTGGTGGCATCAGTCGCGGATGAATCCGATACGGAAGGTGCAAGAATTGGTGTCTGTATTGCCAAAGAGGGGGCTCCGCCTGCTACTTTCTCACTTTCCAGAGGCGGTAGACTATTTCCCTGAAGGCGCCGTAGATATAGTATTAGCAGGACACACTCATGGAGGACAGATCGGTTTCGGACGCTCGTTCAGGTCTTTCAACCTTGCGTGGCCTGTAACCAACTATCTGCTTGGCGAGTATGAAGTACGAGGAACGGTGCTGACCGTTACTCCTGGTTTGGGTCTCTCTTACTATTTGCCAATAAGGCTGGGCATATGGCCCGAAGTAACGATTATAACCTTGAAGGCACTTGCTGAATGTTGATTGCGACAAGGAACGTATGCGAACGTCCCTATGATTAGAAGGATTAGAACCGAGGGCTGGAGTACGGTTAATTTAGTGCCAGAGATGCTATATACAGCTGAAACCGTAGATATTTCAGTCGTATACAGCGTACGCGTTCATTTACATTTACTGTATCATCACTATGTAAGAAACGTAATCAGAGGGGCATGAAAGCCCAAACAGATACCATATTACACACAAGGAAAGCAGGAGATATTGGCCAACTTTGAGAGGGTAGATGTAAGCAAGTTCCGGAGAGAATCTAACGATACTGGTTCTCCTGAGGTTCAAGCTGCTATTTTTACAGATAAGATACACAGTCTTACTGAACACTTAAGAGTCCACAAAGGCGATAATGCTTCAAGGCGAGGTCTTATCGCTCTAGTGCAGCGCAGAAGGAAAATGTTGTTGTACCTTAAGAGGAGAAATCCGGATAAATATAGCGAGACGATATCTGAACTGGGAATACGAGGCTGATAAGAGGCTATTCTGTAATAAGGGGTTGAGGGGTTTGGCCTTCCGTCATATTTTCTCTCCACTTCCTTGAATGTTGCGTGTTTTAAACTTCGATCACACTAACCACATCTTCATGAAAGAGAAAATTGCATGATTCATAGCGTTGATATAGATTTAGGCGGGGCGCCTGTAGCCCTGGAGACTGGCCGGTGGGCGAAACAGGCGAACGGGGCAGTGTTCGCCCGCCAAGGTGATACAGCCCTGTTGGCTACGGCCTGCGCGTCTAACGAGCCCAAACAGGGAGCGGATTTTCTGCCCTTATCTGTGGACGTAGCGGAGAAGTTCTATGCCCTCGGACGTCTGCCGGGAGGTTTTTTTAAACGCGAAGGCCGTCCAAGTTCTGACGCAATTTTGGCTGCCAGGTTGTGTGATCGTCCGCATAGACCTCTCTTTCCGGAGGGGTACCATAATGAGACACAAATAATTATCACGATACTCTCGGCGGATAGAGTTCACCCTTACGCAGCGCTAGGGATCATAGCCGCTTCTGCTGCCTTGGCTATATCCGATGTACCCTTCAATGACCCGGTCGGGGCATGCGTCGTTGGGATGTTGAACGGTAAACTCTCTCTGAATCCAACCTATGAACAGCTGAAGAACAGCGACCTTGAATTGACTGTCGCGGGCACTGGAGAAGCCATAATGATGGTTGAAGCCGGAGCTAAGATGGTTTCTGAAGAGGCTATGCTGGAAGCCCTGAAATTCGGACAGGAAATGAACGGACGGATAGTGGAGAAAATAAGGGAGCTTCAAGCGAAAGCTGGCAAGGAAAAATGGGAAGTTACCCTCTCTTCGGAAGAGGAGGAAGTTGCAATTAAGGCAACGCGTGATTATGTCGGGGATTCCATCAAACAGTCTTTGCATTCTACCGCTGATAATAAGAAAGGGCGGCAAGCAGCGATAGACGAGGTTAAATCTACCGCTATGGAAAAATTGTCTGGAGACTACATTGAAAGCGCGGTCAAGGAAGAGCTTCACAGACTAGAGAAAAAGGCGGTTCGGGAGGTGATTTTGTTTGAGGGGTCACGTCCCGACGGTAGAAAAATGGATGAGATACGCCCACTTGAATCAGAAACTGGAGTGCTTCCTAGGGTGCACGGTTCCGCCGTCTTCACCCGTGGTGAGACCCAGATATTGAACGTCGTTACGCTTGCGCCCGTGTCTGAAGCTCAAAAACTGGACAGCTTCGGCATAGACAATGAGAAAACCTTTATTCATCATTACAACTTTCCGCCTTACTCAACGGGAGAGGCCGGCCGCTTCGGTGCAACTGGTAGGCGTGAGGTAGGGCATGGAGCGTTGGCTGAAAGGGCGCTGGTACCGGTCATACCCGACCAAGAGCTCTTTCCTTATACTATTCGATCGGTATCGGAGGCCCTCTCCTCAAACGGTTCCACTTCTATGGCAAGCGTGTGCTCTGGATCCCTTGCTCTGATGGATGCAGGTGTGCCGATAAAATCGGCTGTAGCGGGTATAGCTATGGGTCTAGTTACCGACTCTGAAGGCAACTATGCCGTGATGACCGACATACAGGGTGCAGAAGACCATTCCGGTGATATGGACTTCAAGGTGGCCGGAACCAGGGAGGGGATAACCGCCCTCCAGATGGACATAAAAGTGAAAGGGATAACTTTTGAGATTATGCGGGAGGCATTGGAACAGGCTTTGAAAGCGCGTCTAGAGATATTGGACCATATGGACCAGACAATACAGTCTCCCAGGGACACGGTCAGCAAGTACGCCCCAAGAATGCACACCCTCAAGATACCCGTGGAAAAGATAGGCGCTGTCATAGGGACAGGTGGCTCAGTTATACGCAGTCTCATAGAGGAGTACGACGTTACTATAAACGTAGACGACGACGGCGTTGTAACTATAGGTTCTACAGACGAAAAAAAGGCAGAACAGGCTGAGAAAGCCGTGCGCATGCTTACTAGCGAAGTAGAAGTGGGGCAGAAATACCGCGGTAAGGTTGTCCGTACCGCTCCGTTTGGTGCTTTCGTGCAACTTTACCCAGGGAAGGACGCCCTTGTACATATCAGTGAGCTTTCCGTTGATAGAGTGCCGAGCGTAACTTCGGTTGTAAACGTCGGTGACGAGCTGGAGGTGATAGTCATAGAAATTGACGGCATGGGCAAAGTTGGGGCATCAGTCAGGGCATTACTGGAACAGGACCCCAACTTTGAAGGCGAACCGAGAGCATCCCGACAACGCGGCCCTGATACTGACTCCCGTTCCGACTATCGTCGAGGTGGTGGTGGTGGAAATAGAGGGAGAGGAGACAGATCATATTCCGAGAGGCGACAGTCGAACAGGAACTTCAACAACCCCTCATCGCGTAACGAAGGCAGACGCAAGTTGCGAGATAACTCCGATCGCAGACAGCGCGGTAATTTTCGCTCACCCGACAGGTGATTCTTAATATGAGGTTCTCCACGGCTTGACAGATATCAGAGCCGCGGTGAACGGCGGCATGGGTAAAATGGGACGGACCGTCTTGGATACTCTAGCTCGGCGAGACAACGTCGTTCTTGTTGGAGCTGTTGACAAAGCGGCAACCGACCCGATAATATCCTCTTCACTCTTTGAGATACCTCTTTATAAGAGAATGGAGACTTTATTAGAGGATAAGCGCATTGACGTAACGGTTGACTTTACTGACGCCTCAGGAGCGATGCAAACTGTAAGGATCTGTGCTCCAAGAGGGATAAATGTTGTCTCCGGTTCAACAGGGCTAGACTCTACGAATGTTGAGGAAATGAGGCTTCTTGCCGAACAAAATAAGACGGCTATAGTCTTGAGCAGCAACTTTTCACTAGGAGCGGCTCTTATGGCTCGTATGTGTGCCTTGTCTGCTCCATATTTTGACTATGCCGATATGATAGAGAGCCACCATGAGGCTAAAAAGGACGCCCCATCTGGCACGTCCCTATCCATCGCTGAAGCTATGCTGCAGACGAGGGAAAAGGATTTCAGATTCAACGTTCCCGAAAAGAACACTCTCAAAGACGTAAGGGGCGGCAACTTCAAAGGTTTGTCCATACACTCCGCGAGGTTGCCCGGACGTTTGGCGAGGCACGAAGTAACCTTCGGCGGCGACGGAGAAACCCTAACAGTCATACACGATTCGTCTAGCAGACGCAGCTTTATGGCAGGAGTGGTAATGGCGGTTGAGGCCGCCGCCCAATCTGAACGAACCGGGATCATACACGGCTTGCAGGAACTCTTACACTTATTGGAAACGGAACGGAGATAATTCCAAGATTTTCAATAAAGTTTAGTGCAACTTAAAGGGTAGGTTAGCCTATTTAAGGACTTGTATATCCATAAGAGCAAGCAGTCATCCCTACCAGAGCTTCCGACAAGAAAAAACATTGTCGCTTCAAGCATGACAAAAAGTTTGCCCAAAGGGCGAATTAGATCATAATGAATAGTAGACCATGCATCCAGTCTCAATCACCATGAACTTGAAAATCTGGTGAATGAGGTTATCCGTGACAGTTTTGGTGGAGACATTGCAGTTTTAGCGAGGAAGCCAAAGCAATTTTCTAGTATGTTAAAAAACAATCCATTTAGAGATCCAGACGGGACAAAACTCCATTTTGCCTTGCTTGCTACAGAACCGGATAAGAAGCTCTTAAAGAAATTTCTATCTACCGATTTTTCACCCGATCAAGTACGATATGTGGATAGGACTATATATGCACTATACTCATGTCCTACGAAACATGGTTATTCCAGGCTCAACAACTATTTCGAGCGTAAACTGAGAGTTACAGCGACCGCCAGAAATCTTAATACTATGACCAAACTTAATACCTTGCTTACCCCCCAACGGAATTCTCCAACGATGGCACAGAGAGTCGTAAACTAATAAATGAACCACCTAGAAAAACTGACAAGATAATATTAAGAATTGGAAAAATTATTTTGTAAAAGGGAATTTCAGAGTGAGAAAGCTCCTCTTTGGTGATAGGTTGGAGAGCTTGATATTGTAGCTTATCATCCGCACAGCGAACCTTTGATTCATATTGAGTTACCGAGTGATAATTAATAATTGCAAGGAAGGTTTATGATAATCACACCTAGAGTACTTTACATCTAACGTCCTATCTATAAGAAACCTCTATGAAAAAAGACCTATCTGCCAAGAGCAAGAACCTCCTAGTTATTGGCGGTGCCGACGGTATAGGTATGTGGTTGGTCAGGCATGTGTTTAGCAAGGCGCCGGATATCGAGAGGATCACGTTGGCAGACGTAAAACCTTTGTACAGTCCTGATGAAAGAGGTTCGTCTAACCCCGAGTATAAGCATATTGACGCGCTGATGTCGATTTCAAAACCTCTTGACGCCGTCCGACTTGGGGAAAAGCATGAAATTGAAGAATGGATAGCGTTGGATACCAAAGGCAAAGCGCCTGATAGAGAACTTTCCTTGAAGGACTATGGTCTCGTGATGTTGTCTGTGCCAGAAAACCAAGTAGAAAAGGTAACCCTAGACCTACTCCCCCGTCTCCACGCCGGCACGGAACTGTTTGACGTAACCTCCACTAAAGCGCGGGCGATAAACAGTATGCTCAAGCATTCTCCAGATGGCGTAGGAGTGCTAGGTATGCACCCCTTGTTTGGTCCAGCTGTCCCTGACGCTATCGGCCAGACATTCATAATAGTCCGCACTGACCGCACCAACAAAAAATTCTGTGATTGGCTGATATCGTTGCTTCGTCATCATGGGGGAATTGTGGAAGAGACCGATGCAGAGACACACGATGGCTATATGCTCCTTGTACAGACTTTGGCGCATTATGCCTATCTAGTATTTGGCAAGACCTTGGCACATATGACCGCCGACATGGACCTTCATTTTGGCGAATCGTTCCGATTCAGCACGCCTCCGTATGATATTTTAACGGCGTTTACGTCGCGAATTATCGGCGGCAATCCACGCCTGTATGCCCAGATCCAAGGACAAACAGGGTCTGACAAATTCCGCCGTATGTTTGTCGAAAAGGCGCAGGAGTTAGCGGAGCGGTTCGCAGAGGCACAACCTGAAACCAGCAGACTTGCCGCAATTCAGGAGATAATTGATCCTTTCAAGTCCCTTGACGTGCAGCGTGCTTATGCTAATTCGATAGTCCTCGCGGACAGCGTACAACAGAGCTATCGTGACTTGTACCGAAGGATGAAATCGGGCGAACTGACTATCGTGGAGGCGCGTCCTCCCTTTGAGCAGCGCGCCGCTTCGCGTGTGCATATTGGGATAGTTGAGGAAGTGGACGCCCAGAACGTCAAAATAGCCAAACGTCAGGCCATAGTAAACGGTAAATGGCATCTTAACTACGACGAAGAATCCAGAGCAGCGATGAAAAAGGGAATAAACGTTCGAGAAGAGTTCGCCTTTATCAAACGCCAAAACATAAGGAAAGTATTCAGTCTGGAAGAGACGAGAGAATGGCGTATCGCCAATCTTGATCATTATCAGCGTGATATCTCTGTGCTCGTTGACAATACCGTTAATCTAAACAACATATGTAAGGCTCTTGAACTCCTCAACGACTCGGTGATATCAGGGAGATTGCTGGCGAGCTCCGATAACGGTGCCGTATGGCTTGCCAGATTTGGGGTGCAAAACAAGCTGTTGCGGTTCACCATTTTCGGAGACCGTAATCCTGAAAAATGTGTCAGAGACTTAAAAAATTGGCTTGGATTATTCAGTATTAAAACTCAAACTGAACCATTTCTCGCCCGTACTCTTCCCACCCACTAATAACAGATTCAGCACTGTAGCTCTCGAAGACGGAACAGGAAAGAGATACAAAGTATATGCAGTTATCGCTTACGGTTGATACAATAGCAATGCGTAGCTCCAGGAACGTTTAAACTACAGTACGGATGAAATGATAGATAAAGACGCCGGCACCGTTGCACAAGTACAGGTAGAGGAAATAGAGGAACTTAAAAGAGTTGCCATTGAAAGCCTTGCGCAGGCGGATAATCAGGCCTCTATTGAACGATGGCGTGTAGCTTATCTCGGGCGTAAGGGCAGCCTTACCTCCGTATTGAGGAACATAGGCGACCTTCCTCTCGAATCCCGTAAATCCGTGGGCGAGGCGGCAAACGGAGCGATGCGAACCTTGAACGCCGCCCTTGAAGACAGAAAGGCCAGGATAGCCCCGAACTATGAGCCTTCTAGCATAGACGTTACTTTACCTGGTAGGCTACCGAGACGAGGCAGGTTGCACCCTTCGACCGTTACGATTCGGGAGATAGTTCAAGCTTTCAACGCCATGGGCTTCGCTACTGTAGAAGGGCCTGAAATTGAGCTGGAGCGGTACAACTTTGACCTGCTTAATATACCGGACGAGCATCCTGCGCGGGATCTGTGGGACACCTTATGGCTAAACTCCGAATCTGATGAGAAGTTCCTACTGCGCACTCATACCTCTCCTATGCAGGTAAGGACTATGCAGACGACCAGGCCGCCGTTGCGCATAGTGGTGCCCGGAAAATGCTACAGACACGAAGCGACCAACGCTACGCACGAGTGGCAGTTTCACCAGATCGAGGGACTAGCCGTTGGTGAGGGCATCACGTTTTCACACCTCAAAGGCACGCTTTACGAGTTCGCGCGCCGGGTGTTCGGTTCAGAGCGGCAAGTACGCTTTCGGTGCGACTTTTTCCCTTTTGTGGAACCGGGTGTAGATATGTCTATAGACTGTTTCAAGTGTTCAGGTGCTGGTTGCAGAGTCTGCAGCTTTTCGGGATGGATAGAAATACTGGGAGCTGGTATGGTGCATCCGAAGGTCCTACAATGGCACGGCATCGATACAAGTAAGATCACGGGTTTCGCCTTTGGTATGGGTCCGGAAAGGATAGCAATGCTTCGTCATGGGATAGACGATATACGTCGGTTCTTTTCCAATGAGTTGCGCTTTCTGACCCAGTTCCCCTAGGCGCTTTTTTCATGATTATCAGCCACCTTAAATATGTCTCCGCTTACGATCCCCTCCGGTCAATTTGTGTCTGTGGTGGGTTAGGTCGGCAGGGCTTCTAGTATGCGAATTCCACTTTTTTGGCTAAGAGAGTACGTTGACGTCCGAGTATCTCCAGAGGAGTTGAGCCATCGTTTGACTATGGCTGGAACGGAGGCGTCCGTTGTAAAGGAGGTCAATTGGAACAAGGTAAGGGTTGGGCAAGTGTTGGAGGTGCGGTCTCATCCTGCTGCTGATCGCCTCAAGCTGGTTAAGGTTCGCACTGATCACACGGAAGAGGATATAGAGGTGGTATGTGGTGCACCGAACATAGCTGATGGACAGAAGATAGCCTTTGCGTCTCTTGGAGCTATACTTGTGGACGGGAAGACGGGTAAGCCTGGTGCCAAACTCAAGAGGACTAAGATACGAGGTGTAGTGTCAGAAGGTATGATTTGCTCCTCAAGAGAGCTGGGACTTGGGGACGATCACGACAGCATATTAGTCCTACCGGAAGAGGCAAAACCTGGAGCGCCGCTTGAGGAAGTGCTGGGCCGTGTGGCGTTAGAGCTGCAGGTTACCCCAAACCGTCCCGACTGCTTCAGCGTTCTAGGTGTGGCGAGAGAGGTTGCCGCATTGACCCAACGACCTTTGAACCTCCCATCCCTGGATTACGAATCCGGCGCAACTAAAATAAAAGACTCGGTGTCTGTAACCATAGCCTCCCCTCGTTTGTGTCGTCGCTATATGGCTGCTTTGGTGCAGGGTGTGGTGGTCAAACCTTCACCTGACTGGCTCAAGAAGAGTTTGGAGGCCGCAGGCGAGAGGCCTATCAATAATATAGTGGACATTACAAACTACGTGATGTTGGAGACAGGACAGCCACTTCACGCCTTCGACGCGGATATGGTAACAGATGGAGGCATAGTGGTGCGAACGGCTAAGCGAGGAGAGCATATTGTTACCCTGGACGGTGTGGACAGAGAGCTCTCCGATGACGTGCTTTTGATAGCGGATACAAAGACCTCAATTGGGGTAGCTGGCGTCATGGGTGGAGAAGGACAGCGAAATAAGGCCTGACACCGCTAACGTCTTGATAGAGGCGGCGAGTTTTGACGGTGTAAGCGTGCGCCGAACGGCAAAGAAGCTGGGGATACAGAGCCAGGCCGCCCTACGGTTTGAGAAAGACTTGAGGTCAGATCAGACCGGGTTTGCCATCCGCAGAGCGATCAGGCTCATCCTTCAGGTTGCAGGCGGCGTTGCCGCTTCGGGACTCGTGGACGAATGGCCAGGCAAAGGTACCGACAAGGCCGAAGTGTCTCTAGCTCGTTCCGATATTTCAAGGGTTTTGGGACTTAAACTGGAAGACGCCGCTATTGATAAGGCGTTTCGTTCGTTTGGATTTACCTACAGTAAGATTCCAGAAGGCTGGAACGTTATAGTGCCGTGGTGGAGGCCGGATATCTCCATACCGGAAGACCTATGCGAAGAGGTCGCACGCTTCATAGGCTACGACTCTATACCCGCCCGTACGTTGGAAGGCAAACTACCCGAATGGAAACCTCATCCCGAACTTCAGTTCAAGGACACTGTAGTGGATGCCCTGGTTCAGGCTGGTCTTCAAGAGACTATATCATACTCGGCTACTTCTGAAGAAGTGGAACGGCGTGCGCCCATAAACAATGACTCCCTGAAGAGTGTAACTATACTCAATCCCGTATCGGCTGAAAGGGCGATTATGCGCAAAAGTCTGCGTGCTTCAGTCATAGACGTCGCGGCGCGCAACTCTAGAATATCCAAAGGACCTATAACCATATTTGAGTGCGGTAAAGTGTTTTTCCTCTCTGAAAGCGGAGTGCCCCAAGAAAAATTTATGGCTGCTGGCATCCTCGCTGGACCACGTACATCGTTGCGCTGGGACGAAGAAAACAAAGACCTGGACTTCTACGATGCTAAGGGCGTCGTGGAGTTCCTCCTCGCTAAATTTGGCGAAGAAGCTACCTTCAAGCCGAGCGTGGATCCGTCCCTGACAAAGGGTAAGACGGCTACAATCGTCCTAAACAATACGACAATAGGCGTTTTAGGAGAGGTGGCCCCGGATGTGCTTCAGGCGTTTGACACCGAGTTCCCGAGTGCGGTGATGTTTGAGCTGGACCTGGAGGTTTTGCAGACTGTCTCGCGTGTGGACCGTGTTCCTATCGCCAGGCCTCCGCCGCGAATGCCTGAAGCTTTAAGAGATATAGCCGTCATCGTGAAAACCTCTGTGAACGCGGCGGGCATAGTAGACATCGCTATGCGTAACAAATTCCTGAAAGACGCAACGATTTTTGACGTCTATCAGGGAGAAAAGATTCGGCAAGGAATGAAGTCGGTAGCCGTACGTCTAACCTTCCAATCCGAAAACAAGACCTTGACGTCCAGACAGCTGGACAAAGAGGAGGCCACTATCTTAAGAGCCTTGAAGCGTGAACTAGGAGCAACCATACGGGCAGAAAACGCCGGTGAGTAACGTTACTTCCCGTTTGAGTGATAAGGCAGATATGCTTACCGTGGAGCAGGCACGGGAGAGGATACTGTCTTTCTTCCAGCCACTACAACGGCGCGACGTGCCCCTCTCCGAAGCTCTGGGATTGACCCTCGCCGAAGAGTTGACCGCACAGTTCAACCTGCCCCGAACACCGAACTCCTCTATGGACGGCTACGCTTTGCGCTCCTCTGACGTGAAGGAAGTTGCCCAAAACGGTAAGTCGGTCCTCCCAGTCGCGGGAACCATACACGCGGGAGACCCTCCTGGCCGTGACCTGCCTCCCAATTCGGCAATCAGAATAATGACCGGCGCCCCCATTCCGAAAGGTGCCGACGCTGTAGCACAGTTTGAAATTACAGACGAGCTGGAGAGGGACTCACTTTCCGAGTCGCAAATCGGAATTTGTGAGACGGTACACCCAGGCCAAAATATCCGAGCCGCGGGAGAAGACATGAAGGAGGGAGACCTAATACTCTCAAAAGGCGTACGTATGGAGCCCCAGCATATAGCCGCCGCCGCCGCCCTGGGACGAGACAAGGTCGCCGTCTTTCGACGCCCGCGAATAGCCATCATCTCCACGGGTAGCGAAATAACCGAACCGGGGAAACCTTTACATCCTGGCCAGATATACGACTCCAACGCGTACGCTCTCGCCGCTTATGCCGCCATGTGGGGAGCCGAACCTAATATTATGGGGATAGTCCCCGACAACCTGGATGCGGTACAGGAACGTCTGAAAGCTGCCGCAACCTCATCAGATATGATCGTAACCTCTGCAGGGGTATCCAAAGGAGACCTTGACGTTGTAAAAGAAGCCCTCTTGAAAAACGGCAAGATGAACTTCTGGTCAGTCAAAATGCGCCCGGCTAAACCCCTGGCGTTTGGACTGCTCAAGGCGCAGAATGGGAACACAACCCCGCATATAGGACTGCCTGGCAACCCGGTCAGCGCTCAAGTAGCCTTTATACAGTTCGGGCGGCCTGCAATACGCAAAATGCAAGGATTCCCATATTTACCTCTGCCCAGGATAAGGGCACTACTAGACAACCCGATTCATAACCCTGATGGAAGGCGCACGTATGCTCGCGTAACCATTTATAAGAAGGACGACATCGTAAGAGCAACCACTACGGGAACTCAAAGCTCCGGCGCGCTCACCTCTATGGTCAAGGCAGATGGATTTGCCGTATGCCCGGAGGATACCTCTATCCTTGATCCGGGAACCGAAGTAGAAATTGAAATTGCAGCGTCAAGAGAAAAGTTGGAAAAGATGCTCATGCTAGTATCTGGCAAAGCATGAATTTTCCGCTTATGGCATGATATCGGTATATGGTAATAGTTTGAAGGGAGCAATATGGCGAAGACCAAATACGCTATAGACATTAAGAAATTTGAGGCGAAAGGATTCTCTTTCACCTACGCCGTGCGTGAGAGAATGCGGCTGATACAGTCATATGCTCACGTAAAAGGGAGTACGGAGAACTCCGCCGGGCACGAAGGTGATCATAACGAAGAACCGCCCGGTTACAAGGAGATGATGCAGACCATAGCGGAGCTACACCCACAACATCCAGAATACGTCTCCGTTACAACCCCTATCCTGGAAGCCCTGTTCCGAATCTTCCTGGCAAGAGAGAACCGACCCGCCACCGCCGAGGAGCTGGAAGAAGCCCTGATATCGTCATGGGCCAATAAGACCTATTTGCGCCCCATCTCGATGCAATTCCTCACCTCTGTGCTGGAATCTCCAAACTTTTACTGCATGACCACGGTCAAAAAATAGGATCGAAGCCCCTACCGGTTCGGGGTAAGTCGGCTATATCAGTTATACGTCCAGCCTTGACGAGGTTGAATACTATAATTTACTGTAAGGAGCAATGTACCAGAAAGCCGAGAACCTGATGACGCCAGTAAGGAGCTGATAAAAAGAATGTCTCCGCGACGCAAAATAGAGTCCTATTCTCATGAGGGGAAGAAGCGGGTGAACAACCCACCTGTCGGGCTGGTCGACCCCGGAACTGACCCTGACCGAGGGGAGAAGCGGACTTATGCCTATGACCCTCATCTGGATCCGCAACTGCAATGGGCAGGCAAGGCCGAACATACCAGTTTCGAAGTGCCCACCGTGTCGCTGCACGTCCACGAACGCATAGACCCGCGCACGATTGTGAAAGCGGTGAGAAAACGCAACGGTAATGGAACACAGGCGAGCCTGTTTGATGAACAGCGCGACCTTCCGATTCGGCAGGAAATCGAGTTTTATAAGCATGCGCACAACTGGAGTAATCGCCTGATAGCCGGAGATTCTCTGCTGGTGATGAACTCGCTGTTGCAGAAGGAAAACATGGCGGGCAAGGTGCAGTGCGTGTATATGGATCCGCCTTATGGAATAAAATACGGCTCCAACTTTCAGCCGTTTGTGAACAAGCGTGATGTCAGAGATGGCAAGGACGAGGATTTAACCGCCGAGCCGGAGATGATCAAGGCGTTTCGGGATACCTGGGAGTTGGGGATTCATTCTTATTTATCGTATATGCGCGACCGACTGTTGCTGGCGAGGGAATTGTTGACGGAGAGTGGCAGTGTGTTTGTACAGATATCGGATGAGAATTTGCATTTTGTCAGATGTGTGTTGGATGAAGTCTTTGGGAAAGAAAACAAAGTATCTACAATTGTTTGGAAAAAGGGTACGCCGACTAAAAAAACATTACGAAATGCGTTCAATTATCTCTTATGGTATGCCAAAGAATTAAGGGAATTAAGATCGGAGAAACTATTCGCAGAAAGGGCAGGATTAGAGGGTACAACCGAAGACCCAAAGAAATTGGCTCTTTGGGGTGATTTTAACAATGGCAGTACTAGAACGTTGACCACTGATGAAAAAAGAAATATTTTGTCTACACGAGAAAAAGCTAGGGTGTTTAGAGTAGATAAAGTGATAGAACGAGGTGATGATAATGAAAGAAAATTTGAATTTGAGTTCGATAGGGAAAAACACAAACCAGGCTCTGGTTATGTTTGGCGAGGGAAAAGGCAACAAATGGAAAAACTTAAGGCCGAGAATCGTTTAGTAAAAACGAAAAAGGGTGTTGGTTTCAAGTTTTATCTAGACGATTATCCGATCATAGAACGGACTAATTTTTGGGAGGATACCGCGGGAAATATCAGCAGCATGACATATGTAGTTCAAACCAATGAAAAGATAATCCAACGTTGCCTCTTGATGACCACCGATCCCGGCGACCTTGTTTTTGATCCAACCTGCGGCAGCGGCACCACCGCCTATGTTGCTGAACAATGGGGCAGGCGCTGGATCACCTGCGATACCTCCCGTGTAGCAACCACGCTCGCCAAACAGCGATTGATGACTGCCACTTTTGATTACTACAAACTGGCGTATCCAGATGAAGGCGTAGGTAGCGGTTTTGAATATAAGAAAGTCCCCCATATCACCTTGAAATCCATCGCCAACGATGAGCCACATGCCACAGAAACTCTTTACGACCAGCCTCTAAAAGACACCAAACGAGCACGCATCACTGGTCCGTTCACCGTAGAAGCCGTGCCGTCGCCGACGGTGCATCCGATAGACAACGTCCTTCCCTCTCCCAATGGGAGAGGGATACAGGGTGAGGGCGATGAGGGCGGTAAGGGCACAGACTTTAAACCTCCCAAACAGTCCATACCTCCCACCATCCTGAAAAATGCCCGCACCCTACGCAAACACCAGACCGACGCGGCAACCCTTCTCTGGCATCTCCTGCGAGACCGAAATTTCTGTGGATTCAAATTCCGCCGTCAACATCCGGTTGCCCCCTATATCCTGGACTTCTACTGCCATGAAGCACAACTCGGCATAGAGCTGGACGGAGGACAACATAATGAAGGCGCTAAACAAGACGAAGACAAAGAACGGACAGAGTTTCTCAAAGGGAAGGGTATAAAAGTTATCCGCTTCTGGAATAGTGAGGTGTTAGGGGAGACTGAAGAGGTGCTGGAGAGTGTGTATGATGCCCTCACCCCAGCCCTCTCCCAGAGGGAGAGGGAGCGGCGGGAGACTGGGGTCTCTATAGGGGATATGAGGCAAGCGTCTGCTACCTCGGATATAGAGCAGGCGTTCGCTGTTTCTACAGAGGATACAGCCTCCACCATGCAGCCGATAGACAACGTCCCCCCCTCTCCCGCTGGGAGAGGGATACAGGGTGAGGGCAGTGATGACATAGATACCTCCATCGCCCGTTCCGGCGAAACTCTGCGCCAAAGTGAATGGCGCGACGAACTGCTAAAAACCGGCATCCGCGGCAAGGGAGGGCAACGCATTTCCTTCTCACGCGTTGAACCGCTGCCCTGCCGTTGGCTCCACGCCGATGCCGAGACTAAACCGGACAATTCCGGACAAGATAGCGTCAAAGAAGCAGCAACGGCGTATGAGCCTCGCCGCGTTGTGGTTTCATTTGGCCCTGAACACGCGCCACTTGAGCAAAAGCAGGTGGAATTGGCCATTGAGGAAGCACGAAGCCTGGTACCCAAACCCGAAATAGTCGTCTTCGCCGCGTTTCAATTTGACCCCGAAGCGGCCAAAGACATTGACGAGACTAACTGGCCCGGCATGGTGCTCCTCAAAGCGCAGATGAACGCCGATATGCAGACCGGCGACCTGAAGAAAAAACGCGCCAGCAATGAAAGTTTCTGGCTTGTTGGTCAACCGGATATTGGAGTGGAACAAATCCCCGACGGCGAACACGCGGGCAAACACCGCGTTTCCGTGCACGGCTTTGACTATTTCAACACCAAAACCGGCGAACTGGAATCCGGCGACAACGAGAAAATAGCCGTCTGGATGCTGGATACCGACTACGACGGTCGCACTCTCTACCCAAGCCAGGTCTTCTTTCCCATGGCGGACGCCAAAACAGGCTGGACAAAACTAGCGAAAAACCTCAGAGCCGAGATAGATGAAACCCTGATAGAGGCCTACAAAGGCACAGAATCCCTACCCTTTGAAATCGGTGAGAATGGCAGAATAGCGGTTAAAATCGTGGATGACCGTGGGATTGAGAGTTTGAAGGTGGTCCAGCTGAAAGAATGACAATGCAAGGAGCCAAATCCCCGGGACAATTACGGTGGTAAATGGACGCTCCGAAAACTGGACATATTAGCGGGTTACCTGAATGTTTACACTACTGCAATGAAGAATCAGCACTTCAAATTGATGTATATTGATGCCTTCGCTGGAACCGGCCAAGTACCGTTGGACAGACGCGACCGGGAGAATAAGCAAAAGTCTATAGAGGGTTCGGCAGCAAGAGCTGTCAACATTGATAATAAGCCTTTTGATAGATTGATTTTTATTGAGAAGGATCCTAAACGATGCAATCAACTGAAAGAATTGAAACGGAAGTACCCATACCGAAAGATCGGCATTGAAAACGCGGAGGCGAACGATTTTTTACAAAGATTTCAGGAGAACCGGACTGGGTGGAGAGGTGTCCTTTTTCTTGATCCTTTTGCTACGCAAGTCAAATGGGCAACTATAGAAAGAATCGCAAATCTTAATACACTGGATACTTGGATTTTGTTTCCGTTGAGCGCAATTGCTAGGATGTTGCCAAGAAATAGGTCCCCTGAAGATATTCCTGATGCTTGGCAGAAGCGCTTAACGCGCGTATTTGGTGATGAGAATTGGAAGGCTTTATATAAAGTAAGCCCTCAGTTATCTTTGTTTGGTGATCTGATCATTGATAGGGATCCAGGTACCGGTGGAATTTTACGTATATATAAATGTAAACTGAAGGAGTTATTTGGTGATCGCTTTCTTGAAGAGTCAATAACTCTGAAAAATTCCAGAAATTCGCCACTCTTTGAAATTCTTTTTTGTGTAGGTCACCCCAAAGGTGTCCCGCTTGCAAAAAAGATTGCACGGAACATTATTGGTATTGATGGTCTGTAATAATGTCAGCTGTTTCTAAAATCGAGTGGACGGAAGTCACCTGGAATCCGGTAACCGGCTGCAGTAAAATCAGCCATGGTTGTAAGCACTGCTACGCTGAACGCATGTCGCGGAGATTGCAAAAGATGGGTCTCAGAAAATATCAAAACAGGTTCAAGGTTACCGTCCATCCTGCCGCGCTGGAAGAACCGCTGAAATGGAAAAAGCCGCGTGTAGTTTTTGTAAACTCAATGAGCGATTTGTTCCATTCCGTAGTGCCTACAGAGTTTATTGAGTCAGTTTTTGATGTGATGAACCGTGCTCATCAGCATACATTCCAGGTTTTGACCAAACGTCCTGGTCGAGTGAGGAAACTTAACAAAAAACTGAACTGGACGCCGAATATATGGATGGGTGTAAGCATAGAATCGGAGAGGTGGTTACCACGCCTGGACATCCTGAAACAGGTAGATGCTCACATAAAGTTTTTATCGCTTGAGCCATTACTTGGACCGTTACCCAATATCGGTCTTTCAGGTATAGATTGGGTGATTGTAGGCGGGGAATCCGGCCCCGGTGCGAGATCCATGGAGACCGAATGGGTGCAAGAAATTCGGGACAACTGCATTGAGAGCAATACTTCCTTCTTCTTTAAGCAGTGGGGAGGCGTTTTCAAGAAACGCACAGGACGGATACTGGATAACAGGACGTGGGACCAGATGCCAGGGTTGAAGGTTGTAGAGGTAACAGAAAGTGAGTAGTGAAATAGAATACAGGGGAGCGCGTTTTTACAAATGTGCCTTGCAAGTTAATTCCTATAAGTACAACAAAGAGTTTCGCGGTGGGGAAAGTCAAGACGAGCACATTTATAACGAGCAGATATTTACGCATTGCCGTAACAATGACATTGCCGTGGTTGGTCTCGCTGATCATGGCCGGGTTGATAGTTCGAAAACGTTACGATGTTATCTAGCTCAAGAAGGCATTGTAGTGTTTCCGGGATTTGAGATAGCAAGCTCGGAAAAAATTCACATGGTTTGCTTGTACCCAGAAAACACAGCAGAACCTCAGCTCAATCAGTTTCTTGGCCAATTGATGGGAGCAAACAGCTCCAAACTAGGTTATACTCCTACACATCCGTCTTCCTTGAGTTGCGAAGAAATAGCAAAAAAGATTCTCATGGATCAGAATGGATTTTGGTATGCGGCGCATGCCACCGGGAACAATGGTCTGCTCAGGCTGTCGGGGGCTGGAGATAACTATGTCCATATTTGGAAGAACGACGATTTGGTCGTGGCAATCCAAATCCCAGGGAAAATTGAAGATTTGAATGTTGATGATAAGAAAGATTTAAAAAAATATAGACAAATTATAGACAATAAAAATCCAGACTATAAAAGGGAAAAAAGTATTGTTGTTATAAATGCCAAGGATATTTCTCAACCTAAAGATTTATCAAAATCTTCTGTCTCCTGTTGTGTCAAGATGACCGATGCTAATTTCCAAGCATTCAAAGATGCATTTAAGGATCCACAGTCTCGTATTCGTCTCAATCATGAAATTCCCCGGAAGCCAATTTCTGCCATCAAATCTATTCGTTGGTCTGGAGCAGGTTTGTTTGAAACTCAAGAATTGGCACTTTCCGACAACCTTAATACAGTGATTGGTGGACGAGGTACTGGGAAATCAACACTCATTGAAAGTATTCGCTTTGTACTGGATTTACGCATACATGGCGCTGATAGCAAGTCTGTGGAAAATATCCGATCAAGCAATCTAAAAAACTCAGAAATTGAACTAACCGTGCGTTGTGGCTCGCAACACGGGGAAACCTATGTTATCAGCCGTCGTTTTGGTGAAGCACCGATTGTCAAGAGGGAAAATGGGGAGTTTTCACGGATGACTCCCCGAGATCTTCTACCTGAAATAGAGTTACTTGGACAAAATGAAATATTGAGAATTGAGGAAAATGAAACTAATAAATTAGCATTGCTGGGGAAATTTCTACCCAATACTCAAAAATTTTCCGATCAAATTGATGTAATGAAAAGGAAATTGTCTAATAATCGTGAAAAAATTATTTCTGCACAAGATAAATTTGATCTTATCGAACATAAAATCAACAAAGAAGGGAAGCTCGAAGAACAGAGACAACAATATCATAAGCTGGGTATTGAGGAAAAACTTAAGAATAGCGCCTTGCTGGAGAAAGAATTAAGAATAAAAGAAAGAATAGATAATCAATTTATCCGTATCAGAGAATGGCTTGATCAATACACAGATATATTCGACCTTAATTTTCTGCAGGATAGAAACATTCAAAACGTGCCAACCAAAGCACTTATATCTCAAATTAGAAGTGATCTTGAACAGTTAAAAATGTTGTTGGATAATTTGATTCACCAAGCAAGTCAGGAAATAGAAAAGACAAACTTATCCTACCGATCTAAGCAAGAAGCCTGGAATGAACAATCAAACGAAATCCGCAATCAGATTAACCAAGCAATAGCTCAATTGCCGGATCAAGAAGGTAAATCAGGCAAAGAGATTGGTAGTAACTACCAGAAGATCATTTCTGATCTGACATCTATACAACATGATAAAGAAGAATATGAAAGGCAAAAAGTCTTGATTAGTACTCTGATGAAAGAACGTCATTCGCTGTTGGAAGAATATCGCGACACTGCAGTTAAGAGATTTGGTGCCATGAGAGAAGGGATAAAAAAGTTGAACAAAGAGGGACTTAGAGGAAAACTGAGGATCAATGTATCACGTTGTAAAAATATAGAGTCTCTTAAAGATTTTATGCTGAATTTGACTGGCGTTGGTGCAGCAAGGATTAAATGGCTTGATGATGTTGAAGAACAAATAGATTTGATACGGTGGTCAGAATGGATTAAGGACAAATCAGAGGATAGATTTAAAGAGAAATACAGTAGCTTAGGCTTGTCCGATTCAACCATTGATAGACTAATTGCAGTTAGTCTTAAACAACGTTTGGAATTGGAAGAGATTGAACTTGAAGACACTGTGGACATTGAATTGAATGTTGCTCATGAAGGTGAAGCAGGGAGATATGTGCCGATGGAAAATCTTTCTGTGGGACAGAAATGTACTGCTATTCTTAATTTATTACTCATGCAATTGAATGACCCTTTGATCATTGATCAGCCAGAAGATAACCTTGATAATTCTTTTATTGCCGAGCGTATTGTCAGCGAACTGAGGAATCTGAAAACCAGTAGACAGTTTTTGTTTGCAACCCATAACGCTAATATCCCAGTATTCGGCGATGCAGAATTGATAGTAATTCTGGAAAACGAAGGATCAAAGGCACCAACCAAAAGTGTAGGTTCCATTGATAGCCTCGGTATTCGCGGTCAGGCAGCACAGATACTTGAGGGTGGAAAAGCTGCATTTGATATGCGAAAGGAAAAATATGGATTCTAAGTTATGTTAATAAGCGAAATTTTGGAGATGTTGAATCAGCATGAAGGGGCGAAACTGGAATTCAAGCTAGACGATTTTACGTGCTGAACGCCTAGCAAGAGGAATCGTGTCTTTTGCCAATATGAACGGCGGGCATATTGTGCTCGGTGTAGAAAATAAGACGAAGATAATCATCGGTGTGCAACGTGAAAATTTACAGGCATGGGTTATGGATACTGTAATTGGCAGGCACGTTCATCCTCACATACTTCCAGACTATGAAGAAGTCGTCGTGGAAGGAAAAAAGGTTGTAGTGCTGACTATTCCTATGGGTGTAGCTAAACCCTATACCGTGAGACACGACAATCGCGAAGACATATATGTCCGTTACGGCGATACGTGTCAATTGGCATCCCGAGAACAGCAAGCCAGATTATTCGCATCCGGTGGACTGGTTTCGGCGGAAAAATTTCCCGTATATGGTTCAGTTGCTGATGAATTGGACGTCCACCGTTATCAGGAATACTTTGTTGAAATCTTAAAAGAAGAAGAAAGATCAAATTGGCATGAGTTTCTGGTCAATAGAAGTTTTTTAATCGGTGAAGGAAATGCTCTGTATTGCAGCTATTTTGCCTATGCGCTGTTTGGGAAAAACCCTCAAGTCAAGCTTCCTCAATCTGGTGTAAGGGTGACGGTATATCCTGGCAGTGATAAAGACTACCAAACCCTTCTTGATGAACATTTAAATTCGGCACTGGTTGAACTTCGTGGACATTATACTGACAATAATCCGGTCGAAAAGGCATTGCATGACAAAGTTGTTGATATTCTGAAACCTTTTATCAGCCGAGAATATATGAAGGGAAGCACCCGACAGCGACATTGGGATTATCCTCTTGAAGCTCTTAGGGAGTTGCTTGTCAATGCCTTCATTCATCGTGACTGGACGAAACAGAACTATGTGCGTGTAGTTGTTTACAGTAACCGCCTAGAGGTTATCAGTCCAGGTGCGTTCCCCAATGGTATAACTATAGAAAAAATAAAATATGGTGAACAGTCACAACGAAACCCTACTTGTATAAGAATATTTAGGGATTACGGTTATCTTGAAGATCAAGGGATGGGTATTCGTCGGAAAGTGATTCCGTCAATGTTGAAACACACGGGAAGAGAGCCAGAATTTGAGACTGGAGAAGATGAAGATCATGTCAAGGTAACGCTCTGGAAGGGCAGTTAATCCATTGTCCATTAAGGGCCGTACTGTTCAAATGTCTAAACCCAAAACTCTAATCATCAACTCCCCGTACTCTGAGCCTTCCCAACACTGGATATTCGTTGAAGAGGGACAATCACTTGAACTTGCAGGAGGCCGTCGTTCGGCCGGATATATGATTGCCAATCCTAATGCAAGGCCGTATCGAGACAGGGGTATCTTTGTTGAACTGCCACTGGTCAATCAGATCCGCCAGCGTGTTGAAGCCTGGCGTAAGGCGAATTATCCGGGGATTACTGGCATTACAAAAGCGTTGCTGGATCATTGGAAAGACGGCGAACAGAGAGAATACCCGTTTTTCTTCTGCCAGCTTGAGGCCATTGAAACACTGATATGGCTTTTTGAATCTCCTGATTCTGAAAAGGTCGGCATTGATATTCCCACTGATGGCGGAGAGTTCAGCCGTATTTGTTCCAAACTGGCCACCGGAACCGGAAAGACCGTTGTTATGGCGATGCTGATTGCATGGCAGGCTATTAACCGCGCCACTTACCCCCGTGACGGTCGTTTTTCCCGGAATATCTTTATCGTTGCGCCTAACCTTACGGTCAGAGAGCGCCTTTCTGTTTTAGATCCTGCGGATCCGGCGAACTACTATGAGGCATTCGGCATCATCCCGCGGTCTTTGCGTGAGAAACTCTATCAGGCCAAGGTTCTTATAAGGAACTGGCACGTTCTGAACTGGGAGACCGAGGAAAAAATCCGAAGCAAAAAAGGCGTTGACAAACGCGGAGCTAAAAGCGATGAGGCGTATACCCGTGAAGTGCTTGGTGATATGGCAAACACCCGCAATTTGATTGTGATTAACGACGAGGCGCACCATGCTTGGCGCGTTCCGGCGGGTTCGAAAATAAGAGGCGTCAAAAAGGAAGATATAGACGAAGCCACAAAATGGGTTGGCGGACTTGACCGCATACACAAAACACGAGGCATTTTGAACTGTTTTGACTTTTCTGCTACGCCTTTTTCGCCTATCGGGAGGAAATCATCGGAAGAAGCACTGTTTGGGTGGATAGTGAGCGACTTCGGACTGAATGACGCCATTGAATCGGGGCTTGTAAAAACTCCGCGCATTGTGGTGCGTGATGACGCTTTGGTGGACCCGAAAACCTATAAATCTCGTCTTTATCATATATACAGCGACTCGGAAGTCAAAGATGACCTGAGCCGCCGTAAGGCCGAACCTCACGAACCATTACCTGCTCTGGTAACAAACGCTTATGCTTTGCTGGGAGCGGATTGGGAAAAAACGAAAGACAAGTGGGCTAGGCGTGAGACGCCTCCGGTAATGATCACAGTGGCAAACAGCACGGAAACGGCAGCGCGAATCAAACACACGTTTGACAACGGGGGCATATTAGTTGATTCGCTGTGTGAACCCGAGGGTATCCTGCATATTGACTCAAAGGTGTTAAAACAAGCCGAGGATAAAGAACCGGAGCCGCAAACTGTTAGAGCGAGAGACGAGGAAGGTAAAGGAACCCGGAAAGTAACTCAAAAAAAACGGGCCGACATTCTGCGTGAGCAGGTAAACACGGTCGGGCAGGAAGGCAAACCCGGTGCTCGGATACAGAATGTCATCTCTGTGGGGATGCTGTCTGAAGGTTGGGACGCGCGAACGGTTACCCAAATTATGGGTTTGAGGGCCTTTACAAGCCAGTTACTTTGCGAGCAGGTTATCGGGCGCGGGCTTAGGCGGGCATCTTATGAAGTTAACGAGGACACGGGACAGTTTGATGCGGAGTACGTCAATGTGTTTGGTGTGCCGTTCAGCTTTCTTCCACACGAGGAGACCGACAGTTCCCCGCCACCGCCCAGTCAGAAAATCACCATACAGCCGGTTGACGAGAAAAGAGGATTTGCCATTAGATGGCCCAATGTCATCAGAATAGAGAGGACTTATAAACCGGAACTTTGGGTTGAGTGGGAAAACGTTAACCCATTGGAACTTGATGCTTCACAAACTGTGGCAATCGTGGAAATTGCCCCAACAGTTAACGGGGAGCCGGATCTTTCTAAAATCACGGATATAGATCTTGAAGAGTTGACGAAGAAATTCCGCAAACAGAAAATGATTTTCAGTTCTGCGCAAACTGTTTGGAAAGAGATGAAGCCGAACTGGAAGGCTTCCGAGGCCGTACTGATAGCGGAGCTTGTACGGCTTACAGAGCAGTTTCTTGACTCGGATCGTATCCGGATAGTGCCCGAGCTTTTCAATCAGAATGAAAAGCGCAGACAGTTTGTCATAGCGCTCAACATGGCCAAGATGATCCGGCATTTCTGGCAAGCCATAGATTTCAATAATACCGAGAGAACCGCGCTTGTTTTGGACAGCAACCATCCCATCCGTTCAACCAACGATATGCGCCCATGGCGAACCGGAAAACCCTGTGAATTCACCAGGAAAAGCCACATCAATCGTTGCGTTTTCGATAGCACCTGGGAAGCGTCCGAGGCGTTTGAACTGGATAGAAACAGAGAGGTTTCGTCCTGGGTAAAGAACGACCATCTAGGTTTTGAAGTGCTGTACGTACACAATGGCGTGGTCAGAAAATACCGCCCTGATTTTCTCATCCGAATGGAATCTGGGGAGTACCTAGTGCTGGAAACAAAAGGGCAACAGACCGAGCATGACGACACCAAGCACAACTATATGAAAGAATGGGTCAAAGCCGTCAGCGAACACGGCGGATTCGGCCAGTGGCGGTTTGAAGTGTCCAGAAGGCCGGCGGATATAAAAGACGTTCTTGCAAGGAAGACGAAGGTTTATAGCTAAAGCGATAGTGGTGATATCTACTATAGGATGAAGTTTCAAGGTGATAGAAATGGACAATTAGCCTTACGTGGTAGATCACCAGCGAGGCTGAATATATGCTGATAAAGGTAAAAACAGTACTGAAAAGTTTGCCGATTCTGCCGGTGGCATTTAGGTTCTTCGTTCGACGAGCGAGGAACTGGTTGGCAAAGAGAGATTTGTTGTACCGGATGAAGCTTTTGCAAGCACAGACCGACAAGCTGCCTAAGCTTGGCAATGAAGAAGTGGTGCGTCTCGTATTGTCCGGTAAAGATCCGGACGTCTTGTCTGAAATTGCACAGTCCAGGCTTACATTCATCCGCGATCAAATGTTGGAGCGCGTTGGAGAACCAGACAGGGCGCCGAACGTGGTAATAATCCTTGCGGATGATCTGGGTTGGGATGAAGTAGGCTGTCTGAACAAGCAGGTAAAGGAGACGCCTTCACTAGATGAGATGGCGTCGTCGGGCGTTTTGTTTGATCGTTTCTACTCGGCGTCTCCCATATGCTCTCCTACCCGCGCCAGCGTATTGACCGGTCGAGTGCCAGCGCGGTCGCGTATGACTATGTCCTCTGTACTTCCAGAAGAAGAGATAACCCTTCCCCAATGTTTGAGGGCTTTAGGGTATCGGACGGCACATTTCGGTAAATGGCATATAGGCTTCTTTGAAGATCCACCTTACACCTTTGCGAGTCTAGGAGCCCCCAGGGAGGCCTTGCATCATCTGAAAGATCGAATGACAAGCGCACGCTATACCCCGGGCAAAGCCGGTTACGAACAGTGGCTTTCTGTAGATATAGCACAACACAAGAACGAGTACGGGATATGGCGCTTTTCGGAGCTGGACTATGTAGAGCAGGCAAACGGAAAATTCATAAAGACTCCCGGACATGACGGCTTCGTAGATGATCACTTTACGGACGCAGCATCTGCTTTTATGGAGGATTGTGTAAAGGAGAAGAAACCGTTTATGGCGATGTTATCTCTCAGAATGCCACACGTATTTTTTTATGAGGATAGGGTCACTATGGGATATTCAGGCGGTGAAAAGGTATCCCTTCCGGAGAAATATCGCTGCTTGAGCAGCTCGCAGCTGTACCCCGAGGTAGTTAAGGCTATTGATGATCAGGTTAAGCGGATAAGGGACAAGTTGCGTGAGTTGAGAGTGGAAGACGACACCTTGTTGTGGTTCATGAGCGACAATGGCCCTGAGTATCAGCTATGGGGGCGAGAAAATCATAATGCCTTGGCTGGTGGGAAATTCGCTCACTATGACAATGGCACACGCGTCCCTTCCATCGTTGAATGGCCTTCGGGGGCTTCCGCTGGACTGACGTTGTCCGACCTGTCCAGCACTTGCGACGTGCTGCCTACAATTTTGGAGGCCGTCGGGTATCGGCTTCAAGGTAGAAATGTTGATGGGGAGAGCCTGCGCTTCTTCAAGGGAGACGTACCTGCTGAAATCAGGAAGCCGCTCGTCATATTTGATGACCATGAACAGAAATGGGCTAACGTTCTAGACGGCAACGATAAGCTCACGTTATTTTTTGAATCAGAAGGCGGCTATTTCCCGCGTCACTCCGAAGACGCAGCGCAGATAAAGCTGTTTGACATGTCGCAAGATCCTAAAGAGGAGAACGACCTTCTAGCGGAGAGGCCTGATCGCGTCTCCGCGATTAGGGAGATATACGATGCTGCCGTCTCTTCAATATTGGATAGCAGGCGAGGTTTGGACTATTAGAGATTTGACGAATGGGGGCAGATATAGGTAAAGGGCGCCTGGCCTTATGCTTCGCTTTGTTGCCTACGTTCCCAGCCGGGTTTGAACATGCGCAGAAAACGGTTCTTTCCGTAAGGGTATTTCTTCGCCTCCGCCTCGTTCAAGGTTACCCCTAGTCCTGCAGTGTCGGGTATAGAGAGACGACCACTTTTGACCTTCTCCCACCCTACAAGGACGTCTGAAGTCCAGGGTTCTAGAAAGTCGTCAAAGCATTCTTGTATGAATATATTCTCAGTAACTGCGCATATTTGAAGAGCCGCCATAGTTTTCAGAGGGCTTTCTGCGTTGTGTATCGCCAATTGAGCCTGGAACGATTTGGCTAATGCCGCTGCTTCTAGAGACGGCCATATACCACCTAACTTGAGCGGCTCCGGATTAATTATGTCTCCAACTCGTGCGGCCAATAGTTCCCTTACCTCTTGGATAGAACCACACCGCTCGCCTGCGATTACTCTAACTGGTACGCGACGAGAGACTTCCGCCAAAGCCTCCACGTCTGTGGAGAAAACGGGGGTTTCAAGCCAGGTGATGCGATACTTGTCGAACCTTGTCCCTATTTCAACGGCGGTGTTTATGGAGAAGCGGTCGTGCGCTTCTATCATGATGTCTGTATCTTCGCCTACCGCTTCTCTAACTGCGGCGACGATGCTCTCTGCAAAGCGCGCTTCGCTTCTGCTCATGGACTGATACGCGCTGCCGAACGGATCAAACTTTATAGCTGTATAGCCAGATCGGGTTACCGTTTCAGCCAGCCGCGCAAACTCTTCAGGAGAGCGCTCTCCCGAGTACCAACCGTTTGCATAAACCCTTACGTCGTCCCGCACCTTACCTCCGAGTAGGCGCCATACGGGAACCCCCAGGCTCTTACCCAACAGATCCCAGCAAGCCATCTCAATGCCTGACATAGCGTGAGTTATACGCAGGAAGCCCGATAGGTAAAGGTCGTACCATATCGAGCGCAGCGCCCTTGGGTCTTTGCCTATGACTAGATGCTTGACCTCCTCTATACCTGCAACTACGGAGGCCGTCTCCAGTCCGGCAGTCGCTTCGCCGAGTCCGGTTAGGCCTTGGTCGGTATCAACGGTTACGAATATCCAGTTCTTCCATGGATTGCCTACAACGGTTGTCCTGATATCGGTTATGAGCATGATCTTTTATAGTATGTGCAGTAGCAGGCTGTAGGCCATTAGAGGTAAGGGTGTTCCTATCTTAGTGGCTATGGTCTGTTTTGTTTGGGGGCAACGTCCCGTGAAGAGCAAACAGCCATTATATTGTACGTATTGAGCCTCGTACGGCGGAGGCCTCGTCGCTTATAGCCCATGCAAACACCTTGGCTACGTCTTCAGGACTTGCCAGTGCATGTAGCTTTTCTTTTAGGCTTCCCTCTTGCTCCTCCATTTCGTGACTGGTTCGGACTTGAGCAGTTTTGAGAGGGGTTGCGACCTGCCCGGGCAGGATATCTACTACACGTATATTTTTGTTCTTAATGCGCGATTGCATAACCATTGACAAGCCGTGTACTCCTCCCTTGGAGGCACCGTAGGCGAAGGAGGAAGAGCCTCCAAGGACGCCGGCGCCGGATGACGTGAGCACTATGACGCCGCCTTTGCTAGACATAAGGCGTGCAGCTTCTCGCACAGCTAGAAAAGAACCTCGTAGATTGATAGCGATTACTCTATCCCAAGTCTCTATGGGGAACTCCTCCAGGTGCTGAGACGCTCCTTCTAATATGCCTGCTAGATGTACTAGCGCGTCTATACCGCCCAGAAACTGAAACGCCTCCGCGAAGGCATCTATGACCGACTGTTCTTCAGCTATGTCGGTCTTTATGAAATTGGTCTTGGCGCCGACGTTTCTTATCGCGGTTACCGTCTCAAGAGCGCCCGCTTCGTTGATATCAAGCAGGGCAGTCTCTGCGCCGCTTTTGCCCAAGAGCAGGGCAGTTTCGCGACCTATTCCGGTTGCAGCTCCTGTAACGACTATGCGCTTGTTCTTCAGAGAGGGCAAGAAGACGTCTTTGTTCATTTCTAATCCCAGCTTATTCCGGCTTTATCCGCCGCTTTTCGTAAGCCGTCCGCGGCAAGAGGCACGTCTTTATCGGGTAGATGCTCTATAAGAACGTGTGCGTCTGGGTAGACTCGTTGCATACCCTGGAGAAAAGCAGCTTGATCCAGCATAGCCCCCGGTGAACCTATTATGGTTTCCTCAAAGCTCGGCAGAAGGCTCTCGCGTATAGTGAAGTCCTTGGCGTGGGCTCCTATGATTTTGTCACCCAGTAGGCTGTAAAAACGTTCTATCAGTGCTTTATTGTCGTATGCATCTTCCAGTGACCCTATGAAGTTTACTGGATCCATGTTGAAGCATAACGCCTTTGAATCTACAGCGTCTATCAGGTCTTTCATCCTCTCCGGCGAGTATATGGGGCACACTATACCCCCTTCGGTTGCCAACCGTACTCCCTCGTTTGCGGCGACGGTGCAAACTTTCTTGGTTGAGTCTACCAGACGGTCGAAAGTCTGTTCAGAGAAGTTTTCTGGGTGCGGAAGCCAAGGGCCTTTTGGATTCAGGCTGCCAGGACGCAGATAGGTATTAGGCGAACCAAGCCTGGCCGTAAGGTTTATCATCCGCTTCAGCGTCTTGACGGTGGCCGCTCGTTCCGCTTCGTCTTCGGCGATGAGGCCACCGCCGTAGTTTCCCACTGTCTGGGGAATAGGGAACCCCCGGGAGCTGTATAGTGACTTGAGCCGTTGCACCAGTTTATCCTCGATGTTCGATGGATTGTCAACCCTTATCTGAACCGTCTTGAAGCCTAGCTCTACCGCTTTATCAAGGACGTGTGTTGTTATCTTTCGGCAATCCCCGTTGACTAGACCTGCTACACCTAAAAGCATGTTTTCTCCATCTGATATTAGTCGTTACTGTGACTCTAAAGATTTAACAGACGTTTATTCAACGTATGACGCCGAAACCTCGCGACGTTTAGCGGTGCATATAGCGCGCTGATAGCATTTAATCATATTTGAACCCTTTACGAGTTGACGTATAAAAAGATTTGCTCAGGATTTCTGAATGACTGCCCTAAATTTAATAGATGCCTTGTTGCTACCAGTAGTTTTATGGCAAAGACGGGTTAACTGGGACGACGTTTTCAAGTGCCATAGAAAGATTTAATGACGACGACTCATACCGATTCGGAGAAGATAGAGGCGGATAGTTTTGAGAGTATCTCCGTGCGAGTCCACGAACAACTTGAAGAAGTTGAACGTCTTATCAAGGAGAGTAAAGCGGAGGAAGCCGCATCTGTACTTAACCAGATGCAGGCGGCCGATCTGTCAGAAACTATCCTTTCAGTTCCTCATAAGTTTCGGAGTGAGCTGCTGGGATATATAACAGATGCTTTGCTTGTGGAAGCACTTGAAGATATGAGTCCGGAGTACGCTGCGGAAATGGTCTTTATGCTGGATGAAGAACGGACGCCCCTGATGCTGGATAAGGTCTCTTCCAAAACCGCCGCTGATATCCTTCGTGCCTCCGACTGGGACAAGGCAAGCTGGGTGCTTGCACGTATGTCTTCCCGTAAGGACTTGGGCGAGCTGTTAATGTACGCTGATGAGGACGCTGGCGGCATAATGGACATCTCCATGCAAGTATTGCGGGCACACTGGAGTACGCCTTACGCTATAAACGTGTTGAGAATGTCCGAACGAGGCAAAGAGGACTTAAGCCATCTTTTTGCGTTAGACGATGAAAATAGAGTAGTTGGCCGCCTCGATTTTCCAGATTTGGTCTTTGCTTCGCCCGGTTCTACTGTAGAGGACGTTATGCGGAGAGATTTTGTCTCCGTGAAGGCCGGAACCGACCAAGAAGAAGCTGCGTTGCTCGCCCGGCGCTACCATATGCCAAACCTGCCTGTAACAGATGACGAAGGAAGGCTGGAAGGGGTGATTTCTGCTGAAGACCTTCAGAAGGTATCGGCACAAGAGGCCACAGAAGACATGTATCTGATGGCGGGAGTGCAGGCCGGTGATAGGGTGGTAGGCCCCATAGCTACCTCAATACGCAACCGCTTGCCCTGGCTTATGACTAACATAGTTGCGGTAAGCATAGTGGCGATTTTCCTGACCCTCTTTGCAACTACTCTGGATACAATTTCTATCCTTGCTGTATACCTTCCTATGATAATGAATCAGGCAGGGGTAGCGGGGACACAGGTTACAACGTTAATAGTGCGGGGGTTGGCCGTAGGGGAAGTCTCAACGCAGAATACTTTGCGACTTCTAGGCAGAGAGTATATGGTTGCGGGTGTAAACGGACTCATGGTTTCATTGGCTATGGGGGTGCTCGTAGGTCTCTGGCGTCAAGATGTTTACTTAGGCGTGGTGATTTTCGTAGCAATGCTCATATCGTACTTTGTAGCTGCCTCCGGGGGTGTGTTGATACCGCTGGGGATGAAGAAATTCAAGGTAGATCCTGCTACTGCCTCCGGAGTGGTGCTGACAATGTTTACTGATATGGCTGGGGGAATTGCTTACTTGGGCTTGGCGACGGTGTTCATTGAGTTGTTGCGAAAATGAAGATAAAGAGTGATTGTCTACTGATTCCGCGGGTATGTTCAGACCTAAGAGGTAGACGTCTATAAAGTTGCCGTTATCCGTCTCCTGCTGAAGGAGCGAATCCTGCGGCCACCGTTCGGCGCTGTATTTTGCCGGTAGCTGTGCGAGGCAGAGAATTGGTTACGTATATTACGTCTGGTACTTTGAAGTCAGCGAGCTTTTCTCGGCAGTGGGTCTTCAGCGTCTCTTCAGTCATGCTTTCCCGCAAGACTACCGCTGCGCGCACGCACTCACCATACTTTTTGTCTGGAACGCTGAAAGCGACGGCTTCCAGAACGGAAGGATGCTGTTTCAATACCTCGTCTATTTCCAGTGGTGATATCTTCTCCCCTCCCCTGTTGATCAGCTCCTTTATTCGACCTGTGAGGGTGAGATATCCGTCCTCCGACAGAAAACCTTGATCACCTGTGCGGAACCATCCATCTTTTATAGCGTCTCTGGTTGCTTCAGGGTTGTTCCTGTATCCCCCCATCACGTTTTCCCCTCGTATGACGATTTCGCCCTTTGTATTTGGAGGTAAAATGCTCCCTTGCGACTCCATATCCATGATGGATATTTTCACGCCTGTTGCCGTTCCGACTGATCCAGGCCGTCGTTCACCTGGCGGTAAAGGGTTTGTGGACATTTGATGTGCTGCTTCGGTCATCCCATAAGCCTCAAGGACTGGGGCATTGAATCGATTTTCCAATCCCTTCAGCGTTTCTGTAGTTAGTGCGGCTGAGCAGGAACGTATGAATCTAAAACCGGAACGGGGAGCCTTGTCGTCATCTGCCCTCATAAGCAAGACTTGATGTATAGTTGGCGACGCAGAGTACCAAGTAGCACCGGTGGTCTGCTGAAGTTGCCAGAAGCGGCTCGCAGAGAAACGTGGCGGCACAACGATAGCGCCGCCCGTCGATAAGGTTGACAGAGCCGCGCCCATAAGGCCATGCACGTGGAAAAGAGGCATGACTATCAGGCTTTTATCTTCCACGCTCAGGGAATAAGACTTTGCGACGTTGAGTAAAGAAGCGACGATATTCCGATGGCTTAGAGGTACGCCTTTAGGACGAGACGTCGTGCCTGAAGTATGAAGCAGTAACGCAATATCATCCGGTGCTGGAGGTATGGGGTCGGCGGATCCTGAAAGTTGCCCGCCGTTTCTTGATAGCACAATGAAAGAATCGTCCGTCGCACTAACCTCAAGAATATCGACTCCCAATGAAGCCGCCGCTTTCTTTGCTTCTTCAGCTTCCGAATCCAGTATTACAAGCCTGCAGTCTGAATCCTCAATGTAGAAGCGGAACTCATTTTCGGTATAAGCCGGATTGAGAGGAGCAGCAACAGCACCCGCCCGCGTTACCGCCAAGAAACACGCCATGAAACGGATGCTGTTAGGCAAAACTAAAGCTACGGCATCTCCATGCCTTACGCTCAGCAAGGCGAGTTGCGATGCCAAACGTTCAACCTCGTCAGATAAGAAGGCGTAGGAAAAGGCGGAGCAATCTTCTGTGATTATCGCTGTTCCATGCGGATTTGAAGAAGCGGCTTTAGAGAATATACTAGGGACGGTGTCTGTCATTTTGGCGTGTGTGTTTTGCAGGATTAGTTATTTTTTTGAACGTCCAAATCGGACTATTCCTGCTTCAATCATATCGCGTTTATTGAGGCGTACATCCCGCGGACATAATCCTTCTCCTGTAAGTAGAGGGATTATGGGTAAGGGGAGAATGACTTGTTCAGCAAATCTACGGAATTCGGATAAGATAGTGTTGTTATATATGAGAGGTTTCAGTTGAGAACATGAAAGGAAAGATGAGCCATGGGTGCACAGGTCCAATACCTACTTGATGAGAAGCATATACCCGAAAGGTGGTATAATATTCAGGCGGATTTGCCTTGGCCTATTGAGCCACCGTTGCATCCGGGCACACTTGAACCAGTAGGGCCTGATCTGCTTGCGCCTCTATTTCCTATGGCGCTCATCGGGCAGGAAGTGAGTTCGGACAAGTGGGTGGACATACCCGAAGAGGTAAGGGACGTGTACCGTCTTTGGAGACCTACTCCTTTGTACCGTGCCCGAGGGTTGGAGGCAGCACTAGGGACGCCTGCTCGTATCTTCTACAAGTATGAAGGAGGTTCACCCAGCGGAAGTCATAAACCAAACACTGCCGTGGCTCAAGTGTATTACAACAGAGAGGAAGGCACGAAGCGGATAACTACCGAAACCGGAGCCGGGCAGTGGGGTTCTGCCCTCGCTTTTGCTTGCAAGAAGCTGGGCGGAATAGATGCAAAGGTGTACATGGTAGCCGCTTCCTATGAGCAGAAACCTTATCGTCGCTCACTCATAGAGACGTGGGGAGCCGAGGTCAAGTCCAGCCCTTCGCGGGATACGAATTCCGGTAGAGGGATTTTAGCAGAGCATCCGGACTCTCCAGGTTCTCTGGGCATAGCTATATCAGAGGCGGTTGAAGACGCCGTCGGCAGAGAAGATACAAAATACTCCTTGGGGAGTGTGCTTAATCACGTCCTCATGCACCAGACGGTTATAGGACAAGAGGCAATAGCCCAGATGGAGATGGCGGACGCGTATCCAGACGTGGTGATAGGTTGTGCAGGCGGTGGGTCGAACTTCGCAGGGATATCTTTCCCATTTATTGAAAACAAACTGACTCACGGAGCTTCTACCAGATTCGTTGCGGTGGAACCGGAAGCTTCTCCGTCGCTCACGCGCGGAAAGTACGCCTACGACTTCGGAGACACGGCAGGCACTACTCCTCTACTGAAGATGCATACGCTCGGCCATAACTTCATCCCTAACCCAATACACGCTGGCGGCTTACGCTACCACGGTATGGCTCCACTGGTGAGCGCACTCATTGCACATGACGTGGTGGAAGCCAGGGCTTACCATCAGCGGGAAACTTTCGCCGCCGCCGTTCAATTTGCGCAGGTGGAAGGTATATTACCTGCGCCTGAACCTGCACACGCTATACGCGCTGCTATAGATGAAGCTATGGTGGCTAAGGAGGCAGGCAGCAGCACGAACATACTTTTTCATCTGTGTGGGCATGGTCTGCTAGACCTTTCTGCATACTCAAGCTACCTGTCAGGTGATATGGTGGACTATGTCCTTTCTGACGCCGACATTGAAGAGGCTGTGAAGTCAGCTCCGAAAGTGTAAACGCACGACTCGGCAGACGGTTCTGTTGAACGTCTCTAGGCAATAGCGGTTTATTGGCAGGAGTCCTAACTATATATTAAGACCTGGTTTGTTCTTAGCATGATCTGAAGGGCAAAGATCGAAAGCTGAATAGGTAACGGTCTGAAAAGGAGGAAACAACCAGGAAAGCGAAGGTGTTTTCAAGGGTATGAGCAAGGTGCGCGCTACATCTATTCTCTCTTTTTTGACGACTTTAGTCATAGTAACTTCGGCTTCTTGCGGCTCATCTTTAGAGAGTAAGACCGGACAGACTAGGAACGACATTATTCGAGGAGAGGTTGTCCATATTAAGCCTCCACACTCTTTGCAGGAAGACTTCGTGTCTACGAAAGACGCTCGTATAGTAGTAGAAATCATTTACGCGCCAAGTGCCGATTCTATGGGTGAGGTCGTATGGGAACAAAGCTATATGGATGATATCGGGTTGCCGTTTGTCTTTGAGATACCTGCCGGGGCGGTGGATTTTATTGAAGCGAACGCCAACGATTACGAAGGGTACTATATATTTGCGACTGTTTACAACCATGTCGGCGATGAGAGTGAAGCTGGTGATCTGATTACCGAAACTTTCACCTCCATCAGCCCATATATAGGGAACGTGAAGATAGAAGTGTCCGGCCTGGAGCCCTGCAACAGTCCAAACGCTGGCGGGTTTTGCGCGTCAAACTGAGTTCGGCATCCAATGCCCAGTGATTAGTTTCTCAAGTACAGCAACTGTTTCAAACCCGAATCATTATACGTAGAGGATGTTCTTGCAGTCCAGGTCTTACTAGTACCATTCGTCAGGATAAGTCCTAACGCTAGAGCAACCAGGTCTTCTCTCTCGCTATTGAGATGCTATACCTAGGTGCCTGCGCCCCTAATCAACTCCGTACATTACCTCCGCCTACTTCATATTCCGCTACCTTTTCCAAGTTAATTTTGGGGAGATCTTCCCTATTGGCAGCCGTTATCAAAACCTGTTCATACTGCTGGATGGCCTCCAGTACCAGCCTCTTTTTTCCTTGATCCAGTTCAGACATTACGTCGTCAAGGGCTAGTATAGGGACAGTCCCAGACACTTCCTTGACGAAGGCGGCTTCCGAGAGTTTGAGTGCCAAGGCTATTGAGCGAGTTTGACCTCTAGAGGCGTAGAGCCCAGCGGGTCTATTGTTTAAAAACATCCCCAGCTCATCCCTGTGTGGTCCAAGCAAAGACATGCCCGTTGTTAGCTCTTTTTTTCGCAACGAGCCTAGCGAACTGAGCAACATCTCGTATATATCTCTCCGATCGGTAGCTTCGGTGAGCTTTAAGCTCTGACCCCTTATAGCCACCGAAGGGATGTAATTCAGTTCTAACCCCTCACCTGCAGTCAGTGTGGAGTGGATATCGAAAGTATGAGCAGACAGGCGTGCGACTGTATTGCGGCGAGAGTTTATGATTGACGCGCCTTCATACGCCATACGATCGTCCCAGAATTCCAATTCCTTTACGTTGGAGCGATTATCCCTGATAGCGCGTAATAGGCGATTTCTATTAGTTATCACCTTGCCGTAGCGCTGGACACTCTTAAGGTATGAACGATCGCTCTGCGATATGAGGATGTCCAAGTACCGCCTCCGGACGTTCGGAGAGCCTGTAACAAGGAAAATATCCGCTGCTTCAAACAGCACCGCTTTGACGTTTCCGACAAACTCAGCTGCGGACTGTTGCTGTATACTGTTTACACGAAAAGATCTTCGGATCAGGGGTACGTCCGACTGCCTATCGGGAACCACATCCAAGTCTATCTGAGAATGTGTGGCTTCAGACCTGTTCAAGGAGACACCTGATACCTGCATATGCCCGCCTGATCGGGCTAGCTCCCAGTTCACCACTTCCTGAAGAGCTGCCGCGTGTACAGGTTTGGCTACTGCGAGCATATATACAGCTTCTAGCAGATTGCTTTTGCCTTGTCCGTTTGCTCCGTGGAATAAGGTTACACCTGGGCCTACGTCTATCAGCGCTTCTTTCCAGTTGCGAAAGCCCTTAAGTGAGAGTCTAGCCAGATACATAACAGTCTCCAACAGCCCTATGTGATGGGATTTCAGCAACGCGAGGAAATCCTGCATCTATGTACGAGCTTGAGTTCATAATTCATAATACAGAGTAAAATTAAAAGAGCGATGAATCTCAAAAAATGGATACGGACTGTGGAGGATTATCCGATAGGAGGCGTTCTTTTTCGCGACATCACGCCTCTGTTGGCGTATCCTCCCGCCTTCAAACGTGCCGTCCAGAGCTTGTCTGAATTACTGACCCCGTTTGATCTTGAGGCTATTTGCGCGATAGACGCTAGAGGTTTTCTTTTTGGTGCTCCCGTATCATTGGAGCTGGATTTGCCTGTAATCCCAGTACGCAAGGCTGGGAAACTGCCGCCTGAGGTAACGGGCATAGATTACGTTCTTGAGTACGGTAGGGCGAGAATTGAAATTGGGAAAAACATACTGCAAAAGAAACAACGAGTTGCAATCATAGACGATCTATTGGCGACCGGGGGCACTGCACAAGCTACAGGGGAGCTCGTGGCACAAACGGGGGCTTTGGTTGTCGCGTATGCGTTTCTTATAGAGTTGACTTCTTTGGGCGGGCGAGAGAAACTTACTCCTCTTGAGATCGTCAGCGTCTTGAAGTATTGATCCATCTTGAGTAGATCTACGGCAGTTACCTTTGACTTGTGGCGGACGCTTATCGCTGAACCTGGTGGACATGCAGAATCGGCAAAGAGGGCGGAGCTCCGTCCAAAGGCGATATGCGAGATCCTTGAAAAACATGGCATAACCGATGCTGAAGGGATAGTTCAGGGTGCTTTTAACCAGATGTTTGAAGAGATACTTGCGGACCACGCTGAAGGGAAAGATATGCTTTATGAGGATAGAGTGGGCTCGTTGATAAGCAATATAGAATGCATATTCTCTTTGAGCTTGGAGCGTGCCAGGCAAGAAGTTGCGGACGCCTTTGACTCCGTGTTTTTAGAGCATCCGCCGGTGGTGCTAGATGGCGCTGTTCAAGCCGTTCAGCGTGTCAGGGAACTCGGATCGAAGACGGCGCTCATATCCAATACTGGACCTACCTCCCCAAGTGTATACCGTCGGTGGCTTACCGCAAGAGGTCTCGGAGATCTGTTTGATGTTATGATATTTTCAAATGAGATATCTAGAGCAAAACCCGACCCTCAAATGTTCCTAAAAGCGCTGGAGTATCTGGGAGTGCAACCCTTAGACGCCATGCATGTAGGCGATAATCCATATGCCGACATAAGCGGAGCGGTTAACGTAGGCATGACAGCATTATGGCTGGATACCTCGGATCAGGGAAAACCTGCTAGAGCTCCTCACTTTATAGCCTCCACCATATCCGAAGCAGGGGAATTGGCAACAAGGTGGGTCAAAGCGTTACGGAATATATGACGAAATCAGCCTTTTTAGCAGTTGTTTTTGCCTAATAGCGAAGATAAGGAATGACTTTATGCCATACACATTTATCCCAGGCAAAATGTATAGAATGCCCTCTCACTTTGGGCCAAGTGCGGGACCTAGAGCTGGAAAAGACGGCAGGAAATTCGAGAACAAAGACAACCCTAAAACGACTTCCATATCAGTCAGTTTTCTCACAAACGCCGAGCAGTTGGAGGCATTATTGCCAGAGCGGTTTGAGCTGTTCGGGGATCCCATTGTTACCGTCTATGCGAACTATATGAAGGATATTGAGTGGCTTGCCGGCCGCGGATACAATGTGCTTGGGATATCGTTTCCTGCCATGTTCAGAGGAGAAAGGGACCAAGCGCAGGGGAGTTTTCTGTCCGTGCTATGGGAAAACCTTACCGACCCAATCATAACAGGGCGAGAGGAGTTAGGATTTTCCAAGATATATTGCGAACTACCTGATCCTTTTACCTTTGAGGGAGAGACACGCCTGTACGCCAGTTGGATGGGGTTTAGGTTTCTGGACGTTAGAGTAGGTGATATGCGCAAACTTTCTGTTTCTGATATTAAGGTTGAGGAGACTAGACGAAGGCAGCAGGCCGGAGATGGAGTCCTGCATTACAAATATATCCCTCGTACAGGTCAATGGGGGATGTCTGACGTAGAGTACGCCTGCCTGACGCCTGCTACTGCTCTGAACCGCGTTGTGAAGGCGCAGTGGACCGGTCGAGGGACGGTGCAGTTCCATAAAGCACGTTGGGAAGATATGCCGACTCAATACAATATAGTCAATGTTTTCCACACACTTGATATCAAGGAGCCAAGAGGTGCGAGCATAACCAAAACGATAGGCGCAAAAGATTTAGGCGACCAGCGAATTCTACATTAGAGTGGAACGGATAACTGTGGGAAGCTTGAAAGGCAAGACGGCTTTAATAACGGGTGCAGGCGGTCGCTTCGGCATAGGGCGCGCTATAGCACTGAGATTCGCTGAAGATGGCGCGGACGTAGCCGTGAATGACGTTGCAACATCCGGGAAGCGTGCTTATTTACCCGAACTAGTCAGCGAAATACAGTCTTTAGGACGGCGGAGTATACAGATCATTGCTGATGTATCCAAAGCGGACGAGGTGGATAACATGGTTCAGCTAGTGGTCAAGGAACTTGGAAGCTTAGACATATTGGTGAATAACGCGGGGGCTTTGGCAGGTCGGGACAGAGTACCTGTAGTCGATTTGGAGGAGAAGGAATGGGATAGGATACAGACTGTAAACGCTAAGGGTGTTTTTCTGTGCTGCCGTTCTGCTGCTAGAGTGATGATAAAACAGGGTAGAGGTGGTAAAATAGTGAACGTATCTTCAGTTTCTGGTAAGAAGGGGATCGCTCGCTTTGCTGCTTACTGTGCTTCTAAGTTTGCGGTTATAGGTTTTTCTCAAGCTCTGGCGATAGAACTGGCGCCCCATAACGTCACGGTCAACTCCATATGTCCTAGCCTCGTCAATACCGAGCGCGTGGATGACATGGCTGCTGTATTGGCGCCAAGCGGAATTCACCCTGGCAGTCATCGCGAGACGCTGGTACAAAGAGCGGTGTCAAACACTCCTCTAGGTCGCATGGTTCTTCCAGAAGATGCCGCGGGTGTTGCGTCGTTTCTTGCGTCAGGAGATTCGGATTTCCTAACTGGCCTATCGATTACGTTAGCAGGTGGCTCTTATTTTGACTAAGTATAGGGTGAATCTGACTTTCCCAAGTGGAGAGAGTCGATATATCAAGTCCGGCTTTGATAGATTTAGACCATGTAAAGTCAATCCAAAGGAGACCTTTAGGAGGTTAGATTGGCAACAAAAAAGCAGTTAAATCAAACAACTAAAACCGCGCCTATCGTGGCAATAGTTGGTGGTACGGGTCGCACAGGCCGTTGGGTTGTCAAAGGAGCCTTAGAGCGTGGATACGTCGTACGAGCGCTTGCCCGAACTCCTTCTAAGATTGAGAAAAACGGTAATGATAATTTAACTGTAATCAAAGGTGATGCAACCAACTTGGAATCAATCAAAGAGCTCTTAAGTGGTGCTGATACCGTCCTTTCTTGTTTGGGCACAGTCAAAAAGCCACACTATATTGTTGAGAGTGGTATTAGTGCAATTCTGGCGGCGTTTGAGGTACAAGATAAGAAGCCTAAATTAGTACATATGTCAGCGGTAGGTTTAGGTAGCTCAAGGGATCAGTGTAAAAAATCCCTTGTTTGGTCTTTGATCGTGAATCTGGGTTTCCCACTGATTGGCAAAGAACTGTTTGCCGATATGGAGCGAGGAGAAAATCTGATAATAGAATCGGATGACGTTGATTTTGTGATTGCTCGCGCGGCTATATTAAGCGGTAAAGAAGCGCGAGGTTATAAAGTACAGAGGCCTCAAGAACCAGTTGGTAAAATGATGATTAGTCGTAAAGATATCGCTAATTTCATGTTAGACGTTGTAGAAGATCAATCGTATAATGGTGAAGCAATCTCTTTGTTTTCAAAGTGATTTCAAGCAAACCCAGCGTTTTTCGCCACATAGAATATACTAGAACTTGAATCAACTCTGCATTTTGACTAGGCTTTATAGAACTAGCAAAGGTACGCTGTGAAAGGAAATCGTCTCCAAGATAAAATCGCTATTGTAACAGGTGCAGGCTCCCGCGGACCTATGGTGGGTACCGGTCAGGCCGCCGCTATTCTGTTTGCTAAGCAAGGTGCCAAAGTGTTGCTAGTAGATCTGGCTATTGAGAGCGCGGAACAAACTCTCAAAACTATAGAGAGTGAAGGAGGGAACGCGTCAACCTTTAAGGCGGACGTAACAAAAGAGGTAGAATGCAAATCGATGGTTGAAGCCTGCGTGGAACGTTACGGTCCGCCTAGCGTGCTATTCAACAACGTTGGGACTCACGGAGCAGGTATGGTTACCGAAGTGGAAGAATCGGTTTGGAATCGCGCCTTGGACGTAAACCTGAAGAGCGCGGTCCTCGTCTCTAAGTACGTGGTACCGAAAATGGCTCAATCCGGCGGTGGATCTATCATCAATATTTCTTCTATAGACGGTTTGCGCGCCGGCAGTACAAGGAATATTCCTTATTCCGTGGCCAAAGGCGGACTGGTAACGCTCACGAAGGCCATGGCGGTACATCATGGCAGAGACAATATCCGGGTCAACTGTATAGCTCCGGGACATTTGTACGCCCCTTTTGTGGCGGATATTTCTGATAAGTGGCGCAAGATGCGCCGCAATATTGCACCTTTGGGAACCGAAGGCGACGCTTGGGACGTAGGGTGGGCTGCTCTGTTTCTTGCGAGCGATGAAGCGCGCTGGATATCCGGAGCGATATTACCAGTCGACGCAGGGCTGCTGGCGGCGACGCCATTGGCCGTAGTGGGTAACCTATCGGAGATGCAGGAATGACAGACTAGAAGGTTAGCTTTCCAGATAAAAAACGTCGCTCCACACACGTTGATCAAGAGATGACCGCTTTACTTGAAGGGTACCGGGATTGGGTTGTTAGTGACGATATGATGACGGTCCTGCCGGACTAGTCAAAAGGGTGTGTGAATGCGATCTACAGCGTCCCCGATTACAATATCAGAATGAACTACGAAAGTCGCACTTTACTTTGTCTTCGATAATTACGTAGGTTGGTATATATTCTTAGTAGCAGAGTGTGTTTGAGTTTTACGCGACGGTGGCATATATTTTTCGTTAATTATCCTAGTCAAAATGCCTGCCTGCGGGTGAAATATCTAGATGAAAATGCTTATTATGCCCACGATTCGTCTGGATGTATAACACAAACGTTAGAGACTCTAGTCAGCGGGTTACTAGAGTCTAATGCTCTATCCTACACGCCACTATAAATCAAAGAGCAACCGCTGCTATAAAGAATAGTTAGCGTAACCTTACCAAAATCCCTACGGCATACGCATAAAGGAGCGCATAATAACAAGTCAAAAAGGACGTATGCTGTACTTATGCATCGGACGCCAGTCAAGCCCGTGCCTAATGGGTTAATGGCTGGCAGTTGATACCATAAAGCGTAAGAGCACATTCAGGTTGCTCTCACGGGATGATTAGAAGGTGATTTACCTAGATATTAGACTAGGCAACTGCGAGGGAGTATACAGCCGTTTTGAAAATGACGGAACAGGTCCTCCCTTTAGCATCCCACACTGTAGAGAAACATGAGCATATGAAGACCGGAGAACGATATGGCTAAGATAACGGGAGGCAGATTTATAGCAGAAACCCTGCACAAGTACGGAGTAACTCACGTCTTTTTTATGCCCTTCATAATGCCTCGTGCATTGATGGAAATGGAGAAGCTCGGAATGAAACGAGTTCAAACTCACGGCGAGAAGGCGGCAGCTTATATGGCGGATGGATACGCCCGCGTCAGCGGTAGAGCTGGCGTGTGCATGTCTCAATCTGTAGGAGCGGTCAACCTTGCTGCGGGGCTACAAGACGCACGCTTGGCTTGCTCGCCGGTCATTGCTATGACGGGTCGAGAGACGCATATGAACCATTACCGCCACGCGTATCAAGAGATAGACCACGTCAAGCCTTTTGGTTCGGTAACTAAATACAGTGCTCACATATCCGAGCTTGATCAGCTGCCTTTTCTATTGCGGCAGGCGTTCCGTTCAGCGACCTCAGGTACTCCGGGCCCTGCTCACCTTGACTTAGAGGGTATTGCTGGACAGGGAATAGCCGAAGCTGAAGGTGATCTTGAGGTGTATCTAGAGGATGCGTTCAAATCCCTGCCTCCCTTTAGACCGGAGGCCGAACTTTCAAAAGTAGAGAAGGCTCTAAGGCTTCTCTACGCTGCGCAACGTCCCGTTATTGTGGCGGGTGGAGGCGTAACAGTATCACGGGCGGCGACGGAGCTGCAGACTCTAGCAGAGAAACTCTCCATACCAGTTGCTACTTCATTGAATGCCAAGGCGTCATTCCCTTACGATCATCCGCTTGCCGTGGGCGTTCCAGGCTTGTACTCGCGTGCATGTGCCAACCAAGTAATGTGTGAAGCCGACCTTGTATTTTTTATAGGAAGCCACGCCGGCGGTCAAGTTACCAACGCTTACTCTGTACCACCTCAAAGGACCACAGTCATTCAGCTCGATATCAACCCTGAAGAACTGGGACGCAACTATCCTATAGCAGTCGGGATGCAGGGCGATGCGCGAAATACCCTGCGTAGGATGATAAAACACACAGAGATTCGCCGACCGCGTCAAGAGTGGCTAGACAGAGTGAGCAAGCTGGTAACTGCTTGGAAGAGAGAGACGAACATCAAAGCTGACTCAGATGTCCTACCCATGTTGCCCGAACGGTTGTGCCGGGAATTAACTGAAAGCTTACCTCCCGACTCCATACTCGTATCCGATACCGGCCATTCCGGTATATGGACAGGGACGATTATAGACCTTAAGCACAGAGGACAGTCGTATATCCGATGCTCTGGTTCGCTTGGATGGGGGTTGCCCGCGGCTATGGGGGCGAAGTGCGCCAGTCCGGATCGGCCGGTCTTATGTTTCACCGGCGACGGTGGAGTCTGGTACCATATCACTGAACTTGAAACCGCCCTTAGGTGTGGCATTAACACTGTAACCCTGGTCAACAACAACCACTCTCTTAACCAGGAGAAGCATGGCAACGAAAAGGTTTACGGCGGACAAACCGACGGTTCGGACGAGTTGTGGCTATTCCCAGATACCGACTTCGCTAAAGTAGCAGAGGCTGTTGGGTGTCTTGGTATTGTTGTCAATAAGCCGAATGAGCTGTCTAGCGCACTGGATCAGGCTTTTTCAGCAGGAAGGCCGGCCCTTATAGACGTAAAAACCCATATTGAGGGCATTGCCACCAAAGCTTGGACGCCGGCCGAGAACTAGGGATAGAAAATGCCAATCCGCTCAATATTTCCAGAGCTTACGACCTCTAGTTGGTAAATTACTCTATGCCGGATCATTCCGGTGGATAAACTGGCTATCCTCTGGGAGAAACTGGACGTTTCCTATAGGTTTTCTTTCATATGTTGTAAGGCCGGCCTATGAAAGCATTTTTGAACCTCATCCTTTGTCAAATTTGTCTTTGACCTGCCCTTTAGTTCTTTATCCGTCGCTTGATTTTGTAGGAAGACCATATCAGGACTGCAGCACTGAAGCGTATCCTTGTATCTTCTGAGAAACTCCAGCCTCCAGCTTACCCAAGCTGGTTCGTTAGTTGTATTTTTAGTTCCCTTTAATTCTTATTCAGCAGAGGACTAGAGGTTGGCTCCCGAGACAGGATTCGAACCTGTGACCCGCTGATTAACAGTCAGCTGCTCTACCGCTGAGCTACTCGGGATAGCGAATAATTTATAGTTCTTTATATAGGGTGTGTACGTTGATCGAGAACCGTTTATGAGGCAAAGCAATATTTAGATAGACATCTTTGATTATTATACCCTAATCGCGCCTAGTTGCCGTGTATCAATTTGAAGACGTCATGTGATAAATAGGGATAGAAGCGTTTACTCTGTTGAAACGCTTTGTGACTGCGTCTTGGCACGAAGGCCTGACCCTCCTCGGAAAACCCTTGTAAGGAGTACCGGAGCCAACACTGTGGTTACGACGGTCATTATTATGACGAACCCGAACTCAGAGCGTCCTATGACTCCACTGCTCAAGCCTATGCCCGCCACTATAAGTGCCACTTCTCCTCGTGGGAGCATTCCCGCGGCTATGCGTGAAGCCCCTCGTCTATTGAAACCCATTGCTAGAGCAGGAAGACCACATCCTAGGAGCTTGCTTAAGATTCCTGCTATAGAAATTACGATTGCAAAAGATACCGCCGTGGCTACAGAGACGCTACCTCCTGCTATAGCCGTAAAGTCCACCTGCATGCCCACTATAGCAAAGAATAGAGGGGCCGCGAACCAAGAGACATGCCTCACTGGCTCTTCAATCCGTTCCTTCAACACTGTGGCGGAAAGGGCTAGCCCCAGCGAGTATGATCCGATTATCATGGCGAGTCCGAAGTAGCTTTCTGCTATAGCTGCAGCCGCTAATGCTATGCCTATGCTTAGCCCCGTATAGGCACCTGAACTGCGAAATCTGATGAGAAATCTGGATAGGTATGGAGCTATGAGGCTTCCGATTATCGTGAGCCCGAGCCAGAAACCTACAGCCTTGGCGAATATGATGCCTATTCCACCTAGAGTTACCGTCCCTTCCTGAGATATGCCTGTAATGACGGCTAAGACTATGATACCAAGCACATCATCCACTACGGCTGCAGCGAGGACGGTAACGCTTTCTGGTGAGTCCAGCTTGCGCATTTCGGATAGGACTCGTGCCGTTATGCCTACGGATGTAGCCATCATAGCGGCTCCTACGAATAGGGCGGGTAGTGAGGCTTGCACACTGTCGAACGACGCGAGACCGAAAGCGACAGTAATAACGACTCCCAATATAAAAGGCACTAATGCTCCGCCGCTTGCGACGACTAGGGCTGGACGTATGTAGCGCACAAACAGAGCACGATCAGTCTCCAATCCTGCCTCAAAAAGGAGCACTACGGCTCCTATCTGAGAGACAAAGAACAGTTCACTGGATACTGGAAGAATCTCTCCTCCATGCCCGGTATCGTGAGGAAGCGTAAACAGTGGATCCAGACCGAACAGCGACAAACTGCCTAAAGCGAAAGGGGATATAAGTATGCCGATTCCCAGCTCTCCCAAGACAGCCGGTAAGTGGAGGATACGTTCAAAGAATTCACCTCCTGCTTTTGCTAGTATCAGGATGATAGCTAGCTGAAGGAGTATTTCTGCTACTTCTTCCATACTTTATCTCTATTCTTTGGCCTATGCGACTATAACTTGTGCATATAATTCTATGCTGCCAATTATGATTTTGTCAGTACTCTTTCGGGCCTCCAACAGAAACGCCCGGGTTCATAAATCAGAATTGCCAATGGAGCGCCATCGTCCGTATAAGCGAGCGCCTTCTGTCCGTATCCAATCTTGATTGAGGGCGAGTCTGCCGCCGGGACCGACCGACCGTTGGCGACCATCTCTGCCCGAATGGGGTCTAATGTGATCTTCTGTATATCTTTCAACGGGAAATCTATCGGGAGGATAACAGAAGTAAGGCTTCCTGATAGTGTTAACTGCTCCAAGTGTTCTATTGAGTGTGCATCTTTTATCTGGAAGTCTCCGACTCTCCGTCTGACTAGCCCGGCCAAGTGTGCATCAGAACCTACCTTTTTGCCAAAATCGTCCGCAAACGACCGGGCGTAGAACCCTTTTCCACACACCACTTCTACCTCTAAATTGGGAGGATCCCAGCTATATATCTCGATCTTACCTACGAATACAGTCCTTGGGAGGCGCTTCACCTCAATACCTTGGCGAGCAAGTTCGTAGAGGCGTTTCCCTTTGTGTTTTACTGCGCTATACATCGGAGGGAGTTGCTCTATTTCTCCTACAAACTGTGCTGCAACCTTCTTTGCGTCTTCCAATGTCACACTAGACCAGTCGCTTGATGAGACGATTTTCCCTTCGGAGTCGAAAGTATCGGTAGCCTCACCCATGCGTATTTTTAGGGCGTACTCTTTTTCCCCTTGGAACACTATCTCAGCGAAGCGTGTAGCACCGTTGAGGCAAACAGGTAGCACCCCGGAGGCTACAGGGTCCAGTGTACCCCCGTGCCCTATTTTTTTTGGGCGTATGAGGCCTTTGAGCTTGCGGACGACATCTGCTGAAGTCCAACCAACGGGCTTATCTACGTTTATATAGCCGGGTGCAGTGAATCTTGCTTCAGCGCGTTTTACTCTGGGCTGTTTTCTTATTTGTTCCGGCATACGGACGTTCAGGAACGGATATCGTCAATGAGTGCTTCCAGCCGGTCGCGCTCTTCATGAATGTCGGCATAGAAACGCAATTCGGGAGCTTTGCGTAATTGAACTCGCTGGCAGAGCATTGAACGCAGCGCGGTGCTCATAGAGGTGAGGATATTCACCGCTTTGCGCGACTTATCGTCCCCCATTGCTCTTATATAAACGCGTGCGAGAGACAGGTCAGGAGAAACGTATAGATCGGCTATTGAGGTCATATCTGGTATGCGCGGGTCAAACACACGTTGTGTGATTATATATGCTAGCTCTTCCTTTATGGCTTGAGCTACCTTCGCCGAACGACGGTTACGGGAGGATTCGGTCTGCATAAAGGCACTCAGTCTTATTCTCCTGGCGCTACAAGCCGCCAGGCTTCCAATATATCGCCTTCCTCAAAACCATTGAACCCGACCAACATTATACCGCCTTCAAAATTGGTCCCCAAGGATCTGACGTTGTTCTGCAAGTGGCGCATGGACGAAACCCGACCTTCAAATATATTTTCGTTATCGCGTAACACTTTGATCATTGTTCCACGTCTGATCTCACCTTCCAGTACCCTAACTCCGGCGATTCGCCCGTTTCTACCTCTAGGAAATACTGACTGCACCAACGCCTTTCCTATCTGCGTGTCTTTCGCTTTGTCTTCTTCCTGCCCGTCGATAAACTTTCCTACTTCGGTCAGCAGGTCGTATATGACTGAATACATTCTGATGGTAATGCCCGAAGCACGCGCTTTGCGTCTTGCACCGGCTTCTACTCCCGTTTCAAACCCAACAATGATGGCACCAGAGGCGTCTGCTAACATAACGTCGGATTCGTTGACTGCTCCATTTCCTGCGTGGATAATTTTTATCAACGCGGAGTCATCCGATAGTTGCTCGACAGCTTTCCTTACAGCGTCAACTGAGCCTTGACTGCCCGTTTTTATTATTATGTTGAAGTTTTTTGCTCCGGCTGATTTCACCAGCCTGACCGCTTCGCTCATCGTAAGCGAATATGTTGAGTGGTTACTCTGCTTTTGTGATATTTTACGACGTGCCTCCACTAGTTGCCTTGCAGTTTTATCATCCTTCATTATCTCGAATTGGTCACCGGGTAGCGGTACTCCGTCCAAGCCCAGTATTTCCACTGGCATTGAAGGTAGAGCTTCTTTGATCTGCTTACCAGAGCTGTCGCGCATCATTCTCACTCTACCCCATTTCAAGCCCGCCACCATGAAATCGTTCGCTCGCACCCTTCCCGCGGTTACAATAACGGAAGCCAGAGGTCCGCGTGCACTGCTCATAGAGGCTTCTATCACTGTACCCAGCCCGGGCCGGTCAGGGTTTGCCTTCACTTCTTCTACTTCTGCGATGAGCAATATGGAGTCGAGCAGATCGCCTACCCCTTTGCCTGTTTTAGCCGAGACGGGAACGCATACGGCATTGCCACCCAGCTCCTCTACCTGTACTCCGGCTTCGTATAGTTGTCCTTTCACTTCATCTGCCCGCGACGGTTCTAGATCTATCTTATTTAGTGCTACTAGTATAGGTACGTTTGCTGCTTTAGCGTGATCTATCGCTTCAACGGTTTGCGGTTGTACCCCGTCGTCAATCGCCACTACGAGTATCACTATGTCCGTAACTTGAGTGCCTCTTGCGCGCATTGAGGTAAAAGCCTCGTGTCCGGGCGTATCAATGAAGGTTATCTTCTTATTGTTCCGAGATATTTGGTACGCGCCTATACTCTGCGTTATGCCGCCTTTTTCTATCTCGGCAACGGTTGACCCGCGTATGAAGTCCAGCAGGGTCGTTTTCCCATGATCGACGTGTCCTAAAATAGCAACCACAGGCGGTCGCGGCTGGGCATTCTTTTCGGTGAGGGTTTTATCTATCCCTGTTTTTACTCCGGCGGAACTTTCCGCTTTACTAGCGGGTTTTTTGACTGGCAGTCCGAACAATGTAGCCACACGTGCCGCTGTGTTGAACTTTACCTCTGAGTTGACGTTTAGCATCTCGCCCATTTTCATCAGGGTTTTAATGGTCTCAACCGGGGATTTGTCCAAAATGTCGGCCAACTCCTTCACGGTCATTCTAGGCGGTAGTTCAATAGGTTCTTTCATTGATTTCATCTTACAGCAGGAGATGTAGGGTTTAACCTATACATTCCTTGGTTTTTACGGTTTTTACACCTGAACTCAGACCAACTAGACACTTTTTAAGTTCCTTTATATTCTGTTCTGAAAGGGTTGTACGTAGCGCTCTAGCCAACAACCGTCGCATAAGTGCTTCATCCCAATGCTGTTCGGTGTAGCAGAGGTACGCACCTTTGCTCTGTATTTTGTGACAGTGGTCTAAAACAGCTTCCCCTGAAGGAAGGCGCGCTACCCGGATAAGCTCCGCTTTAGGAGACGGTGTACGGCATACTACGCATGAGCGCACAGGCACGTGAAGGGCTGCTGATTTCAATCACCGACGTCCCTTCTTCCGCGCTTCTCCTCTACTACGACGCGATTTTGTATCGTCATGAGCTCCTCTTAGATCAGCTATATCCTCAGCGAAGCGCAGTTCAGTTGTGCCGCCGTCGGAAGCTTGAGTTAGGAAGTCTACATCCCATATTGAGTTTCCGGAAACGTTAGTTGCTTTCTTCTTGTCTTCATCTTCAACTTTGCGTCTTTCCTCTTCTTGACGTTCCAGTTCTGCCAGCTCTTTCTCTAAAGCGCGGATCTCTTCGTTTTCTCTTATACGCCGCTCTTCTTCAGCCTTCTCAGACTCGGAAGTATCTTCCGCAGGCGTGGATGTTTCTTTGGCAACGGGCACCTTTTCAGCTGGCTCTTCTGGTAGGACCTCTACAGGTTCTGTGGTTACCGTTTTTATCTCTTTATCCGTGGCAAAAGACTCGACCGGTTGCGCCTCAACTTCTGTTTCAGCGGGTGCCTGAACTTCGGCTTTCGCTTCAATTTGCCTTTCTGGCCCTTTTTGCTCCGCGGTTTCTTGTGTTGATTTGGCTTCAGACGGTGCTTCTCTTGCTCCTTGTATTTCTATGGCACAGTTGGTCAGCTTAGACGCCAAGCGCACATTTTGTCCATCTCTCCCTATCGCGAGTGAAAATTGAGGGGTTGGGACTATGACTTGCGCAACATTGGATTCAGGGTCTATAGTGACCTTTTCTACCGAGGCAGGACTTAAAGAGTTAGCTATAAATCTCGGCAGTTCCTCGCTCCACTCGACAACGTCTATCTTCTCGCCCACCAGTTCGCTTACTATACTCTGGATTCGTATACCTCGTAGTCCGACACACGCGCCTACAGCGTCAACAGTGTTGTTTGACGCGAACACGGCAACCTTGCTGCGTGAACCAGGCTCACGTGCTATGGCTTTGATCTCTACGGAACCATTGGCTATCTCCGGAACTTCGCTTTCAAAAAGTCTACGCAACAGATCAGGGTGAGAACGCGATACGATTATTTCGGGACCGGCTGGCGTGCGTTCTATCTTGACTAGGTACACTTTGAGCTGTTGACTCTGTCTGTAGCGGTCAGAATCGGACTGCTCAAGTGGAGGCATTATGGCTATCCCATCGCCTAAATCTACCCAAACTGTCCGCTTCTCTACCTTGTGGATCTTCCCTACGAGTAACTGTCCGGACTTGTCAGAGAATTCGTCGAACAAGACATCTCTCTGGGCTTCTCGCAACCTTTGATCTATGACTTGACGAGTTGCTTGAGCTGCGACTCGGCCGCGGTTATAATCCAGACTGCCGACTCTGATGGTTGAACCAACCTCTGCGTCTTTATGCCCCTCGGCGAGTGCCTCACTTATAGGTATCTCGGCGTCAGCGTAGTCTGCTTGGCCGTCTTCAACCACCCGTTTGATCAGAGCCATATCCACTTCGCCAGTCTCTGGATTTATTCTGACTTGCACGTCTTTACCTAATGCCTCGGGGTCGCGCCGGTAGGCTGACTCCAAAGCTGATTCTATGGCTGCCACAACAACGCGCTGCGACAGATTTTTATCTGCGGCCAAATATCTGACCGCCATTAAGAGTTCGTTCTTTTTCACGTTTGTTCTCCGCTTGAGGCTCATACCGCAAGGTAATAAAAAAGTGGGCTTCTGCCCACTTCTGCTCAAGTCTGGAAGTTTATAGCTTGCACTTTTGATTGTATCACTGTGCTATATATACGCGCTCAAGTAAAGAGGCATAGTGCAATATTTATGTTGAAGATAGTTTGCTGATAAGAGATTTGAGTGCAACGGAAGAAATCTGGACGTGTAACCTACTAACGTATAGAAGCGTTTCGCTGAGTTTGTAAACAATAGACTCTCCAGAACGTCTGAACAAAACTCGCCTATTATGCCGTATATAATGTCGTATATAATGTACTGATAAGGCTCCTATCGTTTTCTAGGATGAAACAGGTCATATTTTGACCATTTGGACTGAAAACGGTTAAATAGCATGAAGAGGGATAGCAGAAAATCAAAGTCAGAAAGGTCCGTCCAGAGGCAAGCAGCATATCTCGCCAATAGAAGGGATTAAAAATCTATGAACAGTATTCCTTGGATAGGCTCGTTGCTACTTTCTCTAGGTGTAGGCTACGCACTGGGGGCCATTCCTTTTGCCTACCTTGTTGCGCGTAGTCAGGGCGTGAATATATTTGAAGAGGGTTCGAAACAAGCGGGGGCTAGCAACGTTTGGATAACCACTTCCGGGCGATACGGTGTCATAGTGTTTTCTCTCGACTGTGCTAAAGGTTTAAGTGCGATTATCTTTGCTAGGTTGTTGGGTATAACAGACTTGTGGCTTTTTTTCCCCGCTTCTACAGCTATCCTTGCTCATTGGAATTCTCCTTTTACAGGTTTCAAAGGAGGTGACGGAGTATCTACATGGATGGGGATAATGGGGGGAGTATTGGGGTTAGTCGGGGTGACTGCGTGCTTTGTAATGGGATTTGCGACCTTGCTTGGTAACGTCTTCCGCTGGCATCATCCTACCTTTATCGGAGGTGGCTTGGCCTGCTTCACGGTGTTAGCGGCACTCGGTATATCTGAGATGTTCCAGATAAGCGAACCGTTCTTTTTGGTGCCGGATCCTTGGGTGTTTCTGGCTGTATTCCCCAGCATTTGGCTTATAACTGGTGTTTTGACGTTGTGGGGTGTAGTACTTCCGCACAGTATCCTGTATCATATGCGCTACCTAAATCCCGAACAAAGAACGGCGTCAAGCCAACACAATTGAAGGTAGGGTACTGAGGCCAGTTAATGCGTCTGCCCTAGTTTTAAACTGTCTCTTATCAGAATTTATTGAAAAGTCACCCTGTGTTTCCTAACCGGCAGTTTATCTTATCCTTTTTATCAAGTCACTCAAGGTGACATAATTTATAGCCTAATGCCGAGCGTTACGGACAACACGGCTTAGATGGCTTAGATACTGTATGAATCTATAAGTTGTTTGGGGCTTTTGGGTATCACTGAGCGGATAGCTTCCCTCTCCATGTCTTCCAGTGTCGGTTTGTCGATCTGGTATATAAGCCCTATCGGTATGCCTGGACGCTTGACTAATGCTTCCGCTGCTTCAAGGTCGGAAGGGTCATGTTCGTCCGGCACAAGCCATGCCGAGCTCGCAATTCCTTTCTTACGGTTTCCCTTTAGTAGGTCGTAAGTGTCATTATAAGTTGTACAAGGGGACTGAACGTGTACTATGGCAAACCCTTTGTGATTCATAGCTTCTAATATGCACTTAGCCAGCTCTCTGGGCTTGACTGAATAGTGGGAAGCCACGTAAGTAGCGCCGTAAGCCAAGTAGATCTTCAAAGGGTGCATAGGGATTTCGATCTTACCATAGGGGGTGGACGAGGTTATCTGTCCGGTGCTGCTGGTAGGCGAACTTTGGCCTTTAGTCAACCCGTATACAGCGTTGTCCATTATCACGCAGGTGGTGTCCAGGTTCCTTTGCGCCGCCGGGCCTATATGCTCCGCGCCGATACTCAAAAAATCTCCGTCCCCTGCTACTATGACCGTATTCAGATCGGGTCTTGACATCTTGACGCCGAGCGCAAGAGGCAACGTGCGGCCATGTATGCCGTGAAGACCAAATGGCTGTTCTTCCTCCATAAGGTGCACCAAGTTGCCCGAACATCCTATACCGGCTATTATTACACTTTGCGAATACGGAGTCTCGTAGAGTGTCTTGTACTCTTGAAGGGCAGCGTCCAGCGCCTTGCGTACGCCGAAATCTCCGCAACCAGGGCACCATTTGAAATCATACGCAGGATTGAGCTTGCTCATACAGGGAGTCCTACCTTTTCTAATTGGTTCAGTTGCATTTTGATACTTTTGGTGAGTGTGGAAGGCAAGAAAGGAAGGCCTGTGTACTGTGTTATAGACTTGGCTCTGATACTCTGCTGACGGAGAATAGTCGACCATTGTCCTTGGTAGTTAAGCTCCGGAACTATCACTAGCCGCTTGGTTTTCAAAGTGTCAAGCACCTCCGCGCACAAAGGGTTCAGAGCGACTGAATATATCCAACCGATGTCGATCCCTTCTTTGCGCAGGCGGTTGTAAGCCTCTCTCACTGGCCCTTTTGAAGATCCCCACGGCATCAAAGCGACCTCTGCTTCGGGGTTTTCTATCTCCCAGTGAGCATCGTCCAGTAGCGAAAGCTTGGCGAACCTGCGTTGAGTAAGGCGTACGTGATGATACGGTAAATGGGTAGTATCGCCTATCTCGTCGTGCTCGGAGGCGTTTGCGACGTAGGCTCCAGTTCCTCCTGGTATCGGCATTTGGGGCGCAGGGTCTCCTGAAGACCAAGATGAGTAACGCTTGAATCCGTTTTGTCCTGAATAGACGTTCCGTCTCTCGTCCTTGATCTTAGAGATATCAGGCTTTGGGATGTTCTGTGCCTTTTCTGCCTGCCCGAATTCACTCATGAGCATTACTGGTCCTTGATATCTTTCTGCCCAATTGACGGCTAACGCTCCAGTGTAAAAACACTCTTCTATAGTGCCAGGAGCCAGAACCGGCGGATGCAAGTCTCCATGCGAAGGATGCATACATGCGAACAGGTCTGACTGCTCCGATTTTGTAGGTAGCCCGGTGGCTGGTCCGCCTCTCTGAACGTCCACAAAGACACACGGTATCTCCGCCATCCAAGCTAGCCCTATAGCTTCTGACATTAGTGATAAGCCTGGGCCGGCGGTGGCGGTCATTCCTTTTTTACCTGCGAAACCTGCTCCTATGATGGCGTTAGCGGCTTCTATCTCCGAAGTAGCTTGATAAGAGAATTTACCCTTTCCTACCAGGTTTTGTTCCATCCAGACTAGGATAGTAGTAGCGGGAGATATAGGATAGCCTACGTATATATCCAAACCCGCCGAATACGCCCCTAGTGCTAGTGCTGTGTTGCCAGTTATGAATATCTGTTCCTCTTTGGGAGGTGAAGGCATAGCGATGCGACCTGCACTGAAGCCACTCAACTTCGCCTGGGAAGCTCCCTCCCTTATCGCAGTTATGTTTGAGGCGATTATCTGCTCGTCGTTAGCTCGACCGCGTGAAAAACGTTTGGCTATATAGCTCTCAATAAACTCAAGCGAAAATCCTACCAATTCCGCCACTGCTCCTATAAAAGCCATATTAGCCGCTCTGGGGTTGCCTGAGTCTTGGGCTATTTTCTGAGCGTTTAGTCCTAGACTTGAGGCTCGTTCATTGATTTCAAAGGACGTTGAGTCGTACAGTAATACCCCGTTCTTATCAATATCGGCAGAATGCAACTCATACGCGTCTTTGTTCAGAGCCACCAATACGTCTACATAGTCGCCGTTACTCAGGACGGGTGAAGTAGAGATCGTAGTTTGAGACGAAGCAGGCCCACCCATGATCTGGGATGGAAAGGTTGAGAAGGTATGTACGTAATACCCTCCTGTTGCCGCAGACTTGGCCACGGCTTCTGCAGAGGTAACAAGTCCCTGTCCTCCCTCCCCAGCAAACCTGACTGCGAAAGTTTTACGGTATCCTTGAGAGGCCATTGATTGCTCCGCTGTATCCACGATTTTTAATTTTCAGCATTGAATTAAAAGCACAAATAGAATTTTATCGCTGTACAATGCGCTAGAGCTATAAACCGTAGAATAAAATAGTGAAAAATTCAAGAAAAGCTTACAATTTTCAGATAAAACGTCTAATGGCAGCCGGTGGAGTGGTTATACGATGGGGAATCGGTTCTGGATTGGAAGTCTTGCTTTGTGTCAAGAAATGTTCCGCGCATCCATATCAGTTGCCAAAAGGCACTCCTCATGACGGCGAAACCGTAGAGCAGACGGCTTTGCGGGAAGTTAAGGAAGAGACGGGTATAACTGTTGAATTGTGTGAGCCTTTGGGCAGTACGAAGTATACGTTTTTGGGTAGACGCTCACGTAATTATGGAGACTCTCATACTGTGAAGATCATAGACAAGACAGTCTACTTCTTCTTGATGAGAAGTTTAGGGGGGAACATATTAGATCACGATGATGAGTTTGATGAGGTGTTTTGGGCTGATTGGCAAACAGCGGTAAGAACATTGTCTTTCTCCGGGCACGCTCAGATGGTTGTACGGGCCGTATCCGTTTTCAAAGAACGAGAACGAACCGTGCGCGGTAGCAGTAGGCAGATATATGGCTGATTTTCATTCCTACTCTGGCCCAAGAGCCTGTAAGGTGGCGCTGCGCTCTAAAAGGGAAAGCGACGTCTGCAAAGACTATGAATGGCGCATAGACGAGGCACTGTGCAAGCTTGATGCAACCAGGCCTATTAATATGACTTTTGATGAATACAGGTGGTTTTACCTGCAGGAACTGCGCTTACCGTCTACACTCTCCGTTCGGTTTGCTATAGACACCCTTGATGGGAAACACATAGGGAACTGCATGTACTACGACATAGATCGTAATACACGGCAGGCAGAGCTTGGCATTATGCTCGGTGAAAAAGGGTATTGGGGGCAAGGATACGGATCAGACGCTGTGAGGCTTGTGCTGGATCACGCTTTCATGGAAGACGAACTGGACAAGATTTACCTTCATACTTTGACTGATAACCTACGAGCTCAGGGCTGTTTTATCAAGGCCGGACTAAAGGCTTGTGGAGATACATGGCGGAACGGGTTTCATTTCCTTCGAATGGAGATATTGAAGGGGGAGCGGATGGAGATGAAGGCGACTTATAAGCGGGGTAGCTGAGCCTTCTATCAGAAGCCTTATTCCTATATTGCGTCTAGTGCTTTTATGACGTTGTTTTTGTTATAGGAGCCATTGCAATCAGAAACCGCTTTATCCCTGCGCTCTTATCTTTGAATACTATAGTTACCTCTGGTTCCAGTTTGTCGTAGTCTACTGTGACGACCATTCCTGCTCCGAAGAACTCGTGAATTATCTTATCTCCTGCGACAAGTATGGTTGAAGGTTTCGGGGAATTACGCTGTTTTTCCTCATAATGAGTGTCTTCAACGTCATCATCATAGTCATGGAAGGATGAATAGCGGGCAGGGTATGCCCTGTTGTGCCTGTGCGTCATAATTCTTGGATGAGTGTTGATTAGATTTTCCGGTAAGGCACTTAAAAACTGTGAGGGCAGTACGGGTTGGTTTCTGTAGCTTCCGGTGTAGCTCAGGTAAAGCCTGCGCCGCGCGCGCGTCATTCCGACATAGCATAGTCGTCTTTCTTCCTCTAACCCGTTCTCTTCCAGGGAGCGGGAATGGGGAAGTAGACCTTCCGTCATCCCAGCAATAAACACGGTATCAAACTCCAATCCCTTAGCTTGATGGAGCGTAATGAGAGTCAGCGTTTCTATGTTCTTATTAAGTTCGTTTTCCGTATAGTCAGCTGAAGAAACCAGAGAGATATTTTGCAGAAATTCGTCTAGAGCCTCGCGTGGATCATCCGCCTTGTGCCTTTCAGCCAAAACCAGTAGCTCCTGAGCGTGATCCCGTTTGTCGCTGCTTGTTTCAGGGTCGGAGTCCATTTGCCGTTCATAGTCCATGGAGTGGATTATCAGCTTCAACAGTTTATCTGGTTGCATAGTGGTGCTTGCCGTTATGATTTTCTTCATATGTTCGGCAAAGTTCGCTACAGCTTTGGTGCCGCGAGCGCTCAGTCGGACGTCCATGGGGTTCCCTTCTTCAGCCATGGATAGAACGGAATCAAGCAGGTAGGCATCGTTTCGGTCTGCTGCTCTACGTAGCTCAGCCAACGTTTTTGTCCCTATAGAGCGCGAAGGCTTATTGATTATGCGTTCAAGAGCTCCGTCGTCGTTGGGGTTCAGAACTACTCTCATGTAGGAGGCAAGATCCCTGACAGTTTCGCGCATGTAGAAGCTAACGCCTCCTATAACCTTGTAAGGCACACCCCAGTAGCGACATGCATGTTCTAGTACCCTTGACTGGACATTTGAGCGGTATAGCACAGCCGTTTCGTTCAAGGATTCTACGTTCCTTTTAGTCAGACGCGACACCTCGCGGATGACGTTATTTGCTTCTTCTTCCGGGTCGTAAGACTCCATAACCGATACTGGAAGGCCTTCTTTTTTGTGAGTCCAGAGGTTTTTCTCTATCCTGTTTTGGTTTGGAAGAATAACTGCATTTGCGGCGTCCAAAATGTTCTGAGTAGAGCGGAAAGACTCGTCCAGTGTTACCACTGTACAGTCGCTGTAAGTGGCCAGGAAGTTGTCGATGTTTTCTGGGTCGGCGTAGCGCCAGGAGTATATTGACTGGTCGGGATCTCCGACGACGCATATGTTACGTTGCGGATTGGAGAGTATCTCCCCTAACTTGAATTGCAAGCTGTTTGTATCCTGGAATTCGTCTATAAGAACGTGTTCAAACCTGTTCTGCCAATCAGCTTGAACGCTGGGGTTCCCTTCCAACATCAGAAGGGTTTTCAAGAGAAGATCATCAAAATCGACAGCGTTGGCGCGGGAGAGAGCTTCTTCGTATCGCTCATAGACGCGAGCGTTTATCTCGTCTATCCAGTTCTCGGCTCTTTGGAATACGTCCGCTGGGGTCAACTTTTGATTCTTGGCTCTAGACACCAAGCTCAGAATCCTGCGTGGAGGATGTTCCTTTCTGTTTATTTCCATGGCGTCCATGACTGTTTTTATAGTTCTCAACTGTTCATTTTCGTCGTATATGGAGAACCGCTCTCTAATCCCTGCAGCCTCTGGATGGAATCTCAGTATGCGAGCGCATAAACTGTGGAACGTATATACCTGAAACCCCGTTGCGTTTACGCTTGTGTTTTGCACAAGACTCTCGCACCGTTCGCGTAGTTCGTTGGCCGCCTTGTTTGTGAACGTCATGCCTAATATACGCCAAGGTCGGACGTCCTCCTTAAGGACGAGCCAAGCTATCCGGTGCGCCATTACTAGCGTCTTGCCGCTGCCTGGACCTGCCACTATCATCAGAGGGCCACCTGGATGCGAGACCGCTTTTATCTGGTTGAGCGTGAGTTTTTCAAAAAACTTATCTTGTTGCATTCAAAGCCTTTTAAACGAGCACCCACAAAGCGCCTGTGTTGCGCTTTCGCAAACCGTCAGGTCGTGTAACCAGCAGGGTGTAACGCTGCAACCGGTGTCGATTGTTGAACGGTGCGAATTTCTCCGTGGTATAGCGTGGCGAAGGCGCGAACAAGATTAGCGGGTAGCGGGTGCCGTGGTAAGTCTTTCTATAGCTTCCATATCGGCATGTTCCTTCAACAGCTCTCGCATACGGCTCAATTTTTGGGGATGGGCGAACGTGGATTCGCTGTATAGCTCGGCCAGATTGTCGCATACTTCCATAGTGTCTCCGTCTGCCAGTATCATAGGCTTTTGCTTTTGCTTAGACTCGTACACCACGTATTCAACGGGGGTTATACCGGCCGTGATTACAAGTCCTGCCACCTCTTCGCTCTGCAGCGCCGACAGCTGTACGTCGGGACGATCTCCCCTTACTACTACCGCGTTGTTCTTCCTCGAGTTAAAATAGTAGGGACCCCAGTCCAGTATCATCCCACCTATCAGAAAGTGTTCAGCCAAACGCTCTCCGTGCTCTTCCCATGTTAGATAACGGCCTTGCAAACGTTCATTTATCTGATTGAGCGTAGGAGCGTTGAGCCGGCGGTCCTGAGGGAGGCTACCGAAGCAAACGACGTCGTTTACTTCCGCGGCGGCGGTTCGCATACGATATTGGGGGATATTGTTGAGGATCATGCCCGCGAACCTGGATCCGTAGGCTTTTCGCGCCGCTGAGATATCCTCTTCGTTGGACGCGACTATAATTATCAATCCGTCAAGTGTTTCTGCCAATGTCAAATTGAACTGCTCATCTCCCGCGCGTCCTTCCACAACTGCAACTGCCGCTCCTTTAAATTCAGACAAGATTGCCTGGGCCGCTTCCTGTGCAGAGTTTTGGGTTACGTTGAGTAGAACGTTTTCCTCAAAAGATAAACCGGCGTAGCTATGCTTCTCTGTTTCCGGCTGGCCGGCGGAAGTATCCGCTATCAGGATTCGTCCTAACTTTTCCGAGAGTATGGAAGCCAGACCAGCGGAAATAGCCGTACGACCGGACCTTTCCGATACGGAGGAGACTATGAGACTTGGCATGAACGCAGAATTTTTCGAGAAAATAAGAACTAAGGACCTTTAGAACATTGGAAATTATAACAGCAGAAGGTTGCGTTAGTCCTCTCTCAGTCGTACGATGATAATTGTGGCTAGCCGAGGTAGCTCAGCTGGTAGAGCAACGGACTGAAAATCCGTGTGTCGCCGGTTCAAGTCCGGCCCTCGGCACCACTGAATGTATTTATCAGGCGCGTCAATAAAGCAAAGGCGCGCAACTAACGATCTGAACATGCTAGACTCGCTTTTCCTCTCTCGGCCAACAGTTGTTTTCAAAGCAACTTTGCTTATCCGCTTTCAGGCGAGAAGTTCAGGCTTAAGCGATTTCGTGGGGCGTCCTGCTGATTTTATCTGACGTCTCGTTTTTCAGGCAAAGTTGACTGACATGACTAAGGGAGTGTTAGTTGCTCTAGGGATAATGGTTGTAGGTGTAGCTACCATTCCTATACCGCCCGTTCACTGGGTAGTCCCTTGGCTTTCCCCTTTTGCGGCGGGATTTGCAGGAGTAGGAGCGGGAAACGTACATAAGGACAAAATAGCAGGATTCGTCCTTGTTACTACTGGGATATTGGCCGTTCCGTCCGCTGTGCTTGGCGCGTTAATACTGGTAAATCCGGGAGATTTCCTCCCAGATTTCATTCCCAGTTTCACGGGAGTTTTGGCACTTGCTCTCATCCCGGTCGCCATGTTTGGGATAACGGCAGGCAGCGTCATACGGTTCATGGTTGATTCTGACGATAAAACCTCTCAATGAGTAGTTCGCATTGAAACTGCAACTTACTATGATTGGGCGAAAGTCTACTGAGTGACCGTTACTCCCAGCGAAGATTTTCCTTACGCGTCTGGAGTATCCTCTTGGTTGCTATATCTTTGTCCGGCACTATAACTACGGGCGAGTCTGCGGCGTTAAATATCTTGCGTGAGAATGACCCCAGAAACAGCCGCGATACTTTGTCCCTGGAACGTGAAGCCGTTATCACCCATGATCCCGGAGTTTTTTCCTGTAACTCTCGCATTGCAGTAACAGCGTCTCTTGTAAATGAGGTCGTTACTTTAACTCGTTTACTTTCCAGTTCGGCAATAGTTGAGTTTATGTAGTTGGATGTTCCGGGAGGGCCTTCACCAGTCAGCTTGCTGTTGATTATAAGGGCTGCCTTTGCGTTAGTACTAGCTAGCAGGGACTTCAGAAAGGGCATAACGATTGAGGCGGTTTTAGGGTGTTGTATCGGAACTATAAAGGCACGCGGGTCCAAGAAGCTGCGCCCCTTCAAATCCGTAAGATTGTCCTTTATTATCAAGATAGGCACGGACGTGAGAGACCATAACTTCTCTGACAGGTTCCCTTTGAGAAAACGTTCCCACCGAGTATATCGGTTAGCGGTGATGACTATCAGGCCGGAGCCAATCAGGCTGGCTCGTGCGGCTATCATGATGGGCGGTGGTCCGGTAGCTATTCCCCAGCGCACGTTATGGGTGAATGGCTTCAACTTTTCCGCTATCTCTTGGAGGTACGCACTTCCCAGATACGCGCCTCGATCGTGATGTGGAGCAGGGTAACGGACATGCTGTGCCGAGTTCGTTGTCCTGAACCTGTCTTCCGCAGGCACCACGTGTAACAAGTTTATCTCAGAGTTGAACCATCTTGTAACCATACATGCGTACGGTAGGCTGATTTCAGACCTTGCGTTGCCGTCTAATGGAACGAGAACGCGTTCTATTTTTGCAGGCGCCGTTCCACTTGGGAACGTTAAAAAGGGGGCGACGCCGTTATTTTGATGCGCCATAGTTTGGATAGCTTGTTATTAGTTACAGAGAATTAAATTAGTCTTTATATAGTCTAATTACTTTGCTTGAAAATGTGTAATGCTACGGTGACCTATTCTGGTAAAAGGGGTTTCTCTGGTATTTTCTTATAACAACTTATAAATCGGTTCCGTATCTCTGTAAACAGTATGCGCGGCATCAACCGGATATTCCCTGTTGTTTATCCTCTTTCCAGGGTAGTCTTAATAGCTTCTTCTAAAACTGGTTCCGGCGCGAAGTTTTCAAAACTGGCGGATATAAGACTGTCTGAACCTATGACGTACGTCCATTCATCGGCGGTTATACCCCACTCTTCCAGTATGGGCGTCCTCACGCCGCTTGAGATGTCTCCTTGTATCTCCTCAGGATTTTCATATATGTCTATATGTATGAAATCGACCATACCACCGTACTTTTCTCTCAGACTGCTTACCGCTTGAACTTGCGGACCACATACTGGGGTGGTGCAGAAAGCAGGACTGGCGAAGACGACCACTAGAGGACGGGGGGTCTCTATAGCCTCTTTCACCGTTAGCTGGTATAGCTGTTCATCGTAGAACGACCCGGTTGTGAGCGAGCTTAAAGTTGTTTTGTCGTTCAGGGTTCTGTTTGTGCTGGCAGGAGGACGCTCTCCGATGTCTACGGAATAGGTTTCTTCAGATACGTTAAAGCTCATTACGACCGGATCAGGGCTGGCTGATGGACTCGGCACGTGCGCCCGAACTGCCCAACGTCCAGGTCTGTCAAAGTGGAGTTCAGCAGCGTACAGTCCCCTTTCCGTTTCCGGGAATTGATGAAAGCTCGCCAAGGCTTCCTGTGTTTGTACGCTTTCGTCCCACGTCTCTCGCTCCCCTATAAACTGATAATCAAGATCCAGTACCGGCAACTTGATTATGCCCATCTCTCCGGTAAGCACAAACGCGAAGCGCCGTTCGCCTATCGCCAAATCTTCAGTTCCCGGTATTGCTCCCCACGTTTCAGACTCTACCTTCCATTCGGAGGGTACCTTTCCACTTCCGCCACAATTCACCACGGCGACTAAAGCTATTGCCAAAAAAGTGGCAACTATGAAGCGCATAATTTTAGAAACCGGTTTCGTAGGTTCCAAAGGTAAAGGCGAAGACGGAGAAATCTTCCGAATTGGAAGTTACCTTAAGAGTGCGCTCCGCAAACGTTTCTTGTTCCACGATCTTATAGAGACGCGGTGAGTCCGCACGAAAAAAAGATCGTCCTTGCTCGTCAAACATAATGTCGTCCCCGGACTCGTTTTCCTTTAGAGGCTCGTCATCCAGGAATACATACACGTCAAACGGCTCTTGCGCCTCAGAAGACACGACCACGTTGACGCTTCGGGAGAGGGTTCTCAAAACTATGAAGTCTTCCAGATTCTCGGTACTACGAGCGTGGGATATAGACTCAGGTCCTCGTCTCCACAGCCCCTGCAGGTAGTAGAAGTTGTGGGCATAGTCTCCAGGGTCTACGAACTCAATAACGTTATCGTCGTCCTGGGCGTAGTATTCAAGGTTTCCCGCGTAAGGGTTGAATGGGGTTGACCATCTGGTGCCGCCGTATATCTCACGGGTCTGCGTTACAGCGTTTGAGTCTCTGGTCTGTGAGTTGATAACCCCCGTTTCTATATCGGATACGTCCTCCCCGGCCGACTCAAGAGCAGATCTTATAGCCTGCTCAGTTTCGCAGTATTTACCTTCGCCAAAGTGTTTGTAAACTATCTTGCCGGAAGAGTCTATTAGATATTTAGCCGGCCAAAACCTGTTGCCAAAAGCGCGCCACGTAGCGAATTCATTATCTATCGCTATAGGCCATACCACTCCTTCTTCGTCTGCCGCCGCCTCTATATTCTCCCGCCGCTTCTCAAACTCAAACTCGGGCGTATGGACTCCGATTATGGTAAGCCCTCTGTCTGAGTATTTATCGTGCCATTCTCGTAAGAAGGGCAGGGTTCGAAGGCAGTTGACGCAGGTATAAGTCCAGAAATCTATGAGCACCACTTCATTATCGTTCGCCAACTCCTGTATCAACAATGGGGAGGAGTTTATCCAGCCTTCTATGCCGGTTACCTCTGGACGTGGCCCTCCTTCCGCAACCAGTTCCGGAGCTTCGCACGCGGCTGCCTGCGAAGATTGCGCCGCTGACCGTTCAGCCACTGAGGTAGGCGTGGGCAATGGATCGGGTTCGGCGCTGCCGCACGCCGAAGAAACAACCGCTACCAGCGAAACGGTTATTAAGGACAGTATGAACTTGTTCATCACTTACGATTATACCTGATTGAGCTCGTTTCTCGCGTGCAAAGACTGATTTTATAAGGTCTTTGTATGTAATACGCTTTTCTGTTTCAGGCCGCCCACTATTTATTAAGCAGATAGGGAGCGTTCCGTTGGTTCTTCAGCCTCCGCATATGATAGTTTTATCAGCAGGCAGGAGGCAAACAGAGGACAAGATTTATTCTACATTACAGGAGACAATGTTGGACTATATAGCGGTAGGCGTTAATATAAAGACTGCGCCTTTGGAGGTGTTGGAACGGCTGTCCGTACCGCCTCACGAACTGCGAGAAGTGCACGAACTTCTGTGCATGGAGTCCGGTTCAGGAGTGCTGATTTCGACCTGTAACCGCGCCGAAGTTTACTCAGTGTCCGATAGTTCCGGACTGGACGTCAAAGAGCGTATGCTGAAGGAGTATCTGGACGACCTGTCGTTGCGCCGTTCACTGGATACTGAAGAGAAGGCAAGTGCGTCCCAGTATGCCTTCTCAATATCGGGAAAGGCGGCGGTGGAAAGGCTATTTCGCGTTATAGCTGGCCTGGAATCGGTAGCGATAGGCGAGACTCAGGTTATGGGGCAGGTTGTGAGGTCCCTCCGGGCGGCGGGAGAGGCGAGATCCGTAGAGCCCGCCCTTTCACGTCTGTTTCACGCTGCGTTGCGAACGGGACGACACATCCACTACAAGACAGCTCTCGGACGCCGACAAACGTCAGTGCCCGCGTTAGGCGTCCGTATGCTTATGGACAAGGACCTGGTTGAAGGTTCAAGCGTCTTACTGTTGGGCGCAGGTGAAACCGGACGGCTCGCGGCTTTAGCTCTGCGACGTTCAGGCGTCAGAAGTATAACTATAGCTAGCCGCAGGGAGTATAAGGCGGCGCTTCTGGCAGAAGAGCTGGAGGGAAAGACGGTACGGTTTGAGGACAGGGCAGAGGCGTTGAGAGAGGTGGACATCCTCGTAACTTGCACCGCTGCTTCAGAACCCGTAATCTGCGGTTCACACGTCAAATCGGCAATCGAAAATCGCCCGGAGAGACGGCTTGCAGTCCTCGATCTGGGTATGCCGCGCGACGTAGATCCGAAGGCGGAAGAGATATCTGGCGTAACTCTTCTCACTATAGAGCGACTGCGTTCCACTATGGACGCCTTGACGCCGGAAGAGCGGGAGACTATTACCCAGGCGGAAGCGATTATAAATGAAGGCATAAGGCGGTTTGATACCCAGTCAGGCCTGGCGTCAAGTGAGCAGGCAAGGAAGGCGCTGTACCTTCACGCGGAGGAAGTTCGGAGGAAAGAGGTGGACTTCACCGTGCGGAGGCTTGGAGATTTGACCGATCGTCAGATAGAGCATATAGACGTTATGACGCGTGCCATAGTTAAGAAACTAATGGTGGAACCTGCTAATCTCATGGCGGCGCGTTCGGAACCGAAGACAGACCAGATCAGCGACTATCTGCAGACGCTGAATATAGGCTCTTTGGAATGAGCGCGCCTGATCGCAACTCTTCCTTCTTTGAACGTTCACTGAGGCTTATGCCTGGAGGCGTGAACAGCCCCGCCCGTTCCTGGCGCGCCGTCGGAGGAGTTCCCCGTTTCATCGCCAAAGGTAAGGGAGCTCACGTGTGGGACGTTGAGGGCAAACGGTTTGTGGACTATGTCTGTTCATGGGGGGCGATGATACATGGACACTGTCCCGAAGAGGTGACGGAGGCTATCGCGGAGGCCGCGGCTTGCGGTACGAGCTTTGGCGCACCCACGGAAAGGGAAGCGGTGCTCGCGGAGCTGATAATTGACGCTGTGCCGTCCATTGAGATGGTGCGATTCGTCAATTCTGGTACAGAGGCAACTATGTCTGCCCTTAGACTCGCAAGAGCTTTTACGGGAAGGGATAAGATACTCAAGTTTTCCGGAGGGTATCACGGACACTCGGACTCTCTTTTGGTTGAAGCGGGCTCAGGACTTGCCTCCCACGCAGTGGTGTCGTCCGCGGGGGTTCCCCACTCGTTCGCTCTGGAGACCCTCGTTGCTCCATACAACAATATAGAGGCGGCGGAGCATATCTTTGAAGCCAATAAAGGCGAGGTTGCAGCCGTCATAGTTGAGCCGATAGCCGGTAATATGGGGATAGTCCGCCCCGTGGAAGGGTTCCTGGAAGGGTTGCGGCGGCTAACTCTGGAGCATGGCGCCTTGCTCATTTTTGATGAGGTCATAACCGGCTTCAGGGTTGGATGGGGAGGAGTGCAGGGAGAGACGGGCATTCAGCCAGATATCACCTGTTTAGGTAAGATAGTGGGAGGCGGATTCCCTATAGGCGCATATGGAGGAAGGGCTGACGTTATGCAGAAGGTGTCTCCCTTGGGGGATATGTATCAGGCGGGCACACTTTCCGGCAACCCCGTGGCTATGGCGGCTGGTATCGCTTCTCTCAATATGCTTAAAAAGCCAGGCGTATACGATGAGCTCCAAAGTAAAACGGACGCCATAACGGAAGGCGTAGCTTCAGTCCTGTCAAGGGCTGAAATAAAGTTCCGTATAAACTCTATGCGAGGAGCGTTCACCATCTTCTTTTCACCCGGGGAAGTAACCGATATGGACTCGGCGGCGGGAGCGGATATGGAGGGTTTCGGAAGATTCTTTCACAAGATGATAGAGCAGGGGATACATCCGCCGCCTTCAGGTTTTGAGGCGTGGTTCGTGTCGTTGGCTCACTCAGACCAGGACATACAGCAGACAATAGAGTCTGTGGAAAAGTGTGTCGACTTTTAAATATATTAGCGATAATATTATTCTGAAGATTCTCCTTCAAGCGGAAATAAGCTCATAGATTTTCGGAAAGGAATCTTCCGACGCCTTCCATCATTGCTTTGACATCTTCTAAAGTATAGTCATCAAACTTTCCATGGACGGCACTATCCCTGATTGCTTTCCATGCTTGAATTTGTCTCTGTGTAAACCTGTTATAAACCTTTGCATCAGCAAGTTTTGTATTTAGTGATCCAATATCGTCATTACTTTTTACTGGAAGACTGTTCTTAGCGGAAATTTTTCTAAGGCCGTCTTCCAGAACAGCACCAATCAGAGACGCCGCGGGATCTTTATAGCCAGCTTCTAATAGGTGCTGAGTCATATCCAAGAAATCAGTAAATATCTCAGTAAGGACAAGGTCTTTAATCTGATCTAGGAAACCAAGCTCTAAATCCTCTTTTAACGCCTTCAAAATACCAATGCCAACACTCAAATGACTCGTATACCCTTGCCTGACAAGGTTGAGAAAATTTTCGTGGTAATGACTATCTTTCCCAACAACCCTTATAATCAAATTTTCCACACCGACTTTCCACTCAAAAAATTCTTCGTCACTCAGAGTAGGAAAACTACTCCTTCCTGGAGGATTAGGCGTGTCAGTTTTTCTAACCACCTCAGCTTTGGATAATAATTGATCTATGCGTTCGATAAGTTTGTCTTGCAACGTTGCCAATGTACGTTATCCTCTCAAGTTATTTTGAAGACGCTTCTTCAACCGTTTTGATTTCCTCTGCCGTGAGACCGTAGAGGTTGTAGACAAGCTGGTCTATCTCTTTTTCGTATTCGCGGACTTCTGCTTGCTGGGCTGTGTTTCCTAAGTAGTCGTCTTCTTCGGTACTAGAAAGAATTTTATTGACTAGATTAATTATGATTTTCCTTTCATTTTCTGAAATATCTGGGACAGGGAGATTGTTTATCATGTCAGGTGTGAAGGTTATACCCTGGTTATAACTAGATGCAGGATACCTCTCTTTTATATATAAAATTGGTAGGTTGCTATTTAGGAGACCAAGCAAAAATTTTAATTCTGTAATGTCTTGGTTGACCACAACAAGTGTGGGTATACCGGGGATAGTAGAACCATCTTGATCTAAACATACATCAAGCAGATTTAGCCCTTTTATAATTAATTTCGGCTGTAGCGACCTTCGAGAGTACAATGAATTCTGGAAAATTTCTAAGAACCTAGTTTTACTAACTACAGGTTGCTTATAACTGTTTCTAAGATATGTCATTCTTCGGGTTCCCCACTTACTGTAGTATTTGCCTATAGTACCAGTGTTTACAACCTTGAGATTTTCAGAGTCAAGTGCAGATCCTTGGAGTTCTTTTATTAATGGTCTAAGTTGATAAGCATCATTTGTAGCACAAGCGTTCTGACAAGTGGCAATATCAGATAAAGTTGCTTTAAAACGCTCAAGCTTTCGTATAAAATTCAATGAACTTGAAAACAAATAATCAAATGTGAACGGTGTGGATAGCGAAATTTTAGCGACAGTTCTCATTAATTGAAATTTCCCATTCTCAAATTCTAAAATTTCTACATTAGTTTTATCTCCACTACTGAAAAGAGAAACAATTGAGTCAACACTTGCATCTTCAAACACTCTTCTTCCAGCTTTCATAAGGATTGATATTTTCCCAATGGTGGCAGTTCTAAACTCTTTTCCAAATGGTCTGGATAACCATTTATCAGGGGTTATGAATGTTAAGACACTATTATTGTTCATTAATCGAAAGCCAATTTCGAAAAAGGCGATGTACATATCCCAACTACCTCTAGTCCAAATAAAAGTTTCTCTGATACGCTTACGTAAATGGGCTTGTTCTCCATTACTCATATCTCTTGAATTAACATACGGCGGATTGGCTATCACCACATCAAACCCTTTCTTTTCGTGGAACACTTCCGAGAAGTACACTTCAAAATCAAAGTCCTTGTGGCCGTTGGTGATTTTGCTGATGAGATCGTCAATTTGCTTTTTGTATTGCTGCTTTTTTTCCGCGCTGGTTTCATTGAAGTACAGCGGCTTCAATTCCTCCAGCTCACCGAACAAGTCATTATTCAGAATATCTCTCTTTACACTCAAAAGCGAGTTGCCCTGCACGATTTTGTAATCCAGATTAGGCAGAGGCTGAATGGTCTCGCGTTCCTCTTCGTCCACAACCAGTGACAGCCATAAACGCAGCTTGGCGATTTCCACGGCACTGGGGTCAATGTCCACACCATACAGGCAATTTTGAATCGCCTGTCGTTTGAAGTGATAGGGGCTGCGCGCTCCATTCTCACCAATGTAAGGGGTAAGCGCGTTTCTCACCCCGATGATCTCGTTCATCATACCCACCGGAAACGCACCTGATCCAACAGCCGGATCACAAACGCGAATTCCCGCAAGCTGCCGGTCAATGAACTTGGCTTGATCGCGTACACCTTGAGGCAGTTTAAAGGAATATCTTTCTGTCTCACGGCCTTCGTCTATTATACGACTGTCGTGTTCTACCACGGACTCGCCGTGTTTGATAAGCTTTTCAATGTCTTCTTTACTCACTTTACCATCCAGTTCAATCACTAGATAGTTGATCAGGCTTTCTTGGCACATGTAATGGACGATCTCGCGCGGGGTATAGTAGGTGCCTTTGGACTTGCGATCTTTCACCTCCAAGAGATTTTCAAAGACCTTGCCGAGCATCTCTGGATCAACTGCCACTTCCTTTTCCAGAGGCTCGTCTTCTTTGACGGTAAAGTTGTAACGGTCAAAAACATCCAAGACCCCATCGCCGAGGTCACCTTCTTTCGTTTTATTGCCATTAGAGAATAGTTTATTTGGAATAAGAATGTCTGTATTTACCCAGTCGTAATCATTAATAGGATCAAATAGACCTCCATTCAAAAAAGGAATACGACATTTAAATCGGCTGTAGTAGTCATCCGAACGTTCCAATCGTAAAGCTTCGTAGAACAACGGTTCAAAAATATCATTAAAGAAATTCACATAATCTCCATGTTTCTTGTTAAAAAGCTCCCGCAAAAAGTGTTTTGCGCCGGAACCCCATGGTTCGCCGCGCCTTACGCCAAACCAGCCTTTCTTCTGCAAGAAGTAGAGGAAGATGATCTGCCCGAGGAATTTCTTGGTAAAGTCCGCAGTATCAATATCTTTCTTTTCAAAATCAGCCTTAATTTTAGCGTCTTTTTTAACAATTTCGTCAAGCGATTCCTTAAGTCCAACGAAAAGGTTTCGGTACCTTTCAAAGAACTCCTTGGTAACGGTTTCAACGCCGAAAGCTTCTTCTAAATTTTCAAGAAACGGTGATTCATCATCCTCACGCAAGAGTGGTATAAGCCGGCTCTGTGCTGTGTGGCTGTTTTCGTTTTCGCCGACCAAAAATGAATAGCGGCGGGCGGGGGTGAATTTCTCTTCCACCTTGCCACTCTCGTTGAATGTGTATTCCATCTTCACAAAGGAAAACCGCCAGTCGGCACTGTCTGGCGCAACAAATGCCGCGAGCGCCGCGTCTTTCATGTCGCGCTGTTTGAGATAATCGGCGACAAAGTTCCGCAAAGAAGCTCTTGCTCTTTCAATAGAGTTTGCTTTCTGCAAATAGACAATCAGCAGGTCGGTTTTTCTGTCTTCCGAATCCGTATAAGTACCTAATCTTTCATATGTCTTGATAGTATTTTTGAACTTTTCTTTTATATAACCCCTGCTGTGAAAGGCTTTCTCTTCATCAAATCTATTCAGGATATTTTTAAGTAAATAGACAAAGAGATCTTTGTCAAAAGGCCTCTGTAAGGTCTCCTGAACAAGTTTTTTTGCGGCGACGGTATCCATATAAGCTGTTCTCAGGGATTGGGACGATAAACAGAATGCAGAATTTGCCCAGCGACTACCTCAGTCTGGGGTCGTGAATTTGTGACCAGTTTTAGGTTGGAGCGATTAACCATAGTTATTGAAGTAAATCATCAACGTTTGTTTTGCTGGCGGAGAGGACAGGATTCGAACCTGCGGTGCGCTTACGCGCACACACGCTTTCCAAGCGTGCCCATTAAGCCGCTCTGGCACCTCTCCGACGTAACGAGGGGCGTAAATTTCGTTTGCATTGTACTACCGCCGTTTATCGTGGCCGCGGCAGTACAATATTAACCCTTTACGCGAACCTGCTTTGAACAAAACAACTGAGGTTGCGCGCTTCGGGAGTGGTCCGCTACTTCACTCCTCCCAAAAGGCTCGCAAGTGAAGTATAGCATTGTAGCTCTTTACGTTTGCCTCACCTGTCCTGTGTGCGTACTAACTTTACTCCCTTACGCTTTCTTTATTATCAAACCACTTTAATGCATTTGGTCTCCGGTGTGGACATCCCGGCCAGCAGCACGGCCGCCGCTTGCCTTTCCGCAAATCTTCAGAGAGACGCTTGAGGTGTTCCTCGCGTGTTTCTACTTTTTTTACAATGGTCACCCAGCAAATCCATTCATTGCGGGCAAGAGGCGTTAATCCATTCCATAATTCCAGGAGATCGGGGTTGGATTTCTTCTGAAGAATCTCTTGAAGGTCTTTTGGTACTGTGTGGTTTACACCGCTGGAAATTTTTGTTGTCATACGTAAATCATAATAAATCAAAGAGCATCCATTGGCATGAATACGCTTTGCAATATCCTGGCGCACTCTCGTAGACGGTGTTGGAACCAGGATCCGTCTGATTCCATCATCTCATCCATCGCTACCTGCATTTCTTCCCAGGACGGGCGGTTGATGTACTTTGCAATTGACCATTTGTGACCAAATGGGTCGAGTATTTGTCCTGTTCTATTTCCGTAAAACTGGTCTTCTACTGGCATCAGCAGTTTTGCGCCTTGCTGTATTGCCTTTTCCACTACCGCGTCTGGGTCATCAACGTAAACGTTAAATCCAACGGATTTTAGATACGAAACAAGCCGATTTTTTGGCAAAGAACCCTGACTTTCACAAACTGCCGCGCCTGTGACGGGGCCATCCGCCCTCTTTTTGGAAGTAGAAGTTACATTGGCGGAGAGGGCGGGATTCGAACCCGCGATGCACAGATGCACATACCGGTTTTCGAAACCGGCGCCTTAAGCCGCTCAGCCACCTCTCCCGATATTGAGTATAGCGCGACGCTATTAGAATGTTATATTGTTAAATATATGAGTCATTCGGTGTTGCTCAAGTTTGGCTATGTTGTGCGTAAGCATGGACTGCCTTCGGAGCGTGCACTCAAAGCGTGCCTCCCACCGAATTTTCATATGCTATACAGGCTGAACGTAAGATTAGCATATATACATACTTCTGTTTGGGCTTCTTTATAGAAGCTTCTATGACGCGCGCTGAATCTATCTACGGCTTTCTGTATACCCGTTTGCGTTTAGGTGAGTCCTTTGCCTGATACGTGGATGAGTGTAGTGCTCGCCGGTGGAAAAGGGGAACGGATGCGTTCAAGCCTTCCTAAACCTTTGCACACGGTAGGAGGCGTGCCGATGTTGCGCCGAGTGGTAGACGTGATGTCTGGCGCGGTTACGGGCGACGTAGATATGGCGGTGGTGATTTCGCCGCGTATGCTTGAGATGGTGGAAACGCGAGAATCGGTCGGTGGAGAGGTTCGGCTCGTCATTCAGCCCTTCCCTCTTGGAGGAGGTGACGCTTTGCTCAAAGCTCTGGAATCCTCTTCAACGGCGTCTCATATTGTAGTAGGCTACTCTGACGTCCCGCTTGTGAAAACAGAGACGGTTCGTAGTGTTATGAAGGAACACGTGAGCTCCGGTGCCGCTGTTACCGTGCTTTCGGCGGATATGAAAGACGCGGAACCTGGCGGCTTTGGACGGGTTGTAAGAGGAGAAGACGGAGCTTTGCTCAAGATAGTGGAACAAGCGGAACTCTCGGCTGATACGGCGGATATTGTGGAGGTAAACGTCGGGTGGTACTGTTTTGACGCTCTATGGCTTCGCGAAAATCTGTCTTGCCTTACTTCACACCCGGAGGGTGAACTTCGCGTTACGGATCTGCTTGAGAAAGCGGCCAGGGAGGGACGGGCAGCCTCTTTTATGACTACAGACCCGTCAGAAGGGTTCGGTGTTAACGATCGTGTTCAGCTGGCGCGCGCGGAGGCGGTTGTACGTGATAGAGAGTGCCTCCGAATAATGGAGTCGGGCGTTTCAGTGCAGGATACTGCTAACGTTTACGTTGAGTCTCAAGTTACAGTTGGTAGGGATTCCGTGATACTCTCCGGCGTTCACTTGCTGGGTGGTACTTCCATAGGTAAAAATTGCACTATAGGCCCTAACGCTTTAATATCGGACAGCGCGATAGGGGATGGTTGTTCCGTAGGCGCGTCTCATCTGAAAGACAGCACGCTTGAGGACGAGATTACAATAGGCTCACACTGCCTGATAAGACAATCTAGCACAATACGCCATGGAGCCGTTATAGGTAACTCGGTTGAGATAAAGAGCAGTGACATAGGAGAAGAGGCTCATATAAACCACTTCTCCTACGTTGGCGACTGCACTTTGGGTAAGGGCGTAAACTTTGGAGCAGGCGCGGTTACTTGTAACTTTGACGGCACTCGTAAGCACAAGACGATGTTGGAAGAGGGCGCTTTCATAGGGTCGGGGGTTATGCTTGTAGCTCCCGTGGAGGTTGGACGGAACGCCAGGATAGGCGCGGGCGCGGTAGTTACTCAAAACGTGCCGGCCCGGGATACCGTGGCGGGTGTGCCGGCCAGATCAATAGCTTATACTGTAAACAGCAGGATGCATCACAAATGACAAACGTTTCGGAAGATTCTGAAGAAGGGCATAGACCTAGCGAGGATTATGCTGATAGAGGGCAGTATTCATGTTAGAGTGGCTGCTCTTGTTGATAGTCCTCGTGTTTTTTTGGACTTTGTACTTCGTACTGTTGCTGTTTCTCTCCGCGTATCGTAGCAAACTACCTTTTGTGAATGCTACAAACAGTAACAAGTCGCCTTCTCAAGCTGAACGATTGCTTGTCTCCGTAGTACACTACACGGCTCTTATAACTGGAACCGTTGCGATAGTCTATGGATTTTCTCTGTTCAATCTGGACTGGCGGCTAACTCTCGCGTTTAGCTTGTTGACAGGACTGACCTTGGCAATTGTCTTGAGGACCGGGGCCTTGTTCACAGCTCGTCGTTTTAAGAGGCGGACTTTGGACTTACTGGCACCTGTTGTCAGGTTATTTTCTATAGGTTCTTCTCTGCCGGGTCTCTCGTATGCTCTAGCTCTTGCAGATGGAAACGGCGACTCTGCGCGCAAGGACGCTGAAGAGATGATAAAAGAGGGGTTAGAGCTCCTGGAAGATTCCGTAGGATTACCGCACGGCGACAATGAGTGGCGTATGATACGTAATATCTTGCGCATGGACGATGTGAAGGTGAAGGAAATTATGCGTCCCAGGCCGGACGTAGTAGCGGTGTCCGTCGAGACTTCCCTGGAGAAGGTGGCAGCTTTAATGACGGAGTGTAGTTATAGCCGTTTGCCCGTGTACAGGGAGGATCTGGACGATATGGAAGGCATCGTTTATTCCAAAGACCTGATAGACGTCTTCAAGAGTAACGGACAGAAGGAGAAGTCCTTATCCGACATAATGCGCGATGTACTGCTTGTCCCGGAGACCCAGAATCTTGAGGTGCTCCTGAACGTTTTCCGTGAGGAACGTTCTAGTATAGCCGTAGTGGTGGATGAGCACGGTGGGGTTGTCGGAATAGTCACTGTAACAGACCTTGCAGAGCAGATTTTCGGGGAGATGATGGACGAATTTGATGATGAGCCTCCTGAGATAGAGATTTTGGAGGAAAGTTCGGCTCTAATAGACGCGGGTATCACCGTGGATCAGCTTAACCAGACATTGGGTACGCACGTGGACGGGTCAAGGGTGGATACGGTCGGCGGTATACTCTACAGAGAGCGCGGCGTTCCAAACATAGGCGATACCGTAAGGATAGAGAACGTAGAGTTGACGGTTGAGGGTATGTCCGGTAGACGAATAAAGCGTATACGAGCAGTTAAGGAAGCAGAACAGCAGGCCACTACGACCACGTTAAACGGAGGCGGTTCATGAGATTTATAGTCTCTTCTTCCTAGAGCGCCTTCGGGGAAAATCTCTTCCCTTCAATCAGTAAGCGGAGTGAACCTACTAGAACAGTAACGTTTCTATCTGCTTCTCTTTAACGCTTCAACGATGATCCTTGTGTTGTTGCGCATCATGCCTAAATAATCTTCAGCGCCGCTGTCAATTGTTCCCAATGACCCCGTGTGTAATCCGCCTATAAGTTCGGCTCCCGTTTCGTTGGCAACCGCTCCAGCAAGTCCTTCAGTCAGCGACGTCTCCGTAAAGATGACGGAGACGCTATTTTCCTGTATCAGCTCTACAAGCTCTGCCAGCTCCCTGGCGGAAGATTCTATCTCCGTTCCTCCTCCAGGGATCACCGCGCCTAATATATCTAATCCATACCGTTCAGCGTAGTATCCGAAGGCTTCGTGTGAGGTAACCATAACGCGCCTGTTCTCGGGTACCTGGTCAATTTGCGACTCTATCCATATATCCAGGGAGTCAAGTTGGCGTACGTAGTCTGCTGCGTTGGCCTGGAAAATGTCGCGTGAGGACGGATCCAATTCCGATAATCTCTCGGCAATGAATTGAACCGCACCTTTCACAAGCGTGGGATCAAACCAGAAATGAGGGTCCAGCTCACCGTGAACATGGGTGTCTTCGTGTTCTTCGTTGTCTTCGTGTTCTTCGTGTTCTTCGTTGTCTTTGTGTTCTTCGTTGTCTTCGTGTTCTTCGTTGTCTTCGTGTTCTTCGTTGTCTTCGTGTTCTTCGTGTTCTTCGTTGTCTGCGAAGAATCTGAACGGTATGGCCTCCACTTGTTCGGCAAGTCTATATACGATCTCTGTATCATCAGGGACGTTATTCAATAACTCTTCTAACCTCCTGGATTCTAGCTCGTAACCGATGGCGAATATAGCGTCCGCTTCCGCAATACGAACCACGTCGCGTGCTCCAGGTTGGTAGGTGTGTGGATCGGCTTGACGAGGTGATAAGCTGAAGGTATCTACCCTGTCTTCTCCAACCACTCTGACCCAGTCATCCACTATAGAAGTGGTGGCGATCACTGACAAGGTAAGTTGGTCTTCTTGAAGCTCCTGATCTGTAGAAGTTCCTCCGCATGCCTGTAGAACGGCTGCCGTCATTATAAACGCCATTAGCGTTATCAACGAGAATTTCAATTTCTGCTCCTTGCACGGTAACATATTCATTCATTCTGATACTTTGTATCATATAGTTATGATATATAGTATCAATAAGAATTTCAACATTTATACGACTTGCGCATAACTTCGTAATCGGAAAATGACACTTATAGATAGGGAAGCCCTGGAGAATCAAGCAATAAGCGTCCAGAATCCTTTACACTTTTCGTACTTGTGAGCTACGTCCCGGACATCTGCCATTTGCTATTGACAATTCGCCCCATGTATCTATGATTTAATTCATAAAGTAGGAAAGGTTTGACTCTAACAGGGTCTGGAATGGAGGATCTTTTTATGGATACCGGTTCTATAGCTTGGATGCTGACCGCAACCATGCTTGTTCTGTTCATGACTCCTGGGCTAGCATTTTTTTACGGTGGGCTCGTGCGAGGAAGGAACGTGGTCAGCACCCTAATGTACAGCTTCATTGCTATGGGAGTGGCAAGTATAGTGTGGGTACTGTGGGGCTTTAGTTTGGCGTTTGATGATGGAGGCAACTTCGGTTGGATGGGTGGCTTCAATTTCATTGGATTTAGGGGAATTGGAATAGGCAACGGTGTATTTGAAGGCGAGATACCTGATTTGCTGTTTGCTACGTTCCAGTTAACGTTCGCCATCATTACCCCGGCGCTGATCACCGGAGCGTTCGTTGAGCGATTCAAGTTCACCACTTATCTGGTCTTTTTGGTTCTTTGGCTCACGTTCGTATATGCTCCGATTTGCTATTGGGTCTGGGGTGGCGGCTGGATTGGCAACCTGGATTTTGGCGGTAGTACGGCTTTGGACTTCGCCGGTGGCACAGTTGTTCATGTTAATGCTGGTATAGCCGCCGTTATGGCCGCCGTGTTGGTGGGTAGGAGACGGAGGGCAGGGGTGGAACCGCATAGTGTCCCATTCGTTGTTCTGGGTGCTGCAATACTGTGGATAGGATGGTTTGGTTTCAACGCTGGATCAGCGCTAGCCGCTGATGGTGTGGCGGTGAACGCGTTCTTCGTTACCAACCTAGCGGCCGCTACGGCCGCGGTGGCATGGGCAATACTCTCCTATATCCACACAGGTAAGATAAGCGGCGTGGGCGTTGCTACGGGGGCAGTTGCTGGCTTGGTTGCGATCACACCTGCCGCGGGCTGGGTCGGTGGGATGGGGGCTCTTGGGATAGGTCTTGGAGCCGGAGTACTGTGTCACTACGCCGTTTACTTTGGGATTCTTCGCAGGTACGGGCTTGATGATTCGCTTGAGGTTTTCGCGGTGCATGGAATCGGAGGCATCTGGGGAGCGCTTGCTACTGGTATATTCGCATGGGGTGCCTTGACAGGGACTAGCGGGGGAATCTTGAACGGCAACTTTGGACACTTCGCTGCCAATCTTGTCGCCGTAATCGCGACAATGGCTTACTCGGGCGTCGTTTCTTTTATCATTTTGTTCGCTCTTGACAAGATTCCTGGCCTGGGGCTTAGAGTGTCGGAATCTGAGGAGGATAGCGGACTGGATGTTACGGTACATGGTGAGCATGGATACGTAGCCGACGGTGCCAACTGACAGAGTTATGCTCAGAGGTACAATATTGAAATTAAACGGACGAGGAGGTGGACGGTTTTGACCGCCCGCCCCTTGGCAATGGAGAAGTAAGCGATGTTAAAAATTGAGGCAATTGTCAGGCCAGAAAGAACCTCTACAGTGATAGCCGCTATGGAGGCCGTAGGTATTAAAGGCTATTCGTACTGGAATATTACCGGCAGGGGACAGCAGGAAGGCGTTGAGGTCTTTACGGGTAGAGGAGGTCAGCTATCTCACCGAAGTGCTCTGCCTAAGACTCTCATCATGACGGTGGTAGGCGATAATATGAAAGACGCTGTTGTAACTGCGATCGTAGACGCGGCCAAGAGCGGTGAGATAGGAGACGGCAAGGTTTTTATATCGCCGGTTTCTGAAGTCTTACGCGTGCGGACCGGTGAAAGGGACGCAGAGGCGCTCTAGTCGGACAGGCGTCGTACTATACGCTACGATTTTATCGCACTGCAAAGTATTTCATCTGTTTTGCCGTAGTTTGCTGTAGAATTCAAGTAGGCTTTTTCTACATAGGAGCGTAGCTCAGCTGGCCAGAGCAGCGGTCTCCAAAACCGCAGGTCGGGGGTTCGAGTCCCTCCGCTCCTGCCAAAGTGCCGGGGTGCTGAAATCGGTAGACAGGCTGCGTTGAGGGCGCAGTGTCCTTATGGGCGTGAGAGTTCGAGTCTCTCCCTCGGCACCATACCCGATATACATACTCATGAGGCGGCGTAGCCAAGTGGTCTAAGGCGGGGGTTTGCAAAACCTCTATTCGGCGGTTCGAATCCGCCCGTCGCCTCCAGCATCACTAAATTAGCCTCTGCAGTGTGAGAGTGTATTCTCTATTCCCTTATAGCGTCTTGACGTCAAGCGGTTCTGGTTCCTTCATCACTCCTGGCGGTTTAGGGGAACGGCAAGCCAGAGATTTATGATACCTTGAATGGTACCTAAACTAGCGCGTTAAAAGAGATGATACGTGCTCAATATAGGGTGTAAATAGTAACAGCTTCTGGAACAAAAATTTGAGGTTCGTGCATACTGCCGATTGGCAGCTAGGTAAGCCATTTGCCGTGATCCGTGACGATCAAAAACGGTCGGAGGTTCAGAAGGCACGTATTGACGCGATCAGACGGATCGGCGAAGCAGCGAGGGCCTCTAACGCGGAATTTGTGCTGGTGGCTGGAGATATGTTCGACTCCATCCGCGTACATAAATCTACAGTTTCTGGTGCCTGCAGCGCGATAGGGAATATATCACTGCCTGTCATAGCTATCCCCGGGAATCATGACCATGGCGGCCCCGGCAATCTTTGGGAGCAGGAATTCTTTGTCAGAGAACGTCAATCTCTCGCCCCGAATTTGAAGATATTGCAGCAAGCAGTTCCTTATGAAGTGGACTCGGCAGTTATCTTGCCTTGTCCCCTTTTGCGTCGCGCCGTTAATCTAGACCCAACCGAATGGCTGAGGAGCTCTGACGTTTACAGAGATTTGTCTCAGGATAAACCGCGCATAGTTTTAGCTCACGGGAGCACAGAGCCTTTTTTAACACAGTGGGAAGACGGTGAAGATGAGTTCGGTTCAAAAAATACTATAGATATTGGCCGTCTGCCTCAAGAGGAAGTGGATTATGTAGCTCTAGGGGATTGGCATGGAACGAAGGAGATTAGCGAGAAGGTTTGGTATTCTGGTGCTCATGAATCAGACCGATTTCCGAAGGGTCCGCACTATGATTCTGGTAACATTCTGGTGGTTAACGCTCAGCGCGGGTTAGTTCCGAGAGTTGAGAAGAGATACATAGAGATCCTCAAATGGACGGAGTTTTCCTTTGACTTCGTCGGCGATACTCCATTTAGCGATCTAGAAGATCGCCTGTCAGGGATATTAGAACAGCGCGTCAATAAAGATATCCTGCAACTGGAGCTTAAAGGATCCATCGGTATTGAGACCAGAAGCCGTCTTGACAAGTTTATAGAGCGTTTGAGAGCGCGTTTACTACGGCTTGCACTAGTTGACAAAGTGCGCATAGCTCCAACGGACGAAGAGATAGGCTTCTTGACTCGACGGGCCGCAGATCCTCTGATCGCAAGCGTTGCTAAACAACTCTCACAAGAAGCTCAGGGCGATGGGCAGGAGGCAGATATCGCACGCATAGCTCTGAGTCGTCTGCACCAGGTCTGCAAGGAGGAAGAATCGTTATGAGACTGTTGTCGGCGACCGTTCGGAATTACCGAATTCACAGAGAGCTCACCGTATATTTTGATGAGACCAAGAACCTTATTACAGGAAAGAACGAAACAGGCAAGAGCACTCTTATAGAGGCGATCCACCGAGCACTATTTCTGAAGGCTACGGTTACCGGCAAGATATTGAGTGGAATGAAGTCGGAAACATTTCCCGGCAACCCTGAGATCCAAGTTCGTTTCATCGCTGGAGAATCTGATTACAAACTGATGAAGCGGTTTGATGGCTCGCGCGGTACGACTCTCCTGGTTCAGGTCGAAGGGAACACGTGGCACGGTGAGGAGGCCGAGTCCCGTTTATACGGGTTACTGGGCATGGAGGATGGAATAACGGGACGCTTAAACCTTGATCGTTTAGCGAAACAGTGGTCCCATATTTGGGTGTGGCAGGGGCAAAGTGGTAATGAGCCTTCGGAGCACATAGCTTTGCAGAATGACCGTCTGCTCAAAACACTTCAGCAGGTTGGCGGTTTAGTCGCTGTTCAATCAGAGCTGGACGGCAAGGTAGCGAACAGTTTTACCCGGCTCAGGGATGAGATATTTACCGAACGCCAGGGGAAATTGAAGAAGGGTTCCTCATATTACGAAGCGGAACGGGAACTTCAACAAGCGGAGGAAAACAAGACCCAAACATTCTCAAGGCTTGAGGCTCTTCGTGGGCATATCGAAAAATGTGAGGACGCGAATGCTTCTATAAAAACGATATCCTCCGAGCTTGAAAAACTTCAAAAGAAGCAAAAAAAGGCGGCAGGGGAGATGGACAAGGTTAAGAAGCTAGAGGAAGACGCCAGGGAAAAGAAGCAGTCCTGTAAATACGCGGAGAAGCAACTTGAGAATCTGGAGGGTATCGAAAATGATATTAAAGATCTGAGAGAAACTGTAGGTTCTCTCCAGGAGTCATTAAAGCCTGATCAGGAACATGAAGAGCAACTAAAAATCGATGTAAAAGCCGCCGAAAAGGGAACTGCTAAATATTATGAAAAATATAAAAAGGCCTCTGCTGAAACGCGAAGGATACGCTTGAGGCGCGACCTTGCTTCAGCCTGTGTTGAACTGTTTGCAAAGAAAGATCTAAACGCCGATTTGCAACATAAGGTAAAAAGAGTGAAGGGGCTCAAAAAAGAGCTGTTGAAACTAAATGAAGATTTGGCAGGTCTTGCTTCTGTTGAAGAAGGTGATCTGAAGGAGTTGAGGTCATTAGAAATTGAGTCAGGGAAACTTTCCGAGAGGTTGGAAGCGATGGCGACGGGGATTGAGGTGGTCGCTTCTGATAAAACCGTGCGGATAGGGGAGCGAGAACTGTACAGCGGTGAAAAGGTTACCGTTTCTGAGACCACCGAAATCAAGGCGGGCGATTCTCTGCATATTCGGATCCACCCTGGCGGCGAAACTCTTGATGACGTTCGTAAAAAATTGGCATCTTTGCAGGAGTCCCTACAAGGAAAGCTGGATCGTTATGTTTTGGGATCGGTTGAAGAGGTATCAGATACGTTTGTCAAACGTGAGGATATCTTGTCGGAGGCGGATAGACTGAGAGCCCATTGTGAGGAGTTAGGTGATCAGGAGTTGACTGAATCGTACGATCGCGCAAATATTCAGCTCGTTGCTGCTAAGAAGAAAGTTAAACGCCTTAGTGTGAAGGTGGTGGATGCTGTACCAACATCAACCTTGAGGGAAGCGAACCATTGGCCCATTGATGAAGATGACGCATTAATTGAGAGCGAGAATAACGAAGCAGTGTCTCATGAGAACTATGTAGATGATGATCTCGTTGCTACTGGGGCGGAAGTTGAATGCCGCAGTGTACAGCTGATAAATGCTCTACCAGCGACCTCGGAGGAAGCGAACCGTTGGCTTATTGATGAAGATGACGCATTAATTGAGAGCGAGAATAACGAAACAGTGTCTCAGACGAAATATGAATCAGTCGATCGGTCCCTTAAAGACCTTAAGGGTAAGCTGGAGGAACTGAGTGATAGTATCGCGGGAGAAAGCGGAGAGCTCAGCGATTCAGAGGCGCGATTGAGGTTCTTGCTTGAGAAGTACGGGGATGATGAGGCACGAGCTACTACACTTAAGAATGCGCGAAGCAGTAAAAAAAAGGTGGAAGTTGCTCTTGGAAAGATAGATCAATCTATTGAAAATCTGGATCCTGAAGTGCTGAAATTAGATATAAGGCGTTTGGGAGATGCCTATAAGGAACAGATGCGTTTAAAGCAAGAAAAGGAAAAGGCTCTAGCGGTCAGTCAATCCGCTCTAGTTTCAGACGGCAGAGAGGATCCGTATGCAGAAAATCAGGATGCAAATGTACGGCTACAGACAGCAAATGAACGTCTTGAGATACAGAGACGTGGAGCAGAAGCGGTCAGACGCGTTGATGAGATTTTCAAACAGCAACAGACCGCTTTATCCGACCGTTTGTCTGGACCTCTGGCTCAGAAGGTAACCGAATACCTTAAACACTTATACGGCCGCGGCGCACATGCTTTGGTTACGTTTGAGAATGACCGATTCAAGGGTGTAACATTGACTCGTTCTGCCAGCGGAAGGGCTGAGCCATTTGATGTTCTCAGCAGTGGAACCCGTGAGCAGGTGGCTGCTGCTGTACGCTTGGCTATAGCTGAACTGCTGGCGGCAGAGTACGACGGATCCTTGCCCGTTGTGTTTGACGATGCTTTTGCATACTCCGACTCTGATCGTATCGATACTTTGCAAAAGATGCTCCATTTTGCATCTTCACGCGGGCTTCAGCTCATAGTGCTGACCTGCAAGCCTTCAGACTATGCTTCATTGGGTGCACGCCAAAGGGAACTTCCCCAGAACACTTGACGTTGAGGTGAGCAAATGGAGCTGGGTATTTCTCGTTGTGAGGGCTCTTGATCTAAGTCGCGGGCTTCTCTCTTATGAATTTCCTCATCCGCCAGTTCGATTTTCAGCAGCGTACTCTACTTGGTTTGATTTACTTTGCCGCGGTATGGTGCAGGGGCAAATCTTTCCCGAATAGGTAGATGGATCATAGCAGCCACCAATCCTGCACCGATAGCAATCATCCACATAATCTCGTATGAGCCTGTTGATTCGTATATTCTACCGCCCAACCATGCTCCTAGAAAAGATCCAGCCTGGTGAGAGAAGAAGGTTACTCCGTATAGCATCGCCATATTACGCACGCCGAAAAGTACAGCGACTAATCCGCTTGTGAGTGGAACCGTTCCTAGCCATAGAAAACCTATGACGGCGCCAAACGTGAGGGCGCTCGTAGTTGATAACGGTATGAGTAAAAAGCCTGAGATAACAAATGAGCGGCCTATATATATTGCGGATAGGAGGAGCTTCTTTGAGAATCGCCCTCCCAAATATCCAAATATCAGAGTGCCCAGCAGGTTGAACAGCCCTATCAAGGCTAGGGCTGTTCCCGCAATTCTAGGAGATAAGCCTCCATCCTCTAAGAAGATGGGCAGATGAGTCGATATGAAAACTACTTGAAAACCACAAACGAAGAAGCCTGTGGTAAGTAAAATGTACGGTCGGTATCGCAAAGCTCTGCTTAATACCTCAATGGTAGGCACGGCAGAGGTTGTGTTACCGGATGAACCCTTTCTGAATAGCAGAAGCGCCGCAAGCAGGGGTAGCATCGCAACGGAAAGTATAACTAGAGTCGTTTTCCACTCGAAAGCCGAGATGAATTCCTGTGTAATCTGTACTACGGCAAACTGTCCCAATGAACCGGCTGCTGTAGCTATGCCTAAGGCAAGCGAGCGTTTTCCTTCTGGTGCAGCCTTACCGACGGCTCCGAGCATTACGCCCGTCCCTGCGCTTGCCATTCCGATACCTATCATCGTTTGGCCCCCAAACAATCCCGCTAATCCTCCGAAAGCCATTACAATCAACCCGACTGAATACAGCAAAACTCCGGCTATTGATATGCGAATCACCCCGTACTTGTCAGCAAACGCGCCTATCGCCGGGGAGAATATCCCCCATAACAGGTTCTGGATGGCTATGGCGAGGGCGTAGACCTCCCGTGATAGATCAAGCTCTCCCGTGATGGGTCCCAGAAACAGCCCGAACCCTTGCCGTACCCCCATAGTCATAAATACAAAGAAAGCTGCAACACCGACCACTATCCATAGTGAGCCGCTTGCATTTCTGCCGTATATTCTGCTAGATCCGTTTTCGCTCATGGAAGATGGTTTACACTCGTGCTTTTAGTAACAAACCTCTGATTCGGTCGCTGGCTATAACCGACCTGATCGCTTTTGTATCTTGGCAGACTCACGACCAGCTTTTACTGCCTTTGAATCCCTTACCTGCTGTAATTTATTATCTCTTAGTCGACGCGAACACTATTTTGGTGTTCTGAATGCAGGTTTTGATATTGGCGATATAAGAGTAATAAAAGAGTAAACTAGAATATAAAGTCAGGTGTGAATAAGAGAGATCTAATGAAGATATTAGCTGTGCGTCCCATATTTTTGGATAGGTACCTCCTTGTGCAGGTGGACACCGATGCTGGTATAAGCGGACTTGGGGAATCTGGTGCTTGGGGTTTCCTGGAGGCTTCGGCGGCGGCCGTCGATAAGTTCGGTAGATACCTTATCGGGAAAGATCCGCGCCGTATTGAGCACCACTGGCAGTATATGTACCGCTTTTCTCACTTTCGTGGAGCTGCTATTATGGGCGCAATAAGTGGGATAGACATAGCTTTGTGGGACATATTAGGCAAGAGTCTGAACACCCCGGTCCATCAACTTCTAGGCGGTAAAGTTCGTGATCGCGCTCGTGTGTACGGACACGTGTTTGGTTCTACTAAAGAGGAACTCGTGAACGGTGTTAAGGCGGCCAAAGCCAGGGGCTTCACGGCAGTTGGACATCTGACTCCCTTTTTGGACGAGGATCGCGAAGTGGCTTACTTCAAGACACATGCCGATAAAATAGAGGACGCCACAGACACTGTGCGAAGGTATCGTGAGGCGGTGGGAAATGACGTAGATCTGTGCATTGAGATACATCGACGAATGACTCCGACCGAGGCCATCCAGCTTGGCAGGAGTATAGAGAGGTACACTCCTTATTTTTATGAGGACCCCGTTACTCCGGACAACTTTGACGAGATGGCTTATGTAGCTTCTAACGTTGCGATACCAATAGCAACCGGCGAACGTTTCTCGTCTCTTTGGGAGTTTGAAATGGCTCTTTCTCGTAACTCCGTTCAGTATGTACGCCCCGACGTGTGCTTGGTTGGAGGTATTTCGGGAGCTGTAAAAGTGGCAGCCCTGGCTGAGGCCCGCCATGTGGGCGTAGTTCCTCACAACCCGTTGTCCCCCGTGAGTACGGCGGCATGCCTTCAGATAGCAGCGACCGCCCCTAATTTCGCCTTGCAGGAGTACCCTTTAGGAGAGGACGTCTGGCCTAAGGCGGCGATGACTGAGAACAACGCGGAGTACGACGGAGAAGGCTACCTGAAGATATCAGACAAACCCGGCATAGGCATAGAACTCAAGCCAGACGCGGAGAAGGATTGTCCTTTTGTGCCTAGAGAAGTGGAAGCTAGATTACATGTAGACGGTTCAGTGGTAGACCAGTAAAATAGTGCTGCCGTCTGAGTAACGTGCCTTTGACCGGATGCCCGGATTGAAGGGGTATAAAATGGAAAAGTGATTCAAGTAAATTGGAGTTAAATACTATTAATATAACATTGTAACTTTTCCCAAATAATGGGACGGTCGCAAGGAGGAAATATGATACCTAACACTATAATCAAGGCAAACAGTCAAGGAAGAAAAGCGTTGGTCTTCGGACTGACTTTTCCTTCTCCTAACCTTGTGGAACTTGCGGCACAGGCAGGTTTTGACGCCGTGAACATAGACGGAGAGCACGGCTGTTTCACCCCTGAATCGGTGGACGAGATATGTAGAGTGGCGAACGGCTTGGGTATGTCAGTGGTCGCGCGAACCCCGGACTGTGCCCCCTTCCAGGTGAACCTTTTTCTGGACAGAGGGGTGCAAGGTATAACGGGTCCTCATATTGAGAGCGGTGAGGAGGCGCTTGGGCTGGCAGACGCGTGTTTGTTTCCTCCGAATGGAGAGCGCTCTTGGGGCGGTGGACGTGGTACCGAGTTTAATGATGAAAGCGTGCTGGAAAGCAAGTACGGAAGCAAACTAGCCTTCGCGAAGTGGAGCAATTCGAACATGCTCGTGTTTGCTCAAATAGAGTCGAAGCAGGCATGGCTTAACCTTGATGATATTTTAGCCGTGAAAGGGCTTACGGGCGTAACTGGCGGCCCGAACGACTTTGCTGCTTCGCTCGGATTCCCAGGTGAGCCAGGGCATCCTGAACGTGCCGCCGCAACCGCGGACGTGGAGTCTAGGACGCGCAGGAGCGAGAAAAAGGTGGCAGGAGACTTGATGTTGACCTTGGATATAGGCAGCTTGATGCTCGGCGAGGCTCGCAGCTTTGTCGAAAAGCATAAAGATGAAGCGATGAATTAATTCAGCTTCAATGCGGTAAGAGATGGTTTAAATTCGAATATTAGTCAATTTAATCAGACTGTTAAAACTTCCAAGGATGTTGAATCTCTCGAGTCGGTGTGTTTGTTGAGTTCGCCAGAATTGAAGACTAAACCTGTCAGGGCTACCGGATTTGATACAGGGTTTCAATTAAAGGAACGTGTCAATCACATTACTAATGGACAATTGCGTGTGGAAAATGAAAGATAAGATTGTGCTGGCGTTTTGTGAAGTAAATAGAGGCTGGCTACCAGATAACCAAAGCAAGCCGATACTATTTACCGACTGTTAAGGGTCGGAAAAATGCCTAGGGCGCTAACACAATATAGGCCGATATCTGCGTTGAAAATCAAGTAGCACAAAAATTCAGACTGGTACAGATATTATGCCAGATAAATAGTCTCGGGTTAATCGTTACTCATGAATCCGCCCTGGATTTAGGTTTACACAAATCTAAAGGAAAACAGCCCTATCATTGGACAAAAACCGGTTCCATCAGGAAAGGAGATAAAAATGACAAATTACGATTGGCTCGATTTCTTTATTCGTAAATCTTCCTTATGTTGTCTGTGTTCCATAATTTCCTCTGCGAGCGGTCGCTAGCGAAGTTTGGCTATTTGAGCGAGGAGAGACAACATCAAGAATAACAGGTTCAGATTTTAATAAATATTAAAGACAGTCCATGACTACAGGTATGAAGACCCACATAGAGTTTCGGCTATCAAGATACCCGACGATTCAAAAGAAGGTATGCAGTTTAGCTGAGCCTGGGAGACAATTGCCCAAAAACAGCGGCGAGAAATTGTTACATGAAATATGGCGTTCTTCGTCAATAAGGGGTACTCGCGTTCGAGGACGAGATGGAGAGTGTTATAAGGTGATTTATCCGGGTAGACCGTCTGGAGGTATGGGTCCAGACTTTCTTGACGCAGTGATTGAAACGGAAGGCGGAAAGCGTCTGTTTGGAGACGTGGAGATACACGTGCGAGAGGAAGATTGGCGTTCCCATCAACACTACTTGAACCCTCGTTATAATGGCGTGATATTTCATGCCGTACTGGAACAGGGAACAAAGCGCGCCGCTTCCTTATCCGGCAAGAAAATACCTATGCTTTTGATGGGATCTTTGATGGGATCAATGATACCGCGGAACGAAGATACAGCCGAAGAACCCCTCACTGAAAACTCTTACCCGGAACTGCCTCCGCTCTTCTTGGACTTAAGAAAGGCGGGAATGGAACGGTTTGCGAATATGGCGGAAGGTTTCATATTGGAGTCCGCGACCTTAGGGGCGGATCAGGCCTTCTACGCGTCAATACTGGAATGCTTGGGCTATTCAGCAAACCGTAAGGGTTTTCGTCTGCTGTCTGAAAAGGTTCCATGGAAGAAAGTTGAAAGGACATTTCTATCAGGAGGCAAGCCTGAAGTGTATTCGCTGATGTGGAAAGCGGCGGGCTTGGCCTCTAATAACTCTAATAGCAGGATAAGAGCGTCGTTTATGGACTGTTGTATTGAGTGGAATTATCGCGGATCGCGTCCGGCTAATTCGCCGCGCGTGAGGGTACGCGGCGCTGCAATATTATGTGCCCGCATGGCCAAAGCTGGCGGCTCCTATGCTTACTGCCGAAGTGCGGTTGAAGAAATGAAACCCGAAGAGATATTCCGTAGATTCTGCACAACCCAAGAAAACTCTATTGAAGACAGACGTTGCATAGGCAAAGGAAGGGCACAGGAGATAACGGTGAATGTCGTGTTACCCGGCGTCGCCGCTGATGCTCGGCGACGCGGCGACGTGGCTCTCTTGGAACGGGCGATGTATGCTTACAGGAAGCACCCTTTACTGCCTGACAACAGCTTGACGCGCGAAGCCCGCTTTCTGCTCAAGGCTTATGGACTTGAGAAGCCTCCTTCAGGAGCTATGGAACAACAAGGGGCTCTACACTATTACAGGCTTATAACTCGAAGACCTGGAACCCCCAGGCAATTGCCGATGGTTTGAAGAGGTAATTAGCGCTTATGAGAAGTTGGGAGCGGCATGCTATCGGGTAGAAATGGATTCTCAAAATCTGATCACCGGGTGTCAACAGATGACGTGAACAGCTCTAAGATTTATGCTGATCAAAGCGGGTTGCTCAAGGAAGAAAAGGTGCTGGACAGGCTGGATTGTTTGAACGAATGTACTTTTATCTTGACCGATCTGCGGATTATCTATATGTCGTCTGTTGACGTGGGGGTAGTCTTCGCGTCGGCACGACTGGAGCATGTAACCGTCGTGATGTTGGAGCGGCGGACACGTGGGTGGCTTGGGTTAATTTGGCCGGTGTTGGGGTTCGGCGCAGGATTCGGTATTTGGCAAACTGCCGCGTCTCCCACGCTGGGAGCGATCATGGGCTTGGTACTTGTTGGCGCTGCCTCTTTACTGGTACTGGACTACTTGTTTAGGTCGGCGAACGAGTACATAAAGTTTTTTTCGTCTGCTCAAGGTATGGAAGGGCGACTTCAGAAACATGACAACTCACTCCAAAGATTTGTAGCCGCGTTTGAGGACGCGCGTGCAGTTAGGCTTGGAACAGCGGCAAGCCAGGAGGAAGTGTACATTCCGCTACACTCTATAACCTGACTGCCTACCTACTTTTGAAAAGTCATGCTTTGGTTTAGCGCAAACTTAATGCGACGGCGTTTTTTCTATCAATTGCGTAAAGTTCAGCACTCGGATTTCTGAAAGAGGACATTGTGTTTCTAGTCCTCCGTCGATTAAATTGGGTTGCCGTTTGGGGCGTCCGTTATTCGCAGATTTGGTATCGCCTCTAGTTGCATATTGTGCCGCTTGTCTTCGCGGAAAAGCATAAGGCCGCGTATCGCCACCATTGCACCGTTATCTGTGCATAAAACCGGATCTGGTATATACACCGGCAACGACGACTCTTCTTTAAAACGTTGGCGTAGTTCATGATTCGCTGCCACCCCGCCGGCGACCACTATCCCAGAGCAGTGGTACCGTTCTGCCGCCTCAATGGTTTTATGTACCAACATATCGACGATAGCGTCCTGAACTGCCTTGGCGAAGGAGGCGACAACCTCTCTCTGCTGTTTCGTCTGTTCAGTGTCGGCACTTTCCGTGTAATGGTCTCCGAGCGGGTTTGTTACACCTGGGCTGTACAGCAACCCCAGGTTAGTGGCTCTACGAAGGGCTGCCGTCTTAAGCCCGCTGAAGGAGAAATCCCAGGAATTAGATAGCTGAGCTCGTGGCAAAGGATCCACTCTGCTATTTTTTGCGAATTGCGCCGCTTTCTGGATTGCTGGTCCACCGGGGTATCCCAACCCGATGCTCCGGGCTATCTTATCGAACGCTTCTCCTGCCGCGTCGTCTCTAGTCTCGCCCAGTATCTCAAAAGAGAGAAGGGAGCGCATCAAGGTGAGTTCGGTATGTCCTCCTGACACTATCAACGCTATCAAGTGTTCTTCCTCAAGCAGGTGATTCAGCTCGTCCGGGAACTGAATCCAGGCCGCCGCTGCGTGCGCTTCCAGGTGGTTGACCCCTATCAGTGGCACGTCCAAAGCGGTTGCGAGACCTTTTGCGAAGTTGACGCCGATCACCAATGATCCAGCAAGCCCCGGGCCATAAGTTACCGCTACAGCTTTTGTGTCTCCCCAGCTGCATCCTGAGTCTGCCAGGGCCTTCTTCACTACTTCGCCTATTTTCAATATGTGCTGACGGGAAGCTATCTCTGGAACTATACCTCCGTGCTGGGAGTGGATCTCAGCTTGAGAATGGACTACGTTGGACAGCAGGTCACCTTGTAAATTCAGCACTGCTGCCGCGGTTTCGTCGCAAGAAGTTTCTATGCCTATAATAAATCCCTGCAAAGTGTGGAACGTCTCTTATGTCTAGATAGCTTAGTTAAGTAGTATCATGATAACTATAGATTGGTGAGAGCATGCAAGGAAGCGGTGTGCTTCTGCTCTTGCATTACAGAGCTATCCGTCGGGTGGCGGATATGGCCTCAGGAGGAGAGAACGTGGAGAATGTTATAACATGGCCGGGGTGTATGGAGTGCGGCGATGGTGTTTTGGTACCGTTGTCCGATTTTGGTTCGCAAGGTGCAGCTGTACACTATAAAGCATGGGTGTGCATAAAACCGAGTTGCGGCTTCAACCTCAAGATAAGGAACGGTGAGATAAACATCAACGAGCCCATCTTGGAGGGCGGATCGGGCAGGAGATAGACCGTATTGTGTCATGAAGCAACATTAATCAATTAACTGCATTATGGCACGACGTAACCGTTTTTGTACCTATTGAGTCAATGGTTAGAATTCATACAGCACTTGCTTGGTTAGGTATAGTTGCCGGTATAGGCATCCTGTCGGCGGCATCTTATTATACCTATCTGCGTATAACGGCGGGCGATGACAGAGAATCGTTTGTGTCGCAGGTGCCGGATAAGGACGTAGTGCTTGGAGTGTTAGCACCAAAAGGAGAGTCCGATAGTTTACCTTCGCCCTCTCTAGCTATTTTCTATCCCGCGCAATCGGTCAACCCAAAATACTGGGCTTCCCATGACACCATAAAAGATGGCCCTTTTGGTGCGCCTGGTCTGCCGGAAGGGTTCAAGCCCATTGAGGCGAAAGACCTTCAAGACATTTTGGATATAGCTTCGGAGCAAGTTGTATTGCGCATGCGGATACCTGTTATACATCTTGATACTCCTGTATCCGATCTGGAACTGCTGGATTTGGGAGATTCGGCGCAATACGAAACGCCGGATAATGTAGTTGGGTTCATACCTGAGACCGATCGTCCCGGAGAGGGAGGTACCGGGTGGTACTTTGGTCATCTCGAAAGTTTCGGGCACAATGAGGGTAGCGTGTTCAGAGGTATTCCCAATATAGTAGACATGATAAAGAATGACCCCGTAGACGTATTTCTGTCCACTGAGGACGCCGAGTATATATATCGTGTAACGCAGACTAACCAAGTGTCAGCTGAAGATCTGGCACTGTTTGAAAGCGGACCGGAGACCATCACCTTGTGTACTTGCTGGCCGCCTAAGGTGTACACTGAGCGAGTGCTGATTACTGCCCAACTGATAGCAATAAAACTTGCGGCATAGTCCTTATGACCGGATGTTGATGTCAGTAAAACGTAGATCAGGAAGAAGGGGTATGGGGTGTAAGGTGCAAATTGGTCATAGTTTTATGAACTACTTCCCGTTTCTTCATAGCTGCTGATTAGGAGCAACAAACTGCGCCAAACCAATGCTGCAAACAGAGGAGGTACTGTTCGGAGTACAGCTTTTGCCTTAAGTGGGGGAGATATGCTCCTCGTGCTTTTACTGAGTGTTTCGATTCTTCTGGCCTTGGGACAGATTACTTTGGGAGGAGTGGTGAGGGTTACCGGATCTGGAGACGGTTGTCCTGACTGGCCTCTATGTTTCGGGCGGCTTGTGCCTCCTTGGAACGACTTCCATGCTCTGCTTGAGTGGAGTCATAGAGCGACCGGCACGTTGCTGGGCGTGAGTTTAGTAGCGGCGCTTATTAGGGCTTGGCGCGGACCGGCTTCTTCCAGCTTGACACTGACCCTTGCGGGTATTCTAGTATTGGTAGCGATTATCGGAGGCATAGGCGGAGCCGTCGTTTTGTCGGAGCTGGATCCTACCATACGTATGGCGCATTTGATGCTGGCGCAGATATCCGTTATGGGAATGTTGTTTGTTATGGCGGCGGCGTCCAACTGGACTGCTCTACCGGGTAAAGACTCATTAAACGACTTATCCCCTATCCTGATCTGGGCGTCGGGCATAGCATTGATTGCTCTGCTAACTGGAGCGTTTGCAGTTATGCGAGGGGCCGGTACAGCCTGTCAGTCATGGCCGCTGTGTAACGGTCTTGAATTCCCACGTTCCGAGCTGGAGGCTATACAGTTATTGCACAGAGCTGCGTCGGGAGTTTCGGCCCTTGCTGCGTTGTATGCTCTGTACAAGACTATAAAGATATGGAACCGTCCAGCTTGGCGCGTAGTTGCATGGGTAGCGGTGGCGGCCGTGATAGGACAGATATTTATAGGTGCTGCCAATCCTTGGACGGACTTCGGCGTCTGGTCCCGGGCTGCACATTTGAGTCTAGCGACCGTAGTATGGGCACTTTTGACTTTGATGACTGCCAGATCTTGGCGAATCAAGGCGCCGCGTTGATGTTGATATAGTGGTTGCCTGATGATATCAGCTGACATCAGCAATATAAGACCTCGCATTATGCGCAAGCTGTCGGACTACTTGGCTCTTACTAAGTTCCGTGTTATGACGTTGTTGCTGTTTACAGGAGCAGCCGGCACATTGTTGGCGGCTCAAGGTGCTCCGTCGCTTGGCGCGCTACTGTCGGTTCTCGTTGGAGGAGCTTTGGCATCTGGAGGAGCGGCTTCCCTGAACATGTATCTGGAACGCGACTTAGACAAAAAAATGGGACGTACAAAAAACCGCCCCATCGTGGAAGGCAGAATAACTCCTCGTAACGCTTTGATGTTTGGAATCGTGCTCAACGTTCTGGCGTTTGCATTTATATGGTTTCAATCCAACGTGCTTGCGGCGTCGTTAGCGATATTGGGTACAGTGCTATATCTGGGACTTTACACGATTATTCTGAAGCCCTCTACGCCTCAAAACATAGTTATAGGCGGCGCGGCAGGCGCAATACCTCCTTTAGTTGGGTATGCCGCTGAGGCCGGGACCATTGATTTGGCGGCATGGTATATGTTCGCGATAGTGTTTTTCTGGACGCCGCCTCACTTTTGGGCACTTGCCTTAATGATCAAGGAAGACTACGCTCGCGCAGAGGTGCCGATGCTTCCCAATGTGCATGGAGAGGGAGCGGCGCGCGTCCAGATATTGCTTTACAGCCTTTTACTTTCGGCGATTACGTTGGCATTTCCGGCGGTCGCTAGACAGCTAGGGCCTTTCTATCTGGGAGTTGCTGGCACTTTAGGATTTGCGTTCATATGGTTTGCGTGGCTTTTGACGCGACAACGTACAAAGGATGCAGCGTGGAAGCTGTACAGATTTTCACTACTTTATCTTTTTCTGCTGTTCGGCGCCGTTATGGTGGACGCAGCGCTGATATAGCAAACACTTATGGTAGTGTTTCGTTACGTGCTTTTATCGTAAAGTTTTAGCCGAGTGTGAAACGGGCGAGAAACCGGGTATTTCTCTTTTTATCAGTCTCCTGTAGGCCACGCGTTATGGGCAAACTGACTTGCGATCATACGATCATCAGTTGCAATTCTTCAGCGGCCCGCCAACTTCCCGTCCATCCACTGTCCGCCACCAAACGGGTCAAGCTACATTGACTGTACTTTTTCGGAAGGCGTGTTCTTGGTCGCCTCAAGAGCTATGCGAACCGTCTCTGTGAAAGCCTCATGATCGTATATCGCCATCTCGGATAGCGAACGTCTGTCGATTTCCACCGAAGCTGTCCGCAACCCGTGCATAAACTCGCTGTAGCTTGTGCCGTTACGTCTTGCTGCAGCGTTTATACGTATCACTGCCAGGGAGCGCATCTGCCGTTTTTTAAGCCTTCTATGCTTAGTTGCATAGTCCATCGCGTGAAGCAGGGACTCTTTCGCCGTTCTGTATCGTCTACGTCTTGCGCTCTTGTGTCCGCGCACCGCCTTCATAACGGCTTTTCTGCGCTTATTGGATTTAATATATCGTGTTCTTGCCATTACTTTTAGTTAACCCTAACTAGTACAGTTTCGCTTATAGCTACTGGTATCGTAGTCGCCTTTAACTTACCAATCACCCTATGAGCCGATCTATCCTTTTGCTCAAGGCATGAGAATCTAGTGGAACAGTTGAACCAAACAGCCGTTTTACTCTATTGGATTTCTTCCTTCTGAGGTGGCTACGCGGCCCCTTCATGCGCACTATCTTGCCCGATCCGGTGCGTTTGAACCTGTTTTTAGCCCCCTTATGGGTTTTCATTTTTGGCATGTCGTTATTCCTCTTCGCCTTTACCGTTTTTACTTTCCTCACTACCGTTAGAGTCATTTGCCATTTGATCCTTCGGGCCGGCACTTATTCCCACTTTTCCACGCTTGGCTAAAGGGGAAAGGACCATGCTTATAGAGCGAGAATCCAGTGAAGGTGGGTTATCTACTCTTGCTAAGTCGTTGCAGGTTTCAGCTAGATCTCGCAACACCTTCACCGCTGATTCCGGGTAAGCACGTTGTCGTCCGCGCATCAGGACACTCACCTGTACCTTAGCGCCTTTTTGTAGGAACTCCCGAACCATATTCCTTTTGTAATCAAGGTGTACAGGTGATATGAAAGGGGTCATCCTCACCTGTCGCAACTGATTCAGGCCTCGGGAGGCTTTGCGAACCTCTTTCTCTTTCTTTGACTGGATGTATTTGAACTTACCGTAGTCCAATATACGGCACACGGGCGGATTTTGATTAGACCCGACTTCCACTAAATCAAGCCCGACCTCTTCGGCCATACGTAAGGCATCTTCAGTGAACATCACAGGCGCATCCGATTTTTCACCTTGAACTACGCGTACGCTGCGGGCAGTGATTTGTTCGTTGATTTTGTATTCTTTTGCTATGCGTTCCTCCAAAGCTTATGATTGTATTTCACAGCATGAGGGTTACTATGAATGAGTAAATACTACACTAGATTGGACAAGCATATCAAGAGACTTGACAGGCATATCAAGGCTACTTATGTTACTCTATAATAATAGTATGACGTTTATAAAGTTGAGTAGCTCGGAGTATAAACAAAAGACGCCTACATGTCTGGTCGCGTTATAAGAAACCTTCTAATCTATCTGGTACTTCTCGGCGGTGCTGCGGCTGTACTTTTGTTTATCTTCAACCGCGGCGGTGGAGATGAGCCTGAAGAGATACCCCTTTCGCGCGTCATCCAGCTGGCGAAAGAGGCAAACGCTGAACAGCCACTGGAAATAATTGTCGATGGTACTAACGTGGAAGCGACCCTTGGGGAAACCGCTTACAAGTCCACCAGGGATGACGGTACGGATCTATACCAAATCCTGATATCGTCGGAGGTCCCTGAGGAGAACTACACTTACGACACTAAGCCGTCCGGAGGCATAGGCCGTATTTTTGGGATACTTCTGTCTGTGTTGCCGATACTTCTGCTTGTAGCGCTTCTTTTCTTTATATTCCGTCAGGCGCAGGGCAGCAACAGCCAGGCGTTCGGCTTTGGGAAAAGCAAGGCGCGGATGTTTGTTGGAACGAAGGCAAACGTTACTTTTGAGGACGTAGCGGGCGCGGATGAAGCCAAGGAAGAGCTGGCAGAGGTTGTAGACTTTCTGAAGTACCCGGACCGATATCAGGCCATAGGGGCTCGAATACCGAAAGGCGTGTTGCTGGTAGGGCCTCCGGGAACGGGTAAGACGTTACTGGCCCGTGCCGTGGCGGGAGAGGCCAACGTTCCTTTCTTCTCCATATCGGGATCTGAGTTTGTGGAGATGTTTGTGGGAGTAGGTGCGTCGCGTGTGCGAGACTTGTTTGAGCAGGCCAAGAGGCATTCCCCCTGCATAATGTTCGTGGATGAGATAGATGCAGTTGGGAGACATAGGGGCGCCGGTCTTGGTGGAGGGCACGACGAACGAGAGCAGACGCTGAACCAGATATTGGTAGAGATGGATGGCTTTGATACAAATACGAACATTATAGTTATAGCCGCTACGAACCGTCCTGATATTCTGGATCCCGCTCTTCTTCGGCCTGGCAGGTTTGACAGGCGAGTAATCCTGGACGCTCCGGACGTAAAGGGACGTGAGGCTATTATGGGCGTTCACTCCAAGGGCAAACCTCTGGAAACAGGCGTAGATCTGAAGAATATTGCCAGCCAGACCCCCGGTTTCTCCGGCGCTGACCTTGCAAATCTTGTGAACGAGGCCGCGTTGCTTGCCGCTCGCCGAAAGAAGAAGAGTATAGGCATAGAAGACCTCACCGAAGCCATAGACAGAGTAAGCATAGGCCCTGCACGTAAGAGCAGAGTCATAACAGACGAAGAGCGACGCATGGTAGCATACCACGAGTCAGGGCACGCTATAGTATCCCACTTTGTGCCGGACGGTAACCCCATAGGCAAGGTTTCCATCATATCAAGGGGGCACGCCGGAGGTTTTACCCGTTACCAGCAGGAAGACCGGTCACTCCACTCTTCTGAGGAGCTGACGGCTCTGATAGCCTCTGCTATGGGTGGTAGAGCGGCGGAAGAGCTGAAGTTCGGCAAAGTAACGACGGGGGCGGCAAACGATATAGAGCAGGCAACGCGTATCGCCCGCAATATGGTAACCCGTTTTGGTATGAGTAAGATAATGGGGCTACGGATATTTGGCAAAAGAGAAGAAGCTATTTTCCTTGGCAAGGAGATGTCTGAGCAAAGAGACTACTCACTGCGAACGGAGATAAAGATAGATCAGGAGATAGACCGTTTGCTGGAAGAGGGTGCGGCTGAGGCCTCGTCTATACTGCAAGAGCATCAAGAACAGCTTGACACCCTAGCGGAATACCTGCTCAAATATGAGACCGTGGAGGCCGAAGAGTTCAAGGCAATAATGGAAGGGAAGGATCCGGTCGTAATGCGTGAGGAGATGGAAAAGGCTCAAGCCAAAACGGCAGACGAACAGTTGGAGCAGCCCGAACCTGAACCCTCGACGAACGTGAACCGGCCGACTATAGAGCCGGAACCTCAAGCTACTTAGTCCGGCGGACGCCATGACGCGCGTATACTCCGGTGATATCTGGACTATAGACAGGTTCGTCTCCGGCTTTTCTAACAACGCTTTTCTTGTCACGTGCCAGTACACCTCAAAGAGCTTGATAGTTGACACCCCAGGCAACCCTGTGGAACTCAAGGACTCCGCCGCCAAAACTGACGTTCAGGCAATCCTTATAACTCACAGTCACTGGGATCATCTTGAAGGCCTATCGGCGACGTTGGATAAATTCGACGTTCCGGTATACGCTGGTAAAGGAGACTTCGAACAGATCGAGGATAAGGGCATCCATCCGAGGCACGCCGAAAACGACCTCCTTATAAAAGCGGGCGGTGTTATGGTGCGTGCTATATCTGTCCCGGGACATACTCCGGGTTCCACCTGCTACCTGTTGCCGGGCGAGTCTCCAGGTAAGTCTCCTCATCTATTTTCGGGCGATACACTCTTCCCCGGAGGTCCAGGTAAAACCCGCGACGCTTCCTCCTTTGAGAGGATACTAGAGAGCATAGAGACCCGCCTGCTCACCTTGCCTCTAATTACCAAAGTACTGCCTGGGCATGGAGAATTCACTACTATACAGACCTCAAAAGAGGATTACGCCGTCTTCAAGTCGAAACCTCGCAAGGAGGGTGAATTCGGAGACGTTGTATGGAGAAGCTAGAGCAAGAAGAAGCCCTCACTGATCATCAACAGTTACAGTTTAGAAAAGCCCATGCGGCCAATATGGTCGGTGCTGTAACGTCTGTAATCCTTGCCATAGTTAGCTTCTTTCTGCTGTCCATGGCGCTATTTCCTTCTGATGAGGAGGCATTAGCGACAACCCGCGTCGTGTTAGGGCTTGGAGGTTTTGCGAGCGCTATAGCTTCTGTGATTTTGACTTTACCGCTCAAGGCCTCGTGGCGCATTATGGGGCTTTGCGTCCTGGGAGTGAACGGTGCCACGTCGCTGCTTATAATTGCTGGGAGATCCTTTGACTCATTTGGAGAGATCATCCCGGAGACCTCTGTGCTGCCTCTCACCGTCAGCCTGGCGTTTATAGGGGTTGCTTTGGCGTATGGGGCTTCAAGGAGAGCATCCGTCCGTTTCAACCTGTCTCCTCCAGGGGACGCGCGCGACTCACTTAGAGCTTTTGGCAGTCTTCTAGTGTGGATGACGGCATACGGCTTCATAGTGGTTTATGGGCTAATCGTTGAGCTTTTGAACCTGGAGCAGCTAACGCCATCAAACAACGCCGAGATGCTGTTCACCAACACGGGGGGAAGCATAGCATTAACCCTTGTCATAGCAGCGATAGCCGCACCTGTATCGGAGGAGTTCTTCTTTCGAGGCTTCATACTAAAATCTATGCGTGCCAGCTTTGTACCGGCGATGGCATTAGGTTTATCCTCTATGACCTTCGCTCTATTCCATGCAGACCTGACCTTACTTATACCCGTTTTCATACTTGGAACTGCTATAGGTATATCTTTTCTTTGGACTCGTTCCCTTTTTATGCCCATAACTATCCATGCAATCCATAACGCGTTGGTCTGTAGTTTTGGTCTACTCGGTTCCCAGAGATAGCCGGACGGCTTACTATATGAATCAATGATCGATCGAATACGAAAGAGTTTTTCAAAGGCGGCGGATGACGGTCGAGCGGCTCTTGTGGTCTTTGTAACCGCCGGGTATCCTTCTCTCAGTTTGACTTTGGACGTCGTCTATGCCGTAATCGATGCAGGTGCCGACCTGGTGGAGCTGGGCGTACCTTTCAGCGATCCTGTGGCAGAGGGCCCAGTTATACAAGAATCCAGCTTCCGGGCTTTGCAGGCTGGTACCACTCCTGCCAGGTGCCTGGATATGGTCAATGAGATACGTTCCCGCGGCGTCAAAGCTCCCCTGGCGCTGATGGGCTACTGGAATCCGATACTTGCCGCGGGTCCGGAAAATTTCTGTCGGGACGCTGCTCAAGCAGGAGCGGATGGTCTCATAGTTCCTGATCTTCCCGTTTACGAAGCGGAGCCTTTGCTCGGACCGGCGCGTGCAAACAATCTCTCCTTTGTTCCGATGGTTGCGCCTACCTCTATTGATCCCAATATAGATCAGGCCTGTGCCGTCGCGAACGGCTTCATTTACTGCGTGTCCGTTTCTGGAGTTACTGGCGTTCGTAAGGAGTTCAGCCCACGTGCGCGTGCTCTGGTCAAACGGGTACGAAAGAGTACAGACCTGCCTATCGCCATAGGGTTTGGTATCTCTACGCCCGAACACGTGGCGGCGGCGGCGCGTATAGCGGACGGAGCTATAGTAGGCAGTGCTTTAATAAAAGAGATATCGGCGGGTAAGCCCGAATCGTCACCAGAGAGGGCGGGTCGTCTCGTGAGCAGACTGCTGGCTGGAACGGTCAGGGATGAGCCTTAAATTTACCTCATATTAACTTAGCTGCAAGGGACGTCAGGAGAATACAATGCCTGTAAGAGGAGTAAGGGGAGCCACCACTGCTTCAGCCAACGAACGGGAAGCCGTCATTCGGGCTACCAAAGAGTTGCTTGAAACTATTATAGAGAAGAACGGAATACGTTCCGAGGACGTAGCGTTAGTGTACCTTGCCTCTACCAGAGACTTGACCGCGGAGTTTCCTTCCGTCGCCGTCAGAAAAGGGCTCAAATGGACTATGGTCCCGCTTATGGATGCAAACTCCATGGCCAGGCCGGACGATATAGAGAGGTGCATACGGATAACGCTTCTTTGGAACACAGACAAGCAGCAATCAGAAATAGAACACGTCTACCTGCATGAAGCAAAGAGACTGAGGCCGGACTTGTCTCAAGATGCATAGACAGACACAATCCGCAGAGGTGCTCCTTCCTCTGCCTTGCCCGTTCAGTTTGCCTGTCAGTCTTAATTAAAAAATCGAAAACTAAAAACCAAAGACTAGAAACTACGAACCGGCTGCGTATATACTGATTTATGCATGCGACATAGTGGCGGATTAGATCGGCGGCCGTGCGAGGTGCCTCCGTCTTTTGCCGACCTGCCCGTGTCCTGCATCGCGTAAAAGTACAAGACATGACTACACAACCGACACTTTTGCAGACCTTGCTCCACGCGGCTTTACTGGGAGAGCTTGAATTGCGTCCTGTACATGCCCTTTTTTATACGCCTATCTCCTGACCCTTGACCCATTGATGGGCAACCGTCAAAACCGGAGATTTTCCGCGGTTCCCATCAGTATTACACAACTACTGCCCTGAAACGGAGAACCAGCGTGAAAAGTTCGGCAACACATAAACATATAGACGTAAACGTTAAAACCATAACCCCCCTCAAATCGCCCCGTCTAATGCGAGAGCGGATTCCTGCCACCTCCAAGATTGTGGACACGGTTCTGGACGGACGAGCACAGATCAAGGAGATAATACACGGTCGTTCCGATCGTTTCCTTGTGATCGTCGGGCCGTGTTCCATACATGACGCGGGCGCTGCTCTGGATTACGGCGAGAGACTTGCTAGACTCGCAGAAAAGACTAAAGAGACGCTGTACATAGCCATGCGCACCTACTTTGAGAAGCCCCGCACTACTATTGGTTGGAAGGGATTCATAAACGACCCTCACCTGAACGGCACGTTTGACGTGAGCGCCGGTCTTGAGCGCGCACGGCAGCTGCTCATCCAGCTGACGGATATGGGACTGCCGACGGCTACCGAATGGCTTGACCCGCTGACTCCTCAGTACCTTGGAGACCTTATATCTTGGGGTGCAATCGGTGCCAGGACCACTGAGAGTCAATCCCATCGTCAGCTTGCGAGCGGGCTTTCTTCTCCTGTAGGCTTCAAGAACGGTACGGGCGGAAACAGGCACAGCATCCAGATAGCAGCGGACGGTGTAACAGCGGCTAGCGCTCCTCATGCCTTCCTTGGTGCTAACGACGACGGCGGTACAGCTGTAATCATCACAAAAGGTAACCCTGATTGCCACATCATCATGCGGGGCGGCAGAGCCGGCACCAACTACGATGAAGGATCCATCAAAGAAGCGCAGACCGTACTTGCCAAATCGAAACTGGAAGCCAATTTGGCAGTTGACTGCTCACACGGCAACTCAAACAAGGATCATAAGCGTCAGCCATTGGTGTTTAGAGACGTTCTTAAGCAGCGTGTACAAGGCAACAAGGGCATTATAGCCGGTATGCTGGAGAGCAACGTTAACGAAGGCAGCCAGCCTCTCTCCTCTTCTTTGGAGTACGGCGTATCCATAACTGATGCCTGCATCGGTTGGGACGATACTGAAGCGTTACTGTTGGAAGCCGCTGAACTACTCTCCTGACGACGTTATCAGTGAGGTTACCTTGAGGCTTACTGAATCTCTAGATAAGGCTACAAACTCCGATATGATCCAGGAACCGCAGTGAAGTTGATAGACGAGCTTACGCGTCAAACTACCCCTGGTGCTTTTTTGTGTGCTGTTGTCGGTACGTTTGACGGAGTGCACAGGGGGCATACGCGCCTTCTGGAAGAAGCCGTGAAACTGGCAAAGGCGGATGACGTTGCTTCGGCAGCTATCGTATTCAGACGTCAGCCGAGAGAGGTGCTGCAGCCAGAGCAACCGGTTATCTATCTCTCATCCTTTGAAGACCGTTTGAACAGAATCAAGTCGTCGGGCATAGACTCAGTAATCTTGCTTGACTTTGACAGCGAGATACGCGCGCTTGAAGCCTCCCGATTCCTCCAGATCCTGCATAATGCCGCGGGAGTACGTTCAATACTGCTTGGCCCCTCCGCGGTGATGGGTTCGGATCGCGCTGGTGCAGACGACCTGACGGCGTCCGCGGCTGAATTGGGTATTCGCGTCGTACGTGTAGCGGGAGAGAGATTACCGGACGGTTCGCCCGTATCTTCGTCCCGTATAAGGCGTGCACTTTTAGAAGGTCGCGTTGAGGAGGCAGGGCAACTGCTAGGCCGTCCTTACTCCGTGGAAGGCGTCGTAGTTAAGGGGGATGGACGAGGTCGGAAGCTAGGTTATCCTACGGCAAACCTCCTGACGTCGGATAGCCGTCTCATCCCTGCAGACGGCATTTATGCCTCTTATGCCCGTTTTCGGGGAACTTCCTACGCAGCTGCTACCTCCATAGGCATACGTCCCACCTTTGAGGATGAAAGAGGAGAGCGCAAAGTGGAGGCCTACGTTGTAGGTTACGAAGGAGATCTATACCATCAGCAGATGCGGATCAGCTTTGTATCCCGTATAAGGGATGAACTGCGGTTTGAAGGAGCAGAACCATTGATAGACCAGATGAAGAGAGACGTAGCCCAGGTCGTCTCTATAGTGGAGACAAACCGATGAACGTCATCAGTGTCACCCGGTTTGCCAACGTCGTTGAAGAACTGACGTGGCGAGGTGCCCTCAAGGACGTTACCCCTGGCGGGGAGCGGAGACTTATAGAAGACAAGGTAACCCTCTACATGGGCATAGATCCTACTTCGGACAGCCTCCATATCGGCCATCTTTCCTCCATAATGGGGCTTGCGCGGATGCAGCAGCACGGGCATCGGCCTGTAGTGTTGCTGGGTGGTGGAACGAGCATGATAGGCGACCCTTCGGGGAAGAGCAAAGAGAGGCCAATCCTTGCAAAGGAAACGGTAAAGCAAAACGCAGAGGCTATAAAGTCTCAGCTTGGGAGATTCTTCCGCTTTGGCAAAGGAGAAGACTCAGACGTCTACTCCTCTGCCCTGATGGTCGATAACGCCGAATGGCTCGCGGAGATAAGGCTCGTTGACTTTCTGCGCGACGTTGGCAAGCTACAATCCATAAACGAGATGTTGAAGCTGGATTGCGTCAAGAGGAGGCGTGAGAGGGGAATGTCATACGCCGAGTTCTCATACCAGCTCCTGCAGGCGTACGATTACCTGGTGTTGTACGACCGTTACGGCTGCACCTTCCAGACCGGAGGATCTGACCAGTGGGGCAATATACTAGCTGGAACTTCCCTTATACGTAAGGCGAGAGGTGCTGAAACCCATGCCCTTGTGCATCCTCTCATAGTTGATTCACGAGGGGATAAATTCGGGAAAACCGCATCGGGAGACGCACCATGCCTGAACCGGGAACGGACTTCACCCTATCAGCTTTACCAGTTCTTCTTCAACACAGCTGACGCCGACGTGATCAGATATCTCAAGCTGTTCACCACCTTGTCCCCTGAGGAAATAGGGCAGGCTTCGGACGAACTCAACAGTAACCCTAAAGGGAGATTTGCACAGATAAAGCTTGCGGAAGAGGTTACCCGTACCGTGCATGGAGACGAAGGTTTGGCACAGGCCTCCGAAGACTCACAAGGAGCCAGACTATACATAGGCGGTGCAGAAAGGAAGCAGAAACTGCACGGCACAACACCTGTAACGCAGGAATCTGCCCGCCAGTCCACTGGACGGATAGGGGCCGTAGTCCCTGTACTTGCAGACCTTTTAATGAGTAAGAAACGTCTTCTGGACCTCCTGGTACTGGCCTTTGACAGTGTGGCAGAGGTGAAACGTCTGGTCAGGCAGGGCGGCTTGATGGTCAACGGTGAAGCGGTTACTCCAGACATACTGTTTAAGACCCCTATGAGGGAAAAGTTCAAAGTTGAGCGGGGCTCTTCGGTCTCATCAGTGCATATACGCAGAGGCAAGAAAACCCTCATCACTCTTGAGCCATGCGAAGATATGGACCAAAAGGACGCCCATGGAAGCTCTGCCTTGCATAGAGAGGTAAGGGCAAGGCGGTATAAAAAGGTGGCTTCCCTCCTCAAGAGGGGAGCAAATCCGCTAGTGCGGGATGACGAAGGAAATAGTTCTCTGGACTATGCCAAAGCGAACAAAGACGTGGAAATGATCACCCTTTTGCAAAGGGCAGTCTCGGACGGGCGGTAGGTGGTCTTTACTGGTGTAGCCCTCACCCTAACCCTCTCCCGGGGGGAGAGGGGACTTTGGGTGAAGTGCTACAGTTAAATAACGTGCCAGACCTTTTCTCATTCAAAACGGTACGACGAGCTCCCAACTTAACAAATTTCCTTCTAGTGCAGGATGGCGAAGGAAATAGTTCTCTGGACTATGCCAAAGCGAACAAAGACGTGGAAATGATCGCCCTTTTGCAAAGGGCAGTCTCGGATGATCGGTAGATGGTCTTTACTGGTGTAGCCCTCACCCTTAGTGTAGGATGACGAAGGAAATAGTTCTCTGGACTATGCCAAAGCGAACAAAGACTTGGAAATGATCACCCTTTTGCAAAGGGCAGTCTCGGACGATCGGTAGGTGGTCTTTACTGGTGTAGCCCTCACCCTAACCCTCTCCCGGGGGGAGAGGGGACTTTAAGGTGAAGTGCTACAGTTAAATAACGTGACAGACTTTTTCTCATTCAAAACGGTACGACGAGCTCGCATCTTATTTCCCTCTCCCCCTGGGAGAGGGTTAGGGTGAGGGAAAAGATTACAAAGATTACAATGTAAATCGCGATATGCTGCAAAGAGATAGATTGTATTTATTAATCTAAGATAAAAAATGTAGTATATTAATTCAGGTATAATGCCCTGCTTACTAGGAATTAGTTTGCATCGTACTATAATTGGACAACAAATAAGGATAAAAGTTAAGGCTTTTAAGGAGCTCTCATAGGGAATGGTTCTGTTATGAATTTTACGCATAAAGGGTTATCGCTGGTCTTGTTTCTGCTTGCCTTGTCAGTAGCATTTGCCCTCTATTTCGCCTTAAACAACCTTCGTGAGCGAGATCCGGTTGCCGCTCAGGGCTCACCTGTTACCGTGAGCTTTACTGGTGGTAATGCTCGTACCGTTGCTGAGGGGGAAATGGTAACGCTAACCGTGGAATTAAGTGCTGCTGCTACACAGGCTGTAAATATACCGATAATGATTGAGAACACCGATGGTTCAGATGGCGACTCTCCTGTCATAGAGCAAGATTACACTTTGACCGGCGATAACTACGCTTCCAACCTTTTGACCTTTGGAACTGGTGTCATGATTCAGGAGCTTGTTTTTATGGCGCTTGACGACAACGTTGATGATGACGATGAGATAGTTACTCTGTCCTTCAACGCCCCCCTTCCGACTGGGGTAGGGCTGGGTCCTGGTGATAATACTGTTTCGGTAACCATTACTGATGATCCAGACGACGTTCCGGCACTATTTCTGGAAGTTGTCTCGGTCGTTCATGCCCATGAAACTGATCGAAGAGGGCGAGCAATTTTAAGCCTGACAGATGTTGATGGCACCAGCACGGCCCCTGAGCGCCCGGTACAAATAACGATTACGGTAGGTGATGCGAGCACTGCCAGTCCTGGAGATTATACCTTAATTCCTCCGCTGACCGTAGATTTCTCTGCGGATTTCACGGACGTTAAGAATGTTTTTGTAGATCCGATGAACGACAACGATGTTGAGTCGACTGAGACGGTAGTACTCATCTTTAGTTTTGATGATCCCAGAATTACCAGCAGGATACCTGTAAATGGAATCACTATAAATATTGAGGACAACGACGCTCCTCCCCCTCCCTCCATTCCCCCCATAGACGTCTATTTTGAAAGTGCTTCAGGCGGCATTACCAACGTTGATGAAGGTCAGGAACTAGAGATAGCGACAATAAATCTGGAGAGGGATCCTATGCGGACTGTGGCTATAGATATAGGTACAGCAGGCATTCCCGGATCTGACTCCGGGAATACCGGGCAGGACGTCGTTCAGATTGGGACGGACTACACTATAACACCGACTATGGTAGTCTTCAGTCCCGGTGAGACTAGCAAGCCTCTGAGTTTTATGGCGATTGACGACAGTTTTGACGACGATGGAGAGTCGGTTGAGATCAGCTTCATGAATCTTCCGGAAGGTATAACGCGAACCGCGGCGAGAGAAGATACCCTTACGGTGAACATAGTAGACGATGACGACCCTGCCGTGACCCTGAGCTTCTCTGCACCTACCTACGATGCGACGGAAGGTCGTGCCGGGGCAACTGTAGCGGTAACGGCGGACGTTGTGCCTGAACGAGAAATTGATATAGTTGTAACGCCGTCTGGCGACGTGAGCGACTTCCAGGTGGATGGCAGACCGTTATCGGCTACCCCAATATCGGGGTCTATAGCTGCAGACCAGAGAACGTTTATGTTTACGTTAGAGGCGATTGACGACTCCATAGACGATGACGGCAATAGTGTAAATCTGGCTTTGAGTTCACCTACCTTCGGCGTATCTACTGGTTCGCCGGATAATGCCGCCGTTAATATCATTGATGATGACGTAATTGTCCCCGTAGTCGTCTCTTTTGAAGTGCCTTCAAGTGGCAGTTACACCGTTGAGGAAGGTGCAGTACAGGAAATAACGATAAACCTGGATCAAGATCCTATGCGGACTGTGGCTATAAATATAGGTATGTCAGGCATGCGTGGATCTGACTACATGAATGCCGGGCAGGGCCTCGTTGAGATTGGGACGGATTACACTATAACACCGACTACGGTAATCTTCACTCCCGGTGAGACTAGCAAGACCGTGGTGTTTATGGCGATTGACGACAGTTTTGACGACGATGGGGAGGCAGTAGAGCTCAGCTTCGCGGATCCGCTTCAGGAAGGTGTAACGCGAGCCGAAGTGGGGAGTGGCGATACCTTTACTGTGAATATTCAAGACAACGATAGACCTGATGATCTGACCGTGCAGTTTGAAAGGGCGATCTACGAAGTGGATGAAGGCAGCTCTGAAGACATAGTATTAACTCTCAGTGAGTTCCCCGACAGTGTTATATGCGTACCCATAACGATAACTGGTCAAGGCGGAGGCTCCCCTGATGATTTGACTATCGCGGTTTCGAGTGACTACTGCCGTGATGATGATAACGTTGAGTTCAGCGCCGATGTCGTCGTTGAGTTCAGCGCCAATGAGGTTGAGAAGAGTTTCACCGTTAGTGCAAACCCGGACGACGTTGACGATAACGACGAGTCAGCTCTGTTTGGCTTTGGCGATCTTACCGTTGTGCCGGGTCTATCCGCCGGTGCTCAGGACAGCGCAGTCTTGCACATAGGCGACACCGATCACCGTGTATCTTTTGGTGCCAGCTCTTATACGGTAGCGGAGGCGGAAGGCGGGGATACGATGCTAACGGTAACCGTGGAGTTGGATAACGCTCCCGGACGGATTGTGACTATATCCATAGTTGTAACTCCGGACCGGGACACAGACGTTATTGTTGGAGATACTTCTGATACGCTTATAAGATTATTTTTCGATCGTTCGGAGACAAGCAAGAACGTTCTCGTAAGGGTGCAGGAAGAAACAGACGACTTTACCGACCAGTCGGTTACCTTGAGCTTATTAAGCGAAAACCAACCTGACGAAGTGGTGATAGTGGATCCAGGAACGGCTGAGGTGAGGTTCCTGGACAAGGATCTTAAGAACCTTCTTCTCCCGCTTCTCCCGGCGGATACGGATCCATCGGGCGGCGATCTTGTGGAGGGTGTAGCTCGTCCTCAACTGGTATTGTTGGGAGACATTCCGCCCGTGAATGATGACGGAGCACAGAGCAACGCGCATAAGTTGGCTCGCGGTACGGTCTCTTTTGTTATGTGGCCCAACCTTAGGGAGGCTAGTCGTGGTCAGGAGGGCGGTCTGCCTGTTGAACCGTTCGGCGTAGATTTTGCTGACGGCACTCTTTGGGATATTACCCCTCAGGACGCTGACGGCGAGGAAATTACAGGCACCTTTGAGGTGCCCGTGAGGGTATGTGTTCCTGTAACCGAGGATGCAAGGAGCGGTTCTGGTGGGAGTCTCTCATCTTTGAGGATGTACAGGTATGATCCGGACAAAGGCGGCACCCGATGGGAGTTGGTGGAGGATACAGAGCTCTCTCAATCAGGGGACGGGATTTGTGTAGACGTTATGGAATTTTCGTTCTTTGTTCTGGGCTTTAGTGAGCCTGAGGAGGAGAGCAGCAGCCGTTCGAGACTTCTTCCCCCTACAGGCGGTATTGCTCTTTCGTATGGCTGGCTGTTCGGGCTGTTCTCATTGGGAGCTGTTCTTGTATTGAGTGGCGGAATGTGGCTCGCGGTGAGCAGGCGTTGGGCGTTTTCCTCATCCCGTTAGGATTTACGCAGAGGTAGCTCTTACGCCGTTAGCTCTCATCTCTGACCCTGATTCTGTTAGGGATTACGCTGTTAGTGCTGATCCTAGCCCTGATTCTGTTAGTGCTGAACCCGTTAGTCCTCACCTCTGACCCTGATTTTGTTGGTGCTGAACCTAGCCCTGATTCCGTTAGTTCTCATCTCTGACCCTGATTCTGTTAGGGCTTACGCTGTTAGTGCTCACCTCCGGTTTTTCCCTCACCCTAGCCCTCTCCCAGAGGGAGAGGGGATTTGGTTGAAGTGTTACAGCTAGATGAGGTACTAAAATTTTTTTCATTCAAAACAGTACAACGAGCCTCCAAAAAACTTCCCTCTCCCCCTGGGAGAGGGCTAGGGTGAGGGCTAAACGGGATGAGGGAAAAGGTTACAACGTAAATCGCGTTTTACTGAAAACAGGTAGATTGCATTAGTGAGATAAAAGGTATAGTATATTACTCAGGTATATTATTGTGCTCACTAGGGACTAGTTTGTATTGTACTGTAGGTGGGTATCAAACATAAGGATAAAAGTTAAGGCTTTAAGGAGCTCTCATGGGGAATGGTTCTGTTATGAATTTTACGTATAAGAGGTTATCTCTGGTTTTGCTTCTGATTGCCTTGTCAGTAGCATTTGCCCTCTATTTCGCCTTAAACAACCTTCGTGAGCGAGATCCGGTTGCCGCTCAAGGCTCACCTGCTGAAGTGAGCTTTAGTGCTGTTGCTTCTACTACCGTTGCTGAGGGGGAGCCTCTAACGCTAGCCGTGGGATTAAGTTCTGCTCCTGTAGCGTCTGTAGATATACCGATAATGATTGAGAACACCGCTGGTTCAGATGGCGCCTCTCCTGTCATAGATCAAGATTACACCTTGACCGGCGATAACTACGCTGCCGGAGTTTTGAGATTTCCAGCTGGTTCCCAGAGTCAGGATCTTGTTTTTACGGCGCTTAACGACGATGACGATGATGACGATGAGGTAGTTACTCTGGGCTTTGGCACCCTTCCGTCTGGTGTAAATATGGCTTCTAGTAGTGTTAGTGTTTCGTTAACCATTGGTGATGATCCAGACGACGTTCCGTTTCTAACTCTGGTAAATAGAACCGAGGTATTTCCGGCCATGGAAGGTGGAGACAACGGGCTAACAGATGTAGAGCTGGCAGTTAATGGCACCCCAACGCCCCCCGAGCGCCTGGTACGAATAACGGTTATGGCAAGTGCTGATAGCACTGCCAGTTCTGCAGATTATAGCTTTGAGACGACGAACTTAGAGTGGCCTGCGGATTTCGCGGGCTTTCGGGATATTCGTGTATTTCCGGTGAACGACAACGAGCATGAGCCGACTGAGACGGTAATACTCGTCTTTAGCACTGATGATCCCAGAATTGATCTCACAAGTCTAAATGATGAATTTCGAATCTTTATACCTATTGAGGACAACGACCCTCCTCCCCCTCCCGACCCTGAAGCCGTAGATATCTATTTTGAAAGTGCTTCAGGCGGCGTTATCGAAGTTGAGGAAGGTCAGGAACTAGAGATAGCGACGATAAACCTGGAGAGGGATCCTATGCGGACTGTGGCTATAGATATAGGTACAGCAGGCATTCCCGGATCTGACTCCGGGAATCCCGGGCAGGACGTCGTTGAGATGGGGACGGATTACACCATAACACCGACTACGGTAGTCTTCACTCCCGGTGAGACTAGCAAGCCTCTGAGTTTTACGGCGATTGACGACAGTTTTGACGATGATGGAGAGTCGGTTGAGATCAGCTTCATGAATCTTCCGAGAGGTATAACGCTAACTGAAGCGAGAGCAGATACCCTTACGGTGAACATATTAGACAATGACGACCCTGGAGTGACCTTAACGCCTGTAGTTGTCTCTTTTGAAGTGCCCTCATCTGGCAGTTACACCGTTCCGGAAAATGTTTCACAGACGATAACGGTAAATCTGGATCGAGATCCTATGCGGTCTGTGGCGATAAATATAGCTGCAGTAGGCATTCCCGGACCTGACGGGGACACCGTTGAGGCAGGGGCGGATTACTTCATATTGCCGACGCCGACTATCTTAAACTTTGAATCTGGTGAGACTAGCAAGACTTTTTCATTTAATACGCGTGAGGACGACGTTGACGACGATGGAGAGGTGGTGGTGTTCAGCTTCATGGATCCGCTTCCGGCAGGTGTAACGCGAGCCGGAGCGGGGAGCGGTGCTACCCTTGCGGTGAACATACAAGACGATGATTACCCTGAGATAATCCTGAGCTTCTCTGCAGCTGCCTATGAGGTGACGGAAGGTGGTGCTGGTGCAACTATAGTGGTAGAATCGGACGTTTTGCCTGAACGAGAAATTGATATAGTTGTAACGCCGTCTTCTGGCAGTGTGGGCGACGTTCGGAGGGGTGGCACACCGTTATTGGGCACCCCAATATCGGGGTCTATAGCTGCAGACCAGAGAACGTTCACGTTTGAACTAGAGGCGGTTAACGACGACGAAGATGACGACGGCGAGAGTGTAAGTCTGGCTTTGGATTCACCTACCACCGGCGTATCTGTTTTTTCACCGAATGCCACCGTTAATATCATTGATAATGATGATCCTTCGGACTTTCCTGAATTAATAATTAGTCCTTTCCCGGCTATTGGTTTAGTCACTGAAGGTGATGATAGGCAAGCGGAAATAAATGTTCGTTTAGTAGCTGGTGATGGTACTCCCACTGCTCCCGAGCGCGTGGTAACGCTTGCGGTTGCGGCACATTCAAGTAGCACTGCCAGTCCTGATGACTATGAGTTATCTACGACGGTACTAGAGTTCTCCGCGGGGAACCCGGGCCCTGTGAGCGTATTTATAACGGCGGTGGACGACGAGGTTGTTGAGGGAACCGAGATACTGGTACTGGGCTTTACTAGTATTGATCCCCGGATAAACGTAGGTTCTGCTACTCAAAGTAGAGAAAACATAAACATTTTTGACGATGATAGCGCAATGGTGTTTTTTGATGTGTCTACATCTGCGGTTACCACTGGTGAAGACTCTTCGGTAAATATACCGGTGATGGTAGATTCTACTCTTAGAACGGATTTAGCTATACCGATAACCGTTACAACAAGCCCTGGTTCAGATGGAGAGGCTCCTACCGAAGGGGATGAAGGGGATTATACCTTGACTGGCAGTAACTACGACCCTGAATCTGGTGAGTTGGTCATTATAGCTGGCGAAACAGGTTCAACGATTGTTTTTACGGCGAACGGTGATGACGATGACGATGATGACGAGATAGTTACCCTGAGACTCGGCAGCCCTTCTTTAAGCACTAATACGGGGGAGATGGTGGAGGTGTCTCGTGCTATTGAGAGTGTTCAGATAACTATTGAGGATGATCCAGCCGACGTTCCAGAAATACTCCTGGGTGCTTCCATTGAATCTACCCGGATAGCGGAAGGCGCCGAAACGAGAGTAGATATATCCCTGACAGATAGCGATGGCAATAACATTGACCCCGAGCGCGCTGTAACGGTAATGGTTACGGCAGGTACAAGTACCACTGCCCAGCCTGAAGACTATAGCCTGTCAGTAGATATGTTAACTTTCCCCCCGGGGTCCGTTGACAGCCAGTCATTAATTTTAACGGCGACGTCCGACGGCGATGATGAGGAACCTGAGATGGTGGTACTGAGTGCCAGTACTACTGATGTCGGGGTTACAAATTCTCCATTACTCCTGGACCCTGTAACTATTACTGTGCCCCTTAGGCCTGTAGTTGTCTCTTTTGAAGTGCCTTTAAGTGGCAGTTACACCGTTGGGGAAAATGCGGCACAGACGATAACGGTAAATCTGGATCAAGATCCTATGCGGTCTGTGGCGATAGATATAGTTGCAACAGGCATTCCCGGATCTGACTCTGCTAATTCTGGGCAGGACGTCGTTGACGCGGGGGTGGATTACTCCATAACTCCGACTACCTTAAACTTTGACGTTGGTGAGACTGTCAAGACTTTTTCATTTATGGCGCTTGACGACACCATTGACGATGATGGAGAGATGGTGGAGCTCAGCTTTTCGGATTCCCTTCCTGAAGGTGTAACGCGAGCCGAAGTGGGGAGTGGCGATACCCTTACCGTGAACATAGAAGACGATGACTACCCTGACGTGACCTTGATGTTCTCTGCAGCTACCTACAATGTGACGGAAGGTGGCGCTGGTGCAACTATAGTGGTAGAAGCGGACGTTTTGCCTGAACGGGCACTTAGTATAGCTGTAACGCCGACTGGCGCTCTGGGCGACGTCCAGATGGACGACACAGCGTTATCGCCTACCCCGATATTGGGTTCTATAGCTGCAGACCAGAGAACGTTCACGTTTGATTTAGAGGCGGTTGACGACACCGTAGACGATGACAACGAGAGTGTAAGTCTGACCTTGAGTTCATCTACTACTGCCGGCGTATCTATTGGTTCGCCGGGTAACGCCGTCGTTAATATCATTGATGATGAAGGCACCATTGTACCCGTAGAGGTGTTCTTCTCTGCTCCTACTACTCTTGAGGTTGCGGAGGGGGAGTCCGGGATGGTAACCGTGACATTAAATGCAGATCCCGAAAGGACGGTAGTTATACCGATAGCCATTACGGGAGGAGCTGGTCGAGATGGAGAGGCTCCTACCGAAGGGGCAACAGCGCCCGGGGATTACACCTTGTCCCACGCTGACTATAACTCTGGGACTGGTGATTTGACCTTTAGCTCTGGCGAGACCAGCAAGACACTGACTTTTGCAGCGACCGACGATGAGGCGGACGACGACGCCGAGGTAGTTACCCTGGGCTTTGCTACTCTTCCCAGCGGCGTAACGGCGTCGGGTAGTAATGACATTAGTGCGACTATAACGATAGAAGACGATGATGACCCTGCCGTAACCCTGAGCTTCTCTGCAGCTACCTACGATGTGACGGAAGGTGGTGCTGGTGCAACTGTAGTGGTAGAAGCGGACGTTGTGCCTGAACGAACACTTGCTATAGTTGTAACGCCGACTGGCGCTCTGGGCGACGTCCAGATGGATGGCACGGCGTTATCGTCTACCCCAATATTGGGTTTTATACCTCCAGATCAAACAACGTTCATGTTTGAGTTACAGGCGTTTGACGACGAAGACGACGATGACGGCGAGAGTGTAAACCTGGCCTTGAGTTCACCTACCTCCGGCGTATCTATTGGTTCGCCGGGTAACGCCGTCGTTAATATCATTGATGATGAAGCCTCTATTGTACCTGTAGATGTGTTCTTCTCTTTTCCTACTTCTATTAATGTTGCGGAGGGGGAGTCCGGGATGGTAACTGTAACATTAAGTGCTGATCCTGAAAGGGAGGTAGTTATACCGATAGACATTGCGGAATCCTCTGGTCGAGATGGAGATGCTCCTACCGAAGGGGGAACAGCGCCCGGGGATTACACCTTGTCCCACGCTGACTATAACTCTGGGACTGGTGGTTTGACCTTTAGAGCTGGTGAGACCAGTAAGGAACTGACTTTTACAGCGACCGCGGATGACGTGGACGACGATGCCGAGGTAGTTATCCTGGGCTTTGGCAGTTCTCTTCCCGACGGCGTAACGGCGTCGGGTGTCGGTAATCCTCTTAATGTGGCTGTAACGATAACCGACGATGATGACCCCGTAGTTACCTTGGGCTTCTCTGCAGCTACCTACACTGTGGAGGAAGGTGGCACCGTTGCAATAGGAGTAACCCTGAGTACTGACCCTGAGCGTTCATTGGTTATACCGTTGGTATACCAACCCGGACGACAGGGGAGCGACTTGAGCGCTGCTGGTTCTTCTGATTATACCGCTCCTGCATCTCTAATGGTCATGAGTGGCGAACTCTCATATTCTTTCATTGTAGATGGGCTAACTGACGGGGTTGACGATGATGGTGAGAGTGTGAATGTGAGATTTGCTACTGCCAGTGCCAGCTTCCCTCCCGGGGTTCAGGTTGCTACTGCCAGTGCTATGGCTGTCGTAATGATAGAAGACGAAGACTATCCTGACGTTACCCTGAGCTTCTCTCAACCTACCTATGACGTGACGGAAGGTGCTGCTGCGCCTATAGTGGTAGAAGCGGACGTTGTGCCTGAACGGGCACTTGCTATAGTTGTAACGCCGTCTGGCGATGTGAGCGACGTCCGGGTGGATGGCACACCGTTATCGACTACCCCAATATCGGGGACTATACCTGCAGACCAAACAACGTTCACGTTTGATTTAGAGGCGATTGACGACACCGTAGACGATGACGACGAGAGTGTAAATCTGGCTTTGAGTTTGAGTTCACCTACCTCCGGCGTATCTATTGTTTCGCCGACTAATGCCATCATTAGTATCATTGATAATGACTTCCCTGAAATACAGGTGTTCTTCTTTCAAAGTGGTCCTATTGACATTGGTGAGGGAAATTCTACTTTCGTAAATGTGCGATTAAGTGCTGTCCCCGAAAGGCAGATAGATATACCGATAATCATTATGGGAGAAGCTGGTCCAGATGGGCAGACTCCTACCGAAGGGGGAACAGCGCCCGGGGATTACACCTTGTCCCACGCTGACTATAACTCTGCGACTGGTCGTTTGACCTTTAGGTCTGGTGAAACAGATAAGCGATTGACCTTCCGGGCGGTTACTGATGATATTGACGATGATGAAGAGGAGGTTGTGCTGAGTTTTGGTGCGCTTCCGACCAGGGTAACACAGGCTCCTTCTAATGAGAGTATTACGGTAAGGATAGGGGACGATGATGACCCCGAGGTTACCGTGAGCTTCGGTCAGCCGAGCTACAATGTTCATGAAGGTGGCGACACCGTTGCAATAAGAGTAACCCTGAGCGCTGACCCTGAGCGTGACCTGGAGATACTGTTGGCGGTCACTTCCGCACCAGAGGGGGGTGACCGTACTAGTGCTGATCCTCTTTCGGATTACGAGCTTCTTACCACTTCTGTAAGGTTCAGTAGTGGTGGTCAACAATCAGTTACGTTTGATATAGTCGGTCTGGAGGACGAGGAGGACGATGATGGTGAGAGTGTGGTTTTGGGTTTCGTTACTCTCCCTGACAGGGTTTCAGCTGCTGGTACTACCACAATAGCTATCATAGATAATGACATTCCTGGTTTGGTAACTGCCAGTTTTGATGAATCTGAATATACAGTGCTTGAAGGCGGAAACGTGGATGTAACGTTGAGGCTGAGCCAACCTCCTGACAGGGTGGTAATTATACCTTTGACGGTGGGGGGTGATGCCGCCTCAGATATCAGCGTCAGCACTACCGCATTATCCTTCTCTGCTGATCAGGTTGAGGCAACCGTTAGTCTTACTGCTACGGATAATGATTCACTCAGGGTTGAAAATCTGTTGGGGACGTTGTCACTCGGTACTCCTGATTTCCCTGCCGGATATGTGGCTAATAAAACGGTGGCCGTAAGAGGTGTAACCGCCGGTATAATTATTGTGGATGACGAACTTCCCCGGATACAGATTTCGTTTGATAATGCGGGTCCTGGTGACTTAACTGAAGGCGACGAGGTTAATATAATGGCAACTTTGACTGCGATACCTCAACGGACGGTAAGTATAGATTTTACGGTGGACAGGGAGAACGGTGAGGACAGTGCCCATAATACGGCTGATACGAATGATTACATTCTCGGTACGTTGCAGTTCGGCGCGGACAACACCAGGGCAGTCGTTACCTTTACAGCTCGCGATGATGACTACGACGACGATGGTGAGCGCTTCACGCTGGCGTTTGACCTGACACCACCTGCACTGAACGGGATAACATTGAGTCAGGGTGCTGTAACTGCTGTAACTATTGGCATAATAGACAACGACGTTCCGCAAGTCACCCTGGACTTTAGTGCTAGTTCATATACAGTAAATGAAGGTAATAACGTTACAGTAGCTGTAAGACTAAATCGTCCCCCGGAACGTGAGATATCAGTCGAGATTGCCCATACTGCTTTACGTGGTACTGACGGCGAGGCGCCCAGTTTCGGAAGTGGAGCAGATTACAACTTTGACTCTACGACTTTAACTTTTGGGGCTGACGATGAGTCACAATCGTTCGCTATAAGGACAGAAGATGATTCTGACGACGACGACGATGAGAGGGTGCGTCTGAATTTAGAGGTTGCGAGCGAGCCTCGTGTTAGCATTGGTCTAGGGGAAGGGGAGGCATTCTTGAATATAGAGGATAACGACTATCCCGAGGTTATGGTCTCCTTCAGATCTTCCAGCTATACGGTGGATGAAGGCGGATCAGACATTGAAGTAACAGTAGATCTGTCTCATGTTCCCGACCGTCAGATAACAGTGCCTGTAACTGTTGTGACGAGAGGTCGTAGTTCCAGTTTGTCTACCGGCTTCCCTGTAGATTTGACTTTTGGGACATCCGCGGTGACTCAAAGTTTCAGGGTGGCGGCTCCGGATGATGGTAAGGATGAAGACAAGGATCCGGTTATCCTGGGTCTGGATCTGAGTGGCTTTGGTGCAGACGACCGTATATCTAGAGGTAATCAAGTTACTACGGCGATAAACATTATGGACGACGATGTGAGTGTGTTTTTCTCTGAATTGTCTTATACGGTTGGGGAAGGTTTTGAGGAGACGATAGCAGTTAGGTTGAGCGAACCAGCGCCTAGAGCTTTGTCTCTATATATAGAGGGTTACGCGGGTCTATCTACTAATGAGATTTCGTTCTCCATTAGAGAGACGGCTAAGATTGTGAGTGTACGGGGTCTGGATGATGCGGATTCTGACGACGAATCACCGGTTACGCTGAGGTTAGTCAGTTCCTCGTCTGGTTCTCCTGGCATAGATTTTGGCAGTTCACAAAGTCTTATCAGTGCATCTCTAACGGTTCTGGACGACGATCGGCAGAATGAATTTGTCGCTGACCCTCCATCGGTTCCTGGCGGTTCTTCTTCTCCGCGTGCTCGTGTGGATGTTAACGTGCGCGGCGCTAGTGGATCAAAGGTTCGTGAACTGGATGAGTCTGCAGGCGGTACGGTTGTGTTTACGGAGTTCACCGCTCGTCTTCCTAGGCCTGAACCTTTTGGCATAGACTTTGCGTCCGGGACCGTGTTTGATATCACCCCACGGGATTCTTCTGGTATGCGTATTGAGACTTTCGAGCCTGATGTAATAGACGTGTGTCTACCTGTAACGTCTGATGCTCGTTTGGGCGTTGAAGGTAGTTTGTCCAGATTACGTATGTACTACCTGGAAACAGACATGGACGGATCGCCCGTGGAAGGAGCGACCTGGCAAGTTGTGGCAGGTGCGACTCTGGACGCGGACAGGGAGCATGTCTGTGCGAACATTACGCAGTTTTCCCTTTTTGCCCTGGGCTTTGTTGAGCTTGAGGAAGACGACAGTCGTAGAGCCAGACTTCTTCCGCCTACTGGAGGGATTTCCGTTTCGTCTGTTTGGTTGTTCGTCCTGTTTTCACTTGGCGGCTTGCTTGTAACGTCTGGCAGCATCTGGCTGGCGGTGAGTCGGCGTCGGGTGTTTACCTCACGCTAGCTCTCACCTGGATAGTTGACTCACCCTCTCCCATGGAAAGGAGAGGGTGAGAGTGATAAATTATGATCTATGGACTTGCTTTATTTGCTACAGTTGCTTTAAATGAATGAGAAGTGTAGTATGTTGTTTAGCTATAATATTTAAGTTCTCTCTCTCATTCGTAGGTGAAGGTCATATTTAAAGTACAGATGAAAAATTGCTGATTCCTACAAAACAGGTTAACTTTACCGTATTTAGATATAAGAAGCTATGGCTATCCGCGTTTCTGGTTGCCGCGGTTGGTATTGCAGCGTCAGTGTTTGCTATTGCTGAAGGGAATAAACAGATCCCCGTTGTAGCTCAAGGAGATATTGAGCCGATAACTGTATCTTTTGTTTCTGCTTCGTACTCTGGGATGGAAGGCAGTAGCGTGATTGTATCAATACTTATTGCCTCACCGCCTCAGCAAGAGGTGAGGTTGCCCATTGTTATAACCCCTCGCGACGGTGCTTCTGAAGAGGATTTCGCGAGAAGTCCTGTACGTCAGAAAATCTTGCAACCCGGAGTTACGGGCTACAGGAACCTAGGGGTAGAGCTGGTTGTGGACCACGTTGTGGATCCCGATGAGTCGTTGGAACTCAGTTTTGATCTTGGCGATCTGGCGGGGATAGTGGAGGCGGGCACTATTGCCGTTACAACGATTGAGATCAAGGACGTGGATGCTCTCTTTACCAGTCAACCCGCACCCTCAGAGGAAGAGGAGGAGATATTACCCCCGCAGGATGACGGCGATTCTTCAGTATCCGATGAGCCGGAGCTCGTGCACGTGTCATTTGAGCAGGCTTCATACAACGTGGCGGAAGGCAATATTCTGCTCCTGTCCCTGACCCGCACCTTTCCGCTTAAGGAAGAGTTGGCTATACCATTTGCTATAACCCCTCAAGGTGGCGCTTCTGAGGCGGATTACTTTGTAGTTGGCGAACATGTAGTCTTTGAACCGGACTCTTTGACCTCAAACGCTCTGGCTATAGAGTTGGTTGCCGATAGTGACCCAGATGACACACAAGGCGGCGAGTTTATTGAGATTAGCATTGATACTGGTGGTCTGGCGGGCGTAGAAGCGGGAGACGTTCCCGTTACGGTCGTTTATATTGAGGAGGCAGGTACTACTACGGGCACCGATCCACCCGACGTTCAGCCTTCTCCTGCTGCTGCTGAGACGTCCCCTGGATTTGAGGAGCCAGAGGTTGCGCTAGTGTCTTTCAGCCAGGCTTCTTACACCGAAGCAGAGGGCCAGCTTGTGTCCCTGTCACTGACTAGCACCTCTCCCTTTGAGGAAGGGTTATCTATACCTTTTGTTATAACCCCTCAAGGTGGCGCTTCTGATGCGGATTACTTTGTAGTTGGCGAACATGTAGTCTTTGAACCGGACTCTTTGACCTCAAACGCTCTGGCTATAGAGTTGGTTGCCGATAGTGACCCAGATGACGCACAAGGCGGTGAGTTTATTGAGATTAGCATTGATCCTGGTGATCTGGCGGGCGTAGAAGCGGGCGACGTTCCCTTTACGGTCGTTTATATTGAGGAGGCAGGTACTACTACGGGCACTGATCCACCCGGCGTGCAGCCTTCTCCTGCTGCTGATGAGACGTCCCCTGGACTTGAGGAGCCAGAGGTTGTGCTAGTATCGTTCAGCCAGGCTTCTTACACCGAAGCAGAGGGCCAGCTTGTGTCCCTGTCACTGACGAGCACCTCTCCCTTTGAGGAAGGGTTATCTATACCTTTTGTTATAACCCCTCAGGGTGGCGCTTCTGATGCGGATTACTTTGTAGTTGGCGAACATGTAGTCTTTGAACCGGACTCTTTGACCTCAAACGCTCTGGCTATAGAGTTGGTTGCCGATAGTGATCCAGATGACACACAAGGCGGCGAGTTTATTGAGATTAGCATTGATACTAGTGATCTGGCGGGCGTAGAAGCGGGCGACGTTCCCTTTACAGTCGTTTATATTGAGGAAGCAGGCACTACTACGGGCACCGATCCGCCCGGCGTGCAGCCTTCTCCTGCTTCTGATGAGACGTCCCCTGGATTTGAGGAACCAGAGGTTGTGCTAGTGTCGTTCAGCCAGGCTTCTTACACCGGAGCAGAGGGCCAGTTTGTGTTCCTGTCACTGACGAGCACCTCTCCCTTTGAGGAAGGGTTATCTATACCTTTTGTTATAACCCCTCAAGGTGGCGCTTCTGATGCAGATTATCTTGTCCACACCGGCAACAATATACTGTTTGACCCGTCCTCTTCCATTTCACAGAACGTCTTCATAGAGTTGGCTGTGAACGACGGCGTGGATCCCGGTGAATCAATTGAAGTCAGACTTGATCTTAGCGATTTGTTGGGCGTAGAAGCGGGCACTACCCCCGTTGCAACTGTTCATATTGAGGACGCAACTCTTGAGGTTGAAGAGGTAGCCCCTTCAGAGACGAAGCCCTCCGTTGCAAGAAGTCACGTTAGCGGACATCAGGATCCAGTCACGGTGTCGTTCACTGCTGATACATATAGAGGGACTGAAGGTGAGAGTTTGACTGTAACGGTAACAAGTAGCGGTCCATTTTTAGAAACGACGGCGATACCCTTTGGGATTCCGGTTGGCTTCAGGGATATCAGTAATGTTGAGACTCCTGAAGACAGGAATATAATCTTTCCACGCGGTTCTACCATGGCAGTATTCCATCTACAGTTGATTGACGGTGACGGTATAACAACAATTGGTACTAGCGGCCCTCCGCTTATGTTTGAAACGTTAGGAATGATGCTTCAACTTGGAGATCTGGAGAACGTGGAAGCAGGCGAGATTACATCTGCAGACATTGAGATTCTGGAAAGTCAGGTCGCCCTTCTCTCATTTGTGCAGGAAGAGTACACTTTTTCGGAAGGCGAGGTCTCGCTTATTCCATTGCTGTCTACTGAACGGGCTGAAAACGGTGATTTGCAGGTGCCCTTGAGGTTTGAATACCTGGGTGGGGCTTCTGAAAGGGATCATATCATGCGTAGAAATCCAAACCTGCCCATCACTCCAGGCAATATGTTATCCGGCAGGTTCAGGTCAGGCCCTGGCTTTGATGCATTGAGTCTTGTTTCACGCGACGGTATTGACCCTGGTGAGTCGATTAGAATACATCTTGATATTGACGAGCTCCCGACCCTGGGCTTAGAACCGGGCCGCGCCTCCTCTGTAATTGTTCATATCGAGAACACTGATTCGCAATCTGGGGATGAAACTCTAATACTATTCGACCGGAGTGAATATAACGTACTTGCAGGTGAAAACGTGGAGGTAACTCTGGAGTTATTTGACCGGTCTGGTGCGCCTGATTCGGTTGGCAGGGCGTTCACTGTAACAATGGCGATAGATACTGTAAATGCTGAGCGGGACGTGGATTATTCTCCCTTTTCTACTCGTATAAATGTAGGTGCTTCAGATACAGAGAAGTCATTCATCATAACGACTTTAGAAGATGGCCCATCAGACTCCACCCAAAGGAATGAGCTTATAACTCTCTATTTTGATGGCGTTTTTGGCATAGGGCTGGAACGTGGCACTGACGCGCTCATACGTCTCCTGGAGGAGTTGCGAGAGGCTAACTTCACCGCGCCTTCTTTTCCGGACGCTGGTAGTGTCGTTGAGGTATTGGAAGGGGCAAGTACAGCAATATCGGTTACGCTAGACGCTGATCCTAGCGAGACGGTAGAACTGCCCATAATTGTGACGGGCAAGTCGCGCATAAATGGCCTTGATCCTGCCGATGAAAACGACTACACTTTATCTGGTACCGATTATGACGCGGAGACGGGGATTTTGACCTTCAGGCAGGGTGATGATCTTACCAAGACTTTGACCTTCACCGCCACTGCTGACGACGGCTATGACAATGGGGAGAGTGTGGAGCTGATGCTCGGACAGTATGCCTATATCGATATTGACGGCTTCGTTCAGAGAGGAGAGAACTCTCTCGGGACGGTTAATATTATGGACAATGACGACCCTCCGGACGTGTTTGTGGACTTTAGTCAATCTGAATATTTGTTAGTGGAGGGCTCTACGTCAGAAAATATGGCAGAGGTAGTGGTAAGGTTGACGGACTCATCCGGGGAGCCCATTCCTCTCAGGCGTGACTTTACCCTGACGTTGACAGTAGAAACGATGAACGCTGAAGAGGACGTGGACTACCGAGGTGTTCCTGACGTGTTGGAGTTCACAGCTAGTGACGTGGAGGCCAGCTTCGTGCTGGAGGTGTTAGAGGACGACGTAAGTGACACTTCTCCAACCTATGAGAGTGTGGCTATTCAGTTGGATGATCCTCTGCCGGTTATCATCCTTGAGCCTTCCAGAACACAAGGCCGTCTGATGAGGAACACAATTGCTGCCACCACCATCAGTCTTGTTCCTGAAGTAGTGGTGACAGTGTTAGATTCGTCGTTTGAGACTCCCACCGCGGCTGTTAGAATGGACGGCGCCACTTCGGTTCGTCGCGTGCCGGAAGGTCAGACCACCGCATTGAGCTTGTCAATACCCGTTGATCCTGAACGCATAATAGCAATACCATTATTAGTAAATACGCACGCGGGGCTTGACGGTAACACCGTCCCGGATGATAATGATTTCACCTTGTCGGGTGACTATTACAACCCGGAGGGAGATGTGCTGGTTGTACGGCCAGGAGAAGAAGGGCCAATCACATTTGGCTTAATCTTTGAATCTTTGGTTGATGGTATCCCTGACAGGAATGAGGTAGTTTCGATCTTTATTCCGGAGGATCAGGAGCTTTATCCTGTTGGGGTAACCCCGGGCGGTTCACCCCTTCGGGGAGGTGATTACCTAATCGGGGATGACGATTTTATCCCCGTAGTCGTCTCTTTTGAAGTGCCTCCGGGTGGCAGTTACACCGTTCGGGAAAATGTGGGACAGGAAATAACGGTAAATCTGGATCAAGATCCTATGCAGACTCTGGAGATAGCTATAGCTACATTAGGCAGTCCCGGATCTGACTCTGATAATTCTGGGCAGGGTGTCGTTGAGATGGGGACGGATTACACTATAACTCCGACTATCGTAACCTTTGAATCTGGTGAGACTAGCACGACTCTGACGTTTATGGCGCTTGACGATGCCGTTGACGACGATGGAGAGGCGGTGGAGCTCAGCTTCATGGATCCGCTTCCTCAAGGTGTAACGCGAACCGGAGCGGGTGATACCCTTACGGTGAACATAGAAGACGATGATGACCCTGACGTGACCCTGAGCTTCTCTGCAGCTGCCTATGACGTGACGGAAGGTGGCTCCGTGGCAACTATAGCGGTAGAAGCGGACGTTTTGCCTGAACGGGCAATAACTGTAGCTGTAACTCCGACTGGAGCGTTGATTGACGTTGAGGTGGATGGCACACCGTTATCGGCTGATTCCATATTAGGGTCTATAGCTGCAGACCAGACAACGTTCATGTTTGAGTTAAGGGCGGTTGACGACAACATAAACGATGACGACGAGAGTGTAAATCTGGCTTTGGGTTCACCCAGCTCCGGTGTATTTATTGGTTCGCCGGATAGTGCCACCGTTAATATCATTGATGATGAAGAGCCTTCTATAGAGGTGTTCTTCTCTAGTCCTGCTACTCTTGTGGTTGCGGAGGGGAATTCCGTGACGGTAACCGTGAGCTTAAGCCCTACCCCTGAAGAGCAGATAGTTATACCGATAACCATTATGGGAAGGGCTGGTCCAGATGGAGAGGATCCTACCGAAGGGTCAACAGCGCCCGGAGATTACACCTTGTCCCACGCTGACTATAACTCTGCGACTGGTGATTTGACCTTTATGTCTGGTGAGACCAGTAAGGAACTGACTTTTATGGTGAACGCTGATGATGAGGACGACGATGACGAGGTAGTTACCCTGGGCTTCGGTAGTTCTCTTCCCGACGGCTTAACAGTGTCGGGTACCGGTAATGCTAATGCGGTTATAACGATAGACGATGATGATGACCCTGGTGTTACCCTGAGCTTCTCTGCAGCTACCTACGATGTGACGGAAGGTGGTGCTGGTGCAACTATAGTGGTAGAAGCTGACGTTTTGCCTGAACGGGCACTTAGTATAGCTGTAAGGCCGTCTGGCGATCTGAGCGACGTTGAGATGGATGGCATACCGTTATCGTCTAACCCAATATTGGGGTCTATAGCTGCAGACCAGACAACGTTCATGTTTGAGTTGGAGGCGGTTGACGACACCGTAGACGATGGCGGCAAGAGTGTAAATCTGGATTTGGATTCATCTACCCCCGGTGTATCTATTGTTTCGCCGGATAGTGCCACCGTTAATATCATTGATAATGATTTTCCTTCTTTAGAAGTGTTCTTCTCTGCTCCTGCTTCTATTGTGGTTGCGGAGGGGAGTTCCGGGGTGGTAACCGTGACATTAAGTGCTGATCCTGAAAGGGAGATAGTTATACCGGTAACCATTACGGAAAGGGCTGGTCCAGATGGAGATGCTCCTACTGACGGGGGAACAGCGCCCGGGGATTACATCTTGTCCCACGCCGACTATGACTCTATGACCGGTGATTTGACCTTCAGAGCTGGTGATACCAGCAAGACACTGACTTTTGCAGCGACCACCGATGACGCGGACGACGATGACGAGGTAGTTACCCTGGGCTTTGGCAGTTCTCTTCCCAACGGCGTAACGGTGTCGGGTAGTAATGATTCTAGTGCGGTTATAACGATAGGCGACGACGATCATCCCGTAGTTACCTTGAGTTTCGATCCGTTGGAACGTTCTGTTATGGAAGGTCGCATCACTACAATAGATGTAAATCTGAGTGCTGACCCTGAGCGTGACCTGGAGATACCGTTGATAGTTGAACCCGGACCACAGGGGGATGACGGTACCATTGCCAGCGCTTTGGAAGATTATAACATTTCTACTTCTGTAATGTTCGTGAGTGGTATGTTGCAGACTGTAGTCAATGTAAATGTGTTAAATGACGAGGTTGACGACGATGGTGAGAGTGTGAATGTGAGATTCGGTGACGTCCTCCCTCCCGGGGTTGAGGTTGATCCTGACATGGCTACGGCTGTCGTAATGATAGAGGACGATGATGACCCTGAAGTGACCCTGAGCTTCTCTGCAACTACCTACGATGCGACGGAAGGTGGTGCCGGGGCAACTGTGATAGTAGAAGCTGACGTTTTGCCTGACCGCATACTTGAGATAATTGTAACGCCGTCTGGCGATCTGAGCGACGTCCAGAGGGGCGGCACACCGTTATCGGCTACCCCAATATTGGGGTCTATAGCTGCACACCAGAGAACGTTGATGTTTACGCTAGACGCGGTTGACGACACCTTAGACGATGACGGCGAGAGTGTAAACCTGGCTTTGAGTTCACCTACCTCCGGTGTATCTATTGGTTTGCGGAGCAGTGCCGCCGTTAGCATCATTGATAATGACTTCCCTGAAATAACAGTGAGCTTCCCTCAAAGTAGTCCTCTTAACGTTGATGAGTCAGATTTGAGGTTGGTAAATGTGCTATTAAGTGCTGCCCCCGAAAGGATGGTAGCTATACCGATAATCATTACGGAAGAAGCTGGTCCAGATGGACAGACTCCTACCACGCCCGGGGATTACATTCTGGTGCACTCTGACTACGACTCTGAGGCGGGGACTTTGACCTTTAGACCTCTTGAAACAGCGAAAGGATTGGGATTCCGGGCGGTTCAAGATACTGACGATGATGACGATGAGGAGGTTGTGCTGAGTTTTGGTGCGCTTCCGACCAGGATAACGCAGGCTTCTGCTAATGAGAGGATTACGTTAAGGATAAGGGACGACGACCCAGCCGAGGTTACCGTGAGCTTCGGTCTGCCGAACTACGAGGTTGAGGAAGGTATGAGCACGGCGGTAGAGGTAACGCTGAGCGCTGCCCCTGAGCGTACATTAGAGATACCGTTGCAGGTTACTCCCGGACCAACGGGGGATGACGGTACTACTGCTGATTCTTCGGATTACAACGTTCCTGCGACTGTAACGTTCAGAAGCGATCAAGACTCAGTTACGTTTGATATAGGCGGGGTGAATGACGGGGTTGACGACGATGGTGAGAGTGTGATTTTGAGTTTCGGTACTCTCCCTGATTTCAGGGTTTCAACTTCAACTTCGTCTTCTGATACTACCACAATAGCTATCCTAGATACTGACGTTCCTGCTTTGGTAACTGCCAGTTTTGATCAGTCCGGATATACAGCAGGTGAAGGCAGAACTGTGGCTGTAACGTTGAGGCTGAGCGAACCTCCTGACAGGGCGGTAACTATACCTTTGACGGTGGGTGGTGAAGCCACCCCGGATCTCTACGGCGGCATCCCTGCCGAACTATCCTTCTCTGCTGACCAGGTTGAGGCAACCTTTACGTTTACTGCTGAGAACAATGATGAAATCAGCTTTGAAAATCAAGTTGTGTCGTTGTCACTCGGTGCTCCTGTTTTCCCTGACGGAGACGTGGCTGGTAAAGATGTGGACGTAGATGCAACCGTCAATATAGCTATTTTGGACGACGACCTTCCCGGCATAGAGATTTCGTTTGATGATGCGAGTCCTGCTGACTTATCTGAAGGCGACGAGGTTGCTATAATGGCAACTTTGAGTGAGATACCTCAACGGGCGATAAGTATATTGGTGTCGGTGACCGGGCAGCACGGTCCAGACCAGCCCCATGGTGCGCAGGCTGATACTGATGATTACACTTTGTCTTCTTCCGGCATGTTGGAGTTCGGCGCGGAAGACACCAGGGCAGTGGTTATCTTTAGAGCTGTAGATGATGACGTAGACGACGATGGTGAGCACTTCATGCTAACGTTTGGCAACCTGGGTGCCCCCCGACTGGCCGGTATAACAGCGGGTCCCGTACCTGATGTAACTATTGGCATAACAGACAACGACGTTCCGAGAGTCACCGTGGGCTTTGATCAGTCTAGATTCCTATTGGATGAAGGTAATAACGCTCCTCGTGTGACTGTAAGACTAGATCGTCCCCCAGAACGCCAGATAACGGTTGAGATTACCCACACCCCTGTAACTACTGGTTCTGATGGCGGGGTAGCCGTTTTCGGAAGCGGAAGTTCAGGAGATTACTTCTTTGACTCTACCACTGTAACTTTTGGGGGGGCTCAAACAGAAGTGTTTATCGATGATATAGAAACGACCGATGATTCTGATGATGACGACGGAGAGAATGTGGTGCTGGGTTTGAATCCTTCTGGCAGTCGTGTTATGGTTGTTCCGGCGGGTGACCCATTAGGATTAGACTTAGACCGAACAGCAACATTGATTATAAGGGATAACGACTATCCCGAGGTTATGGTCTCCTTCAGCTTTTCCAGCTATACGGTGGATGAAGGCGGATCAGGCATTGATGTAACAGTAGATCTGTCTCATATTCCCGACCGTGAGATAACAGTGCCTGTAATTGTTAGAGGAGGTCTTCGTTCCAGTTTGTCTACCGGCTTCCCTGTAGATTTGACTTTTGGGGCATCCGAGATGGCTCAAAGTTTCAGGGTGGCGGCTTCGGATGATGGTGACGATGAAGACAAGGCTCCGGTTATCCTGGGTCTGGATCTGAGTGGCTTTAGTGCAGACGACCGTATATCTACAGGTGCTCGAGGTACTACGGCGATAAACATTGTGGACGACGATGTGAGTGTGTCTTTCTCTGAATCGTCTTATACGGTTGAGGAAGGTCTTGAGGGGACGATAATAGTTAGGTTGAGCGAACCAGCGCCTAGAGCTTTGTCTCTATATATAGAGGGTTACGCGGGTCTATCTACTAATGAGATTTCGTTCTCCATTGGAGAGGCGGATAAGAGTGTGAGTGTAATGGGTCTGCATGATGCGGATTCTGAAGACGAATCACCGGTTACGCTGAGTTTAGTCAGTTCCCCGTCTGGTTCTCCTGGTATAGATTTTGGCAGTCCACTAAGCAATACCAGTGCATCTTTAAGAGTTACGGATGACGATATAGCTGCGCTGTCTTTTGACCGGGAGTCCTACTTTGTTGAAGAGGGGGAAACTATCCTTCTGGGTGTGAGTCTGGATCAGCCTCTACGCGAAGATATAACGTTACGTGTTGATCGCCGTGTACCAGGTACTAGCACTGTAGGAACCGTTATTGGTTCTGTAACCTTTGGTTCTGGTGGTAATATACAGGAGAATATTACTCTGATGGTTGAAGAGGACATGGTTGCTGAGCCTGACGCGATTTTTGACCTGGTGTTATCCTACAACCCTAGTGAAGGTTTGCAGCATGGTGTAAACTTTGCGATTGGGAGGATAGTAGCGACTCTAACGGTTCTGGACAACGATCGTGAGCTTACATTTACCCCTTCACCTTCATCGGTTCCTGGTCCTCGTGTGGAAATTAGTGTGCGCGGCGCTAGTGGATCAAATGTTCGTGAACTGGATGAGTCTGCAGGCGGTACGGTTGTGATTGAGGAGTTCAACGATCCTCTTCCTATGCCTGAACCTTTTGGCATAGACTTTGCGTCCGGGACCTTGTTTGCTATCATCCCAATGGACAGTTCTGGTAATCCTATTGAGAATTTCGCTCCTGATGTAATAGACGTGTGTCTACCTGTAACGTCTGATGCTCGTTTCGGCGTTGAAGGTAGTTTGTCCAGATTACGCATGTACTACCTGGACACAGACATGGAAGGAGCGACCTGGGAGATTGTGGAAGGTGCGAGTCTGGCTGAAAACGGGGAGCATGTCTGTGCGAACGTTACGCAGTTTTCCCTTTTTGTTTTGGGCTTTTTTGAACTTGTGGAGCTGTCTTTTGATAGCGAGTCCTACGTTGTTGAAGAGGGGGAAGGTATCCGTCTTGGTGTGATGCTGGATCGGCCTCTACGAGTAACAGAAGCTGTAACGTTACGTGTTGATCGCCGTGTACCAGGTACTAGCGCTGTAGGAACCGTTATTGGCTCTGTAACCTTTGTTTCTGGTGGTGTTACAGAGGCGGCTATTACTCTGACGGTTGACGAGGACCCGGTTGCTGAGCCTGACGCGACTTTTGACCTGGTGTTATCCTATGACCTTAGTGAAGGTTTGCAGCATGGTGTAAACTTTGCGATTGGGAGGCCAGAAGCGACTCTAACGGTTCTGGACGATGATCGTGAGCGTACATTTACCCCTTCACTTTCATCGGTTCCTGGTCCTCGTGTGGAAATTAGTGTGCGCGGCGCTAGTGGATCAAATGTTCGTAAACTGGATGAGTCTGCAGGCGGTACGGTTGTGATTGAGGAGTTCACCGCTCCTCTTCCTAGTCCTGAACCTTTTGGCATAGACTTTGCGGACGGGACCTCGTTTGCTATCACCCCAATGGACAGTTCTGGTAATCCTATTGAGACTTTCGCTCCTGGTGTAATAGACGTGTGTCTACCTGTAACGTCTGATGCTCGTTTCGGCGTTGAAGGTAGTTTGTCCAGATTAAGCATGTACTACCTGGACATAGACATGGACGGATTACCCGTGGAAGGAGCGACCTGGGAGATTGTGGAAGGTGCGAGTCTGGCTGAAAACGGGGAGCATGTCTGTGCGAACGTTACGCAGTTTTCCCTTTTTGTTTTGGGCTTTGTTGAACTTGTGGAGCTGTCTTTTGATAGCGAGTCCTACGTTGTTGAAGAAGGGAAAGATATCCGTCTGGGTGTGATGCTGGATCGGCCTCTACGAGTACCAGAAGATGTAACGTTACGTGTTGATCGCCGTGTACCAGGTACTAGCGCTGTAGGAACCGTTATTGGCTCTGTAACCTTTGTTTCTGGTGGTGGTACAGAGGCGGCTATTACTCTGACGGTTGAAGATGACGCGGATACTGAGGACGCGACTTTTGACCTGGTGTTATCCTATGACCCTGACCCTGACCCTCTTGCAGGTTTGCAGCATGGTGTAAACTTTGCGGCGGGGATGACAAAAGCGACTCTAATGGTTCTGGACAACGATCGTGAGCGTACATTCCCTCTATCGGTTCCCGGGGGTTCTGGTGGTTCTTCTCCGGGTGCTCGTGTGGATGTTAACGTGCGCGGCGCTAGTGGATCACATGTTCGTGAACTGGATGAGTCTGCAGGCGGTACGGTTGTGATTAGGGAGTTCACCGGTCGTCTTCCTAGGCCTGAACCTTTTGGCATAGACTTTGCGTCCGGGACCTTGTTTGATATCACCCCACGGGATTCTTCTCGTATGCGTATTGAGACTTTCGAGCCTGATGTAATAGACGTGTGTCTACCTGTAACGTCTAGTGCTCGTTTCGGCGTTGAAGGTAGTTTGTCCAGATTAAGCATGTACTACCTGGAAACAGACATGGACGGATCGCCCGTGGAAGGAGCGACCTGGGATATGGTGGAAGGTGCGAGGCTGGCTGAAAACGGGGAGCATGTCTGTGCGAACATTACGCAGTTTTCCCTTTTTGTTTTGGGCTTTGTTGAGCTTGAGGAAGACGACAGTCGTAGGGCCAGACTTCTTCCGCCTACTGGAGGGATTTCCGTTTCGTCTGTTTGGTTGTTCGTCCTGTTTTCACTTGGCGGCTTGCTTGTAACGTCTGGCAGCATCTGGCTGGCGGTGAGTCGGCGTCGGGTGTTTACCTCACGCTAGCTCTCATTTTCCACCTGCTGGAGATGTTTTTGGTTCCTCTGTTTGGTTCCTCGCCCTGTTTTCGTTTGGTGGTTTGCTTGTAATGTCTGGCAGCATCTGGCTGGTCGCGTAATCGGTGTTGTTCAGCAGTCGGCAGTAGTTTCCTCAGTTTCCTCTCTCCGACAAGAAGGTCAGGGTGAAGTAAGTGATGGTTTTGCTGCCCCCGTAGCTCAGCTGGATAGAGCGCCGGCCTCCGAAGCCGGGAGCGCGAGTTCGAATCTCGCCGGGGGCGCCAATAATGTCAGTAGCGCCAAATGGTGTATGCTAGATTTTTGAGAGGTTAATTGAGCTCATCTGATTCTCATTTTCTGAAATTCGGCGCAGGACTGGTTAGCGCGCTTGCTGCTCGTATAGAGGAGTTGCGCCTCGCTGATCCTATGGGAGCTGTAACGGTATCTGCTCCTGGTTACTGCTCGGAATTTTTTGTACGGCGTGCGATGTTGGAACGGTTTCCAAATGGTACGTTCAACGTCAGGTTCATTAGGTTGGCACGCCTTTCCCATGAGCTAGCCTTTTTTTCTTCCTCTGCCCGAGCCCTCCCTCCGCTAAACAGCCTTGCATTGGGAAGGATTGTAAGGGCGTCGTTAGGTCGAGAATGGGGAGTGGCCGGCAGTCACGTGTCTTCTCAGAGCGTCTTCCGCCGGACGTTTCGAGATATGACTGTACTGGAGAAACTGTGCCTGCGAAATATGGACACCTTAAGGAGGAGGGTTTCTTCTAGATTATGGGATTCCTACAGCCTGTATCGCCGCTTCACTGACGCCACCTTTAGCGATGAGGTTGATGACGTGCGTCTGGCACTTCAAACCGTGCGGACGAATGATGAGGCAGTCTCACGGTTGGGCCGCGTTATAGTTATGGTTACCGAGCCTTGCCTGCCGCATCTTTTGCCGTTGCAAGACGCTTTGCGACTTCTGCCTTGCGGAGAGACCTTTTTTGCTGTGTCCGGGGACGAAAATTCGGATGCTCTCTCTTACGGTTCAACGCTTCCTCCACATAAACCGCTACTGCCTTTACCAGACGCTGAAACCAGGTTCTTCTCTGCATCGGATCCGGTTTCGGAGGCGCGTTCCGCGGTACGCAACGTAGTAACGTTGGTTCGCAAAGGCAAACGTCCAGGGTCGATAGCTATTTTGTATAACAACTCTCTCTATGGTGAGCGCGTCTCTCTGGCTCTTGAGGAGACAGGTATCCCGTTTTTCTTACCTAATCCTCGTCCTCTTCTGAGGCGACCAGAAGGACGACTTGTCTTGCAGTTCCTGGAACTGGTTTCTTCACAAACCCCCTTTGATCTATTCTTCGAGATGCTCGCCTCTTACCCTTTCAATAACCTGCGACAATCTGGAGGGAAAGGTGGTGACAAACGAGCAGGAGAGCTGCCCTACGCACTGTGGAAGAGCTTTGCCCGCAAAGCCAACCTTTCACGCAAGCCGTTGTCTGAATGGCGCGGACAGCTCACGTTGCTGAACGATGCCGGTTCCACCTTGAATAGTGATGAACTGTGGCGCAGTTTCTGCCTTTTTGTGGAGAGGTTTTCTAGGGACGCTACTCCACCGCGTGGTAGATCTTTTGGCGCATGGACTAACTGGTTGCTCTCGTTTTTAGAAAGATACCCGAACGTCCCAAATCACCACGAGGCACAACTGCGTATGGAGCAGCTGATAGCCCGCTTAAAGGAGATAAGCGCTCTAGACGGATTAAAGAAAAGCCCTGCGTTTGCTGATATGCCCTCAAGCGAGGTTATATCTAATGTGTCTCTCGCCTATTTTCGGGAAGTCGTGGAAGAGGCTTTGTCATCGGTGCCTAATAGGGACGCGGCTAAGGGCACAGAGGTGTTTGTGGGTTCTATAGACGACGCGGCGGGTGCTCTTTTTGAGACAGTTTTTATACTTGGTATGTCGGAAGGAGACTTCCCTAGATCGTCTTCAGGTGGCTCTATGTTTGATAATGAGACACGCCAGGACCTGGATGCCTCCGGCCGGTTTCTTCCTGGTAAAAACGAGGAAGCTTTGATGAATCTACGCCGCTTTAGGTTGGTACTGGAGGCGGCCTCCGTTCGGTTTTTGTATTGGCCTGCTTCTTCCTCCGCCGGTGGCAGGCCCGAAGTTCCTCCGTCTCCCTGGTTTATGGAACAGTTCCGTGAAATGTCTGGTGTCCCTCGTCTAGAAGCGCGTAAGATGTTTGACTTCCCGTCCGGCCTTGAACGTGCGACAAGCAGGCTCCCACCATCGGAGTTGGAGAGCTCTGCGTCCGCTCCGGAGTTCGATTTTGCGATGACGGCAGCTTTGACTTCCACTTCGGACGAGCCCCAACGAGCAAAGATACGAAGGGCTCTTGTGGAGCGTTTATTTCCTGTAGCCTCACGCGGCCTGAGACTAAAGACTGATAGAAGAAGCGCCAACTTTACGCAGTACGATGGGAATCTGTCCAATGTAGAGGAGTTTATCAAGGTGGTCGCAAGACACACTTCCTCTACATCTCGCTACGAGGAGTACGCAAAGTGCCCTTTCCGTTACTTTGCATCCTATATTTTGAATATATCCGACGATCCATACGGGGAAGATGAGATGAGACTTTCCCCGATGTTGGCGGGTTCATTGGTCCATGAAGTGTTGTACCGTTTCTGCAAGTGGCGCATGGAGAAGCATGAGTTCGGAAAATCGCCTATGCACAAAGAAGCACAACGCGCCGAACTGCACAGAACGGCATGGGAGACGTTCCGCGAGACGCCCTCCAATATTATTTCCGTGCCTGTTGCCGTCTGGGAGATGGAACAGCGTATATTACTGCGCTCGTTAGACCGATGGCTTGACGAAGACTTACTCCGTCTTGAACAAGGTTGGACGCCGCAAGATTTGGAGGTGGAGTTTGGCGGACTCCTGAAGTTTAACGACGACGGTGAAGATTTGCCGGTCTTGACTATGGTTTCTCCGGACATAGACACGCCCTTAAAGATAACGGGCAGGATAGACAGGATAGACGCGTCTCTGGACGGACGTTCATTTTTTGTCATAGATTATAAGACTGGCCGCATATCAACTTATAAGAACGATCCCTTGCAGTCCGGCGAGGCTCTACAGCTCCCGGTATACGCGGAGGCTGTTTTGGCAATGAACGACACCGCAGAATTGGACGATGTTCATTATGCGTATTGGCGAGTGTCTCCTATAGACGGATCAGTTCTACAGGAGCTCCGACTTTCCGAAGTGAGAGACGATCTGCGTAACACCTTGAGGATTTTGTCGGAAGGTATCAGGTCAGGTCTCTATCCCGCTCGGCCAGGGAAAAATGATGCTAACTGCCGCTTTTGTAAGTTCGACTCCGTATGCCCTTCCGGGATTGAACGCAGCATTGCCTGGAAACGTAAAAGTGTAAATGAACGGTCGCTACATGACTACGTTCGCCTCAAGAGAGACTTTGAACTGGAAGAGTAGAACGTATGAATGAAGATATAGATTTTAGAGCGAGGCTGACCATAAAGAACGCGTTAGAGAAAGATCTGTACGTTGAAGCTGGCGCGGGTGCTGGCAAGACTAGCTCGCTTGTTGAGAGGATATGCGCCCTGGTGGAGAACGGTACGCCTATAGAACAGATGGCCGTCATAACCTTTACTCGTGCAGCTGCTTCCGAATTGCGCACGCGTATAAGAGAGAGTTTAGAACGTACCGCAAACGGCTCTATATCTCCCGCGGCGGAGAACGCGAGCGCCGCCTTGCGTAGGATAGGGGAGGCCTCAATACAGACTATAGACAGTTTCGCTCTATCGTTGTTGCAGGAAAGGGGTATGGACTACTCAGACCTTCCCTTTCGTCTAACTCCATTGAGTCAAGCACAAGACGCTTCCCGATTTGCTGGAGCATGGAATATTCATCTTGAGGGTCTTTTGTCCAGACCGCATACTCCGTTTATTTTGGCGATTGAACGCCTGCGCAGGATAGGTTTGCCTAACGTTTTTGCCAAAATACGCGAAGTGGCTATTAAGTGCCATCGTTCCTTTCATCTGATGGAGAAGTTCGAGTTTGATATAGACAAATCTTCCGATTCCGATTTCGACTTCGCTGAGGAGGTGAAGTGTTGGACGAGACTGTTAGCTGAGCTGGGCGGTTTGCTTGATTTGTGTACCGATAAGGAGGATAGACTGTACGTCCATCTGTTGGACTCGGCTTTACCTGCATTGGAGCAGCTGGTCTCCGTCGTCCGCGATCGGGATATGCCAGAGCTGGACTACGTGCTGGGGCAGAGTCTGAGATTTAAATTTTCTAAAGGACGTAAAGATAACTGGCAAGATGACGGTAAGCCGCGGGTGTCTGGTCTGCTTGATGAAGCAGAGGGTCGTCTTGCCGCGCTCCGTGCCAGGGTTTTGGGCGAATCGGTCGCCACGATAGTTGAAGAGATTAGAGGCTTTATTGTGGACTACGCTAATGTCAGGCGGCTGGAAGGCTCTCCTAATTTTCATGACATGCTGGTATGGGCACTACGGCTTCTCTCTGACAATGATGCTGAGCTGAGACGCGCCCGCCGCAAATTCAAGCATATTCTGGTAGATGAGTTTCAGGATACTTCGCCTCTTCAACAGGAACTTATAAACATGTTCACTGAAGAGCGTGAAGACGCCCCAGATATTCCGCGCTCCTTGTTTTTCGCAGTGGGAGACCCTAAACAGTCGATATACGGTTTTAGGTACGCAGACCCGCAGACTGCCGCGGAAACGAGGGACAAGTATAAGCCCGATGAGCGGATAGTTCTGAAGTCCAATCATCGTTCGCAACCTGAAATCATAGACTGGTTGAACGACCTCTTTGATGTTCTGATGAACGAAGAGGGTTCGTCCTCTATGGGATGGCAGGCGGAGTATATTCGCAGTGTAACCTCTGCTCTTCGTTTGAACACCTCTTCTGATTCTAAAGATGACCAATCCCCAATTAAAAGGGTCGGAGCTATGGTGTGTCTTGCGGTTCACGCCGACCGAAAGGAGGAGGCGGAAGCTCTGGCTGATATGGTTGCATGGGTCGGGTCAGGTGGTTGCAACGTTCGTGCGACGTATGCGGACGAAACTGGGTATATTCGGCCTTCTCATCTGGGCGACGTCTGTATATTGGTGCGGTCCCGGAGTCAGTTGCAGGATATAAGGAGAGCGCTTGAATATAAGAATGTGCCGTTCATCCTTGAAGGCATGGAAGACCTGCAATCCAACAACTGGATAGCCGACGTCTTGAACGTATTGGAGGCTATAGACAATCCGTCAAACTCAATAGCTGTGTTCGCTGCTTTGCGCTCTCCGCTTTATGGATGTAGCGACGTCGAGATTTGGCAGTGGAAGAACGCAGGAGGGTGGCTCAACCTTATCTCCCGGATGCCCCGCGAGGCGGTAGAAGCGGCTCCTATGGTCAAGGAAGCCTTGGACGATCTCAGGAAGCGTTCTCACCAGAAGCGGTTTCAAACAGTCCCTGCTCTTATTGAACGGTTGATTCAAGAGCGGCGCATTAGGGAAACCGTTTTGCTTTCTGATGCTGAAGGTAACGCGGAGGATACCATGAAGTTGTTAGACCTTCTTATAGAAGAAACGATGTTGCTGGACGAGGAAGGCGGAGCTTCGCTAGGCACTTTTCTACTGGACTTCAGGAGGTCCGGCTCTTCTATAGGGGAGAGCGAACACAAGAGTGTTTTCACGGAAAGGAGCGATGCGAGAGTAGCGGCATCTATAAGGACTATCCATAGTGCTAAGGGTCTTGAATTTCCCGTAGTTTTCCTGGTACCGTCAGTTCCTGTGCGCATTCCTCCTAATGTTCTGTTTCCTCGTTCTTTTAAGAAGGAGAACGCCGTTCCCAAGATCCAGGTCAGGTTTGGGGCAACGGATGCAGGGTTTAAGGTGGAAACCCTCGGCTATGATGCAGCCTCGGATATCTGGAAAGCGACGGAAGAGGCTGAGGATGTTCGTGTTCTGTACGTCGGAGCCACGCGCGCGCGGGATCACCTTTTCGTAAGCCTTCGTAAAAGAGACAAGTTCAGGTGGCGCGTAACTTTGGAGGAAAAGACTGGAATAGGTTGGCCAAACACTGATGGAAGCGGGTATATTCCGCGAAGTACGCTTAAATCTCCCTCCTTGACAGTGAACAGAAATAGATGGCTTGAACGGCTATCTGAGGACGTTCAGGCGGCGAAATGTAGGAAGGTGCGTTACATAAATGCTACCGACCTTCATCCTTCCGTCCGACCTTGGACAGTTGCTCAGCAAGTGAAGGATGAAGAAGAGCTTATAGAACGCCAGGAGGCAAGAGGTAAGTCCAGCACAGATATAGGTAAGGCTGTACATATGGTTTTACAGATACTTGGCCCAAAGGGGATAGGTGACGATCTGGATGCCGTGGCTGGCCGAACTAGCGCGTACTATGGCATTCCAAAATCAGCTGGCGTGGTGTCAAGGCTGGCGCGATCTGCTCTGGATTCCCCTTCCGTGAAGCGCGCCTCGTGTTGCCGATTTTGGATGGAAATGCCCATAGTTGCTCCGATTGATGAAGAGGTTTATCTGCAAGGCTTTATTGATTTGGTTTTTGAAGAAATGGACGGTAGTTTGACGATAGTGGAGTACAAAACCGATCGCCTGGATAGATCCTCTAAAGAGGCACACTCTTTGTACTATATGCCTCAGGTGGGCGCTTACGTTTATGCTCTTGAACTCTCGTCCAGACGGAAGGTCGCTAAAGCCGTGATACTGTTCTCTTCGGAGGCCGCGGAAGGTCGCGCCGCAGAGACTTTGATAACCGGCTCTGACTTGAACGTTGCAAAACGCCAGGCTGTAGATTTGGCGTTGCATATTTCCCAACAAGAATGATTTCCTGCCTAATACCTGAACGTCTAACTTTCTATATAGACGGTTTGACTGAACCTTCTTCTATCTGATAAGAGAGGTGCGACTTCCTTCAGCGTTGTCCAAAACCCTTTTCCGCCGTATTTATGGCTGTGCCATGAGTTCTCATAACCCCGTAATATGTATAAATGTGCGCATATACGTGCGCTCGTGAAAGTTGTTCACCTGATAGTAAACATAAAACCTGAAAGGATAAAAAAACATGACCAGATACGTCACTCCTACGCCTCCCCATACTATGGACGCTGGATTGCGCTACAGTCTAGCAAACGTCAATAGTACCGCCGTTGTTGACGTTTTGGCCCGCAACGGGCACGAGCCTCGTTACGTCTATATGCCGAATATACAACCGTTGACTCCTGGGAGACGGATAGTCTCACGTGCCGTTACCGTTCGTTTTTTGCCTGCTCGCGCAGACGCGATGGCAGAGAAGCCGGGCGGCGAGGAATCCCCCGAATATGCTGCGTTTGAGCTGGCTGGACCGGGGGACGTGATTGTAATGGAGGCGATGCGCACGAAGGTTATGTCTATCGGCGGTGATATAAAATTTCTACGTCTTAAACAACGTGGGATAGATGGACTGGTGTGCGACGGAGGAGTACGCGATATGCACGTTGTAAAGGATTACGGATTGTCTATATGGGCATATGGTAATACCTCTAACCTTGGCACACGCGTCGGAACGCCTTACTCAACAAACGACGCGGTGAACTGCGATGGTGTGTTGGTGCGCCCTGGCGATTACGTAGTTGCGGACGATGACGGAGGGGTGGTCATACCCAGAGATATCGCCTCAGATATAGCGCGTAAGGCTATAGAATACGACGACTTGGAGGAGTGGATACGTCATCGCCTAGATAAAGAGAACCTTACTCCCGGCAAATACTACCCCCCAGACGAAAAGGTTATGGAAATGTACCGCAATGAGAAAGGACTGAGAGAAAAATAGGGACGTAACCGCAACAGAGTTTGAGTTTATATGATGCCGCGTAGTTTGGCGTGTTTTGCTACTCTATCTATGCCTACTAGGTACGCTGCATCGCGGTAGGATAGCCCCTTGCTCTTAGCTTCCCTGGATACAGCTTGGTACGCTAGAGACATCTTATCTCGTAGTTCTTTATTTACGGTCTCTTCTGGCCAGCGGAACTGCTGGAGGTTTTGCGCCCATTCAAAGTAGGAGACTGTAACCCCTCCTCCGTTGACCAAAATATCCGGCAAAACCTGTACTCCCCTCTCCTTCAGCGCATCATCAGCGTCCGGGGTTATCGGATGGTTAGCTGCTTCCACTATCACTTTCGCTTTGACGTTGTGGACATTTTCGGTGTCGATCACGTTTTCTGTAGCGGCTGGGACAAGTACATCGCAATCGATTCCGAGAACGTCTTCTGTATTGCATTGTTCAGATCCGGGGAACCCCTTGACGCTTTTCGTGCTTTGCTTATACTCAGTCAGTTCGTCAACGTCCAAGCCGTCTGAACGAAACACGCATCCGCTCCTGTCAGCTGCGGCTACTACCAAGGCGCCTGTGTCCCGCGCACACTTTGCGAACCACACTCCAACATTGCCCATTCCATGTATCGCTATGCGCGCTCCCTTAAGGTTGACCCCTACGTCTGGTGCGGCTTCTTCCAAGACGTAAACTGCTCCCCTGCCAGTTGCCGCCTCGCGTCCTAACGATCCTCCGAGCGAAACCGGTTTACCTGTTACGATTGCCGGGTTGTAGCCGTTGAGGTGCCCATACTCGTCCATCATCCATGCCATAGTCTGGGCGTTGGTTCCCATGTCTGGAGCGGGTATGTCACGCCGCACACCGAGGAGGCTATGTATAGCTTTGATGTAGTTTCTTGTAATGCTTTGCAATTCGCTCTCACTGAGCAAACGTGGGTTGAGTTGCACGCCCCCCTTTGCGCCGCCGAACGGAACGTCCATTATGGCAGTTTTCCAAGTCATAAGGGCGGCGAGAGTGTTCACTTCTTCTTCATTAGCGTTCATGTCGTATCTGACGCCGCCCTTGTAAGGTCCTCGTGCAGAGTTGTGTTGGGTTCGGTAGCCTCTAAACGTCTCATAGCGTCCGTCATCCATCTTTGTGCGGAAGGTAACGTGAAGCTCTCTTCGTGGCCGCCACAGGAACTCACGGACTTCATTACTTATGCCTAACCTCTCCACCGCATCATCGAAAAATCTGCGGACGGATCCATGTTCAGATTTCTTGGAATTGTTCATACTGTTTTTCCTCTATGCAAGGGTTGCAGTTGTTGATCGTACGCGGGATTCGTCCGCTGGAAGCTCTGCCTTAGAACGGCTTATCCCTAGGCTAAACCTGTCACAGCGCTCGTGGTTTTGCAGTGGTCTATAGTTATTGATGCAAGTTCTGCTGAAGGATTAGGAAAAGAAAGAGATGAGGCAACCTTGTATCTGTCCCTACTCCTTAAAGAGCACCATCCTTATGATTTTGGTTTCATGCGACCTGCATCTTACCTAACCGGCGACGAAGCTTTGCATTTTATTTATATGCAGAAGTGAAACGGTCGCATGAAACCCTTCTGATAATTGAATTATATCAATGTTAGGGTAGTCAGACACCGAAGACGGATGGGACAGAAGATGCTCCCGTAGTATGCCCAACTTTACGTTACAGATCTACCGTCCCGTTACCTCTATACGCTGTCCATCGTATGCTAACGAAGCTTCTATTCCTTCATTTGCGAGGAGGTCTCTCACCCTTTTGTTCTCCGAGTAGTGCTCTATACCATGGGACATGCCGATAAACAGAACCCGACGTGGTTTGAGTCTTATTGCAGTATCAATCGCTTGATCTATGCCCAGGTGCGAACCGTGCATCTTGCCCTTGCGTAGAGCATCCACAACTAAAACCCTGCAGCCCTGCATTTTCTTCCAGGTCCTTTCGGGAAAGCCGGATACGTCAGACACGTAGCATACCTCCTCAAAACGATACCCGTTTGCAGTGAACCCTTTTCCATGCTCTACTAGCAGAGGTTGAAGATGCAACCCCTCTACCGGTTCAAAGTGGTCGCGTGGGGGTATTTCTTTGAACTCCAGTTTTGCTACTGTGCCGGCACTGTGTTTGTTGCTCCTTTCCATAAGATAGTAGGCGGTCTTCGTTAACACTGTTTCGTCTTCCTTTCGGTAATAGACCGGTATGGACACTCCGAAGACGTTTGTCCAGTCGCGCAGACTATCCAACCCGCCGGCCGCGTCAGCGTGCGCGTGGGTCAAAACAACAGCGTCCGGCATGCTTATACTGTACCTAGGGAACCACTTTATGGCTGAGTAATAGAAGAATTTACCCGCGTCTATGAGCACAGTCTTTGTCGTACAGTCCTGACCGTTGAAGCGTAATAATAGCGAAGTGTTAGCACGCCAGTTGCGCGAGTTAGGACGTAAAGCGTCTCGGCAGACTTCGCATTCAACAGGGTTACGCGTCAAACAGGAAACTCGCGGTACCCCTTCAGAAGTTCCTGTGCCCAGAAATATCATTTCAATTTTACTCATCATTTCAAGGCTATACCTGATACAAGATTGTTGGCATTGCTTATAGACTTTGTACGATGGTTTTTGACTGTTTAAATAACGGATGGAACTAATGCCAGCTTCTGTACGAACCCAGACTGTAAACAAGGAAAAAGATATGCTGCCCATAAGAGGAAACCTGAAAAAGCGACTGAACAAGGGAGACGTGGTGATAGGCCCTTTTGTTATAACCCCGTCGCCTACATTAGTGGACGCTCTCGGATATTCAGGGATGGATTTTTGCATCATAGATACTGAGCATGGACCCATCTCAATGGAGACGGCGTCTGACCTAGTTATAGCAGCCCATGGCATCGGTCTTGGTGCTATAGTCCGCGTCGGAGGCAACGAGGAATGGCCGATACTACGTTCCCTGGACATAGGCGCGGATGGTGTGCAGGTCCCTCAGATAAACAGTGCAGATGAAGCCCATGCCCTTGTACGGTCTGCTAAGTATGCCCCGCGCGGAGATAGAGGTCTCTCTATATTTACCAGGGCAGGGCACTACTTCAAAGAAGATGGACGCAACCATACCGATCGTCAAAACGAAGAGACGATGATAGTGGCTCATATAGAAGGGAAGCGTGGTCTCGACAATCTTGAACAGATTATGCAGGAGGACGGAATAGACGTTCTGTTCTTAGGTCCTTACGATATATCCCAATCACTGGGCATGCCGGGAGACGTCCGCAACTCCACGGTCGAGAACGCCATATCGCAGGCGGTTTCCAAAGCCAGGAAGGCAAACCGTTCAGTGGGTTCTTACGCTAAAGACGTAGAGATGGGCAAATGGCTTATAGGCTTAGGCGTTCAGTACTTGGCTATAAACGTTGACGCCACGATATATATGCAGGCGTGCGAAGCTATAGTCACCTCTTTACGTTCCTAGCACATGTTCCCCATCAATAAAGTACAAGGACTAAGGCTAATGAAAAGGACGTGTCTCTAATCTCGTCCCTCAGTCTCCTAGGACAGGGCGCACCGTTCCATATTGACCGTCAAACCCAGGAGATATTTTGACGTGGCCGTCTCTGACTGCGGCTATTGCCATTGCTACTCTCTCATCAGACAATCTACTCACGTCTTCAATATGAGCTTCCGTCAACGTCCTTAACTCGCTCCCTAATGCGTCTATCAATTTTTTGCATACATTGGCGGTCTTCCTTGATTGGGATCCGGTGCCCATTGCCGACGCTGCTAAGTCCCGTAGGGGCACCAATGTCCGGAAAGAAGGTTTGTTCTCCATGCTGAAAGTTTGACAGCCCTTCTTCATAGCTTTAGGAAGTTCGCTTTTTGATAAGGCTTGTACCCTACCCAGAACCCCTCGGGTAACAGGTTTTTTGCAGATGACACATAGTCCCTGGAGCTTGTCCGTCTCTTCTGGCGTTGAACGAAAGCCACACTTCCTATGGCCGTCGTGGTAATACTTTCCGTGCTGAGGATGAACCTCTATGGTTTCCACGACTCCACTTCCTCGCAGTGCCCCTATGATGTCGTTATAATTAGGCTCATTCTCGATTTCCACTATGGTTGCCTCCCGTCCCATAGTTCCGGGCGAATGTGCATCGGAAAACGCTACTATTGTGCGGGTTTCCAGCTCCGACACCCCCCAATTCATCAGCGGGTCGGTCGAAAGCCCTGACTCTAGTATATGGACGCGTTCTGCTGTCTCTCCGAGACACTCTTCCAAAGAGTCAAATCCTGATCTTGAGCCGAAAATCCCAAACCATGGCGTCCATATATGCGGTGGAATTATTTCGAATCTTTCATCAAGGTTTATGCAAAGCTGTATGAACTCTGCAGCTGACATCCGCAGCGTTGGTCGTCCGTCTGATATCAAGTTGGTACCCTGTCGTTCAAGTTCCTTGCATAGACGGCCTGCCGCCTCGAAAGACGGCGCGGTGACTAACAGATGAACTCTGCGTCCCTGGCCGTCTTGCCTGAAAGTACACGATACCTCTACTGTGAGTACGAACAACATCCCGTGAGCTTGGAACACCCCTTCTCCAATCTCTGTAAGCTGTTCACGCATCTCTTCCCTCCACAAGGGATGTAAAAAATCTGGAGCGGCAATGAGGTCCAGACCTTTTTGCTTGGCAATTTCTGCCATGAAGGGTAAGGTCATATTTTTGCTCACTGACATTGAATGAGGTGAATGGAGATGAAGGTCAAGAACTATACGTTGGGAAGCAGAGGACGTATAAGATATGGAGTAGGTAGAATTTCCCATCGGTGAATCGTATAATAAATTAGGTGTACTCAAGATAATGATATGGTAGAAACACGGGGCGTGGCGCAGTGGTAGCGCACCCGCTTTGGGAGCGGGGGGTCGTGGGTTCAAATCCCGCCGCCCCGACCATCTTTCGGACGGCTGAATGAAGGATGTCCTACAAGGGTACTGTAGTGAACTAGTACAGTGTTTAGCGAAGCCGTTTTTGAGGCTTTAAATACACAATCTGACTTCATGCTGTATAGTGTATGTTGAGGCATAAGATAAATTATTCAGCAGGAGAAAGATATGCAAATAGTTGATGCCGATATAAATGAAATGTACCGCTTCTCCGGTCGTCAGCGGACTCCTGAAAACAGTGCTCTTCTGGATGCCGTGCTTTCATTGAAGCCTGGAATGGCTCAAGCTGTCGTTCTTGCAGAAGGAGACACCGAAAAAAGTGTGAAATCTCGTCTTATGTACGTTGCACGTATGGCCGGTAGGAAACTCCAGACCGCAAGCGACGGAAAAAAGGTAATGTTTGCTTTGGCTCAGACTCAGCCCCGACGCAGACGATTTTCAAGTTAAGCCTTAGTTCCTCTTCTTTTGAATATCTGACAGCGTTTTGTCATAGATATTTATAAGAGGTTATTTTGTGGTTTTATGTGTTGGTATTATAACTTCATGCTTGAAATAGGTTCTGGTTGCAGAATATTAGTACGCCTTATTTGAAAGGACTGCTCAATATAAGGTTGCCTGTTTTCTGATCATTAGTACATTTTGACGTCAAACTTTTAAAACAATCCAGCAAAAGCGATTAGGAAACTGTAGGATAATATGAGACAGACTCTATAGAATTATTACTCTTTTATTTAGTATGAGAATCTTTACGTCGTCATGATCACGGACCCCAAGTTGTTCCGTCTATAGTCTAAGATTCTGATAGAGTTTCTTTGTATGATTTCCTAGATCAGACTTTGTGTTAGGAGGGGAGCTCCGGTAGGTATGAATATCGGCTAGAGAATTACCGAACCGACAAGTGAACCGATGCCGAAAGTTACAGCCGCTGCTATTGTGCCTATGCCTAGCATCCTGGTGGCTCCGTGAACAGGGTTTATGGCGGTGATATACGATAGTCCTGCTCCTACTAGCAACAAGGCTGCCGCGCTGGCAAGAGCGCTTGCTAATAGAACGTAACCACTGCCGCTGCTCGATATCAGAAAGGGGAAAATAGGTACGAATGCTCCAATGCTAAAGGCTATAGTAGAAGATATTGCTGCTCCCCACGGAGATCCCAGATCGGCGGCGTCTATGCCTAACTCTTCCTTAAGCATCGTGTCCAGCATTGATTGCGGGGTTTGCACTACGTGCTCTGTGACCTCTATGGCTTGAGCTTTTTCCAGCCCCTTCTTCTCTAAAAGTTTCGCCAACAGGTTTTTACCTTCGTCCGGCCAAAGCTCCAGTTCTAATCTTTCTTCTTTTATCAAGCTCTCATAAACGTCCCTTTGAGATCGAACGGATATGTATTCACCCGCGGCCATTGAGAACGCCCCCGCTACCAGCCCTGCAACGCCGGCCAGTATTACGGTGCTTGCCTCTCCAACACCTCCAGCGACGCCCATGACTAAGCTGACATTTGATACCAAACCGTCGTTCAGCCCCAGAATTGCTGCTCTCAGGTTACCGCCTTCGCCCGCCAAGAAGCCACTCAAGAGGTGGTAATGTTTGTCTTCTTCCTTAGGGGGACGACCGTCTGCTAATGCGCGCAATCTACTTATGATTTCCCTGTTTTTTCCTAGTTCTTGACGAGCTACGTGGGAAAATTCGGCCCCTCTGTTTATTCGGTTCTTTTGGAAGGTAGTCAGAAAGCCGTATATCCGCGCTACGCCGAAAAACCGCGCAAAGACCAACAATAACGTTCCTATAAACCCCATCGTGGAGAGCTGAGTCTGCTCACCGCCCCACAACCGTTTCCCTAGTGACCTAGCATTCTTTGCAGACTCCTCTGATATTTCAGTCAGGACCCTTGCGGTTTGATCGTCTTGTTCCAACTTCGCCAGTGCCTGAAATAAGGCGGCGTTTTGGAGTTGACTCTTTATATATCGCTCCAACTCTTGCTTCGCTGAAACGGTTTCGCTTGGGAGATTCATTTGACTAGAGAGAACCGTCAATAATCACATCTAATACGGTCGGCTGACCTGAGTGGAACGCCTTTTGAAGTTCGCCGCCAATGTCTGCTGGATTTTCCACACGTACGCCTCTCGCCCCATACGCTTCCGCCTGCTTTGCGAAATCTAATGGAGTGGAGAAATCCATAGCGAAATAGCCACTAGGAGGTTTCTGATTGGTTAGGCGCCTGTAGTGGTTCATATTGATTTTCAAGATTCGATATGAGGAATTGTTGCATATGACGAAGATAGCAGGCGCTCTCTCATTTACGGCCGTCCATAGTGCTTGGATAGTCATAATAGCACTTCCGTCTCCCATCACCCCGACTACAGGGCTATTAGGGGATCCTAACTGGAGTCCGACGGTGGCTCCCATTCCCCATCCTATCGCCTGACCTCTGGACTTGAAATAGTTTCCAGGCCTGGATGGCGACATGGCTTCAAACACGTGTGCTCCCGCGCTTATACCATCGTTATAGACTAAAGTTTCTTCAGGTATGGCTTCGGCAAGCGATACTGCCATAGCCTCAGAGGCCATGGGTCTATGCCGTCTCCCGTCCGCTGCCCTTTTAGCGAACGCTTTACGTCTTATCTCGGACTGCTCGGCCGCCTTCTCGTACCTTCCTTTGGCGGTTTCGCGGATGGTGCCCGTCATAATGTCAATAAGCGCCGTTTCAATCTCCGAGAGAGCCAAACCGGGAGTGCTGACTATACCTACGTTAGTACGTTCCGACTTGCCTATCTCATCCGCCGCTACGTCTACGTGTATAAGGTTTGCTGATCTCGAAATCAAGTTGAAGCCTACGTGAAAAAAATCTTCGAATACTGGGCAACCGGCCGCTAACACTACATCTGCGTTAGCCAAAATGTCTCTAAAGTCATCCATACGCGGCATGCCGATACCTTGCCATAAGGGATGCATCGCTGGAAATGCCAGAGAGTTGCTGTAGTGCCCGTAAACCGGCATGCCCGCCGTCTCCGCTAATTTAACTGCAGCTGTTATAGCCTCTTCTCCTCCGTATTGGCTCAAACGATCACCCGTTATCAAGATAGGTCTTTTGGCTGAAGCCAGCAACTTTGCCGCGTCCTGCACTGCTTGGGAATCGGGGCCAGGAAGTGATACTGGAGCAGAAGGCCGGAGGTCAGGTACAGCCGTCTCATCGAAGGCATTGGCCGACATTGAGAGGAAGACGGGACCTGCCATAGGGGAGGTAGCTTCTTTAAATGCTCTTCGTATAGTAGGAGCTATCTGTTCTGCAGTGGTTATCTCTGCTGACCATTTGGAAAAAGGGCGCGCCATCTCGGCTAAGTCGGAACGTCCCGCCGTAAGTTTCCTTATATCCTTATTGCCCGCCATAACCACCGCTGGCGCGTAAGTATATTTTTGATCTATCATCAACGAGAACCCATTGACTAGCCCGTTGTCTATATGCAAACTGACACAAGGAGTTTTACCGGTGGCGCGCCAGTAACCGTCAGCCATGCCGACGGCTGTTCCTTCCTGAAGGGCTAGGACGTAGCGCAACTGGGGATATTCGTTCATTATATCCAGCATAGGCGCTTCACTGGTGCCAGGGTTGCCGAATATCATCTCTACACCTTCCGCCAGCAGCATCTCTAGCAGAATGCGCTTGCCCTGCATATGATTTATAACTGCTTGATTCATGTTGCTCCTTCTTTCTCTTCAGGCTTTCTCTTCAGGCTTTCTCTTCAGGGTGTGAGTACTTTGCGGATTTACGCTTGCCAAAAGGTTAAATCGATACCTCTCGATGGGCTTTTATCCATTCCTCGTCTAGATTCATTCCTAGTCCTGGACCGCTCGGTAACTTTAGAATTCCGCCGTCTGACAGTGATAGGTCTTCCGTAACCCCCCAGCTGTGAATTTCACGTGGCAACCACCACTCATAGAAGTCACAATTGGATATCGAACATATCACATGAAGGTTTGCGGCGTTAAGAAGAGAGTTGCCAGCAAGGCCTATTTCACACTTGCATCCAAAGGCTTCTGCAGTTGCACAAAGTTTTCTCAATCCCGTTATTCCCAATTTGCGGGCAGTCCCGCGCACTATTTGCAGGGTGCCTTCAGACATTGCACGGGCAGCCTCCATTAACAAGAAGAAAGGGGCGTCGCTCATGGCCAAAGGGGTATCAAGTCTTTTGCTCAGTTTGGAGACGGCATTCCATTGGTTCCAAGGTACTGGGTCTTCAAACCAAGCGAATCGATTCACGTCAAGCGCGCGTCCCACCGTCAAGGCTGAATGTATATCATAACCATTGTTGGGATCTAACATCAGTTCTATGTTTTCAGCCGCTTTTCGGGTTTTCTCCACGAGCTTCACTGTCTCGGATGGACTCCTGGCTCCCGGGTGTATTTTGTAGGCTGAAAAGCCTTTATCCTGAGCAGTTACGACGTCTTGTACCGTAGTGTCACGTGGTGGATGCGTGGCGTAAGCCGACACTCCGTCTCTGAATTTACCCAGCATGTTGCATACAGGCATGTCGGCCTCTTTACCCGCGAGATCCCAGAGAGCCACGTCTACCGTTGACCAGGCATGCGAAGGAGGTGTACCATGGCCTACCTGATTCATTATTTTGACCCAAAGTGTTTCTCTTTCCGCAACGTCTCCGCCCTCAATTAGAGATTTAAATCCCCAAACAGCTTTTATGTCAGAAGATGCATCGGCGTTTTGAGACCCAATGAAGGCGTTCCCTTCAAGGCCACTGTCGCTTTTTATCCTCAGCACACCCTGAGTTGACTTACCCCCTAACGTTACTCGTGCATCTTTTACAGGGAAAGCGGGAACTTGTCTGTGTATAATGTCTATACTTACAGTTGATACTTTCATGCCAACTTTTACCGGGCGATCAATAATTTGTGGTCGTTGTCTTTGGTGACTGACTCGGTCATCTATACATCTCTGTGAGCGAGTGTAGTGAAGTCTTCACGTATCTGTGCAATATATAACAAGATAACCTATGATGATAACCTACGATAAGGTAGAACGACGTACAAACTAGGCTTTGTAGCGTAGCTGATGTTGGCTATCATGTGTGAAATGTGACTATGGTTCATGCTTTACTCTATGAAGTTAGAAAGGTCAAAGGTGTCCAATATATACAAAATAACCGACGATTATGTACAAAGATACGTAGAGCTTGACCCAATGTCCGCCACCTATATGGGTATTCCTGGAGGCGAAGACCGTTTGACGGACAGTTCCCCTGAGGGTGTTGAAGAACGTGCAGGTCTGACTCGCTCCGTTTTGGCAAGACTTGAGGTTACAGATCCATGTTCAGCAAGAGAGAAAACATGCAAGGAAACGGCTGTTGCGGAGCTCTCTGCCAGTTTGTCTATTCTTGAAGCAGGTGAGTATCTTAGAGACCTGAATGTTCTTTTCTCGCCTCTTCAAGGATATCGTCAGATATTTGATCTCATGCCTAGGACGACTAAGGAAGACTGGGAACACATAGCGACTCGTCTTGAGTCCGTTCCGGAGGCTATGGCCGGCTACCGTCGTTCACTTGACCAAGGTATTGCAATGGATGTAAAGGCGTCTCTTCGTCAAACCCTGGCCTGCGCTAAGCAGGCTGAAACATGGTCAGAAGATACTATCACTTCTTTTTTCGGAGGTCTAGCGCGTGAATATTCTCAGGCTGAAGCTCCTGACGCTGGCCTGAAGAGACGAATAGAAAAGGCAGGGACCTTTGCCGCCAGTGCTTATGGTTTAATGGCAGAGTATCTTCGTGGCACATATGCTCAAGCTGCAACGCAGGAAGACGGAGTAGGGGAGGAACGCTATGGGCTTTATTCTATGGCTTACAACGGTATACGCATGGATCTGAAGGAGATCTACCAGTGGGGATGGGACGAGCTACGCAAGGCCAGACATAACATTGGTCAGGCGGCTCACAGGATAGTACCCGGGGGTTCGGTCGCCGAGGCGGTGAATTTGCTAGAAACTGACCCTACCCGCTCACTCAGAGGCGTTGAACGTTTCCGACAATGGTTGCAAGACCTTCAAGACAGAACTGTATCTGAACTGGACGGAACTCATTTTGATTTGGCGGAACCTGTGAAGCGTATAGAGGTTATGATTGCACCCCCGGGAGGAGCTCTTGCACCCTATTATACAGGTCCCTCGGAAGACTTCTCTCGTCCAGGACGTACGTGGTATCCTGTAGAAGGGAGAGAAGTGTTCCCAACTTGGCGAGAAGTCTCTACCGCGTACCATGAAGGTGTGCCAGGGCATCATTTCCAAATAGCCTCGACAGTTGCGGTAGGTTCAGAGCTGAGTAGATACCAACGTCTTATGGCTGGCTGTTCAGGCTACGTTGAAGGATGGGCATTATACGCCGAGCGTCTTATGGGAGAGTTGGGCTACCTAGAAAATCCTGAATATCTCTTGGGGATGCTTGACGCCCAAATTTTGAGAAGCGTCAGGGTAGTTATCGACATAGGGATGCACCTGAAACTCCGTATACCAGATGTAGAGGAGTTTCATCCTGGTGAAACATGGAACGCCAAGTTGGGCTTGGATTTCATGCGCCAGGAAGTGAGGGCTCCGGAAGATTTCATAGCTTCTGAGATAGACCGATATTTGGGGATCCCTGGGCAGGCAATATCCTATAAGACAGGAGAACGCGTGTGGCTTGAGGCTAGGGAATCTGCACGAAAGCAGCTTGGGGGAAATTTTGATCTCAAATCTTGGCACACGAAAGCCCTAAACCTAGGCCCTATGGGACTTGCTCAAATGAAAAAGGAGCTGGTCGCCGGCAACTTTAATTGAGCGGACCATTAAGGTATGTAAGAGCACACAGGATAGATTTAAATTCGGAGGACTATATGGACTTGAAAATAACCAAAATAACAACGACTATGCTTTACGACCCAGATGGGTTTGTCTTTCAAGACGCCACTATTCCCCCAATACCGCCCGGAGCACGTGGCCGTAAACGGCTATTTGTACATATACACACTAACGCGGGGATAACTGGATTGGGAACGGCGGCAGGCCTTAACGCTAATCGTGCTGTAATTCATGACAACCTGGCAGAGGTTCTGGAGGGGAAGGATCCGTTTGAGATAGAGCGATTGTGGCAGGATATGTACTGGAGGGTGCGAGGCTTCGGACGGAAGGGCGTCGCTTTTCAGGCTATATCAGCCGTTGATATAGCTCTATGGGACTTGAAAGCTAAGGCGTTAGGGGTTCCGCTTTATCGCTTACTTGGGCCTGCTCACGACTCTGTCCCTATTTATGGATCGGGTGGTTGGACCAGCTATACAACAGACGAGCTTGTGGCAGAGCAGCGAGGGTACGTGGAACAAGGCTTTAGCAGGGTTAAGATGAAGGTAGGCAAGGATTTTGGTAAGTCGGAGCAGGAGGATATAAAGAGGCTCGCGGCTGTCAGGGAAGCTCTAGGAGATAACGTGACCATATATGTAGACGCTAATAACGGCTACTACGCCAAGCAGGCCATACGTATGAGCCGGATCTTTGAGGATTACGGAGTTGAGTGGTTTGAAGAGCCTGTTATACCCGACGATGTAGAAGGCTTGGCAGCCGTTGCGGCGGCTTCCAGCATACCTGTAGCTACAGGAGAACATGAATATACTAAGCACGGCTTCCGCGATCTTATAGCGAGAGGCGGGGCCGATATAGTGCAGCCAGATATAGGACGAGTGGGTGGGGTTACGGAATGGATGAAGGTTGCAGCTATGGCAGATGCTTTCAACCTGCCTGTAGCTCCACACGCCTTCCAGTTGATTCATTTGCACTGTGCTATGGCGACCCCAAACCTTTTTGTTGTAGAGTGTCTCGGGGCAGAAGCGGATTCCAATAAACTTTGGTATACAGAAGTCCCCCCCTACGATAATGGAATGTGGAAGCCGTTCCCTGACAGACCTGGCCTAGGCCTTGAACTGGATCCGAAAACGGTGAAAGAAAACAGCGTAGATTGATTTGGCAAGCGGAGGTACAACTCTATGTATGAGGCGGTACACTTAAGGTTGCGGTACGCTGTATGGTACTTTGGGCTCCGCCTTTCAGAAATCCAGCAAACAGCGCCCGGCCATTTCGTGTCCAAGCGGGAATGGGCTGTCCTGAACAGTTTGGTCAGCCAACTCACCTAGTCCTTGAATGCGAGCTATCGTGTAGGAGATGTCGAATAGTCTCGCTTCAAAACGGGCTTTCGCGGGTAGCGTGAATGCGGCCCCTCTACTGGCGAAAGTTGTCAGCACCTCGTTTGAAGTATGGGACGGTCCATCCGTTTCAATATTGCCGTGGTCTGCAGTCAAGATTACGTTCCATCCGGCTTTGATAGCAGGTTCAACCATTTGTTGAATGGCTGAACCTGTTGCTTCGTAAGCGGCTATAGCCTCTTTGAATCGAAGAGGTAGCAGATGCCCGAGCATATCTGGAGCGGCTAAATTGCATATTATGAGGCTGTTTTCTCGGAGCTTCATCTGAGAAATTACACCATCGGCTATTGAGCGACTTCGCATAGCAGGGAATTTATAGAAATCAGAATCGGACTCAACCCCCTCTTCACGGCCGACGGAGGGTAGTATAAATCGGCTTTCCTTTTTTGGGTGAACGGGGATTTCTCGTGCTCCTCTTATGAAGTAGCCCATGTGGGAGCCTTTCACGCTTTCACCGATGAGAACATATTTGTGGTCAGACACGATGTCTCCCCATATAGACAGGAGAGAAGTGGTCAACGGCTTATTGGGGAAAGCTATAGATACGCTATTTTGAGAGTCGAGTCTAGGGTCATATGGAGCCATAGCACAATAATGCAGGCGCAAATTGTTGTCCATCCACTCTCTCGACCATCTCCTATTTCGTACAGCTGTCTCTTCGTTCAGAAAGGAGCTTGCGTTTGTTAATACGGCTGTTTTTATTCGTTGTCTGTCCGAACGAAAATTTAAGTTTATAAATGCGTCCCCTGTTTGTAGCTTCCGGACTAGACCGCGACGATCAGTTACGGCAATAGGAGGTATGTCTTGGTCGGTAACTCCTTCGGTATGGAAACGCTTCACTATAGAGCAAACTTCCTCAAAATTTCTTACGCGGATACCTTTACCCTCAGTTAGCAGTCTCCAGTCGGCCTGCGCCGCTTCTTCGCGATAGTCCCTGTCCATAGCTATGTTCCTGCCAACAACCCACGCCAGCACTTCGACCGCGTCGTACCTGTATAATAGCTTTCCCAGTTTTTCCAAGTATCCGCCAAAACCACGCGACTTTTCCATTGACGAGCATATTCCACTGTCACGCCCGTCCAGTATAACCTGCATCCGAACCTTGTCGGGAGGTACTGCCATATCGGAGAATATCAGCTTCACAAACGCTTCTAAGTGACTCCAAGCCGAGTGTACCCTGCCATCTTCAGGTGTCTCGCCAGAAAGAAGAAAGCAGAAGTTTACGTTGCCTTCAGAGGAGCGGGATAGTCGTATGACGTCGTTGAGAGCCTTGTTCTTAAAGAAGTCTCCTGTCTTTATCGTTTCGGTTATCTGCATTGAAGTCTGCGGAGCCATAACCAGGCTGCCTATCTGCTGGTGTCCTGTTTCAGAATTGCCCTGAGTACCTGGATCCAGTCCCACCCATTTTCCCGAAGCAAAGGTCGGTAGTGTAATATGCGAGTTGCGGAAAGACGCCATCCAGGTCGCTTGTGCAGCAAGAGGCACATAACGGCTTTTGAAAGCGGCAACGCGGACATTGTCTTGAATCCTTCTTTGGAGCCCGGGAACATCCTTCAGAGCGGCCTCCATCTTTAGCAAGGCGGTAAGTAACGCATGCACGTTTAATGTTTCCAGAGAAGGTGGTATGTTTTCAGTATGTACCGGCGCAAATGAGCACAAGGCGAGTTCCGGGGGGGTGAGTCCGCAAAGTGGCTCGGATTTGGTAGCGGATTCCGCTGAAGCTTCTACGATTCTTCGATCTTGAGTGGAGAGCATCTCCCAGGTGTCCTGTAAGACAGATCTCATCCTGTGCTTACAATAACCCAGCCCATCGGCTATGATGAGCAGAACTTTGGGTGTTTCAGCCTTCTGGCGTCTCATATGGAACGCTCCATTTCACCTTTACTGGGGAGTGTAGGTGGTTTTTTTCTAACCATTCGGAGGGAAGTTCAAGTGCCGCAATGTAGTCGCCTTCTGGTATGTAAGCGTCGGCCTCTTCTATACATCTGCTCCTCCAGTCAGATTTGGCTTCCTTTGCCCTCCTGATACATGGAACCATCCTTTTTCGGTCAACTTCCTCACCTCCTTTGCCCACATACACTATGTCAAGCGGCACATACGTGTTGAACATCCAGAACCCCCCTCTGACGGGTCCGTCAAAGAGAAATATCATTCCCTCTCCGTCTCGTAGTTCTGTTCTACACATAAGGCCTTGAGTTCGCTCGCTTGGAGTTGAGGCTGTTTCAACGACGATCATTTGGGATATGGTGGCATTACTTATATTCACCGTGCTCAAGGCGAAGCGTTCAGCAGGAACGTCCTCACAGTCCGGGGTCATTGCTATTTTGGGTTTGGATTGTATAAGGATGGAAGTTGGAACCGGAGTTGGTGACGGAGTTGCCGTTACCTGAGGGGTAGAAGCGGATGGTGTAACTGTGGCTAGGGTCTGGCTTATACATGAGGTTGTCATGACTATTACTGTTGCGTAAAACGCCGCGAGCAAGAATAACGTTCGGCTCAGTTGGAGACTTCGCAGAACGTCTAGTAAAAGACGAGCTGTTCTATTTCTCACTCAGGTGTGGGTTTATCAGGACGTGAGATATTTCTGAGCTCATTAGGAAGCCGAAAGGTTATGTTTTCGTTACCAGAACCCACATAGGTAACTTTGTCTGGTTTTACGGCTTCTACGGTTGCCATTACCATCTTTTCAGGAGTGGATGCTCCAGAGGTAATTCCTACCCGTTTTACCCCGTTAAGCCATGTCTTGTCTAGTTCACTTGGCCCGTTGATGAGGTAAGCTTTTACCCCTTCGGCTTCTGCCACTTCTTTCAGACGATTACAGTTTGAACTGTTGCTCGCTCCTATAACCAAAATAACTTCCACCATGGCCGCCAATTCGACTACGGCGTTTTGTCTGTTTGTGGTCGCGTAGCATATGTCGTTTCTGACTAGCGCGTGCGGATACTTACTCTGAATCTGTTCTACTGCACGGGCAGTATCTCTTACTGAAAGGGTGGTTTGGGTCAGTACTGCCACCTCCGTTTCCTCTTCCCAATCCGGCAAGGATGTATCCTCCCTGTCATCAAGCAAAACCATATTCGACTGGCCTGTAGTTCCGATAACCTCCTGATGCCCCCGATGACCTACTAGGATAATCTTCTTGCCATCAGCAAAGTATTTTTTAGCTTCGTTATGAACCTTAGTAACAAGTGGGCACGTTGCGTCTATCACTTTAAGATTCTTTCTATCTGCTTGTTCATAGTCAGAAGGTGGAGAACCATGCGCCGAAAAAACCACGACTGAACCGTCAGGTACTTCCCAGACTTGATCTACCGTTATAGCCCCTTTCGCTTCAAGTTCTGCTACCACGGAAGGATTGTGAACTATTTGATGTTTAACGTATACAGGAGCACCATAACGTTGCAGGGCGAGTTCGACTATCTCTACGGCCAAGACTACCCCGGCACAGAATCCGCGGGGGCTTGCTAAAAATACTTCCATGCCAATCTCCTAGCGAGTTCTTTGTTTATGCATACTATAAGGTTATAGTTTGGTTTATAGACTTGCTTGCCGTTGGTCTGTTATTGCTGTTCTTTGCGAGATTGTACAGTGTGATGGTGGCTAGTACGAAGGCGATTGCCACGCATAGAGCCATCACTCTGTATCCCAAGTTCCCGCCTTGATTGTTTAAAGAATCTATACCCAGGCCGCCTAAGCGCGCAGCTGCCGCACCTATAAGCGTCGCAGTGCTTGTCATACTGAGATTTCTCGCTACTGAACCTCTAGGCACTATGATGTTTGCCAAAGTCCACCCGGAGCTTAGGAAACCACCTATACACCCGCCAACCAGTACCCCGGCTATGATGGCCGGAACTACCGAGTTTATGAACACTAAAAGCGCCGCACCAGCTGCTCCCATCGCGCCTGAAAGAAGTAGCATATACTCTTTTTTCATCCCTTTATCTATAAGTAGACCAGCCGGTACAGACGTCGTTATGGCAGTAAGTGCAGTCGCGGCAACTATAGGCAATATGCCTACTTCTGGTTTGTCTATTTGAAGGACGTTTTCTACGAAATAGAGGCTATAAAGCCCCATAGCCGAAAGCGCAGCGAGTATAAAGCTCAAAGACAACAGAAAGAGTATATAATGGCCTTCTGAAGGTTCTGGATGTCCATAGAGGCTTTTCTGATGCGTAAACCTGCTCGGGTTATCCTCCCGAAGGTTCGGGGAACTCTTAATATGTATGTTGCTTTTCTCTCTTCGCAACTTCAGCAGAGAGTACCCAGTCCAAAGAGTGCTCAGTATTAATATTCCCGTCATAAAAACTAACGCGAGCCATAACCAATGTCGCCCGTTCTCAGGGTTGTAATTTGCCGTCAGCCCTAGCACAATTATAGTAAAAGAGCTCGCCCCTACTATGCGGAGCATATTCAATACTCCCGAAGCTCTACCTAGTGCGGAACGGTTGGCGCAGTCGTATATCAGAGCGTTAGCAGGGCCTTGTTGGATGCTACTGAATACCTGCATTATCACCACAACCAGCATAATGGCGGCAAATGTGGGAGCAAATCCTATTGAAAGAGAAGCTGTGCCTAGCCCTATAGCGCCTACGATGATGAACGGAATTCTCCCGACTGCCCCTGTACCCAATCTATCTGATAGCGCCCCGGCTAAGGGTTGCATGACGGCAGCAACAGCTAATCCTGCAAATGAAACTAGCCCAAGCGCGCCTGCTTCATCAAGCTTGTAACCTGCAATTATTACAGGGTTGTTTTCTAGCGCCTCTGATATCTTGCGCTGCTGTATAACGAACCCGCTTGCCGAAAGTGTAGCAGAAAGGCCGAAAGCGTAGGCGCTTATGTTTATCAAGTGCATCCGGCCGGAAAGTTTTAGGTGCATATTTGTCTGTGTTTCAGTAGGGAATTCATGCTAAACTTCTCATCCTGCAAACCTCTCTTACCATAACAATACACGGATTTTAATCTTATCTGCGATCAAAACTGTGGTTGCTTTGCTTGATCATTTGGAAAGTTTAGCTTTTAACTTTTAATACTGTGGACATGCAGTGCTGAAAACCTATGAGCCGTTTTATACCAACCTTTATCTTGTGAAATGGAAAGAGTCTCACCGAATTAACTAAACGAGATTGCTAGAATTATCTTATGTCGCGGGTTCACAGATGGTAATGGTGAATTATCTTCGCGGCATTGATCAGACAAGGTCGGGTTTGCCTGTAAGACAGCCGCAAACCCGGACAGTAGTAGGAGAATACATTGAACGTCCCTTTTGGTGGCGCCCCTATAATACTGTCGGGTAACGCACACCCTCAGCTTACGTTGCAGATATGCTCTTATTTGAGAATACCTCCAGGAAAGGTAGAGGTATTCAAATTCAGCAATGACAATACTTTCGTCAAGATTCTCGAAAACGTGCGGCAACGGGATGTGTTCATAGTTCAGCCTACGTCACCGCCCGTGAACGACCACATTATGGAAATGCTGATAATGATAGACGCTGCCAAACGTGCTTCAGCAGGGCGCATAACGGCGGTTATACCTTACTTTTCTTATGCTCGCACTGATAAGAAGGACCAACCGCGAGTTCCCATCACTTCTAGGTTGGTCGCTGATATGTTGTACACGGCAGGATCTGAGAGAGCTCTTCTTGTGGATTTGCACGCCGGTCAAGTCCAAGGCTTTTTCTCTTGCCCTGTGGATGAGCTTACGGCAATGCCCTTACTTATAAGTTATTTTAAGTCCAAGAACATCCCTGATCTTGTGGTGGTTGCTACTGATATGGGGATATCCAAAAAGGCAAGAGATTTTGCACTTCGTCTTGATGCTCCTTTGGCGATCGTGGAAAAACGCAGAGTCGGAAACGGGGACTCCGTGGAGTCGTTGAACGTGATAGGGCACGTCAAAGGTAAGGCGGCCCTTCTCTTTGATGACGAGATAAACAGCGGTGGTACCATGATAGCAGCTGCAGAAGCTCTCCTAGCTAATAGTGTCAAGGAAATATACGTTTGTGCTACTCACGGACCTTTGACAGGCAAGGCCGTGAGCCGCCTAGCGGGAACAAAGAGGATGCGGGAGATAGTGCTCACCGATACTATGCCTTCGGTCGTCAAAAGCGCAGAAACGGAGCCGAAGATTAGCGTTATATCAATAGCAGAACTTCTAGGGGAGGCTATCATACGAATACACGAAGGCCGCTCTGTAGGAGCTCTCTTCATCTGAGGTTCCTTGCATGCTGGGTTTTCTTTCTAAGCTTATAGGCGATCCGAATGAGCGCGTCCTGAAAGCTTTTCAGCCAAAAGTTGAGGAGATTAATGCTCTGGCCGACCAGTTCTCCTCAATGGACGATGATGAACTACGGAGTCTTGCAGAGGAGTTTCGAGGTCGCTTGGAAGAGGGTGAATCGGAAGCAGATATACTTCCAGAAGCATTTGCCGCAGTCCGCGAAGTTGCCGGCAGAAAGTTGAACATGCGCCATTTCGACGTACAACTTATCGGTGGAATGGTTCTTCACGAAGGCAAGATAGCAGAGATGCGTACGGGTGAAGGTAAAACCCTTGTTGCTACACTCGCCGCGTATTTAGGGGCGCTTGGGAGTGGAGTCCACGTGGTTACCGTGAATGACTATCTTGCCAAGAGAGACGCCTCTTGGATGGGCGCAGCCTACCATGCCTTGGGGATTACAGTAGGGTGTATACAAAACGAGGGTTCATATGTATATGATCCAGAGATGTTTTCCAAAGAAAACGGAGATAAGCGGGATGAAGATGGTAGAGATTCTGTAGCGGCGTTTGCAGCAGTGGCCGGAGATAATCTTGTCGCTACAGATAAGAAGACCGCCTACGCGTGCGATGTAGTTTACGGTACGAACAACGCATTTGGGTTTGACTACCTACGTGACAACATGGCTATGTCATCTAATAACGTGGTTCAGCGGGGGCTTAGGTTCGCTATTGTTGATGAAGTGGACAATATTCTCATAGATGAGGCACGTACTCCTCTCATAATCAGCGGACCTTCAGACAATATCGACAAAGGGAAATATAGTAAGTGTGCCCGCCTCTCGCGTCAAATGGTCAAGGATGAGGATTTCGAGCTGGACGAGAAGAGACGCTCCATTGCATTTACAGCCGAAGGTATAGAAAAGATAGAGAAATCTTTAGGGATAATGAACCTGTACTCTCCTCAGAATGAAGAGTTTGCTCACCTTATGGAGAACGCCGTACGTGCTGAAAACCTTTATCGCAGGGATACTGAATACGTGGTCAGAGATAAAGAGGTTGTACTTGTGGATGAATTCACAGGACGACTTATGCACAGCCGCAGGCTGTCAGACGGTATGCATCAGGCCATAGAAGCGAAGGAAAATGTCCAGATACGTAGCGAGACTAGGACTTATGCTACTATAACTCTCCAGAACTACTTCCGAATGTACGACAAGCTTGCCGGTATGACAGGCACTGCTGTTACGGAGGCGGAGGAATTTCACAAAATATATGCTCTAGAGGTAGTCTCTATACCTACTAATCGCTCAGATGTGCGCGAGGATAAGCCGGATCTTATCTATATGACGGAAAAGGCGAAAGAGCAGGCTATAGTTACCAAGGTCGCAGAACTTCATAAGAAAAGATCTCCGGTTCTTGTAGGTACGACCTCTATAGCAAAGTCGGAGCACTTGGCCGAAGAACTACGCAAACGGCGGATAAAGGTGAATGTCTTGAACGCTCGTAATCACGAGAATGAGGCGTCCATAGTTGCTCAAGCAGGTAGCCCTGGTGCTGTTACCGTCTCTACGAATATGGCAGGACGAGGCACAGATATCATACTGGGTGGAAATCCGGATATGCTGGGCATTGAGCGTCAGCAGTGGAATAAAAACCACGAAGTGGTTCTGCAAAACGGAGGCTTGTTCGTGTTAGGAACGGAAAAGCATGAATCCCGTCGCATTGATAATCAGCTCCGAGGTCGAGCGGGACGTCAAGGCGATCCAGGACACACTCAATTCTTTATATCAGCAGAGGATGAGATAATACGTCGTTTCGGGGGAGAACGCATACGCAACGTGATGAACACGATGAAATGGGATGAGAACGACCCTCTGGAAAGTAAAATGATGTCTCGAACTGTAGAAGCATCACAGACTAAGGTAGAGTCGTACCACTTTGAGATAAGGAAAAACTTGGTTGATTACGATGATGTTATCAATACCCAACGCAGAGTGATATATGAACTGCGTAGACGTGCTTTGTACTCCGAAGAGCCCCGACCAGCGGTGATGGAGAATGTCCGTAAGGAAATAGAGACTTCTGTGTCGATTCATCTTGCGGGGACGCGAGAAGGGTGGGACGTTAATGCTCTAACTAGAGATATGAGACAGTTGTTCCCCAGCATTGCAGAAATGGCGACCGAAATAGAGGATGGAACCCATACTCCATCTGAGGTGATTGAACAGCTTATGGAGTGTTGCGAGGCTTTATATAGTAAGCGTGAGCAGGAGTTCTCACCGGAGACTATGCGGGAGTTGAGTAAGCTGGTGCTTCTTCGCACTATAGACCAAGGGTGGGTGGATCATCTTACGATAATGGAGAATATGAGACAGGGGATAGGTATGGAGGCGGTTGGGCAACGAGATCCGCTTGTTCAGTACAAGCGCCAAGCCTACCATATGTTCTCTGACTTGATAGAAAACATAGAAAGTAGGACAGCTCGCACTATATTCAATGTGGCACCCCGAAGTCAGGAAGCCCTTTCTCAACGAACTGATCGACGAAAGCTGACCTTTGGATCAGGGAACGCGGCAGGTTCCTCTTCGTCTTCCGCGCCGGTAAAGACTGCGGCGAAGGTAGGCCGGAACGAACTTTGTCCCTGCGGATCAGGAAGGAAATACAAGAAATGCCACGGTGCAATCTGATCAAGTTTTATGTGTGATTTAAGGGATCAGTTGCAAATAACCGCCCTCTGGTCGTCTGTGTATTACATCTTTGATGTTGGGCGGTAGTTTTCGTCATGCTGATCTATAAGTATCGCATTTCCGTCGGGGTCTGTAAGCATGATGGATTCGGGGCCTGTTGTTGTCTCGTCCGCTTCCTTGTCCAGAGTTAGTCCTCTGTCTTTCAGCTTTTGCTGAATGGAGCGGACGTCTGCAGGGTTGAACGTCAAGATATTTTTTGTGAACATGCTTTGAAACAGCCCTATAAACGTCTCTCCGTTATGCATAATGATCCAGTTTTCTTCTTCGTGGTCATCAAAAGCCCGAAATCCCAATTTCTCGTAGAACTCTCTAGATTTCTTGATATTTTTCACTGTTATGCTTACAGAAAACTGTCCTAGTCTCATCTAATACTCCTTGTTGTCTACAACCGCATTTCTCTTATAAACTTGCGCACGGACTGCCGGGTGTACTACATTTATGTATTCTATAACCGTCAGTACAACAGGATTTCGGATAGATGAGAGATATTCAAGTGACGACTTCAGGGTGCCTTCATCGTGTAGCGTTCACTCCATATCGGGGAGATAGATGTAGATATAATCATAGTGAGATGGACAAACGGCAAAAATCCCATAAATAGGTGCCCAGCTTGAAAATGAAATAAAATGAATAACACGGTGAAAAACCTATGCTGGAACTAGAAAATCCGGTAGGTTTTGTCCTCAATCAGTTACGATCTCAGCTTGTGCAATCAGGTACAGACTGGCGGCGAGAGATTGTACGTTCAGTAGGAACTTGGCCACTAGCACATGAAAAGGTGGATGGACTGGAACTCTCCTACCTTGTAGGTGGCGAAGCTTTTAACTGGAAGAAGCTGGCTTATCGCGTGGGTGGAGCTTTTCCGACTTTATTGCCGGTAGAAAGCGTTCAGGAATGGCTTATGATACCGGACCCTTACGGAGGTCTTTTAGAAGAAGAGTTTGCCCGACTGCTTGGGACCGAAAAGTTCCGTGCTCACCTCAACTATCATTACGGAATTACCGTAGAACGCGCCTTGCAAGTAGCAGTTGAGCGTGAAAAGTGTAAACAGACAACATCCCGAAGCCTTTTCTTATCGGACGAGGTTTCTGAGTCAGTTTTTCCAGAATTATATTCTCACTCCAAAGAGAAACTCTGGAGAGAATTTATTTCCGCTATAGGGAATGTTTGCGACAAATCGGGATTTCTGTCTCTGGATATACTGGATGAGTTCACATACTGGCTATTTAAATTCAGGGCGACTGTGTCGGATCCGGCACGCCTTGCGTCCGATACTAAGAAAGGTTTGGCAGAGCTCGAAAAGATGGTAGAGCAACATTGTAAGAGAGTTGCTACCTCAGCTTGGGAAGGAGAAGCCATAGCCTCGTGGGACAGTCGGTTATTATTAATGATATGAGTAATAACATGAAAAATCAGGACCCTAACTGTAAGCGTTTCGGTGGCGTGAAGAACTTCTCTGAGTGGCTTGAGCGAATCAAACCTGAAAAGCGGGAATTGGTAATGGAGCTTTATGATTTGGTTCGTGGAGCGTTTTCCGATTTTGAGGAATCTATAAAGTGGGGTAACCCCTGTTTTAGCTTTGAAGGTGCCAAGAGATGCTACATAGCCGAGCAAGCATCGTACTTACATATGGGGTTTTACAATGGCGCTTTCCTTTCTAACCCTGACGGTGTGATAGAAGGCACAGGAAAACATTTGCGGCACATCAAAGTCAGGGAACTGACGCCGAATATGGCGGCAAGGATAGCTGATGCTGTTAGACAGTCCGCTTCTTTACCTACCTCTGCCAGCAGTCGATAATGTCCATACGCTCATGGTGGGTTTCAATTGTGAGCTGTTCTGATGATGGAAACCAGTTAAGCTAGAGGTACTTGTGTATATAAGCAAATTAATTAATGCTGATGCGACTTAAGACGATCTCTCTAGTCGGCAGAATTTTCAGATGATACGTGCTCCTTCTCTACTTGAACTCGTCTCTATCTTCTCCGCGGCGGCGGCGTTCTTTACGTCCTCTATTACAGGTGAGAGGCGATCGAGCCACCACCGGTCTCCATTTAGTTCAATAATTTTTACCGTGGCGCCAAGTCTTATACCTGCCTCTGTTTTTGCCTTGCGTATCATTGCTATTGCCTCGCAGGCTGTGCGGAACGACATACGATCTACAGGTGAAGCTATGTTCAGTGGGTGCGTCTCAATATCGTGCGAATATCCAGGCCAAGGAGCTTGATGTACCGACTTCAGCTGTGTCTCTCGTGCAAATTCCCAAGACCATACCTCGTCCGTTACTACAGGCAAGAACGGAGCGAACGTTCGCAAGAACACCGACATTGCCAAGCGGAGAGCTAATACAGCGGAAGTCCTACCTTCTTCATCAATATCACTTCTTGCGCGTGCCTTGACCAGCTCTATGTAGTTATCGGTGAAACCCTGCCAGAAGAAGCGTTCAGTCTCCTGCAAAGCGACGGCATACTCAAACTCCTCCATAGCTTTGCTTGCTTTTTTCACCACTTCAATTAGGTCACTAATGAAAGATAAATCCAATTCTCGAGTTATTGCGCCTTGACACGCCGACTGCCCTAATACGAACTTTGCAGCGTTGAAAATCTTAGTTGCCAGCTTCTTGCCCATTCGAAACACCTTCTCGTCGTAGGCTGTGTCCATGCCTAGACGTGCGCTGCCCGCCCAATAGCGTATGGCATCCACTCCGTACTGATCCAGCAAGTGGGAAGGCGTAACAACGTTGCCGCGCGACTTGGACATCTTTTTTCTATCAGGATCGAGTATCCAGCCGCTCACGACAACGTTGCGCCAAGGTATATCATCGTGGTGCAGCATCGCCTTTACGATTGTGTAGAACGCCCAAGTGCGTATTATCTCATGGCTTTGCGGGCGCATATCCATAGGCATCAGCAAGTCTGATTTGTCATCCAGTTCACCCCATCTTGCCACTATCTGCGGCGAAAGCGAAGACGAAAACCAAGTGTCGAACACGTCAGTCTCGCCGACGAATCCGCCCGGTTTACTTCTGTTTTCTTCTTGGTATTCCGGAGGAGGCTGCAAGGCCGGATCAATAGGCAACATCTTCTCTGTAGGCAAGATGGGATGGTTGTAAAGTGTCTGGCCGTTTTCACCTACCCGATACCAAACAGGTATAGGGACACCGAAGAAACGTTGTCTGCTAATGCACCAATCAGCGTTGAGGTTTTCCGTCCAACTTTCATATCGCTTTAGCATAAACGAGGGCCGCCACTCAATCCGCCGCCCCATTTCTATCAAGTGTCCTTTCTTATCCAGTAGTTTTACGAACCATTGGCGCGAAGTGAGGTATTCCAGTGGACTGTCGCCCTTCTCAAAGAAACGTACGGTGTGTGTGATTTGTCTTGGATCCCTTTGCAAAGGCGGAGCACTCTTGTCATAAGAAGAGTTACATGGATCGCGTAGCAGTTTGACCATTTGGTGACGGGCTTGCTTCAACGGCATCCCAATTATAGAAGCATAGTTGTTGTTAGCTTCGGCCGGGTTGAGTGATTCCCAGCCTTCTTCTCCAAACCTCCGCTGGGCGATTCTACCTTCCGGCGATATGATCTGCCTCAAGCGGAGCTTATACCCGCGCCACCATTCCACATCATTATGGTCGCCGAAAGTGCAGACCATTAAGATGCCAGTTCCTTTTGTTGGATCTGCCGCTTCGCTTGCGAATATGGGCACACGAGCAAAAAAACAGGGGGTTACGGCCACCTTACCAAACAAGTCCTTGTAGCGTTCGTCTTTTGGATGCGCTGCTACTCCTACACACGCAGCCAAAAGCTCCGGGCGAGTCGTCGATACTACAAGCGACTCTTTGTTACCTTCCACCCCGAACCTTATATCGTGATAAGCTCCTCCTCGTTCTCTGTCTTCTACCTCTGCTTGAGCGACCGCGGTCTGGAAGTCAACGTCCCACATGGTGGGTGCCTCTGTCTGGTAAACATGCCCTTTTTCAAACAGGTCAAGGAAACTGCGCTGGGCTATTCTACGGACAGTTTCGCCTATGGTCGTGTACTGGAAACGCCAATCTATCGAAAATCCCATGCGTCGGAACAGTGCCTCAAACACCTGTTCATCTTGCGAGGTAACGGTTTGGCAGATATCAATGAAGTTCTGACGTGATACTCTTATAGGCGCCCTTGAATTGGGGTCTCCAGAAGATAAGAGTTCGAGCTTGAGGGAAGAATCGTAGGGGATAACTGGATCCACCTGTAACCCGTGAAGGTTCTGGACGCGGCGTTCTGTCGGTAATCCGTTGTCGTCCCATCCCATTGGATAAACTACCCTGTGACCAGTCATACGGCGGTGTCGGGCGATAATGTCTTGATGCGTATAGCTGAACATGTGCCCGACGTGCAGTGAACCACTCACAGTAGGTGGAGGGGAGTCTATTACAAACCAAGGATTTAAGCTGTCTTCGTTTTTGGTTCTGTTACCGATAGTATAAGACGCTATCCCGAGCTTGTCCCATTGTCTACGCCATTTATCCTCGCAAGCCCTGAAGTCAAACTGCCTTGGTAAAGTTGAAGTATCTAAAGCTTCAATATCTTGTTTTATACCCGCCAAGTACCTACTCCGTGTATCCTGTTGCTAGCTAGCTAGTTTTTCTACTGCGTCTAATTATCATATATTATGTTCGTCTGCCCCTTGTCGCAAGTATAGCCATTGTTTATTTTTAAGGTTAGCGTGTGTCTGCCCTCGCATAACCTGATGCTTTGAGAACTGAAGTTGATATTCTTTTCAGATAAACCGACTTTTTGTTGAAGACCAGAGAGACGGTATCTGCCCTTACGAAAGACCTTGTATGAAGCCCACGTTATGACTAATACTTCCGTAGTTCTAAATGGGCAGAGAGACTTCACGTTATGACAACTCGTAACTCCTTAAAGGTTCTTTTAGGTAGCGGCAACTTTCGGTTGCTTCTAGGTATGAACTTAACGGCTGAAATCTCCGCGGGCATGCGACTTGGCGCCCTCTCTTGGCTTTTGTACGATATTACCGGGATGTCTCTTTCCGTTGGTCTTTCCGTAGCTGTCCGTGCTTTTCCCTCAATACTACTGGGGCCTTTTGGCGGCATTGTGGCTGATTTGGTGGATAGGCGCTGGCTTGTAGCGATGGATAGGTTTATACTTGTTATTTTGATGATTATAACTGGCTTTTTAGTGTTCAACGGGCAGTTGGAGCAGTGGCATCTGTTAGCTCTTTCTGCCTCTGCAGGCGCGCTGTTTGCCTTTAGTCAGCCCGCTTCGTTTGCCATGTTGGGGGAAGCCGCTCCTCGGCGACTTATGGCTCAAGCTGGTTCTCTGCGTTCACTGGCTCTGCAGATAGGGGAGATGAGCGGGCCGTTCGCAGCGGGTCTAGCGATAGGTTTGTTGGGCGCTGGACTTGCCTTTTGGATAATAGCAGCAGGGTTTGCTATCGCTGCTATTCTGGTGTTGAGGTTACCTAAATCACTTGGGCAGGCGGCGATACACGACGTGCATTCCATCTGGCGGCAGCTTAGCCAAGGTTTTACCTTCGTGCTGAGAACAAAACCGCTTGCGTGGGTTGCCGTTATAGCATTGCTAAACAATTTCACCGGAGTCGCCGTTTTCCCTATCCTGCCGGCATTCTCTGAAAAAGTCTTGAACATGGGGCCCATCGGTTACGCCATTATGTCTGGCACGATCGGATCAGGTCTGATCACGGGATCGTTGATTATTTCCCTCTTCGGAATGCACAAACACCGAGGGACGATTTTGGTACTGTCGGGACTAGTCTGGGACTTGCTTATGGCTTTGCTAGGGTTTCAAAGATCACTTCTTATAATCTTGCCGATGCTTTTTTCTATGGGAGTCGCAGGTTCAGTCTGGGGTGCTGCTTCTATCACGCTCTTTCAAGAGAAGGCTCCGTCAAAGATACGCGGTAGGGTGCTGAGCGTCCTGCTGGCGGCTATGCAATTTTTTCCTATTGGTTGGCTATTAGGTGGGGCCTTGGCAGATTGGCTAGGCATACGAACTGCACTTGTAATAAGCGCGGCCACTTCCACCCCGCTAGCCGCGCTGATATGGGTGTTAGTTCCCTCGTTCAGAAAGTCTTAGTACTAGGCCTTTCTGCTTTACTATTGCCAGAACCGCTATAGATAAGAATCTACCGCTTTTCTCAAAATAGTCGTGGACAGTTATATACTTGCGAAAGATATAGAAAGGACGTATTTAAGACTAGGCTTAGTATGTATATAAGCTGAGTAGGGGTTGATCCACGATGAGAGAATTGAAGACACTATACATAATTGATCGTAAAAAGTGGCGTGCTTGGCTTGCTAAGCATCATAAAGCAGAGAATGAGATATGGTTGATCTACTACCGTAAGGAAACAGGGAAGCCTCGCATTGTATACAACGAAGCTGTAGAAGAAGCTCTATGCTACGGGTGGATAGACAGCATTGTTAGGAAGTTGAACGATGAACAGTTCGCTCAGAGATTTTCAGTCAGGAAAAGGTCTAGTGGGTTGTCGCAGATGAACAAAGAACGAATTCGTAAGCTGATAGCCCAAAACAAGATGACAAAATCTGGACTGGAAGCTATAGCTCATGTTTTTGATCCAAAAGAGGACAATACCAAACAGTTTGTGGTTCCGCCGGACATATTGGAACCTATTAAGGCTAACGAGCAAGCTTGGAAATATTTTCAACAGCTCCCGGACAGCTACAAGAGGATACGCGTTGCTTATATAGATACGCGAAGACGTCATGGTGAAGAAGCATTTAAGAAAAGCTTGAATCATTTCATTAAGATGACAGCTCAAAATAAGCGGTTCGGTTTTGTTAAGGAGATGACCTGATCAGATAGGTGTGTTTGTAAGTTACTTTCTTGAGACAGAACTTGGTTCTTTTGAAGATTTTATGTACCTTCTTCTGATTGTATTTCTGACTCAACCTCCATGGATTCACCGGGGAAAAGCTCTCTCCATGGCTCAAACCTTTCCACAAATTGTCTACCTTCTTCAAAAGATGGTAAATTCCGGATTGATCGGCCGGGATCATAGGTTGTTGTCTTAGCTAATGCTTCAATGCCGCCTCGTCTGGTGTGACGTGTTCCACCTACAACAAAGATTTGTCCATTATCGTCTTCTACGCAGAGGTCGTAACCTTTTTTTCGTTTTTTCCAATACAGTTTCATAGATTACAGTCCCCAGCAAACTTGGCGTAACAAACTACATACTTAATCATATTATCGTTTATCTCTTATCCCTGATGCTTATTTATCTCATCAATCGTTTCGTCCAATATGAGGTGAGCCAATTTAGACTTGTGCATTAGGGGAAGTTTGTCAACTTTACCGTTAGGGTATACGAATGCAGCCAGAGTCGAGTCAACACCGAATCCCGATTGAGGAGCGGATATGTCGTTCAGTACGGCAAAGGCTGCTCCTTTCGCTTTGGTTTTTCTAAGAGCTTCGCTTGAATCCAGCGAAGTCTCGGCAGCGAACACCACTTTTGTCAGCCGTTTGCCCTGGGCTTCCTTGGCTATGTCCGGATTCGGTACCATAGCTATGGTGGGTGTCTTCTCGGTAGAACGTTTAATTTTTATCTCTGACGGTTGAGCCGGCCTGAAATCTGCGACTGCTGCTGACATAATCAGCAGGTCAGAGTCTTTTGAGTGTGCTAGGACTTCCTGCTCCATTTCAAGAGCAGTGTTGACATTTATAGTGCGAACTAGTTCCAGATGAGGCAAGGAGTTAGGCGCAGATATGAGTGTAATGTCAGCGCCCCGGTCTCTTGCAGCTTCCGCTACGGCAAAGCCCATTTTCCCAGATGAATTGTTGGTTATGCAACGGAAGGGGTCTATGGGCTCTCGCGTGCCTCCCGCAGTTACCAATACACGTATACCGATGTAATCGCCGCGTTTCCCTGAAATCCAGCTCACGTGTTGAATTACGCGCTCTGGTTCGGTCATCCGACCAAACCCCACGGCTCCTGATGCTAGATATCCCTCTTCAGGTCCTACAAAAAAGACCCCCATATCCTTCAGTGTTTGTACATTTTTCTGCACGGTGAATTTCTGGAACATGCCCGTGTCCATTGCTGGAGCTATTAACAATGGCGCGTTCGTTGCGAGGAATGTGCAGGTTATGAGGTCGTCGGCGAGTCCGTGTGCTAGCTTGGCTATTGTGTTGCAAGAGGCAGGCGCCACAAGCATGAGGTCTGCGTTCTTTCCTAAAGAGACATGGTCTATCCCGATGTCTTTATTGGCACCCCACATTGTGGTTAGCGCGGGGCGGTGCGTGATTGCAGTGAATGAGATTTCGCCTACGAAACGAAGTGCGGCTTCGGTCAATATAGTGTCCACTTGTGCTCCGGCCTTCACAAGCAATGAGGCAAGCTCAATGGCTTTAAAGGCAGCTATTGAGCCTGATACGCCTAGGACGATTTTTTTTCCTTTGAGAGTAGGATGGAAGTTGAGTTCGTTACGTTGAGGGAAGGTCGTCATTTTTGATCAAGTGTTCATGTAGTAAATTATCTTCAAACCTTGTAAAGTTAGGTCTTGGTTCAAGCTGTCAATGCATGACAGATGTGGCTCAAGAATTTGGGCTAACCCTCCAGTCGCTATTACGCGGATCTGCTCCTTGCCCGTTGGATTTAGCTCCTCTTTAAACCGCCGTACCATTCCTTCAGTCATCTCAGCGAACCCGTATACGAGACCCGACTGTATAGCAAAGGACGTAGTGTTTCCTATTGCAGCGGGAGGCGTCTCAAGCGCAACATTTCTGAGCATAGCCGTGTTTGAGAACAAGGCATTCGCAGCCATTCTAAGCCCTGGAGCTATAGCACCACCCAGGTATTCTCCTGCACCGTTTATGGCGTTAATTACGAGAGCGGTACCTATGTCTATGACTATAGAAGGGCAGCCATAAAGAGCCTTTACTGCGGCGGCGTCAGCAATTCTATCGGGTCCTACATCTTGAGGGCTGTTGTACAAGATGGTTACACCGGATGGCATGTCCCAGTTAATTTCCAATGGAGCAGCACCAGATATCTTTTTTATAGCTTCTTTCATCGGGTTCGTGGCAGAGGGTGTTACCGAGCATAGAACTGCCCCATCTATAGATTGAGGTGACAGTTTTTGCATGTTCAGGAAATTGAAGATAAGTAGAGCATGTTCATCTGCAGTCTTGAGCGGATCACTGGCGAATCTCCAGGAGACCTCCAGATCGTTCCCCTTAAATATCCCCATAGTAACGTTCGTATTTCCGATATCTACTGCGAGCAGAGTTTTCATTCTTTGAGAGCGGTCTTTCCTGTTCAAAGTGACTAAGTTATTAAATACCTATTTATTGTCACCGTCCGATTCACTTATCTTCTATTCTCGCGAATGCTGTATGGAGATATTGAACTGTATCGCTGGGTGTCATAGCAAATCGCCCGAACTTTTGGGTAGCCTTATCACCTGCAGTACCGTGCAAATAGACTGCCAAAGATGCGGCGTCGAATACGCGGTCAGGCATCTGCGCTAGTAGCCCCGCCATTAGGCCTGAGAGTACATCTCCGCTCCCGCCCTTTGCAAGTCCAGAGTTGATACAGGTTGATATCCTGATCCGCCCATCAGTGGCTGCAACTATTGACCCGGCTCCTTTCAGCACAATGGTTTTACCTAATTGCTTTGCCGCCGAGATGCACATATTGAGGCGATTAGCCTGGATATTCTGAATGCTTGTACCAGTAAGACGTGACAACTCTCCAGGATGCGGCGTCAGCACGCCTGGTATTATTACCTTGTTTTGCCATAAATAAGTCTCCGAAAGAATATTCAAGCAGTCCGCATCCAATACCGTGGGTAGTGTAATACCGCTAAACAAGAGTGTCCTGACAAACTTACCAGTTTCTGCCGATTGTCCAAGTCCGGGTCCTACGAGAAGAGCTGTGAAGTTTTCTATAATTCCCAACACCAAGCGCGTTGCAGCTGATGAGTCCAACTCGCCCCATCGCTTTTCGGGCAACGGATGACATATTACCTCCGGCACTCGTCCTGCTACAGCTCTGTAAATCGACCGCGGAATTGCCAAATGAACTAACCCCACTCCAGATCTCACTGCTGCTGCTGCTGCAAGCAAAGCTGCCCCTGAATAGGTAACGCATCCCGCCACTATAAGCAGACTGCCAAATGTGCCTTTATGGGAATCTTCCGGCCTATCCGGAAGGAGTGAGTAAGCAAGGTCCTCGTCCAGCAGTTCTGTCTTGATGTTTTCGTCTAATCCTTCCGGTAGACCTATGTCTAGCGTCTTCAGTTGACCTACCGCTTTCTTCCCAGGGAATGTAAGAGTTCCCACTTTTGGGAAACCTAAGGCAAAGGTTACATCCGCGGTCAATGTGTTCGGGTCCAGCCTACCTGAGTCTACATCCACCCCCGTCGGAACATCTACAGCGAATACGAATTTGTCCATTTTTTCAACAATGGAGAAGACAGTAGCTAGCCATTCACTCAACGGTTTATTCGAACCCGTTCCCAGTACTGCATCTATTACTAGATCGGCTTCCTTCAGGGCGCTACGGATGTGCATCAGAGCTTCTCCGCCGAAAGCTTTTTCCACTTTTAGGTTGCTTTCAATAACTTTGTCTCGTACCTTGTCGGGCGGCTGTTTCCTCGGCAACAGTACAAAAGTATTCACCGTTACCCCTTTTGCTGCAAGTATTCGCCCAGCAACCAATCCATCGCCACCGTTATTTCCTGGGCCTGCCAGGATCACCACTTTCAGATCTGACTTTTCAGAAAATGTACCCATTATGGCGAGCGCTATTTCTCGCCCAGCTTGCTCCATCAAGCTTCCCGGAGGTGTTCCCAAACGTTCGACTTGGATCTCTATAGCACGCATCTCAGCTGACGTTATCGCCTTCACTTGGTCATCGTCTCGTCACGTCCGTTCCCTGGCTTCTATGACCACACTCACCACAGCATAGTTTCGGGAATGTGAGATGCTTACCGCTATGCGGGCGATATTAAGCCTTTTGGCTATTTGTGCAGCGTTACCGTGAAGGCGTACTTCGGGAGCTGAACCTGGCCGTCTAGTTATTTCTACCGATTTCCAAGGTACTCCCCTTACGCCCGTGCCTAGAGCTTTCATAACCGCTTCTTTCGCCGCGAAACGGGCTGCTAGCTGAGCCGCTCGACCTTTAGAGTACGCTCGTTCCCTATCTGTGAAGACCTTTTCTAGAAACCTGCGCGGATATCGTTCAAGTACGCCAGCTACCCTGTCGATTTCAATGATGTCTATACCGGTGTATATCATGACTCTTTAGAGGAATTTAGAAGGATAAGTACCGTTGATGTGTATTTGGTAAAGCGCCTGCGGCGGAAGCAGGGGAGATGAAACGCTTTTGAGAGCAGATTGTCCGGCTTCTTACCGGTATGGTTGTATATATGTATATTAGATGTAAGCTCATGATGCCTTTATGATATTGGAATATTGAGGAAGTCCAGGCATGTGTAGTTCGTAGATGGGCTTGTATTATTGTATGATAGGAGGCCGTCTTGGTAGCAAGAATAATAGATGGTAAGTCTATTGCCGGTTCTATTTTGGAGCAACTCAGTCTCGAATCGGCCAAAATTCGAAGGGCACTAGGAAGACCTCCCGTTTTGGCAGTAATCTTGGTAGGAGACGACCCAGCTTCCCGATTGTACGTTCTATCCAAGAAGCGGGCTTGCGAAAAGTGCGATATATTGGCACAAATAGTAAACCTGCCGGAGGAGATTTTGGAAAAGGAAGTTCTGTCTACATTGCATAGACTGAACGAAACGGAAGAGATAGACGGTATAATAGTCCAACTTCCTCTTCCTGCACACTTGAACGAAGACGTGGTGATAGAGCATATCTCTCCTCTGAAAGATGTTGACGGCCTTCACCCTGAGAACAGCGGGCTTATGCTTTCCATGCATCCCCGGTTCGTTCCAGCTACACCGTTAGGGGTTCAGCGTCTTATGCTTGAGGAGGGAATGGAAATCTCCGGCAAGAAGATAACTGTGATGGGGCGTTCTAGGCTCGTTGGTATGCCTCTTGTACCTCTACTGGGAGGCCGTGGGAAGGGAGCAGACGCGACGGTAACGCTTTGCCATACCAAAACTAGCGACATAGCTGATGAGACCAGACGAGCGGATATACTTATAGTTGCCGCTGGAAGTCCGGAGTTTGTGAAGGCTAGCATGGTGAAACCCGGAGCTGTAGTAGTGGATGTAGGGATCAATAGAATAGAGACTCCTCGTAGAAAACGAGGGTACAGACTGGTCGGCGATGTGGCGTACGATGAAGTTGCATTGGTCGCCTCTGCCATAACCCCAGTGCCCGGAGGCACAGGGCCTATGACTGTCGCCATGCTTGTAAATAACCTTGTGAAGGCAGCATCTATGCGCATTGGCAACCTATAAATAACGCTTTGTGTAGAAAAGCTGATGTGATGGGGTAGGATACCCTTGGATATGAGGTACATTATTTAAGACAGGCTTCCTTATGAAAAACATAGATAACTTTCACTCCGTCTAATTGACGGTAACTTGGAATAAAACTGATACTTCCTGCGGTGCTTGTAACCAGTGCTAATTTCAACCAGTGCTAGTTTAAGGTTCTCGGATAGGTGGTAGGCGTGTAAGATTAATTTGTTGTGAACTTTAATTCTCGGACAGAAAAAGACGAAGAAATCTCAGTAGGTCCGCCTATATTGATGGACAAACAGGACACTTCATCTCTGCTTGCTCTATTCAGGCAGATGTACCTGATACGCCGTTTTGAGGAAGCCTCCGCTGAAGCGTATCGGCAGGGTCATGTGAGAGGTTTTTTGCACCTTTACATAGGTCAGGAGGCTACAGCGGTAGGCGTTTTATCGGCGGTCCGTCCTGAAGACTACATAGTTACCCACTATCGAGATCACGGACACGCGCTTGCACGCGGTCTGGACGTCAATCGTACTATGGCGGAGCTTTTTGGAAAACGGACAGGTTTGAGCAAAGGCAAGGGTGGCTCTATGCATCTGTTTGACGTTTCGAAAAGGTTTATGGGCGGGCACGCTATAGTTGGCGGGCAGTTTCCCTTAGCCTTAGGTACAGCTTTGGCGCAACAGTACTTGCAGGAGTCGGGTATAACCGTCATTTTCTTCGGCGATGGGGCGATCAACCAAGGTACTTTTCATGAATCTATGAATATTGCTGCTGTATGGAAGTTACCTATTTTGTTCCTCTTGGAGAATAATGGGTTTGGGATGGGTTCGGCTATAGAGCGGGTTCGGGCAGGGGGTGACGTGTTCTATACAGGAGCTGGTACGTATGGCATGGAAGCCTCTTGGGTGGATGGTATGGATGTGCTGGCGGTTAAAAAATCATCAGAGGAAGCAGCAAAGTATGTAAGGGCTGGTAACGGCCCGTTTTTTTTGGAGGCGAAAACATACCGTTTCCAAGGACATTCCATAGCAGATGGACAGAAGTACAGAAATAACGCGGACGTTGCAAGATGGCAGGAACGAGACCCTATATATCGGTTTCCCCAGCTTCTTATTGAGCATGGCATGGTGGATGAAGACGATATATCGCGTATAAAGGAAGAGGTGGAGGAGATAATTGCCGACTCAGTGGAGTTTGCCCAGGAAAGTTCTGCGCCCGACCCGTCCGAATTGGCAGATGATATCTTGGCGAGGGAGTAGCCATGACAATAACGACAATGCGAGAAGCTATCAGGAGAGGCTTGAAAGAGGCTTTGGATAATGATCCTCGCGTGTTAATTATTGGGGAAGACATCGGGCTTTATGGTGGGGCGTACGCAATAACCGACGGATTCCTTAAAGAGTATGGCGAAAAACGTATCAAAGACGCGCCTATATCAGAGGCTGGGTTCGTAGGTGCAGGTGTGGGCGCGGCTGCGGCAGGGTTACGCCCAATCGTTGAGCTTATGTCTATCAGTTTCTCTCTAGTTGCTTTTGACCAGCTGGTTAATATGGCGGCCAATATAAGGTACATGTCCGGCGGTCAGATAAAGGTGCCTCTGGTCATAAGGGCTCCAACTGGAGCAGGCTCTCAGCTTGCCGCTACCCATTCACAGAGTTTTGAGACTTGGCTGGCTGAAGTGCCGGGTATGCGATGCATGTCCCCCTCCAACCCCGGAGACGCTTTAGGGCTCCTACGTTCTGCCATAAAAGACCCCAATCCAGTTATTTTCGCTGAACCCGCCTCACTCTACTCTTCAAAAGGTGAAGTCCCAGATGCTTACTACGAAATACCTATCGGGAGTGCCGATGTGAAGGTCAAGGGGGATGATCTGACTCTCATATCCTACGGCGCCGGCTTACCCATTTTGTTGGATGCGGCTGAAATGATGCGGGACCGAGGGATATCTGCGGAAGTAATAGACCTTCGCTCACTCAATCCGGTAGACTTGCCGACACTAATACGCTCTGCACGCAAAACGCATCGTATTATTTTACTTGAGACAGCGAGACGGCTCGGAGGTATTATGGCAGAGATAGCATCCAACCTTCAAGAGAAGGTATCAGATTGGCTTGATGGCCCGGTGGTGAGATTAGGGGCTGCCGACGTGCCATGGCCTTACAGCCGGGTTCTGGAACAGGCGTCGCTTCCCAAGCCCCAAAAAGTGTTGGAAGCCGTAAACACCGCCTTCAACCTTTAGCTAAATAGGCTTCTACAGTTCCGAATACGCTTTTTAATATTATCGAGGAGAACAACGTGAAGACGATAACTATGCCCTCAATGGGGGCAGATATGACCGAGGGAACTTTAGAGCAATGGCTTAAGAAAGAGGGTGACAAGGTTGCTCGAGGAGAGACTATCGCCGAAATAGGGACGGATAAGACTGTGGTTGAGATGGAATCGTACGATGAGGGTACTCTGCGTAAGATATTGGTACCAAAGGGTGCTGTAGTGCAGGTGGGTGAACCTATAGCGCTTATCGGAAGCCCGGATGAGTCCTTGCCGGATGTTCTGCCTTCCAAAGGAATTTCAACTGAGACTTCTAAGCCTGAAGTTGTCCAGAAAGATGAACAGGATGTTCTTACTCCTTCATTGGCAGAGGCAGTACCTGTGCCCGATGATGCTCTGACTGCCTTGAGTTCCGATAAGAATATTTCCTCCTTTTCCGATGACGTCTCAGGGGATAGAGTGAAGGCCTCACCTATAGCCAGACGACTTGCAAGGGAAATGAACATAGATATTGACCAAGTGAACGGTACTGGACCAGGAGGACGTGTGACAAAGGAAGATGTATTGACATATGTGCCTTCTTCACCCCCTGTTGCTTCTGGTATTGTGGCAGGTGCAGTTTCATCGTCCCCGTCTCGCAATATCAAACTCAGTGATATAGAAGAACCTTTGAGCAATATGCGCAAGGCTATAGCTAGGGTTACATCCCGTAGCAAGTCGGAAGCACCGCACTTTTATGTGTCTCAAACTGTGGATATGACCTCTGCACTGGAGGTACGCAAGGGCCTTAATGAAGCCGTAGCAGGTTCAGGCGACAAAATATCCATCAATGATATGATTCTAGCCTCAGTTGTCGCTGCCATCGTCAAGTATCCTAGGTGGAACTCCACTTATTCTGATGGAGTTTTGAAGGGAAATGCCGACGTCAATGTGGGTGTAGCTATAGCCCTTGAGCAAGGTTTAATTGTCCCCGCGATTATGCATGCTCAAAACATGACTCTGGTTGAACTTTCCAGAGCTGCAAAAGACCTAGGTAGACGGACAAGAGGAGAGGGTGGCTCTCTCTCACAAGAGGAACTTACTAAAGGTACCTTTTCCACCTCTAATCTTGGTATGTTTGGCGCTGACTCTTTTGCCGCTATAATAGTGCCTCCACAGTCAGCCATATTGTCTGTGGGAAAGGTCGGACCTATGCCGGCTGTGAAAGAAGATGAACTGACTGTCCGTCAGCTGATGAATGCCACATTGTCCGCTGACCACCGAGTAGGAGATGGCGCAGAAGCCGCTATGCTTCTGAATGAGATAAAGAGGCGACTAGAAACCCCTATGCTTCTGCTAATGTAGAGCTTATGAACGGAACCCGTCTCATAAATACGGTGGAGACGTATTCCGAAGAAGAACGGCGCGTCCTTAGCAGGTTCTTTACAAACACTGATAAACCTGTCTTCGCTCTCATAAATCTCCCCGAGGTTGTGAAAGGGGCTTTGTTCGCTCGGTATTCCCGCACAAACAAACCCCTGCGGAGGCTCTTCCTTGATGAGTTTCTAAATGTTGATTACGCGTTGAACCAAGATATGACTGACCAATCGGCATCTTTTGAGTTTCAGCTTCCTCTTCAGGGTTGGGATACAAAAGGTCTTCATGTTTCGGCGAAAGAATCTTCTGGAGCCTTCCCCGTCAATGTTGAACGGGCAGAACAGCTTTATGCCCGCGTCCTAGACAAGTTTGGAGACGATTCTGTAGCTCAGCTAGGTGCGGCACATATAGCTTGTGAGAGATCTTCTAACATTCTGACAAAGGTGCTTGAGAGAGGCAGACTTTCGGCGTACTTGGAGCAATCAACACGTTACATTCTCTTCAATCAGAAGATGGGTGGGAACTATCTGTACATTGTTCCGAGAGAAATAGTTGACATGGGTCTTGAGCAAGACTATAGGAATACGATGGATCACCTATTTCAAACCTACTCTATCGTTGTAGAAGGTTGTAAAGAGGTGATAGAGAAGAGGTTCGCAGCCTCACATGACTCAAGTCGCGTGCGGAAGTTCAGTATTCGGGCTATGGCTTGCGACGCAGCACGAGGACTCTTGCCGGCATCGGTGCTGTCAAACGTTGGGATATTTGCCAGCGGACAAGCTTTTGCTGCAATGCTCGTACGTATGAATGCTCACCCGCTTGACGAAGTGCGCCATTGTGCCAGAGCCATGCTTGAAGAGCTGAATAAGGTTATACCCTCTTTTCTGCGCAACGTCGAAATGGAGCAACGCGGAATGAGGCAATCCGAATATGAGAAAGAGAAAGTGGTCAGCATGAGGCAGCATGCCGAAACGTTGCTCCGATCAGAGAGGAAAGAAGACATCATCAATAATTCTTCCGAGGTGGAACTTGTGGATTGGGACGACGAAGGGGAACTGAAGACAGTCGCTGCCGCACTGTATGAAATTTCTGACCTTCCTTATTCCCGGTTGCTTGACATATCGCGACGGTTTTCTTCAGAACAGTGCAGGATGATAATCAGCAATTATTGCGGTGATAGAATCAATAGACGTCATAAGCCAGGTAGAGCCTTTGAAAGTACGCAGTATCGGTTTGACGTCCTCTCCGATTACGGCTCGTTTAGGGATCTGCAGCGACATAGGATGTTGACTATAGAGTGGCAACTACTTTCGACCAAACACGGCTATGCCCCCGCGTCTCTATACGTGGAAGAGGCAGGCTTGACTGCCAAATGGAATTCGGCTATGGAGTCGGCGGCGGGTTTGTGGGAAAAGATTGTGTCAGTTGCTAATAACGATGAGGACACCTTGAGACATGTGGCACAGTATGTTGTGCCCTTCGCATATCGTATCCGCTATTCTATGTTGATGAACGCCCGAGAGTCTATGCATGTTATAGAACTTCGTTCCTCTCCGAACGCGCACCCAGACTATAGTCGAATTTGCCGTGAGATGCATAGGCTGATTAAGGATAAAGCAGGACATTATGCAATAGCCGACGCCATGCGCTTTGTTGGTAAAAAGAACACGAATGAAGCAGGACGCCTACAGGAGGCTAGAAGGCTTCACGCGAAGAAGAAGAAACGAGAGAAGTCAAGATTAATATAGCGATTCCTTTAAAGAATGCGTAATAGCTCACCAGGTGAAGGGTTCTGATCGGAAAATAAATGGGACCCAAGCACGCTACCGAAGCCGTAGTATGAAATTCTCGTTCCGACTCACGTAAGTGATGTAATCACTGTAAGGGTATTGTAAACAAGCTTCACTTGACTTTAGCTTAAAGGACATGAGGTTGGTGTATAGACTTCTTATACATACGTCTGATGGTGCACACTTTCTTATATAACAGTAGTTATATAAGGCTCTTGACGAGTCAAATCTCTTTCTATACACTACGATTATACTTACTGTACTTCTTGATATACCATTACTTATTTAGAGTCAAAGAAGTAAACTGGATATGGATTCAGGTATTGTATCAGACCAAGGATGGGACGTAAAAATCTTTTGTATGCAGTAAGGCAGAGAATTGCGCTGGAATGTTAGGAAGTATATTTCCTAATGAAGAGATTGAAAAAGAATACCGAAGTGAACTACAAAATCTTAAAAAGCTTTAACAGGAAATGTATCCTTCTGTTAATCCTGATGATAAGAGGATATTTTGTCAAAAGGTTTTACTATTATTGACTTACCTGGAGAAGACTGTAATGTTAGTTATCTACCTAAAAAATATATTCAAGAGGAAATTATTACTAGAGGTATCCATATACTTGTATATTGTCGTTGCTGGCAAGGGTCTAAATATGATCATTCAGGCACTTGGACCTGATAGTATAAATAACAATAATGTTAAACGATTTTCTAAAGTTTAAAATAACAAATACGATTGAGATGTATAAGGTATACACCTTTTGATGCTGGATTCTTACTAAAACAACTTAAGGGTAATGTAGGAGAGGATCCCAGTGACAATAATGACTCTGCACTACATAGAAAATGTTTCAAGACTGTTCAATGTTATTTAAGTAATGCTTACGAAAAATTTGAAAAACACTCCTCTGAAACTCTTGACAACATCTTAAAACAGGTACGCGATTTTCTTGTCAGTAAAGCAAGTTTAGAATATAACAAATGGCTACAGGGTATTGAGGTCGTATATGCAGATTTGCGAATCAGCGATTTGGATACATTAACTACTAAATTTGAAAGTATCCTTAACGAACTCAATAGCCTGAGTTCTGACCTTGAAAAACGCAATGATCGGAGCACTAACAGTGACAATAATGCGAGTCACATTGATAGTGAGGATAAAAAGGAAAAGGAATCTTTGGAATAAGGGAATGAAGTGTAGATTGGTGTCGGAGAGTACGCAGGGCTTTCTTAGTAGACTTCTTACGGAATCTACAACTGATGAATAGACTACTTATGGATCAGAGCGGTTTCTGAAATAGCCGAGGTTCAAGCAATATAAACTTACGGTGTTTCGTTTGCAGCATTCAAGGTTACAGATTTCACAGCGATAAGGTTGATAGCATACTCGTCTGTGGCATATCTATGATGCCGTAGATGAGCTGATCACTCTTCAGAGTTTGCTGTCTCTTCTTCATTGAAGGTTATGATCATCTGGTCGTAATCGCGGAGTTCTCTGGTGTTTTTACGTATTAGTATTTTGGCAAATCCCTTGGAGTCAGGGCTGAATTCGCCTAAGAATTCTACTTTTCCGCCGGAGGCCCCCCACATACGGTATAGCCTTCCTTTTTCTAGATTGTCTTTTGCAAATGTCGCTTCCATTCTCTCAGAGGATACAGAGGTTAGGATCGCGTTCGTTTCAGTTACGTCTGCATTGGTCTCAGATTCCGCAATAGTTGGCAGTACTATCAAGATAGGTTCATCAGCATCTGTCACCCCTTGAATTGGGAGAATTTCTATTTCAGTGCCTGAGTCACCTGGAGATGAAGCTACTGACCTCTGGTTCATTTGTGCTTCCATCCGGTTTAGCTCTTGGTTTAGGTCTGAGTTCGCTAGGCTAAGGGCTATTGAAAGCCCTGCAAAGACCGCTAGCATCGCAACTCCACCCGCGTATACTGCCCTTGAAGGAGTAAAGAGTCTCGATAATCCTTTAATAAGGCTGCTTCTTCCGCTTTCTTCGGAGATATATCCTGTTTCATAGGGTCTGGGATTTGCTTCCATCGCGGTTTTGGCGGCATACGCGGGAGGGGTATCAGATATACGGTTGAATACCTTGTTTCGTAAGTGATCTGGCGGTGCAACTTCCTCAAATGAAAGGGAAAGAGCTTCTGATACTCTCAGCAACTTCTTGAACTCTGCGGCGTATATAGGGTCGCTTGCTAGTATTCTTTCTGCTTCGGCAACCTCATCCATTTCTAGAGCATTCAGAGCGTACGCGGCCAGTAAATCTAGCCGATCTTCATGTGATTCAGACTTGTTATTATTCAAGCTCCTGTCCTTATTTGTGCGATGTCCCCTTCTTCATAGGCACGGCGCAACTTCTGGAGCCCTGATCGCATCCTTGTCTTTACAGTTCCCGGAGGTATTTCCAGCAATTCTGATATCTCTCTGCCCGTAAGCCCTTGAAAATAGGCTAGTTCTATAACCTTACGCTGCTCTTTTGGGAGGTTGACCAACAAGCGCTTAGCTCTCTCCGCTTCTATACTTGATACGGCTTCCGACTCGGTTGAGTTTTGACCTGAAGCGTTTAAATACTCATGATTTTCTGGAGTTTCTCTGCGTACTCTTCGATTTATCTTACGTAGCTCGTCAATGCATCGGTTGCGTGTGATGGTGATAAGCCATGTTACGAAAGTACTTTTCTGAGGGTCATATGAACCGCTGTTCTTCCATACGCTCACGAAAACGTCTTGGACGACTTCCTCTGCAGATTCTTGATTCGAGATGCTTCCTCTAGCTATCCCAAAAACGCGCGGTGAGTGGCGGCTGTAAATTTCTTCAAGAGCTGAACAGTCACCACCTTCCACTCTGATCATCAGTTCTGCGTCGGTAAACTGAGTATAGTGCAAATCAGATAGCCTACCTGTGTTTAGTTATGTTATGAGACACATGTATAAATTGTATGATACCAAGTTAAGTTTCAGCGAATCCGAGGAAGGTTCTTTGAATATCGTGTGTTTCAATCTTTGCCCGTTAGTCTCTCTTTTCTATATCATCGCAGTTAGTCGAAAAACGAGCCTGTGGTATATAGGGAGAACCATGAACGAGAACGAACTAGATGAACAAAATTTGAAGCCGAATGCTATAACACGGTCTTTTTGTAGGTAAAGTTCTGCTTTGTATCTACGGTATAGACTAGAATATCTGTAGCTCTTTACCTACCTTAATCTCATGAAGTTACTGGAATTAGAGCGGTCTGGGATCAATGTGACCTTAGGTTGTAACACAAGTTTCAGAATGAGGTTAGACATTATTAAGGAGAACTACATTATATGGATATACCTCAGAAACACCTCGCAGGAATTTATAAGGTCATGCAGCGCATACGTAACTTTGAGGAATCTATGCTTGAGCAGACTTTCAAAGGTAACGCTATGGGCGTTACTCATTCGTCGGATGGGCAGGAAGCTGTGCCGACGGGTGTCTGTGCTCACCTTTCCTCTGGAGACTGGATAGGTTCTACGCATAGAGGACATGGGCACTGTATAGCCAAAGGTTTGGATATGAAGGCTATGATGGCGGAGATTATGGGTAGGGCAACAGGTCAATGCAAAGGTAAAGGAGGCTCTATGCATATAGCCGACTTCTCAAAGGGTATGTTGGGGGCTAATGCTATAGTCGGGGCCAGCATTCCATTATCGGTTGGTGCTGCTCTTACCGCTAAGTATAAAGGCAAAGAGAAAGATTCGGTTAGCGTCGCTTTCTTCGGCGACGGAGCCACAAGCCAAGGAGTGCTGTACGAGAGCATGAACCTTGCTTCTATATGGAGTCTCCCAGTCATATTTGTCTGCGAAAATAATCAGTACGCAGAAGCAACTCCAGCTTGGTACGCCGTTTCAGCTTCGGACATATCATCAAGAGCTGACAGCTATGACATGCCGTCAAGACAAGTGGATGGGATGGATGTGTTCACCGTTTATTCTGCGGCTAAGGAGGCAGTAGAAATGGCTCGCTCCGGAGGTGGCCCATCGTTTCTTGAGATGATTACATACCGTTACCACGGACATTTCCACGCAGATCAGCCGAGTAAGTATCGTCCCCCCGAAGAAGAACAACTGTATCGTGATAGAGACCCATTGAAGCTCTTTGAAAAGCGCGTGCTTTCGGAAGAGAGAATGACAGAAAAAGAGTTGAAGGCTATACAGACAGACGTCAAGGCTGAAGTTGAGGAAGCCGTACAGTTTGCTTTGGAGAGCCCGATGCCAGACATTGACGAGCTTTTGAAAGACGTGTACGTATCCTATTCCGGCTCCCTTGAAGCCTTGCGATGAGACCTATGTTTGTTCGTAGGTGCGCTTCGCTTATAGGAGGATAAAAGGATGGGAACTTCCCAAGCTGATGTAAACCAAATCCACCCAACGGCAGACAGTCAACCCGGTCCGGGCTACGGTGTCTACGGCTCCATTATCCGCTATCGCGAGGCTTTCAACAAGACTTTGGGAGATGAATTGAGACGAGATGAAGATGTTTTTATTATGGGTGAAGATATATCCGGTGGCTTTGATAAAGAGACACGTGAGCCTCTTGACGCGTGGGGCGGCCCTTTTGCTACGACAAAAGGGCTGGTTCAGGAGTTCGGTAAGGAGCGCATCCGCGACTGCCCGATATCTGAAGCGGGTTTTATGGGAGCGGCAGTTGGATCAGCTCTTACGGGTTTACGTCCCGTTGTAGACTTGATGTATTTTGATTTTGTAGCAGTTGCCTTTGATCAGTTACTGTCAAACGCCTCTAAAAGCCGGTACATGTTCGCCGGCCAAACTAAGGTGCCTATGACTATCTTTGCCCGCTCCGGTGCCGGTACAGGACACGCCGCTCAGCACTCAACCTCTTTCTACTCTATCTTGGCTCACCTGCCGGGACTGAAAGTAGTTGCCCCTTCTGACCCTTACACTGTGCGAGGTTTGCTCGCTGCTTCAATACGAGACGATGATCCCGTATTTTTGGTTAATGATAAGAAACTTATAAATATGAATGGGTTTGTACCCGATGAAGACTACGCCATAGAATTGGGTAGGGGGCGGTATTTGCGAAGGGGTGAAGATGTAACCTTGGTTGGAATGTCTTATACCTCGGTTGTTTGCTATAGAGCCGCCGAGTTGTTGGCTCAAGAAAATATAAACTGCGAAGTGGTGGATTTACTGAGCCTCTCGCCTATTGACCGGAACATAATAGTTGAATCAGTGAAGAAAACTAACCGCCTTGTGGTTGTAGATGAAGATACCCCCATAGCAGGTATGGCAGCCGAGGTAGCTGCCATTGCCGCGGATTCTGCTTTTGATTGGTTGGACGCTCCTGTAAAACGAGTAACCGCTCCACATGTCCCCGTACCTTACAATCGAGACTTGGAACAGGCACTAATGCCTCAGCCAGAAGAAGTGGTTGGTACTGTCTTACGTATGATGAAAGGCTAAAGAAGATTAGCTACTAGGCTTTTTCAAAGCACAAGAACAAATATATTCGATCAGTTATTGACTGTGTCAGTTTGTGCAAAAGTGTGTATTCTCATCTACAATGCCCCGTTCAAGCATTCTTCCCGCCTTTTCCAAGTTTCCCGTATCTCGCCCATGTGTGCCGTCTCCAATGCCGAGGACTCAACAGTAGAAGTTTCCTCAGCTCTGACGTCAGCCAAATCCTCCAGCGAAGCCGTATCACAGACAACTGCGGTCAGCGATAGAATACCTAGTACTGCGGATTCACCACCTACAACCACTTGCACTGGTCTAGCCGTCGCTGCTGCCACTTGCTGTACGAATATAGGTAAACGAGTCATGCCTCCAGCTATTGCTAAAGAGTTTGGTGTTCCTCCGGTTTTCTCTATCGTAGTTAAGGCTTCTGATATAGCAAAAGCACAGTTCTTGAAGAACGACTGCACCAAGGTTGCTCGGCTAGGCGGTTCAAACGATATTGGGACAGGAAAAATGAAGCCTCCCGCATTCATCGCTGTGCGCGACAAATGGAACATATGTGCGCTTACTCCTGAGTAATAGCTGTTCGGTATGCCTTGCTTTCCCATCAACTTCATTTGCTCACTGTATGGCTTCTCTGGGTAAAGGATAGAAGCTAACCAATCGCAGGCTCCGCCCATTTCTCCTATGTTAGCTTCTGACGTCCATACTTTTGGTAGAATATGCTGACCAGCCCATATGCCGTTCCCAGTATCCTCCAATGGAACTTCAGTAACTTTCTGTACGGAGGTACTCCAGCCCGCAGTTATACCCACCTGTCCTGGCTTGTAAACTCCCATGCCAAGCAATGCCGTCTGAGTATCGGGTCCGCAGTTCACGACTGGAGTGTTTGGATTGAGTCCAGTTTTTTGTGCCACAGTTCGCGTGATTAAGCCGGCTGGTGCAGGGCTGTTCTTAAGTAGAGGTGCGTCGAAAACTTTGAGACCCAACTCGCAGGGAGGATAGACAATTTCACCCGTGTTAGGGTGTACCAGTCCGGCTTCTGAAGCCAGTGTTCGATTCAAGGTCAGATCGCCCGTTAGTTTGAAAGATAGCCAATCAGATATACCCGCAACATACGTTGTTTTGTCAAGAATGCTTGGAATATTTTCCTTGAACCATAGCAATTTTGGCCAAATCGACAGAATATCCGGCCGACCGCAGGCCGGATTATTCCTTGGGCTATTCCAAGTGTCTGCAAGAACTTTAGCTTGAAACACTGATCTAGCGTCTCTGTTTGGGATTATGCTCAAGGTTTCTTGTGAACTGCTCATAAGTACAAGCCCGAATCTTTGGCTTGAGACGCCCAGTCCTCGTATTTCTTGCGGTTTTATTGCAGCTAAGTACAGAGCTTTTGCTATGGTTTTCAGGACGGTTTGCCAACACTTCTGCGGAGGCAATTCCCAAGCGGTATCGGGGCCGTCTTCTGGCTTGTAAAAGGGGATAGGTTCTCTGGCGGATTGACACGGAGCCCCTGAAGCTAGGCCAATCGTTGCGCGTACTGCGCTGGTTCCGAAATCTATTGCAAGATATGGACCAGAATTGTTCAGCAGAGTTTTTACCATGCTTCAGGGTTGACCATATTGAAGGGTTTTTTATTTTGTTTGAAACGCAGTAAATCTTCCGTCATCATAGTACTGTGTCGCTGTATGACTTCAAAGGTTGCTCCGCCTACATGGGGGGTAAGAGAGACGTTTTTGAGTTTTAGAAAGAGGGAAGAAGGTTCAAGTGGATGAGAACCGAAGGTATCAATGCCGGCCGAGATTTTCCCGGCGCGCAGGGCTTTTATAAGAGCGGCCTCGTCTACTAGATCAGCGGATGCCGTGTTTACCAACACCCCTCCTGCGCGCATGTAGCTTATTCGCTCAGCCGTCATTATCACCCCCGCGTTTGGAGGAGCATGCAGAGTTATGAAGTCCGATTTCGATACTAGATAGTCAAGTTCAACATGCACCCCTCCGACTGCTTCCAAGGTGTCATGAGAGACGAAGGGGTCATGTGCTAGGGTCTTCATACCGAAAGCTTTAGATAGGTTAAGGGTTTTCATACCGATAGCTCCAAGGCCCACTATGCCTACAGTCCGTCCGTACAGTTCTATCCCTCTCATAGACCGGTATGCTTCTATTGGAGATGTCCATTCCTTGTTTCGTATGAAGTTATCCGCTTCAACGATCCTCCGGGCCGCAGATAGCATCAGACCTAGAGTCAGTTCGGCTACTGCTTGGGCATTGCGTCCGGGTGTATTGACCACCACTATACCCTTTTCTGTAGCTGCTTTGACATCAACATGAGACACAGAGGAACGGCACACACCGACAAAAAGAATGTTTGGGGCTGTTTCAAAAGTTTCTCGAAAAAGGAAGTCTGCTTCTATGACTATAGCGTCAAACTTATCTTTCACCAGTCGTTCTCCGAGTTCAATCGGGTCTTGAAGTGAACCTGTTTTGTCCCAAGGTTCGTAGACAATTTCCGAGTCTTTTTTGAGCTGTGCTAGAGACTCCGGATTGAAAGGAGCAAGGATCAGAATACGTTTTACAATTGGCAAGTTAGTTTTGCATCCATTCTAGAGCGGCCTCTGCCGCCAGATTGCCGCTTCGCGCTGCTCCTTCCATCGTGGCAGGCCAGCCCGTTGAAGTCCAATCTCCGGCAAGAAAAAGACCTTCTACGGGAGTTTTCTGCGGCAGCCGTCCCTGATTAGATCCTGGAATCCAACGAAAGGTTGCCTGCGGGGTCTTTATAACCAGAGTTCGAATGACTTCCGACCCCGAGCTCTCCGGAAAGAGTTTCTGTAATTCTTTTACAAAAAAGTCCGATATCTCGGCTTTGGAAGCTTCTTTCCATTTTTGAGCTCCACTGATAGATATCAAGATGTGTCTGCCGTCTTCTTTACCGTGCAAAGCGTCAACGTTGAATATCCACTGTCCCTCGCCCGATAAGGAAGCCATAAACGGAAGCGAGGTTATTGGACGGCTGTACCAGATGTGTACTGCAACGATAGGGCCAGCTTCCAGAGTTGAAACTCTCTTGAAAAAGTCGGACACCGCCAGCTTTTCGGGTAATATATCAGTTAGGCACCACGCAGGGACCGCGGATATGATGCAACTGGCATATACATTGTTACCTCTTGTTGTTTCCAGGTATGGGAGGCTTCCAGATAAGTTTACCTTTTTCACCTTCACATCTGTGAGAACTTCCCCCCCCCTATCACATATAAAGTTACACGCGGCATCTTGCACAAGCTCAGAAAGCCCGACTTTCGAAAATCCTATCGCTGCATTGCTGGGCGGCCCCAAGACAGCGGTTTGGAAGAGCATTATCCCTGCTTGAGCACTTGCGTCTTCTACATGATCGTTTAGCGCTGCTAAGGTAAGAAGATCCCAAAACAATCGTATTGTTTCTTCGGTTTGACCTCGCTTTTTCAACCATTGTTTGAACGTTTCGGAGGATGCTTCCTCTGATGAATCGCCGGTAAAGCGCATTGCTAGAAGACCGTACAGTGTCCGGATCTTCCCTAGGAGCGACATGTGTTTGTAACGAGTTAAAGCTCCGAGGTTTGCGAGATTTCCAGGGAGATGTACTGCTTTCAGATTGGATATTGATCCATTCAGAGCAAGCGGTATACTTAAACCTTTCTGTATCGTGAGTTTGTCAGCCACGCCGATAGTGCTCAGCAGTTCAAGGTACTGAGTACAGGCACCTACGACTACATGCTGACCATTGTCCACATGTTCGCCCGACACATCATCGACGAACGAGAAAGCGCGCCCTCCCAGAAAAGGGCGTTTTTCCAGAAGTATGGGTTTCACACCGTTTTTTGCCAAATTGACAGCTGCTGCAATGCCTGCCAATCCACCTCCGACTACTGCAATTGTCCTATGCTTTGGAATACTCAGATCATTCATTCCGGTTTCTCAGCATAACCAGGTACCCTTTTATAAGAAACTGAACTGCCAACATCGTCTTACTTACACGGGTTAACTCAACCTTCTTTGTAAGAGAATCGAACCCGGTTTTTTCTATCTGTTTCAATAAAGCCTTGTAGGTTTGCACCATTGCTTCTGGGCAGAGGCGAGGACGAGCGTCTAATAACGGCATAAGTTGTGAACCTCTTTGCAAAGTTTCGTAGGCGCGTCTCACTTGGAAGCAAGTAAGCTCTCTGGTGTTACGAGTCGCTTTTTTGTCCAGTATATCTTCTTCAGAACATTTGAATTCCTCAAGTTCCTTCAAAGGGATGTAGATCCTTCCCAGAGAGGCGTCCTCTCCCATGTCCCGCGCTATGTTTGTCAGTTGCATGCCTACACCTAAAGTCGAAGCATACTGAAGAGCTTGAGGGTCTTCATATCCGAATACCTCGGTACAAACGAGTCCCACTGCCCCTGCAACTCTACGACAATAGACTAGTAGATCTTCAAACAGTTCGTACCTTGAATGGATCGTATCCATACGACAACCTTTTATAATCTCCTCCAAGGGTTCCAGTGGAATGTTAAATCGATGCGAAGTATGTTCAAGAGCTTTCCAAATACCGTTTGTAGGGTTTCCTGAGTAAGCATCTCTCAAATCTGCTTCTATTTTGTCCAGTATATCTGTAGAACGTTCCGTATCTAACCCGCTGTCCGCTGCGTCGTCACATATCCTACAGAATGCATAAATGACGTATATGGAGCGACGTTTTTCGGGAGAAAGGATGCGGAACGAGTTGTAAAAATTAGTGGATGCGTTCTTAGTTATAACGGCACAAGCTCTGTAACCTTCATCTTGATCAACATTGCCAGCCTGAAGCACTTTGGTCAGGTTCATCTTGTATCAGGAGGGTGCACTCGTTGCAAATGCACTGTACGGTAACGGGGTGACGCCGGCCAGTGAACGGAAAGCTGCGACAGCAAACATCTTCATAAACTTAAACTTTGACGTGGTAGGCCTTTTAGACAGCACATCGTAATCTATTCTTTCTATACTTTTGAGGGTTTCCAATCCACCCCAGGTGAAAAGCGCCAGATCTACTCCCAGTCCACGGGGCACGTTCTTCAGCAATCTGCTCCCTTCTATGAACATCTCACGCGTTCTGCTTACTTCAAACTGCATTAGGCGTTTAAAACCGTCGGTTACTTCACCGGTCGCGATGTGCTCTTCTTTCACGCCGTATCTTTCCATATCCTCGAGAGGTAGATATATCCTTCCCTTATCGTAGTCACGCTTGACGTCTTGCCAGAAGTTCGTTAATTGCAGAGCTGTGCATGTGGCATCTGAAAGAGAAAAATTTTCCTTTTTGGCACAGCCGAATATGTAGAGCACGATATGCCCTACGGGGTTTGCGGAGTAGGTGCAGTAATCCTTTAAGGTGTCAAGATTCTCATGACGCGTGATCCTTTGATCTCTATGATTCGCCTCTATAATCCTTTGGAAAGGTTCTTTGGGTATTTTAAATGTGCTTATGGTGTGTTGCAAGGCTATAAAGAAGGGATGTGATGGTGTTGCTCCTACCTTGTACGCTAGTTCCAATTGTTCTTCCCATGCCGTTAGGAGAGATTTTCTGTCGCCGTATGCTTCGTCTCCCAAGTCATCAGTTCCTCGGCAGAAGGCGTATGTAGAGTAAAAATGTGGCCTTAGCTTTTTAGGGAGTAGGAGCGTTGCAATAGGGAAATTTTCGTAGTGGGAATGAGCGAGACGTTCACAGCTTTGAAGCGCCTCCTCAAGGGGAATGTTCCAAAACTTTTGGACTTCTTGTCCGGTACGGTTACGCATACCTGGGTTGGGTCACATCCTACTAGATGCCGCGCACCTGCACACAAACGTTTCTTGGCTTAGGTTCGTCCAGTTCAACCATGAATATAGACTGAAATTCCCCGAGCAACATCTTACCGTTGAATATGGGTACGGTTTCGCTTGCGCCTAGAACCGCATGCTGACAATGGGAATGACCGTTTGGGCACTCACCTTCGTGCATGTTTACCGTTCTGACGGGAAAGTCGTTGTGTCTGTAGTAATTGTCTTTAGGTGCCCATCTATCAAGTGAGCAAACTAAATCTCTAAGAAGCAGAGGCTCATGCTCGTTGATGATTATTGCGGCTGTGGTGTGCATACTGTAGATTAGCACACTACCGTGCTTTATCTTTGATGTGGCAATTACTTTTTTAACAGCTTCCGTGATATTCAAGAACTCCGGTGCATCCTTCGCCGCCATCTCCAAAAGCTGGGTATGCAATTTGCTTTCCCCTGATGAACTTCCACCCGGCGATTGGTTATTGAGAAACTTTACTTCCGCGTTGATGGGCGCGTCTGCACTGTTATTCTTTGAATTCAAAGTAAGCAATCTTGTTTACCCCCATTACTGGTTATTTGACTGCTTAGCTACTATATAGATGAGCAGTACCTCCCGAGAGCGAGCAACGGCCAATAAATACGGTACATATGGTATTTAATCATGAACCCCGTTGGCAATTCCTCCGGCCTAAGTTCTTTCGCTGAAGCTTTCGTTTTTTTAAACACCCTGTCTCCTATGCCATATCCAGGGAAGCCTGTCGCAGTGTATTGAAGTTCATTCCATGTCCCGTCTTCAGTTTGTGTTGCAAGCAAATAGTTTATACCTTTTCTGACACAATTGGTGTTCGCTCTGTTGGCCGATATCAGCGCAATTAGTGCCCAAGCAGTCTGAGATGCAGAGCTCTCCCCCTTTCCTCTAAGAGCAGGGTTGGCGTAAGATGCTGGTGTTTCTCCCCAGCCTCCATCAAGATTTTGGTATGTTTCTATCCAGTCGGAGGCCTTTTTTATACGTGGATCGGCCATATCCCAGCCTATCGCCGCGAGTGCAGGTAACACTGCTGCTGTTCCATAAATATAATTTATACCCCATCGTCCAAACCAGGGCCCATCCTCTTCTTGTTCTTTCCATATGTATTGAATGGCCTTCTTTATGTTTTCGGTGAACCGTTCTTGTACTCCTAAAATGCCTAACGCCTCAATTATATGAGCTGTTACGTCAACGCTTGGAGGATCTATAGTCTCACCGAAATCGAAAAAAGGCAGACGCGTGACGATTTGGGAGGTGTTGTCCTTATCAAAGGATCCCCATCCGCCGTTTTTACTCTGCATACCGATTATCCACGTTAAGCCTTTTTCTATCGACCTATATTTTATATTTTGGTCTGATGAGTCGCAACGTGCTAAAGCAAGAATTATCTCTGCAGCATCATCAGTGTCGGGGTAAAGATCGTTCTCAAACTCAAAAGCCCATCCCCCAGGTTCTACATCGGGAGCTTTTATCTGCCAATCCCCAGGTTTCTCAATCTGTTGGTTTATAAGCCAGTCAGAGGCGCGCACTGCTGAAGGGTGTGAAGCGGGCGTGCCGGACTCTCTTAAAGCGTTTAGTGTGAGACAGGTATCCCAGACTGGAGAGACGCACGCCTGGAGTCTCCAAGTGTCTTTCTCTTCCACACCGAAGCTTTCAAAACCATCTAATCCACGCCGTATCACAGAGGAATCTGTAGAATATCCTAGTGCTTTCAGGGCAATAAGCGAATAGACCCAGGGAGGCTGTATACCACCCCACGAACCGTCGGCTTCCTGGTGCTCAAGTATCCACTTCTCAACGGCATTCTTGGCTATGTTACGGAAAGGGTTGAAGGGTATCATTCTTTCGGCAGTTCTGAGCAGCTTATCAGCGGCATACAGCATACGTTCCCATCCTCCGCCTGAAGGAGGAGAGAGAGAAAAGGTTGCCTTATCTTTTCCGTTTACGTACAGCTCGTCTATTGAATAGTTTGGGTCAAGCGGCCACTCCGGATGTTCGGACAGTATTATAGTCATTGGTACCACTGTAGCTCTGGTCCAGCTGGCGAAAGAGTATATATTCACGGGCAGCTTATTAGGCAGAAGAACCAATTCAGGAGGCAAATAAGGCACTCCTTCCCATTTCCATTGTCCGAGCATGGCGAGCCATATTTTGGTAAAGACGCGGGTTTTTTCTACCCCCCCTTTGGACAGAATAAACCGCTTGGCTCTCTGAATAAATTCCGAATTTGGATCAGCCCCTGTCATCTTCAAGGCAGTATAGCATTCTATTGAAGTGCTCAAATCCCCGTCTCCGCCGTAATACATTGGCCAGCCACCCGTCGGCAGTTGTTTTGAAACTATATGCGCAACGATTTTCTTTAGCCGTTCTGGCCGATTCTTGCCTAGTATGTGAAGCAACATCACGTATTCCGCTTCCATAGAGCTGTTTGATTCAAGTTCTCCCCACCAGTAACCTTCGGAATGCTGGTGGTTCAGCAGATACGCCGTAGCTCTTTTGATAGCTTCTTCTACAGAATATGCTCGCTTGATTTTCTGCACGATATCATTGTTTCTTACTGCAGGAGGGTCTGTCTTGACAGCATGAGGTTTTAAAGTCGATGTACTTGTCATAGTCATCGTCTTGCGTATCCCCTCTTTTTTACCAGTGTCGGAAGTGTTGGATCTTTGGGCTTGTATGTTGTCTTTATCTTTTTTGAGAACCATTCAGCGGATTGTGCTAGAGCTATATGGCCGGGCACGGGAGCGTAGCCGAGGTGCCGCTTGGCTTTTGAAAAGTCAGAATACATAGGGTGCTTAGCGACTCTCAGAGCGTCCAAAGTTAAAGCAGGTTCCCTTTTCATAATATGACCGCGCAGTTTCTCATCTGTAAAAGCCGCGGCAAAAGCCAAGGGGAAAGGGATCTTTACCGGATAGCAGGTGAGGCCGGTAGACTCAGATAGCGATCTGTATATTTCTTTTAAGGACATATTTTCGCTGCCAAGTATATACCGTTCTCCATTCTTACCCTTTTCAAACGCGGCCAAATGCCCTTTCGCCACGTCACTCACGGAGCATACGTTTATGCCTGAAGCTACATAGCCGGGAAACATATTCCGGAGAAAGTGAATCACTATCCTGCCTGTAGGAGTAGGGCGTATATCCCATGGACCGAAAGGAGCCGTAGGGTTAGTTACTACTATGTCTACAGAGGTCTTGAATGATAGTATAACTTGTTCCGCCATGAGCTTAGATTTCTTATAGTGACTTGGCAGTTCGGAAGGAGCCGCCAAGCTGGTCTCTGTAACCAGCTTATGCTTGCCAGGCCATCTGAAAGTGGCTACAGTACTTGTGAATACTATACGAGGGATACCTGCGGAAATAGCGGCTTCAGCGACGTTTTCTGTTCCGTCTACGTTAACTGCGTAAACTTCCTTGGGATCCGGAGTCCAGTAGGAGTAAAGGGCAGCTGCGTGGAATATGCCGTCGCATCCAGTGGCAGCTCTTTTCAATGTTTCCTTATTCCTCACGTTACCTTCTACTCTCTCTACATTGCGTCCTTCAAGCGGAGCTAGGCTTGATGAAGGGCGGACGAATGCCCTGACTTGATGCCCTGAATCGTGAAGGAGTCTGGCTATTGCTCCTCCTATGAATCCACTTGCGCCTGTAACCAGAAACTTCACGCGACTGACTCCTTTGCTTCAAGCATCGTGAACTGTGAAAGCTCCCTCTGGTATATCCGGATAAAACATGCCAAAGCATTTTGAGCTTTGGATACGCATATACCAAGCGACGCGAACTTGCCCAAGTCTGTTGGATGCCGCAACAAGTGTTTTGTTATACTCTTTATTCTTTCTGATCCGGGAACATCACCCATTTCGGCTACTATATCCGGCAGTGCAAGGTTCACTGAATCAAGTGGAGCTCTGACGATAACAAATGGAATGCCGTGCTTTGCCGCTGTTTCTCCGGCTGAGTAGCTCTCCATATCTACGTTAGGTATTTGTAGGTGGTCACCTATCCAGGCCTTCAGCTGTACAGTTTTAGCGAGTACCGGCAGGGTCAGAAGTCGGCTTATGTCGTAGTGCAGACCTGCTTCTTCGGCGGTATGTTGTGCTATTTTCAGTAAATTATGGTCACTATATATAGGCTCAGTCAACATCTTCTTGTTCCATTCCCTAGGAGTTCCCTTCATAGACCTAACCTCGTGAATTATAGCGAGATTTCCCGGCCGGATGTCTGGTTTCGTTATGCCGCAGAAGCCCATTGATGTGATGGTTGACGGCTTGAATATATTTATAGCCTGCTCGGTAATCTTGGCTGAACGTTCCATGCCGACGCCAGTCACTATGACGCGGACATTCTCCGCCGAGTCTACGCACCTAAAGATAGAGATAGAACCCAATTCACCGGAATCAGAGGGCACTATAATACCTTCTTTTTCCATGTGAGCAAACTCGTCGGGAAGGGCGAGGACTACCAAATGTTTGATCATATACGTCTACTTTGTAGCCTAGAATTACTGAGGCTTTGCTGATTTAAGGTAAATCAGCCAGCAGTGATGCCACTCTTCAGTGGAGCTCCTGCTTTCACCATTTTTATGGCTTCCTTAGGACTGGATATAGCGTCAAATATGGTAGTAGATTCAAAACCGCAGTGCATAAGACAATTTGCACAGCGAGGGTCTTTTTCTCCATTGCCGTACTTTTCCCAGAGCTCTGTCTTCATCAAGTCATCTATGTTCTGAGTATGACTGTCTGCTAAAGGGTAGCATGGATTACGCCAGCCCATAACTGTATATGTAGGGTTGGAAAAAGCTGTGCAGGATTTGTAGGTACGTTCGCCACGCAGGAACTGAAGGTACAGAGGGTTATTATAGAAGCGGATGCCCTTAGTAGTTGATGGATTGAGTACCTGCTTGAATACCTCAATAGCATTTTTACGCTTCATGAAGAGCTCCTGGTTCGGTACGTTCTCGTAGTCATATGCTGCAGCCACCATTGCGCCCTCAAAGCCCATATCTGTAGTTTTACGCCATAATGCATGCAAATCCTCAGGATCTGAGCCGCTAAACAGGGTTGTATTAGAGCAGACTCGATATCCGTTACGTATAGCTTTCTCAGAGTTTTTCATGGCTATCTGATAAACGCCCTTTCGGGATACTGCAACATCATGCTTATCTCCTGTTCCATCCAAGTGTACGACCCAAGCAAAATACTTGGATGGTGGAATAGCGGCAGACATCTTCCCCATTAGAAGTCCGTTTGTGCATACGTAGATGAACTTCTTCATCTTCACAAGCTGTTTTACAAGCTCTGGCAAGGGTTTCCACATGGTCGGTTCGCCACCGGCTATCGTTACTATGGGAGAGTCGGCGTCCTGAACGGCTTGGATACATTCTTCAACGGTGAGTTCCCGATGTATGACGCTCTCGTACTCCCTAATGCGACCGCACCCTTCGCAGGCAAGATTGCACGCTTCAAGAGGTTCTATCATAGCGACAAATGCAAACGTCTTACGCCGTCTTATGTACTTGTTCTTAAAAAGATGCCACCCCATACGCACTCCGAGCTCTATAGGTCGTCCCATTGTTACCTCCTTGATAGAAGCATTTCTGCTCTCGTCGGTTTGCTCAATGCTCCCTTGTTAGGAGAAATTGTCCGATTGCTTGAAAGTCAGTTCTTATATCTTCGTTTATAGGGAGAGAGTTCAAAACCCTTTCCCCGTTTCTCCATATATCTTCGGCCATGTCTCGGCACCATGTTTCGGTCTTCAGTGAATCCATTATACAAAGTATGTCATCAATATCTTTATTAGATATGCTATCTAAGAAATATACTTCCTTTACCTTTTTTGCGGTTGCTCCCCTTGCGTTCGCCAAGACATGAACCGCTGGGAGAGATTTTTTCTTGCTTTTGATGTCAGCTCCTACAGGCTTCCCGGTCTTTTCATCGCCCCAGACTCCCAATATGTCGTCACTTATCTGAAACATTCTGCCTAAATGCTTACCTAAGATCCTAAACCCCTTTTTGACTTCCTCCGGAACACCCTCCTTAGGGCCTACCGTAACACCTGCCGATACAGACGCCTCTATAAGTGCCCCAGTTTTACGCTCTATCATATTAAGATACTCTTCCACAGTTATAGACTCTCTAGACTCATAAAGCATATCCAGATATTGCCCTTCTATCATAAGAAGATAGGCACGGGTTATGTTTTCTTGCGCGGTCATTACCATTTCAGATGTTACTCCCTTCTCTTCAAGCCTCCTAGCCGCAAGGTCGCCTATCTTTAACAAGGCTACACCAGATATGACAGCTGCTGGTTTCCCCCAGATAGACCATACTGTAGGTCTGTGATGCCGCAAGCGGTCTCCATCCTCAATATCGTCATGTATAAGCGAAAAGTTATGAATCAGTTCCAGAGCCGCGGCTATCGGTAGGGTTCTGTCCACAGATCCATAAGTAGCCTCCGCAGACATCAGAGCTAAGGAAGGACGAACCCCTTTTCCGCAACTGCTCCCGACTGGGTTGCCGGACGGATCCGACCAGCCTAAATAGTACTTATGAGTAAGATAGAGCTCCTCATTTCGACCTGCAAACTCGGTTTTGATCCAGTCCGTAATCAGAGGTCTGTATCGTTGTAGAGCTTCTGGGAACGCTATTTTGGTTCTTGTAGTAGCTTTCTTCATAAGCAGGCTCGGGTTATGTCTCAGCCCTTCTTTCAGCCTATGCGGTTTTATATCTCGGTTAGTTCTTTCAACATAATACACCTTATTTATCTTTGAAGTATTATGACCTACCATGTAAACCTATCTTTTTTATGGTAACCTTCTCTAGACGAGGAGCAGGAATGCATACATGCCTGAGGTCACATACCTCTAAAACTGTAAAATCGGACGGTTATCAAACTAGACTCTAAAGAACTATACGCTATATGAACAGCAGACCCCCTAAATATCCTCCTTATATTTCAGACGATTCACCTACGGAGGGGGGCAGATCTAATGATAAATCAGGGTTCACCCTCCAAGATTTTACTCCGAACGAACGTCCGAGAGAAAGACTTGCCCGAGTCGGCGCGGCCGGACTTTCGACTGCCGAGCTTGTCGCTATACTTCTCCGTACAGGACGGAAAGGCGAAAATGTGTTGGATATGGCGAATAACTTGCTTAGAGAGTTCGGTGGTATTGAAGGCTTGAGCCGTATCAGCTATGATGAGTTGCTATTCATCCCAGGCATATCTCATGCGAAAGCATGTCAGTTGCTAGCTGCTTTTGAGATGGGCATTCGCACTGCCAAGGATCCAGGAGAAGGTAAGCCGCAGGATATAGTCGAAAATCCGGCCAGTCTCGCGTATTTGGCTCGAGATATGGTATATTTTACGCAAGAGGTTTTTCGTGTGTTTGTGCTCGACAAAAAGCATAAAGTTAAGTACAGCCGAGATATCTCCACAGGTACCGTGGATTCTTCGCTGGTCAGACCAGCAGAGGTCTTCCGCACCGCTATTACACGCAACTACCCTGCGATAGCCTTCGCTCATAATCACCCTTCTGGTAATGTTGTCCCCAGTCCCGAAGACATTGCTCTAACGCGAAAACTAATACATCTGGGCGACGATCTTGGTATTGAGGTGGTGGATCATATGATTGTCGGAAGAAGTAGTAAAGGGTTTTCAATGCGAGAAAAGAGGATAGCGTTCGAATAACTGGCCAGTCGTGATATACGAAGGAACAATAGGATCGAACTCCTTCAACCTCCCCTAGGTTGCTCTATAATTTAATGGTTAGAGAGGTGGCGACTTACAGTATCGGTTCGCTACACTGTTTGATGTACCCTGAAGATTGGGAAAGGATCTATGCGTACTGTAGACTTGAACGCTGATATAGGGGAGTCCTTTGCTGGTTATAAACTTGGAAAAGACGAAGATATAATTCGGTATATAACTTCTGCCAATATCGCGGCGGGGTTTCACGCCGGCGATCCTGATTGGGTAGCCACGACTGTTGAGCTGGCAGAAAGTCACGGAGTCGCAGTGGGTGCACATCCTTCCTATCCGGATTTGCAAGGTTTTGGCAGGAGAGACATGGGGCTTTCTACAAAAGAGATACGGAACGCAGTAGTATATCAGGTAGGTGCTGTTGCGGGCTTCGCAAAAGACCACCGACTACAGCATGTAAAACCTCATGGTGCGCTCTACAATCGCGCCGCAAAAGATCGAGAAGTGGCGGAGACGATTGTATCTGCTCTGCTTGAATTCGACGAAGATATGGTACAGTTCGTTTTGCATGGTTCTGTATGGCAGAAAGTTGCAGAGAGGATGGATGCTATTATAGCCCGCGAGTGTTTTGCTGATAGGGCAATAATGTCTGACGGGAGTCTAGCACCACGGTCTATGTTGGGTGCAGTCATTCACGACCCTGTAGAGGTAGTGGATAGATCTCTCTCTATCGTTGTGGATGGCAAGGTGCAAGCTACTGACGGTTCAATAGTTGAGTTTCAAGCCGATACTTTGTGTTTACACGGAGATACACCTGACGCCGTGGGGCTAGCGAGACGTGTTCGTAAGGCTTTAGAGGATGAAGGTGTGATTGTTGCCAGTCGGGGCTAGGCTGGGATTGAACTTCTTTGAACAAACCGTCGCGCGATGAGCTGGCCATATTTGACTTGGGGGACCGTGCCCTTACGGTCCAATTTGCCGAAGAGATATCACCCGAAACCAACGATAGGGTATACAGACTTGCAGAGGACATAACCGCTACTGAGTTGGAAGGTGTGGAAGAGTTAGTGCCGGCTTACTCGTCCTTGACCGTTTACTATGATCCCGAAAAGACTCGACGGAACGTTCTTGCTTCTTCAATCGCAGAACTTCTGCAAAAAGAGTATGAGGAAGAGAGTACTTCGTATGAAGAAGAAGCGTCTTCTAATCCTCTCATTTATGAATTGCCGGTGGTTTACGGAGGAGAGTTTGGCCCAGATTTGGAGTACGTAGCGTCGCATGCAGGCATGACTCCTGGTGAAGTTGTGCGTATCCACTCGGAACGAATATACAGAATTTATATGTTGGGGTTTTCTCCTGGGTTTCCCTACCTGGGAGGAATAGATGAACGCATAGCGTGCCCTAGGCGGGGGACTCCTCGTGTTCGGGTTCCGGCAGGGTCAGTTGGTATAGCGGAATCCCAGACAGGTGTTTATCCCAACGATTCTCCTGGTGGATGGCAACTTATAGGTCTTACCCCTACCTGCATGTTTAATCCAACTGCATGTCCTCCCGTTGCGGTTATGCCCGGTGGCTTTGTGCGTTTCAAACCTATAAGAGAAAAGGACTATAGGGAGATAGTATCAGATAATGCTTCGCTTACTTCTTCTTATATACACGTTACATCAGGGGATCAGAGTGAGTTGAAAAATGAGTGATGGCTTTTTAGAAACAATTTCACCTGGCTCCCTGGCTACAGTCCAGGACTTCGGTCGTCTTGGTAACCAAAGGCATGGGGTGTCTGTAAGCGGGGCTATGGATATTGAGGCCTTGACCTTAGGTAATAGGCTGGTCGGTAACCCTCCGGATACAGCGGCCGTCGAGATAACGTTAGGCGGAGCCAAATTCGAGTTTCATAAGGATACATTTTTCTCCATAGCAGGTGCTGATATGGTCGCTACTTTGGACGGCTTGCGTATTCCGTCTTGGACGTCCGTATTAGCAACTGTTGGTTCTGTTATTGAGTTTGGCTGGGCGGAGTCGGGTGTACGTACCTACTTGTGTGTCGCAGGGGGTATTACCACATCCAAAGTTCTAGGATCACGGTCTGTTCACGTATCTTCCGGATTAGGGGGAGGCGTGCTTGCCGAAGGAAGCCACCTTCCAATAGGTGAGTGCTTAGTGGATAAGATACCCCCGGAGGGGACAACCATCCCTCCCGGAATTATAGCTCCGTACTCTAATCAAGTAGCAGTAAGGATAATCCCAGGTTCTCAAGCATCTCTGTTTTCACCTCAAGGAATCCGTACTTTCTATTCTTCCGAATACATGATCACAGCTGAGTCAGACAGACAAGGGTTGCGTTTGGAAGGTCCTATTGTTGAGTCTCTTGGTGGTTATGATATAACCTCTGACGGTGTAGCGTTGGGATCTATTCAAATTACCGGAAACGGTCAACCTATAATACTGATGGCAGACAGGCAACCCACAGGAGGATATGCAAAGATAGGGACCGTAGCCAGCGTGGATATTCCTGCTTTAGCCCAGTCTACTCCAGGTAGCCTAGTGCGCTTTATGCTTGCCGACGTTGGGGAGATGCAACGCGTAAGCCGTCGTCGAATGCACGCTCTTATTCATACCGAGCTTGTTGTTCCTGAATACAAGGAGACAGTTTTGAAGATAGACAATAGCTCTTACTCAGTCAGCTTTGCATCCACTAGTCGACAGAGCTCCGTCTTCTTCTTTTCCGCTAATGTGGAAGGATCCCCGTACCGTGTACATGTTGAAAAGTTGGATTTTGAGCGCAATTACTGAAGCGGGATATTGATCATAGCTGAATCAAACAATGACACTAAGTTTCCTGTATATTCGTTCTAAACTTTAAACATCGTAAATGATCTGCTTGGTTTAAGTGAATCTAACGTATTATCGCAAGAGGTACCGCCTCTGGAACGGTTATCTGCTTGCTCATAATAGTGTAACAAGACGAATTTTGCGCGGATTTCTTCTACTGATAGAGTCGGCTTTGGCAGCAACTTGTCAGCAGCTGACGGCTGCTCTGACCTCGGAGAGGTACTCTTGAGCTTTCATAGACATGAATCGGGTAGTGCTGCTTACGAGCCAGTTTACTCCTCGATCGTGCCAGAATTTAGCCTGATCTCCAGATCCTGCAAGGGTCCCACAGTGGACTCCCGCGGCACTAGTTTTCTTGACCAACTTTTCTATGGCTGAGACAACCTCGGGGTCTTCCGGTTTGCCTGGCTTACCGAAATTCACGGATAAATCGCCCGGCCCGAAAAATATTAGATCTGTGTGCGGAGTGTTGATTATCTCATCTTGATTTTTTATAGCTTCGGGTGTCTCTATCTGAAGTCCTACGAACGTTTCTTCATTGGCCTGCTTGATGTATTCGGCGAAGTTTTGTAGGCCTCCCATGGCACTTCTGCCTCCGTATGCCCCTCGCTTACCTATGGGCGGATACTTTACTGCATCTACAGCTCGTCGCGCCTGTTCGCTGTTATTGATCAAAGGGATTAGAACTCCCGCTGCTCCGGCGTCCATAAACCTTTGTATATGCTGAGGCTCGTTCAAGCCTATCCTTACAATAGGCGTAGTTCTGGAGACTTCAGCGGCCCTTATCATGTTCTCGGCTGTCTCATAGTCCATAGGACCATGCTCGCAGTCTATTATCACAAAATCAAAGCCCATCCAGCCTATCATCTCCACGACTTGGGGTGCAGGGTGACCAACGAAAGGTCCAAATGTCGGCTGACCTGCATTGAGTTTCTCTTTCAGCAGATTCTTGTTCACTGGTCTTCTCCTATCTTTTTGATGTTGTATCTTTGTTCAAGTTTAGACTATTCAGATCGTATCGCGTTGGAAGCAGAATTGGCTATGCCATACTTATCTATCAGATCTTTTGTCTTGTCCCATATAAACGCGGCTATCTCCTCTATACTTCCGGTTTGTTCGCAAATGACCCAACGCGGACAGGTTGCGGCCATTTCACGATACCCTTGCAAGACTTTAGATTTGGAGTCATACTGCATGTCTTCAAAACGGTCTAGTATGTATGGGGGTCCTTGGTCATAGGATGATGCCGTCTTTGACAGGTAAGAGTAGCGTATTCTGAGATTTCTGTTGACATCTTCGGCGGGCGGAAGCATTAAGAATGTCAGAGACGGTTCAATGCCCTGAGTGGCTATGTAGTTGACCTGTTCTATCTGATCAAGCGGAACCCCTTTTCCGTAGCCTTGGTATGCGAGAGTCGAATCGGTAAACCGATCTGATACTACTATGTATTTTTCCTGTAAGGCTTTATCCAGCACTTCTTTGTAAAGCTGTGCTCGTGAGGCAGCGAAGAGGAAAAGTTCCGCGACTGGTGAAATGTCAATGTTTTCACTTTCAGTGTTGGATTTCAGGAGTTTTCGAATCTTATAGCCCAGTCTTGTACCGCCGGGTTCTCCGACTTGGACTGATGTATAGCCTTCTCTCTTTAGTCTGTCGGTAAGAATGGATGCATGGGTGGTTTTCCCCGTACCATCCATACCCTCGAATGTGATTAGTAATCCTTTTTTCAATTGAAGGTCCATTTTACCTGTAGTTCTTGTAATGGGGTTTTGAGGCAATGCAGACTTTAGCAGCTTGGCTCAGTCGTGAAAGACATCATATTTGTAAAGGCATGTTACGATGTCTAGATTTTTCTCACTATAGGGCTATGTAAGCGCCTTTCTTCGTGTCTTTGGGTGTCGTTTTTCAGAAGAGCGATCTCGTCGCAAGATATTCTGGAAGGTTCTCACAAAGGTTGCTCGGTGGTTGATCGGACTATCTCCAGAGGGAGTAATTCGTTCTAAACGGCCTTCCATTTTCACGCTTTTAAAAGTCTCCCTCACTTCTTGAGGATATATGTCGGGAGATTTCTGTGCCTTTATCATTGCAATGAAGCGTCTAATATTAGCATCGGTGGAGCGTCTAAGCACATAAACCGGTTGACTTTGATGTTCAGCAGTGCGTATAGCAGCAGGTCGGCGGTTGTAATGAGACTTTGTGGTTGCAAAAAGATCAGCTTGCCTGGGATCGTCCGTGATAGAGACGGAGATGTTCATCTTTTTTACCACGTCCTCTACTGCGGTTTTTGATATACCAAACAGATAAATTTTGTATGACTCTTCAGATGATTCTGTTACTTCAACCTTTTCTTGGGGGAGTTCGTCACCTATCAGGGTTGTCTCTAATGATCCGTCGTGCATAACTTGTTGCAATATTACGCTTGGTTGTGTGCCTAGCAGTATCCGATCCACTGCGGCGGCTACATCTTTATGAGCAGCAGCTAGGTTCCGTTCTCTTATCTCGATGACGGCATCAAACGTCGGTCTCTGTCTGCGTTCAAGTGCGGTTTTTTGGGTTCTGCGTCTTCGAGCCTCTATATCTCCCAAAGTAACGGTTTCTACACCCCCGACAAGATCACATAAAGCAGGGTTGAATATCACATTTTCAAGGGTGTTACCGTGGGCGGTAGCGATAAGCTGTACTCCTCTTTCAGCTATTGTCCTTGCAGCCAGTGCTTCAAGCTCAGTGGACATCTCGTCTATGATTATGGCTTCAGGCATGTGGTTTTCTACAGCTTCTATCATCATTTTATGCTGTATAGATGTGTTTGGCACCTGCATCCTTCGTGCACGTCCTACAGCTGGGTGAGGTTCGTCTCCGTCTCCGCCTATTTCATTTGAGGTGTCCACTATAATTACTCGCTTATTTGCTTCATCTGCCAAGAATCTTGCTACAGTTCTGAGCATGGTGGTCTTTCCTACCCCCGGACGGCCGAGCAGAAGAACATTCTTGGATGTTTTGACTAGATCTTCTATAAGTCGAATGTTCCCCGATACTGCCCGCCCGACGCGACAAGTCAATCCTATAGGGTTTCCTGCACGATTCCTTATGACCGAGATGCGGTGAAGAGTTCGTTCTACACCGGAGCGATTGTCGTCGTCAAATCCGCCAATGCGCTCTAGAACGTGTTTGATATCGTTCTTTGCTATCCTTTCTCCTGATATGATCGCTGAGTATTCCGGAAACCTCGCCTCGGCTGGCCTTCCTAAATCCATGACGATTTCTATCAGAACATGAATGTCGTCTCTCTCTTTTAAAAATCTTTGAATCCTATCCGGCAACACGTGGAGGAAGGCATTCAAGTCGGACTCGTTATTGCTTGGAAACTCGGTTAGCAATATTATCCTGCAAGTCTTCTTTCCATGTTTTGGTTTTGATCCTCTGGACACCATGCCGCCATTTTGGCAAAGGTAGCATGGAATCTGTAGTCGTCTGTAAGCTCTGGGTGGAAGGTTGTGCCTAGCACGTTGCCACTTCTTATAGCAACAGGCTGACCGTCGGGCAGATATGCAAGTGGAGTTACTTTCTCTCCTATCTTCCTTATGGACGGTGCCCTTATGAAGATGCCTCGAAACTGTGCCTCATTCTCGTCGACAAAGGTCAAATCCTCCTCAAAACTTTCTTTTTGCCTGCCAAACCAGTTGCGCGTTACGGTTGCATCTATAAGTCCAAGTGGTTCGGGGTAAAGCTCTGTCAGCTCCTTGGCCAGTATTATCAGACCGGCGCATGTTCCCCATATGGCCATCCCTTTTTTAGCGGCAATGAAAAAGGAATCTCGCATTTTCTCTATATCGATCAGCTTGGCAAGAGTTGTACTTTCCCCTCCGGGTATAATCAGCCCGTCAAGGTGTTCTACTTCGTATGCATTCCTTACTTTAGAAGCCTGGATGCCTATCTTATCCAGGGCGATCATATGCTCTGCGAAGCTACCTTGCAATGCAAGAACGCCTATACGAAGAGGACGACCCGAACTATGCTGCCCAAGCATGAATTGCTCAACGGAATCTCGACCGATTACCATCCTCTTCCAGCCAGCCTCGCTTCCTCCGGCATTTTAGCGCTGTCTATTCCGGACATAGGTTCGCCTAATTCCTTGGACACTTCGGCGACGATCTTTGGGTCTTCAAATTTAGCCGTCGCTTGTACTATCGCCAAGGCTCTCCTAGCAGGATCTGCGGATTTGAATATGCCAGATCCGACGAACACACCCGCCACACCCAACTGCATCATAAGCGCAGCGTCGGCGGGAGTAGCTATGCCTCCTGCTGCAAAGTTCACTACAGGAAGGTCTCCAGTTTTGGCAACTTCAACAACCAACTCATAGGGTGCGCCCAATCTTTTTGCTTCCGACATCAATTCTTCTTGTGGTATAGCCGTCAGTCGCTTTATCTCACCCAGGACGGTACGGGCATGTCGGACTGCCTCTACTACATCCCCAGTTCCAGCTTCTCCTTTTGTGCGAATCATAGCCGCGCCTTCACCTATGCGCCTAAGTGCTTCTCCCAAGTTGCGTGCACCGCATACGAACGGCATAGTAAAATCCCACTTGTTAATGTGGTTGTACGGGTCTGCCGGCGTAAGCACTTCCGATTCATCGGCATAATCAACCCCTAGCGTTTCAAGTATCTGAGCTTCTACAAAGTGCCCGATGCGGCATTTGGCCATTACTGGTATGCTTACGGAGTTTATTATCTCTTTTATGAGCGCTGGATCGGACATGCGGGCAATGCCTCCGTCTCGTCGTATATCGGCGGGCACTCTTTCAAGTGCCATAACGGCTACAGCTCCAGCCTCCTCAGCAATTTGAGCTTGTTGGGGTGTTACCACGTCCATTATCACTCCGCCTTTGAGCATCTGTGCCAAACCACCCTTTACGCGCCAATCTCCGAATTTAGCTTTTATGGCGTCGCCCCATACACGAGCGCCATTCATCGCGCGGACCTCTTTAGGATCAGTACCTGTTCTATTTCCCGAATTTGTTAAAGTCATTACATAAAACCTCTTTACTGTATACTAGCGAAGTCCGTCTGTTCCAACGACAGGATCGAATTATGACGGATATCTATGTTAAGTTGAATTATAGACGATATGAGAAGTAAAGGTTCTGTTGCATGAAGCTATAGGGAGACTAGGGAAAGAATGTTTCGTTCAATTCTTGTTGCAAATAGAGGGGAAATCGCTTGCAGGGTTATCCGGGCATGCCGTGAGTTAGGAATAGAGAGCATAGCTGTATATTCCGAAGAGGATTCGGGTTCTCCTCACGTGAAGTCTGCAGATAGAGCATATGCATTGGGCGGTCAATCCGCAACGGAGAGCTATCTTGACGCGGGAAAAATTTTGGCAGCAGCAGCTGCAACCCATGCGGAAGCGATTCATCCGGGTTACGGTTTTCTCTCTGAAAACCCCGACTTTGTAGATATGTGCCGGCGTGCGCGTGTGACGTTCATAGGTCCTAGCCCGCAAATCATGAAAACAATGGGTGATAAGCTAGCTGGCCGTGCCTTTGCTACTAAGGCAGATGTGCCGCTTTTACCCGGTTCCGACGAGCCACTAGATCCTAAAAAAGCAAAACCTGTGGCGGCGAGTATCGGTTACCCAGTGCTTGTGAAAGCCGCGGCAGGCGGCGGTGGTATGGGTATCCGTATAGTACGGACTTCAGACGAACTTGCTAATGCCGTCAAGGAAACAGTTTTTGCAGGGTCGCAATATTTTGGAGATGGTCGAGTGTTTATCGAAAAGTACCTCCCCGATGCTTCACATGTGGAAGTGCAAGTAGTGGGAGATGGTAAAAGTGGCTTTGTGCACCTGTTTGAAAGGGATTGCTCTGTACAGCGCCGCAATCAAAAATTAGTGGAGGAGACTCCGTGCAGCATTAAATTATCCCCTAGCCTTTTGCAGCCAATCTGGGCGGCAGCTGTTCGTTTAGCCCGTTCTGCAAAATACTGCGGTGTAGGTACTATTGAGTTTCTTGCAGACCCGGAAGGGAACTTTTTTTTCATCGAAATGAATACTCGTATACAGGTTGAGCATCCCATAACCGAAGAGACAACCGGGCTTGATTTGGTAGAGATGCAGATTAGGGTTGCTGCTGGAGAACCCCTTGAGTTGCAACAGGAACATATATCCAGAGAAGGTCATGCCATTGAAGCTCGCGTGTTATCAGAGGATCCTGAAACTATGTTACCCTGTCCAGGCACCATCACGGTCTATGAAGAACCAAATGGTGAGGGCGTGAGGGTGGACAGTGGGGTAGCAGAAGGGACACTGGTAAGCGGTTTTTATGATCCACTGATGGCAAAAGTTACAGCATATGGCGCTCACAGAGAAGAAGCGCGCATCAGGCTTATTAAGGCCCTCCAATCGTTCCATATAGAGGGAGTTTTAACTAACATACCTTTTTTGTTGCGGATAGTCAGCTCAGATGAATTCGTCTCGGGGCACTACGATACCGGGATAGTGAAACGGCTGACCAAATCGGAAAAGATGACTCCGTCTTTGAAACGTGTGGCTACTATAGTGGCAGCACTGGCTTTTGATGAGGACTCTACGACCGATGCGAAGCTGGAATCAGGCTTGATGATGAGTACTCATCAGAGGGGTGAAGCGTGGTGGAGATGTTGGATAGCCCGTCAGCATATGAGGCGCGGACCTTCTTACTTTAGGTGGCGTAATGAATAGGCATGCACCATCAAAGAGTTGACGCTTATTATGATTTTTAGAGTTGATGTTTTGAGATGATGCTTCGTTCTGCTATGCTCATTTATGTATTTCGTTTTGGTATTTCCAGCGTTAGCCCACTCATCTATTGAATCATCGCAGATATCTTATAACGATTGGTCAGAGGACCTATCAGGCGAATGTAGTTCGCGAACGAGATGGTAGTCTTATCGTTATGGTAGATGACTGTTCGTTCATAGCCGTCTCGTCTGAAGAGGGTTTACTTCGCGTATTTCCCAGTCATGGCAAAAAGGCAGCCTCCAGCAAGTCAGAGTCGCGTCCTACACGTTCACGTTCGATCTTGCCGGATCCATCTGCGCCAGATGGAATGGTGCGCTCGGTTATGCCAGGCAGAGTAGTAAGCGTGGAAGTCTCCAAAGGCGACAAGGTAATGAAGGGACAAGTTTTGGCGGTCTTGGAGTCTATGAAGATGGAGAATAGCATAGCATCCCCGTTTGATGGAGTTGTAAGTTCTGTGCTCGTATCATCGGGTGATACGGTTCAACATGGGCAGACTTTGTTTGAGTTGGCTCCCAGAGACTAAGGACAAGGCCTTTTGGATACATGGAGTACGGGTGGGCTTTCTTTGACGTCACTGGCGTTGCTTGGCGTTGCGTCGTTCTTTATAGCTATTTTAGGGGGTATAATAGGCGTGGCGCTCGGCGTCATCAGGTTGCCTGTGATGACTCTGGCTGGTGTGGACCCTCTGCTAGCCGCCGGTACAAACCTACTAGTTACCTTGATAATATCCTGGATATCTGCTGTACCGGAATTTCTGAGCAATCGAGGCGTATTACGGGTAGCCTTATTTCTGGGGGCACCTGGTGCTGGAGGAGCATTCGCCGGCGGATGGTTCTCCGAGCAGATACCGTTGCGCATCATTTTCTCTATTGTGGGAGCCTTTATGCTGTGGGCTGCCGTTACGATGATAGTCCGTGGCTACTGGGCTGTAAAAAACAAAGAGGATGAAGATGATCTGGAAGAAGAAGCTGATCCCGAAGTTACTCCTATGCAGATATCTCGTGAAGCAAGTCTTGGGTTTGTGATTGGCAGTTTTTCCGGCGTTACAGGTTTAGCATTGGGGGTGGTAAGGCTTCCCGCTCTGATAGAAATACTCAAAATCAACCCGAAATCTGCCGCCTCCACTAATCTGCTGATAACCGTCTTCGTCAGTTTCGCAGGTTTTGTCGCCCATCTGCTAGTCCAGCATGTGAATTGGCCGCTTGCCATAGTCCTTGCGACAACCTCTGTGCCTGGTGCCCTGCTAGGTATGGCAGTCAGGAGCCGTGTCGCTTCCAGCTATCTACGCATTATTATCGGTATAGTGCTGATAGTTATAACCCCTTTCATGGTATGGCAAAGCTTTCAAGCGGGCTGAGAGATTTTTTGAGAAGATCGTTATGAAGCATGTATCGTAAGCCACCCATTTAGTGTCAGATTGTGCGGCATATTCTTATGTACGGATGCCTGTTACTATTCATGCAGGAGTTGTACCCTTGAAGGTGAGCTCTGACTGGAATTAAAGGGGCGTGGACGCGCTTGAAGTCCAACTATGGAGAAAAAATGGGGAAAATATCCGGTTCTGATATTTTAGTGCGATCCTTGCTTTTGGAAGGGGTTGAAGCTGTCTTTGGTATAGCGGGCGACCATATCCTGCACCTCCTGGATGTGATGTCGGACGAAGCCTTTCGCATGATTGACTTTCGGCATGAATCCGCAGCCGTACATGCGGCAGATTCTTATGCGCGAATATTGCGCCGAGCTGGCGTGGTTCTTTCCACAACTCCCGGACATGCGAATGCTGTTCCGGGGCTTGCAAACGCTATGCACTCTGAAGCTCCCATTGTGAATATAGCCGGATCTGCTGAGTCCGGTAATCTTGGACGCGGCGCTATGCAGGAGTTTGACCAAGTAGGCTTAGCTGCTCCAGTATGCAAAGGAGCTTGGCAAGTGCCCTCGCCAGAGCGTATACCAGAGTACATTGCGTTGGCCTTTCGTACTGCTATGAGTGGACGCCAGGGCCCCGTTCACTTGACCATCCCTCACGACTTTCAGGAGGCGGAAGTTGACGAGGGTATCACTCTACGTTATATGCCTTCTGAGTACGGTAACCCGACAGGTGTTATGGGAGATGGGAATCAGGTTGAACAAGCGGTAACTTTGCTTCACAACGCCGCACGCCCAATAGTGTTAGCGGGTACCGGTGCTGGCGCGTCGGCTGATCCTGATGAAGTCCAGCGTCTTTTGGAAGCCTTGAAAGCGCCTTTCTTTTCGGTAGACTCTGCCCGCGCACTCATACCTGACTCCCATGAACTTTCGTTTGGGTTAGGATATCTACCTTTGAATGAGACAGCACAGAAGATGATAGAGGCGGACGTTGTACTTCTATTGGGCAAACGGCTCGACTATACAATGGGCTTTGGAGGCTCTCCTCCGTTTGCGAGCGACGCTCAATTGATAATGGTTGATCCTTCGCCCGCTGAGATAGGTAGAGCTCGCTCCGTTGCGGTTGGCATATGCGGAGACGTAGGCAACATCGTATCACAGCTTGCAGACGCCGCGCAAAACAGTAGACCGAAAAAACGGAAGACCTGGATATCTTCCCTTGAAGAGGTGCACAGTAAATGGCTGGATAGTTTGGAGCTGCTGGCGCAACCGGGCGATCCAATCCATCCCATGCTGGTTTCTCAAGAACTGAGGAAGTTTATAGACGCTGATACACATATCACATTTGACGGCGGCGATTTTTGCCACTTTCTCAGAGCCTCCATTCCTCGTGAGAAGCCTTTCCGATTTCATAATGTGTCTTCGTTCGGGATGATAGGAGTCGGCATAGCCTATGCTTTGGGAGCGCAGGTTGCTCTTCCAAACAACAGGGTTGTGCTCTCGGTAGGTGATGGATCTTTCGGGTTCAACGGTATGGAGCTCGATACGATGGCTAGGCATAACCTACCTGTCAAGATAATCGTCGGTAGTAACTATATATGGGGCATAGATTGGCAGATTCAAATGGGACTTTTGGGCAGACCCGTTTGGACGGATTTATCGCCTGTAAGATGGGATCTAGTGGCGCAAGGACTAGGAGCAAAGGGTGAGCGAGTAGAGTCAGTGGAACAACTCAAACCCGCTTTGCAAAGGGCTTTTGATTATGATGGTCCTGCTCTTGTAGATGTAACGGTTGGTAAGATAATGAGCCCTGTTGCAGAGGCGGCAATATCCCGTAAATTAGGATCGCACGGGTAAATCGTTAGACGTCAGATTGAATGCGAGCCATTTTTATAGAAATGAGGAGATTTCTTGATGGGACCCTTCTTTGATTCAAATAAGGTTGAGGCGAGAGAGCTGGCGCCGGGCGTCAATGCACGCTTGATATGGGGTGAGAAGATGATGATGGGGGTGATAGATATAGCCGCCAACTCAACTGTACCTCTTCATAAGCACCCACATGAGCAGTGCGGGAGGATACTTTATGGAAGCGCTTGGTTCATCGTGGGTGGAGAGAAAAAGTTTCTGCGCGAAGGCGACCACTATGTCATACCGGGTGGGGTAGAGCATGAGGTCTCGACTGGCGATACTCCATGTGTTGCACTTGATATATGGTCACCCGTCAGGGAGGACTATCTGGCAGGAGGAAGGTTGACGGGAGGTGGGAAATGAACCAGTTGATAATAGCGCGGTATGGAATACCTTTTAAAACTATTGGAACAGGATAGGCAGGCTATTACAGGTTTTTCTGTAGTAGCGTATTCTCAATAGGTTTGAATTTCTACGTAGTATCTAATCGCGTCCCGAACCTATGGAAAGGGAGGTACCTAAAGTGTCCTAAAATTGAGCAAGGCTTTTCAATTATTGTATGAGTTATTCTCCTTGCTACCTTTACTTCCGTTCAAGAGTCTCGTTATTTTGCGTAAATAACCCGGCGGTACAACCTCTCTTCCGATGAAGTCCTCTACCTGCCGACGGTAAAGGATCTTTCTGCCTTCTGTGCTCAGTTCCTCGTTTATCAATGAGGACGGGACATCTTTCCAGATAGACGGAATCCTGCCGAAATTGTTAGTTTGTTCTTGAACTATAATAGATTTTTTCCCATCAAAGTAGTCTAGGTACTAGCCACTTGAATGCGAGTCTGCGCCTTTGGGTAGGCCTGCCTCATAGCGTAGAACGTTAGACAGGAACTTCTTTATTCTGTCGTACCTGTGTTCCGCGTAGCTGCTCCAGGTCTGCTCTCTGGACCATGCGGGTGGATCGTCCTGAATTACCTCGGCTATGATTTTCCGAAGTGTATGAGAAGACAGCGCAAGCCAATCCTTTGGTAGTGGTTCATGCCTAAGTTGTTCTTGAACTTCACTTATATAGCGCCGATACAGGTTACAAGAGATATTGTCCCGGATATCTTGTATCCTCTTTTGCATAGCCTGTCGTCTATCTTCTCGATACGTAGGCAAGGATGTTGTAGTGTGTATCATTAGCACGCGCTTCACTACTTCATCTGGATAAGACGCGGGGTCATCCGCGTTCATTGAGAAGAGGAAACAAGGATACTCCTCTTCCGGATTGGATGGTACTTCGTTCTTGACCAAGTCCGTAACGTGGTCATGAAATCTACGGCGCGCTATGTCATCAAAGTATATAGGTAATCTTTTGTATGCGTTCTCAAGTGCCAGCATGTGAGTTCGTGTACATCGATTCTTGTCTATTCGGCGAGATCTTCCGAACATGGAGTGCATCAACAGATCTATTAGGCTTGACTTGCCGCAGTTCGCTTTTCCGAATATGACGGCGAATCTAGGGTACGGTATGACATCTTTGCCATCAAGGTATGATCGCGTGCGAAGATCACACATGAATGGTGAGAAGTAGAGCCACGACGCGAAAGTGAAGTAGTCTCTCTGCAATTTAGGAGGGTCACCTTCAAACGCCTCTTGATAGCTTGACCAGAACTGGATAAGATTTTTAACGTCTTTGGCAACCGATGCATTGTCGTATTCAAGCGGAAAAGGGGCACCTGAAAGCATAGCCGTTTTCTTGTTCAAGTCGAGTGAGAAATAATTGGAGTCTTGCTCTTCTGGTCTTGATACAGTTTTGAGCCGCACAAGCTCGGCCTTTACTTTACGACTGTTGACTGTACCTTTTCCATTTGGGGAGGTGCTTTGGATGGACTTAGGTATCGTTTTGGCTATCTTATCTATTCTTTGGACAACATCCGCAAGTATTTTTTCTTCATGAGACGGCTTCTCTATCGTCTCTATTAAGATCGTAGGGTTTTTGAGCGCAGGCACATCCGATAACTCAATTGGTCCGGTGTGCTCAATTTGTTCTTTATCAAGAGGTATCTCGTCCGAAGCATTATCTCTGACTGCCTTAAACATCCGCATATGAAAGTCCCAGGCCTCCTGGTCCTCAAAAACGTACAGGGTCTCTATTTGGTGTCCAGAGAGTGCTTGCTCAGACAGGTTAGCGGAGCCGGATATGATTCGCTTCCGCCCGTTTCAGAGCTGAGAAGATACAGCTTAGCATGAGCAATGCTTTGCTGTAACACCCAGAATTTCGCTCTTTTATTGATTATTGCAGTAAAGATTTCAGCTTTACGGCTGTCATCAATGTTTTTGATCGCGAACCGCAGATTATCTTGCAAAACACTCTGAAATGATATTATGTCGCGTAGGTGTCCTATTACTCCTTCGTAACCGAACACACACTCAAACTGCTTAAAGTCGAACTCTTGAAGCATGCGTACTATGGTTTTCACACTGGCAGAGTATGTAAGTACTTGCATGCAATCAAAGCCGTTGAACAGCTCCCAAGCAAATTTGTCATCGCTCTTGTATTGGACTTGCACAGCACGCAGTCCAGCGTCTGGGTACAGGTCTAGATTCGTGTTGAAAGGCTCGGATTTGTCCTTATGAGGCTGCATACCTATTCTGTTCGGAGCTTAAGAATAGAGGAGAGAATTGAAGATAACTATATTTGGATGGCTATCGTTTATCGAGCGATGCTAACAGATATTATGGTACCGCTTTCTACAACTTCTTGTTTCCGTGCTACAAACTCCGTGATATTTCGAAGATTGCTTAAACGTGAAACTTGGTGGATTATTTCTTGGTTTCCCAGAATATCTCCCCTATATCTTCTAGGGCTGCCTTGAACTGCTGTGCCTTCTCCATGTTGACATTCTGTTTGACGAAAGAGCCTAATTTGCAAGCCTGCCATACTTTCTCGTGAAGTTCGGGGTATTTTGCTAGATGCTCAGGCTTGAAGTAGTCCGTCCATATAATGAGTATCTCGTCTTTTGCCTTTTTAGCATGTTTCTCTTTGACGGTTATGTAGCGCACCATGCTGTTTTGTGAGTCAACACTCCCGTCTTTCTTCAGCTCACCTATCAGTTCGGTCATTCGCACGACGGTTTGTGCTGCTTGTATAGCGTCCCTAGGATCATATATTCCACACGGGATATCGCAGTGTGCTCTTACGGTTTTTATAGGCAGTGCGGCGATAGCTGTATGGACAATTTTGTTCAGCATTTTCTGTCTCCTTTTGAGGTTATCGTTTATCCCCTTTCTGTATGTTTATCATATTTACATTGTATGTATCACGGTATCACGCGTGAAAGGGGCTTATAGTGGGCGTTCGGTCTATACTGCGGCACTGGTTTGGCTTGCGGTTGTTTAGGGTGGTAGGGGAGAGCATGGAACCGACTCTGTGGCATGGAGCTTTGGTATTGGCGGACTGTTCAGAGCTTTGGCTTAGGTCGGTAGACCGCTTTACTTTAGTCGTTCTACGGCTGCCTGGTTCGGACTCACATATAGTCAAACGTATAGCTGGCTTTCCAAAAGAGGAGATCATGGTGTCGGATGGGGCGATGAGAGTGAACGGTGAAACTGTGCAGGAGCCTCTTGGGATAAGACATGGTTCAGTGGGCGAGTGGTTCTGGGTGTTGTGCAAGGATGAGTTCGTGGTACTTGGAGACAATCGCGACTTCTCTGCGGATAGCCGCAAATTTGGGTTTGTGAAGTCTAGCTCTTTTGTTGGTGTGGCAGTGGCTTTCTGGAATCCTCCTTGGAGGAACCATAGAGTTAGACCTTAAGACTTCAGTTTCCACATCTGCTCTACGTCTTCTTTTTCTCCGAACAGATAAGTATAAACCACCGCCGCAAGAGTTGCGCCTATGAGTGGACCTAACCAATAGACCCAGTGATCTGACCATAGGCCGTTTACTAGAGCAGGGCCGAATGAGCGGGCAGGGTTCATGGATGCACCCGTTAGTGGTACGGCTACAAAGTGTTCTGCCATTACTACCAGACCTATGGCGAATGGAGCATGAATAGGTGAGCCTCGCTTGTCCATTGCTACTGCAAATATCGTGAAGACTAAGATGAAAGTTAGAACTATCTCTATACCTATACCTTCTGCAATGTTTATGCCAGGTCCCAAAGCGTGTATGCCTAAGTCCTCTATTGAGTCAAATGCCAGACCCCTGAGAACCAAAATGGCTAGGATCGCTCCGAGAACTTGGGCACTTATATAACGTACCGCCTGTACCCAGCCTATCTTGCCGGATATCAGGGCTGCGAACGTTACAGCTGGATTGATGTGTCCTCCCGAAACTCTACCGAAGACCATAATGCCGCCGGCTATGCCTACACCGTGAGCCAGTGCTATCCATACTAACGCGGCGCCGAACTGTACCTGTGCTGCCTGCGCCGCACCTACCGCTCCAACACCTATAAACATGAATGCGAAGACAGCTAAAAACTCGGCTATAGGGCTCTTGTTGATGGACTGGATTCTTTTGATCATGAGCTTCCTCTCTAGTCCCCGGGTTACAGTTTATCCTTTAGCGAGCCACTTGGCAGCTTGCACGGCGTGGTAGGTAATTATCGCTCTTGCCCCTGCTCGTTTCATAGTGGTCAAATTCTCAATCACGATTTTATGTTCCTCTATCCAGCCTCTTTCTGCTGCGGCTTTTATCATTGAGTACTCGCCGCTTACGCTGTACGCAGCTATCGGATGCAGAAATATATCCGCGGCTCGTTGCAGAATGTCGAGAGAGGTAAGTGCAGGCTTTACCATAAGCCAATCGGCCCCTTCTGCTACATCTGCCTCCATCTCCCGTATCGCTTCATCGGATTGAGCAGGGCTTATTTGGTACGATCTGATACCGCTGAAGTTCGATCCTGCAGCGTTCCTAAACGGGCCATAGTACGAGGAAGCATACTTGGAAGAATAGCTCATTATGGAGGTTTTTGCAAATCCTCCGCTGTCCAGCACCTGCCGGATTGTGCTTACTTGACCATCCATCATACCTGAAGGGGCGATCATGTCCGCGCCGGCTTGTGCGTGTGAGAGAGCTACTTTAGCTAGTATTTCCAATGTAGTGTCATTGTCTGATTGTCCATCTTCGTCTATAATGCTGCATTGACCATGGTCAGTGTACTCGCACAGACAAGCATCAGTGATCACAAGCGTATCGGAGGAAGTGCGCTTGATCTGGGTGCAGGCTTGCTGCACTGCTTCATCGGGCTCAAAGGCTGATGTTCCTAATGCATCCTTTTTTTTTGGAAGACCGAACAGTAATATGGCGTGAACCCCAGCTTCAAAAGCGTAGTGTGCATGTTCTGTAGCCAAATCAGGTGATACCCTTTTGACACCTGGCATGGAGGGCACCTGCTCGCTTTTCCCTTGGCCGTTTACAATGAACATAGGGAGTATCAAATCGTCTGATGACACAGCCGTCTCGGTTGCGAGTCGCCTCATAGCGGGCGGTTCTCGAAGCCGTCGGAGGCGTTGAAAGTCGGAGCTGCTCTGTTTCATTTTTAGTTTATTTACGTCAACTGCTCTACAACGGCTTGGGTCAAACCTTCAAGGCTTTGTGTACCTGCTACACGGGAAACCTTGACCCCGGCCTCCATACATGTCTCAGCAGTCTGGGGCCCGATGCAGACTACAGATCCTTTGTTAATAGCCTCTGCATCACCGTCAAGTATGGCGAGGAGATTATTTACGCTTGATGAGCTTGTGAAAGTTGTGCAATCAGGCGGACGGCTTACTCCACGGTAGACGATGTTTGCTTTTCTTGCAGAGCCTTTTTCTACTAAAGTATCATAAACGGGCACCTCTTCTACATCTGCACCGATTTCCCTTAATTTTTCAGGGAGTGAGTCTTTCCCTATCTTTGAACGTGGATGTAGCACGCGCTTTGGTTTTATATCTCGTCGGCTGAACTCTTCCGCCACTTCTTCCGCTGTGAATGAGTCAGGTTGCAAGTCGGGCTTCCTCCCGAAGAGTCTCTCTACCGCCTTAGCGGTGGATGGCCCTATGGCAGCGATAAGTAACCTGTCCATAGGTCTCTTGTCTTTATGCTTAGTATCTAGACGGAGAGCTAGGTACTCCACTGCGTTTTTACTGACAAAGGTTGCCCAATCAAAGCGGTCTATACCGTCCAAAATTTTGTCTATTTTACCATTGTTCTCAATCGGAGTGGTTCTTAGAGTAGGCAGCTGTGTGGTTTTTGCACCTAGATTTTCCAGGAGAGCTATCAACCGACTTGATTGCGTTCGTGCACGCGTAACTACTACGTGCCTACCCCTCAACGGACTTTTTTCAACTCTGTTTAACTTTTCACTTAAGGGTACTGTTTCGCCTATGACTAGCACGATAGGTGCTTGTAATCCTGCATCATCTGCTTTGTTGGATATATTAGCCACCGTTCCAGTTATAGTTCTTTGAAGAGGTGTAGAGGCCTGTTCAACGATGGCCGCCGGACGGTTTGCTGAAACACCTAAAGAGCACAATCTTACACATATAGCCGCGGCGTTCTGTCGTGCCATAAGGATAATGATTGTACCGGAGAATTGTGATATGGATCTCCAGTCCATCGTACCAGTATTATTCCCTGCAACGACCATGACTGAAGTTGCCGTTCCTCTGTGTGTGGGAGGTATTCCCGCGAGAGTTGGACCTGCGACGGCGGAGGTTATTCCAGGTACGACCTCCCAATTGACATTTGCTTTTTCAAGAGCCAGGGCTTCTTCGCCTCCTCGTCCGAATATGAAAGGATCTCCTCCCTTGAGCCTACATACTAGATTACCTTGCTCCGCAAACTGTATCATAGTAGCGTTTATTTCTTCTTGGGTCATTGTATGGCGGCCTGGAGCCTTGCCGGCTTTTATAAGGGTGGCTTCCGGCTTGACATGTTCCAGGAGCTCTGGTGAGGCGAGTCTGTCATATATGATGACATCGCAAATTTTCAGCAAGTTCATCCCTCGGACGGTTATCAGCTCTGGGTCTCCTGGCCCTGCACCTATGAGGTAGACTATTCCCCGTTTAATATTCATGCTTCGCTTTTCGCGTCTTGACAGTGTATAAGTTTCAAGGCGCCTTTTTCTATGAGATTTTGAGCGCATCGTTCTCCCAGCTTGACTGGCTGGTGTAGGCTTCCGGCACATTCAGTTCTGATCAGTCGTTTTCCTAGTCTGTCGGCCGTGAACCCTATCATACGAAGTATTCCGTTTTCTGCTTCTGCTTTGGCATGTGCTGATGTTGGGGTAGTGCAACCGGCGCCTAGCTTATTAAGGAAGGACCTCTCAGCTGTGGTCTCGGCGAAACTGTTAGGATCATTCAACGGGTTGCAGAGTACCTCAACCGCTTCATCATCAGCACGGATTTCCAAAGCGAGAGCTCCTTGCCCTGCCGCGGGCACAAAACTATCGGCGGATAGTATCTCAGTCACCTCTTTTTCAAGCGAGAGTCTGTCTAAACCGGCGTACGCCAACACGACGGCGTCCATAGTGGTTCCTTCCTTTAACTTCTTCAGTCGAGTGGGTACATTGCCACGAACCGGGATTATGTCAAGGTCGGGGCGCCTGCTCAAGAGGAGAGCTTTCCGTCTTGCACTGCCTGTGCCGATTCGCGCTCCAGGTGGCAGATCATCCAATGCCATCCCTGTGCGAGATACTAAAATATCTTCAGGTCGAGAGCGCTTAGGTATCACAGCGATCTTGAATCCTTCAGCAAGGGGAACAGGTACATCTTTGAGACTATGCACCGCTACGTCTATTTGTCTACCGGCTAGAGACTCTTCAAGCTCCTTTATGAACATGCCAACGCCTGACTCAGACGGGTGTACTGCCTGTTGCTTATCTCCAATGGAGGTTATTTGAATAACCACTATTTCAATACCTGTCCAACTCTTACGTAGGGCTGCTGCAACCTCATAGGTTTGAATCATTGCTAGCCGGCTGGAGCGCGAGCCTAAACGTAAGCGATGACGTGGCAATGAGCTGGTAGTATCAGGTAGAAGGCGTCTTTGCAAGTTGCATGCATCGTCCAAAGGGTTCACAGATAATACAGTGCTGTTCTTTGAGTTTGTAAAACAGGGTATTTTCCGCTTCACCGAAGTCCTTGCTGGTTGCTATTTCCAACCATTCCGGAGTCATGAACCACTGCCATTTTTCAGGACATACTACGATTCCCTGGCTTCTGATACGCTTTCTAACGTTCACCAGAGACTTTGTGGCTTCCGTCCATTGCATGCAGGCGCACCTATTGCTGCTCATCTCTTCTCGGAGCTTCCTTGCCAAGGCTGGGGAAGCCCCGCTCGTCGAAATCGCTGTTACCACCGGCTCTTTATGTACTAGAGCGGGTGCTATGAATGTGCAAAGGTCTGTAACGTCCATGATGTTTAGGAGAACATTCCGTTGCTCGGCTTCCTCAAATATGGCTTTGTTTGTACTTTCACTGGAGGTATCAGCCACTATGGCTAGGGTAATTTTTTCCAAATCTCCAGATTGATATGTCCGTTTTATCCATTTGATGAGGCCCTGTTCCGCCATTATTTTAAGCTTTAGGGAGGTGTCATCTTCCGGCGAGTATAAGACTACGTTGGCTCCACACTCGTTCAAGTAGAAAACCTTTCTCTCGCCTTCGTGTTCGTCCCCGCCAAAGACTGCACAACTTTTTCCTTTCAAATTTACAAATATACCGTAGTACTGTGGCACACTTTTATCCCTCTTGCTCGCAGGTCTTATATTTTTCTAGTACTTGGGCGTCAAAATTGTCTTCTACGAAGTAGCGTACACGTGCTTTTTTGTACTCTCTGGAACTGTAAAGGAGCTTTTTATCTCTGATGGACGTAACTTTCTCAATGCTTGAGGCGATTTCCTCACATGAGCCTTTAGAAGTGGCATGGATCATAGTGAAATGAGAAAAGCGCCAATCCGGGAACCTGGGCCTTTGGTAGCAGTGGCTTACTGAAGAATTGGAAGCCATTATTTCTCCGACCTGCACGGAGCGCGATTCTGGCACATTCCACACTGCCATAGCGTTAGCAGAAAATCCTGCACGCCTGTGGTGTAGAACTGCTCCATATCTTCGCATCAACCCTCTTGACTGCATGTCCGCCATGTGGGTGAACAGTTGTTGAAGAGTAACTCCGATATTTTCTGCTATTGAATCAAAAGGTTGATGCTCAAGCGCTAAATCCTCCTGAAGTTGCATAACGGCCAATTTATCCCTTGTGCCTGGTGGCGTGGAATTCTGTAGGTTTTGAATTCTATAGAAATGGGCGTTTGATTTCTGCTTTTCCATATCAAAGTTGACACCTATCTTGAAGAAGCGTATAGTCGGCATGACCCGAATTTTCTCTGCTCCAGTCATATTGCCTAATTTCACCGCTTCCTCCTCCAGAGACCTGCCTGGTGGAGTTGCTAAAGTGAACCATAGGTTGAAGTAACCATTTCGGGCATAGTTGTGACTTATGCCCGGGTGCGCTGATAAAAACCTTGCCCCTGCGTGGAGCTTCTGCGGGTGAAATTTTGTGGCGATAAGGCTTGAGCTGTATCCCATTCGGCGCGTATCGAAGATGGCGCTCACTTCCCGGAGATAATTTTTGCGCTTAAGGTCGCCGGTTCTTCGTATAACTTCCTCCTCTGATATTCCCATCTTCTCACCTATCTTGCTCCATGGACGGCGGCAGAGAGGGAAGTCGGATTGGAGCAGGTTGAGGAGACGCCTGTCCTTTTGTTCAAGCTCAGTCTTCGGCATCTGGTAATTTATGTTTCAACGAGGTGGCTGGTCTGGTCAGGATGCCAAGATGTGCTCTTGTGGACTTCTTCCATTTGTTAATGGCTGCTATAGTAGTTCGTTCAGATTTCCAACCTAGTTCGCTCCGAATTTTATCTGATGAGGCCACCCAAGGGTAGCGTATCAAATTTATGCTCCCGCTACCGGCTATGTTCTGCAACTTAAGCATCCATCCTATTCCTGTGCCTATTTTCAAAATCACTGTTGGAACCGACATGCATACTGCTTCCACCATACGTACTATTTTACGCCTCCTGTGACTGCCACAATTATGACCGACTTGAAGTCTTTAATTATGGAGTGTTTGGATGGATGGATCAGATCCAAGGTATGCAGGCAGAAAAGGCATGCGAAGTAGTGGGTCAATAAAGTTGTTCTCTCCGGTTCTCAATAACTATACATATCCTGAGTATACACAAAGAGAAACCTTCTAGTATCTCTGCTGTACCTCTTACCACTTCTTCAGTTGCGAGGTGTATGACTGTGTTCGTCTGTGTCTCGGGTAAAATATCTGCGAAAGGTTTCAATATGTTTCTGCGGAAAGATTGAAACTTGACCGAATTTTGTTCCGCCGGGGAAAGGGATGTAGATTTGCGTCTACAATGAACCCAATAGATTCTGTTCTTGCCAAGGCTTCTATTGAAGCTCTTTCCAGGAAGCCAGGGACCCGGTTACAACTATTCGCTTGGACTGTTCAGTCATCTACAATTTGGTCTTTGAAAGTGAAGCCCATCTCATTGAAGCCTGGCACTTCAAACTTTATGCCTATTTCGTGTACCGCAGGGTTTAGCCTTGTGCCTCTCACGGTTATGGATATCTCACGGTTCATCGGCAAACCGAAAGTGTTGTCATCGGATACTTTGTCAAACGACACATCTTCTCCATCTTTTGAGAAGAAGGTGGATTCCATAGGTAGATATTCACCGTTTAGTGTTAGAGGTAGCATCTTTCTGGCGTATCCGGATCCCAGCGAATTCTTGAGGGAAAAGCTCCAGCCTTCTTCGGTGTTCTTAAGGCTGCCTTTTACATATAGGCGACGAAGTAGAAAGGCGGGTACAAGGGACACTCAGATTCTCCTTAACTTAGAAAGAGGCTAAACTATGGAGCGCATAAGATAAATAGCGCGCTCCGATTCTATTGATTCACTAGGCAGTTCGACTATGCCGCCTGCCATTTCTGCAAAGATGAATACTTTGGCAATGTGTTCTGCTAGGATGGCTATACGTACAGCCTCTTTTAGATCCTTCCCTGCTATGCATAGGCCGTGATTTTTCATCAGAACCGCTTTTTTGTCTCCTAAAGCCCGCGTGGCTGCAACGGCCAACTCTTCGCTTCCTGGGAAGCCGTACTCGGCGGTTTCTATTACTCCGCCGGTATATAAGACCATTTCGTCAAGGATGGGAGGTATACTCTTGCCAGTGGCTGATACTGCACTCGCATATGGGGAATGTGTATGTACAACTGCCGCTATGTCTTTGCGTGCTCTGTATATAGCCATATGCAGGTAAGATTCGGAAGACGGAGCCTTCTCCTCTTCCACAGGCTCTAGATTTTCGTCCACCAAAGCGAAGTCGTTCTCGGTCATATCATGGTAGGGGATGCTCGTAGGTGTGATTAGAAAGAGGTTCGGATACTCGGATGAAGCTACACGCATGCTGACGTTACCATTAGAACCTTGAACAAGCCCGCGCTCATGCAGCTCTTTGACGGCTCGGTTAAGCTCTATTCTTTCTTGTTTATATAGACTCATTGCAAATTTTCCCGCGATATCTGTTTGATGATGATGATCGTGTTTATATAAGCAGTAATAAAAAGCCAGTCGGGAGATCTTGATGTATAGGTGCAGTTTAGTTTGAAGTAAATAGGCCGTTCTCTTCATCGAACATGAACATGGCAATGGAGCGTATATCATCTTCGGTGAGTATGTTTTGAAAGGCGGGCATTACTGATATACATCCATCATCCGGATTGGGCAGTGCTGTGCATAAACCATTTTGGATCGTTGAGTTGAAATAGCTTATTCCTATTTCTGTGTCGGTGGTGTACCTTCCTCGAATTTCAGCAAGGTTTGCTGGACTTTTGAAAGGTTCACCGTACTTGGAAGCATAGTAGCTATCAGATGAGGTAAGGTAAGACGCTGTAGGACCGTCTCCAGTACCTGAAATGCCGTGACATATTGAACAGTTTACTTCGTACAACACGCGAGCGACTGTTGCGTCATATACCGGATATTCCCTTGCTTCAATATCCAGTACGCCTTCATGTCCTCCATAAGATACAAACAGCTCGGCTTCTGACGCGGGTTTGAGTCTCGTCGGTTCTTGTGCTCTTTTCGCCTGTGAATAGTGCATTTCGTGGAAATAGTCTACAGGGTAAGTGTTGCTCTGCTGAATACGGCTGACCCCTTCCCCACTGCAAGCGACTGTCGTTGCAGCCAAAACGAAGCCGAGCGCCACCAACGTTTTCAGTATGAAGGTTCGGAACAGAACTGTCTTATTCTGAGACAATTTTGGGAAAGTTAAGTCAGCGAACAACACCTTAAGTTCAACCCTCTTGCCGCTTTATGAAGTCAGCGTCTGTTTTTTTAAAGACTTCCTCTGCTTTTTCGGACTGTGAAGAGTCAAAAGTTAACGTTACCCCTATATAACCTTCGGTGATTCTTGGGTCGTATATGCTCGGGCGGAGATTTGGCAGACGAGACTCAAAAATTATCCCCACCACAGTCATTACTACTGCCGCTAGCATGGTCATTTCATAAGAGATGATTATCATGGCGAATATGGAGAGGATAGGTTTGCCGCCAGTTACGAGGGGATAAGCTATTTGCGTCGCTGTGGTCAAAAGTACAGCTAAAGTAAGGCCTATTATAGCCCCGAAAAGAGGGAATCTAAATAGCCTGTGCTGTGGTACGTGTTCACCAAACGCTCCCTCTGGATAAGGTGCGCCAGTTAATACGTCAAACGTACCTAGCTCAAAACCGGCTTCCTTCAAGCCATCCATGGCGTCTGCAGCTTTTTCAGGGTCTGAATACAGTCCCAGCATGCTTTGCTTGCTCATGTCTACTCCTGTTCTCTAATAATCGCTGGGACGGTTACCCGACCAATCTTGAATTTCTTTGAAAACACTTGACTTTCTTTCTGTTCAAAAAGAGGTACGAGCGGGAAAAATCGGGAAAACAGTAAGATGAGGAATGTGACCCATACGAATGACCATATCATTATTGTCCATTCAACGGCACTCGGAGCGTATGCTTCCCAAGTAAACACAAAAGGCGTCCTACGAGCGAGCCCAGGCACTATTATCAGGAAACGTTCAAGCCACATCCCGATATTGACCGATATCGAGCTCCAGAACATTAAAGCTATATTAGTCCGCACACTCTTAAAAAGCCACATGGGCACTGGTATCAAGAAAGCAGTGAGTATGAATATCCCGAAGAGAAGATTCCATGGCCACTGAAGTATTTGCAACTCCCTCAACGCTATCTCTGGAGCGTCCAGGCCGTATAGCGCGAATATAAGTTCCAGGAAGGTGAACCCCATCCAAGTTACAGCTACCACAGTAAGCAGCCTAGCTAATGCATCAAAATGTTCTGGGCGGATGAAATCGTGCCATTTCCATGCCCATCGCATCAGTGCCATCATCGTTACTACCGCTGAGACCCCAGAATGCACGGCGCCGATAACAAAATAAGGAGCAAATATAGTGGAGTGCCACCCCTCAACCGCCGGTGTGACAGCGAAATCCCAAGACACTATTGAGTGAACAGACACGAATATGGGCAGCATAAGCGCTGAAAGCAGTATACCACCCACCGTTTGCATTTTCCACTGTCTAGGGTTCCCTCGCCAGCCGAGTGCTAGAATTGTATAAGCAGCCTTTCTAATCCCGGTAGTTCGGTCTCTGAGATTTCCTAAGTCTGGTAGTAGAGCTATATAAAGGAATAGAGTAGAACCAGTCAAATATGTTGATATAGCCACCGGATCCATGAAGAGAGGGGAGCGTATGTTAGGCCATATTCCTCTGGCAAAGTCGTATGGGAATATCCAGAAAATTATGCGCCAAGGCCGTCCTGCATGGAATATAGGGAAGAGCAAAGCGGTGAAAAGTGACGCTACAGTAAGCAATTCTGCAGCTCTTGTAACCGGTCGTCTCCATTCAGCTTGATTAAGACGCAGTATCGCAGAAATCATTATACCCGCGTGCGAGATCCCGACCCAGAAAACGAATGTAGTTATGAACAGTCCCCAATAGACAGGACGGCTCAATCCTGTCAGCCAAAGCCCGCGATTAAACATGAACCCTATGACCACGAGACCCAAGACGAGCAGTATTGCAAGGATAGAAACAGTAGGCAACCACCATCTGGGGGTGTCAAGCTGACCGTTCAACAATACTTTGTTTGTATAGGCTTGATCTAGAGTTTTGAGTTGTTGCATATCTTAAATTGTTTGTCTTAAATGCTTTTAGCTAATCTGGCTTAGCTAAGATTACTCCTCGAGCCCTCAAGAACTTGAGTGGCCTCGCCAGTAAATTGTACTCTTGTACCTGCCAAACTGATACAGCTGGCAGTAAGCGCGTCGCAGTTATAAGAAGCAGTGCTCCGAATGAAAGAGTTCCAATGATCGCCAGTATGTCGAAAGTGTCCGGCCAAACGGTGTTAGGTATCACCTGCACATAAGGATTGTGTATGGTTTCAGGCGGGATAGACCAAGAGACTACATAAAGCCGTATTCTGTCTAGCAAAACGCCCACAATTATCATGACTGAAGCCACAGCTGGTCCGTTTATGCTAGTGCGTATGCGATTCCATATCAGCCACCACCAAGGTGCTATAAATAGCAGAACTGCAGAGGCCGTGAAAGCCCATACCATAGGACCGCGTATTAACAGATCGATAAAGGCTTTATCCGGTTCGGAACGACCGTACCAAAACACTATGAAACCGGAAAACCAGAAGTATACCCACATAAGAGTTAAGGCCAAGAGGAGCCTGCCGAGTGACCAAAATTGATCGAGTAGTAAATAGTCTTTGACACCAAGCCAACGTCGTGCCGCCCAAGCAAATAGGACTACGGCGGCTATACCTGACTGCAGGCCTATTACCCCATGTTGCATAGGATATATAGCGTCACGCCAGCCTGGGACTAAGCCCATGCTGAAGTCGGTGGATATGATGAAGTGAGTAAAAGCTAACATGAGGAAATATAGAGTGCCGAACATTCCTATACGCAAGCGTAACGAACGCCATTGTAAGTCTGTTCCTATCCACCCTCTAGCCATCCAAGTTGCTACCTTTTTTCTCCAGCCCTGAGAACGCTCGCGTATTCCTGCTATATCCGGTAGCGCGGAAGAATAAAGCAGACCTAGACCTGCGACCATGATGCCCAAAACAGCTAAGAATCCCCATACGTGCGGACTGTAGTCTGGAGCCTCAAACCATATAGAACGCCGCCGCGCCCCTTCAGTGACCAGTGGCGGTAGCTGAAACAGTAAGGGCAGGAGCAGACCCGCTGTGATGACTCCAGTGAGAGAAAACAGAACGCTTATACGTTGAAGGGGTTTTACCCAATGAGCTTTTGTAAGCATGCCGGCTACCGCTACCATGGGGGCACCGCCACCTACAGTGAGAGCGAATGACATTAGAGCGGCTATGTACCCCCACTTTTCCTGTTGTCCGCTGTAGAGAGTAAACTTTATTATGATCGCCGCAATCCCCGCTACCGTTCCTATACCTAAAAGAATCATAAGCCTTTTCATCTTCGGGGTAACAACCGTTGACGCCGTCAGATCCTCTGCGACTCGTTCAGGCGAGATCGGACTCCACTCTTCGACATGTGCGTTGTGTACTTCACTCATTTGGGAGCACCGTTTGTTTTCTTGTCTTCATCTACTTTTGCAAGATAGATAACGTTCGGATCAGTTCCCAACCTTGGTAGCAGGGTATAATGTCTGTCATTATTCTTCATTTGAGAAACCCGAGACTCTTTATCTTTGAAATCTCCAAAGACTATAGCTTCGGTGGGACATGCTTGCTGACAAGCTGTTACAATCTCTCCATCCTGTAGCGGCCTGTTTTCTGACGCTGCTTTACGGACACCCCGACGGATACGTTGAATGCAGAAACTGCACTTTTCCATTATCCCCCTTGTGCGTACTGTTACATCAGGATTGAGGTGGTTTCTTAGGGACTCCGGCCATACCGGCTCACGATAATTAAAAAAGCGCACTATGTAGGGGCACCCGTTAGCACAATATCTGGTGCCGACGCACCGGTTATATATCTGGACGTTCATCCCTTCAGAGTTATGAAAGGTGGCGAATACGGGACATACGGGCTCACAGGGAGCGTTTCCACAGTGTTGACACATTATAGGTATGAAACGCGCTTTTACATTTGGGAACTCACCTTCCCAGTACCGCTCCACCCTTATCCAGGAAATGACCCTGTTTCGTTCGTAGGTATCCCGTGTGTTAAGGGCTATATTGTTTTCTGCTTGACAAGCCAAAACGCACGCTTGGCAACCTGTGCATTTATCTATATCTACCACCATACCCCAATTGTGGTTTCCGTATCCTGCCGTCTCTGCCATAATCTAATCTGTTTCTCTTGCTTTCTTGATGCGTGCCGTGTTACTCGTGGGATTCTGTAGTCGTCGAGCTGGAATCTGTTTTGTCTTTCCCTAGAAACTGTTGCTGATATAAATGATGATTTTCTTCTTCTGCATGTTCGGCAGTCTCACCCGGTGCTACCACTAGAACTGGCACTCCTGGTTCTGCAGGGAAAGGCTCAACTGACCCCTCAAATTTCGGCATACGTATTTTTCTGCCTAAACGAACAGCTTTGACCCGGGTGGATGCCCAAGCAAGAGATCCCGTCACTTCGTCTTTTTGAGGTGCGAGTATCTTTAGCACATTCGCTCCTACGCCTTCGGCGTATCTTCCACCCTGCTCCATGCCATTGCCTATAGGGATCCCGAGTACTCCAGGAGTGGCTGCCGGATGTATATATGCTGCCGCCTGAATCTCTCCATATCCTGATCGGATAAGGAGAATATCCCCTTCACTTACGCCCATCTGCTCTGCATCCTTACGGTTCATTTCTGCCCATGTGGTCCACGCAATCGTAGAGATAGGATCCGGGATTTGTTGCGCCCAAGGCGTAGGGGATAACATACCATTTGCGAGTGAGTTAGATTCAAACGGAATCAAGTGGAATTCTTGGCCTGCTGTAAGTAGACCAGGACTAGAGTACTCGGGCTCAGAGGAAGACTCAAACGGGTTGACCGGTCTAGCAGAACCGGATGCCCTTGAAGAGGTGTTCCACCATCCTCCTCTTTGACGTACGCCTGTAAAAAAGAGATCGCGATTAGAGGCTCGCACTGATCCAGATAAACCTATGTTTCTGTAAAGTTCGTTTGAAGCGTCCGACACCAAGCGGCGCATATTTTTCTGGTCTTCCATAACGGTGAGTAGGACATCACCAAAACTACGAGGCTGCTCATACGTTGGGTCTGTACCTGCAACTGGCTGTTGAAAGGAAACCGTTTGATAGCCTGGAGCCGGTTCCGGTACATCGGTGCCCCATTCCTCTAGGAAAGTGGTCTCTGGTAGAATAATGTCTGCTTCCGCTACTGTGTCGTCCATAACCTTAGCAAAGGCTATCACCCGTGGAACGTTATTTAGCGCTCCCTTCACGTCCACTGCAGCAGGCATTCCATAAACTATGTCTGCTCCTCGGATTATTACTGCACCTACAAACCCTGCGCGCCACTGAGACAGCTCTGATTCCCATTCGGCGAACGATGTTCCTGAAGCTGTTCCACTCAGTTCCGGAATAGGGGAAGCTGGATTGAGAACTATGCCTCCAGGTGCACTGACCGAACTTACAAGGTGATTCAGTGCATATACGGCTGATAGAGCGAAAGATCCGTTTGTATGTGCTTCAGTACTTCCGCCTCCAAAAGCCATGCTTGGTCGGCTTGTGGCAAAACGTCTGGCAGCACGTCGTATAAAATCTTCCGGCACTCCAGTACGTACAGCCACGTCTCTAGGCTGATATCCGAAAAATATTCCGGCCGGCAGGTTCGTTTTAAATGCTCCGATCTCCGCGTCTGATGCCAATCCTTCGTCTTCAATCACCTGCGCTATAGCCATAGCTATATCCCCCTCCCATCCAGGTTTCGCAGGTATCCAGAGGTCGGCGTTAGCTGCCGTTACAGAGAATCGCGGCTCTATGTGAATTAAGAATCCTCTCTGGTTACCTGCTCGGAACTTCCCATATTGCGCCGAGTATCTGGTTGGAGAGAGCCAACCGCTGAGCCAATCCGCTCCGAACGACAATACCGTAGCAGCGTTAGCTATGTCAAAGTCCGGCAGAACATCAACGTTAAAAACCCTCTTCACAGCGGCGTTCAGGACTCCCTGTGTAAGTGGATCGAAGTTGATCCGTCTTCCGCCGAACCTTTCTACAAAATTGTCGGCGACTAACCCAGCATGTCCGCGCATGGGGTTGGTAGCTACTACTGCTCCGTTTTGTACGGCCGCTCTAACTTCTCGCAAGGCGGTTTCCCACGACACTGGGCCTGGAACAGCCCCTTTCGAACGTCTGATAAGTGGTTGGGTTATTCGGTCTGGATGGTACAGCAACTGCAATGCAGCATCAGCCGTAACAGACTGTCTGCCCATATTTACGGGGTGATCTGGATTTCCAGCCAACTTTATAACCCTACCGCCGGAGACTCTGGCTATAAGCCCGTTACCGCCGCCGGCGTCCGGCCAAGTGGTAGCAAACCACGCGTCTTCTCCATGGAGTAAATCTTCAGGGAGCTCAGGTGGGCTCTGTACTATCAGTTCACTCTCTGCTAGGCCACAAGCTGAAAGCACTACTGCACCTGCTGTTGCCATCGCACCGAGCGCTAGAAATTCTCTTCGGGTTATCTTTTCCATACGTATCTGAATATGCTAGTTGCGGTTAGTTTTACGAAACTTATATCCTACCATTTTTAATGGTGGCAAACGGAACAATCCGCAGGTGCTCCATTGTCTCTATGGCAGTTGACGCACTGCCCCATTTTGAGCGGCTCTACCTGCTCTACTTGCTCCATACGTGCAACGTCTCCATGGCACGTTGAACAGACTTGGGAAGGTTTAGCTGTTTCCAGAGAATTTATAGATGAATCCAAAGGATTCCGTATAGCTGACGGGTTATTGGTGAGATATTCAATATGCGCTGAATGGACAAAACGCACGTGGTCAGGCAAACGATGAACTCGTCTCCAATCTATGGGCAGAGGATCTTCCCCGGTTATACCCGCATGTCGTCTAACCTGCTCAAGAGGAACACTTTCAGCATCTCCGGCTACTCTGTGGCAAAATGCACAAAGCTCTACGGCTGGGACATTGGCGTGTGATTGAGTTACAACTGTTCGATGACAATAAGTGCAATCCACGCCGATTCCCTGTATAATGTTTCCTTTGGAATCCACGACCAAGTCGGTAGAGGCATGAATAGTATGTGGGAAGGATATCGGCTGTTCAGGACTTTGCTCAAACCCAAGTATAGGTACAGGCTGCCCCAGCCAAGCTGTGATGACAAAGGCCAACACCACACCTACGAACGCTACTGCCGCTATGCCGCTCACGGCAAGCAAAAGGATCGCGCTCTTCATCCATGAAGGTATGATCTCACGTTTGTTATTCAAGGTATTCATATGAGCTTATTACAATTTGGCCAAAGCTCAAGATCATTGCCAAAAACGCTCATATATACGGAGCCAGTCCATATTGGAAGCGGCTAACACTATGAACACCACCAAGCATACTAGACCGACAACCCCGGTCAAATAAAAAATAGGACGTACCCCCGTTACCCACCTTTTTTTTACTGTTCCTGTCGCTAGTGCGGAAGGCAAGATGGCATGCGCAGTAACGAAAGACGTCCCTGATATAAACGCAGCGGCGGCGGCGAGCCATAATAGCTTCAAAGCTGTGCCTATCTGCCCCCACTCTGCGGTTGTGAGCTGCCCCGGTTCCATAAGACGTTTAAGTGTCAAGCCTTCCTAAATGCTTAAAAATTTTGCATACTTGAGGGATAAGATTCCCCAAACTCCCTTCAGGCAATCTCACAATCAAAATTATCACATATTCCCCGCTTAGGTCAAGTAAGATCATCCAGAAAACCCGAACATACGCGGATGAAAACAAATTTCTCGGCAAGTTTCGTAGATCGTAGCCACTTCTACTGATCCGTCTTGTTTATACAGCTATTTTTGTGTTGTCGCTAATGTTGACACACTATCAACCTCGGGATATACTCCATTTTGTATGATAGTATATGCTTTTTAAATTCAGTACTCGTTACCTGACTTAAAAACTTTGCAATGTGCTCTCGTATTAGCTTCATAAGAAGACCAGCTGAATTATTCTGGAGGATTATAGTAGTTATGAATTTGCGAATGTCAAAACTTATTACATTGGCTGTGATGACGGCTTTTGCGGTTGTTACCGTAGCCGCCTGTGGAAGTCCTGGACAATCAGAGACCCCCCCCCGTGAACGCACCTTGGTCTTATATCACGGTGGGCAAGAAGGCAGATACGTAGATCATGAGCTATGGAACCCCTATGCCATTGGGGCAAACCATCAGAGCGGTCCCAATTTGATATTTGAACCGCTTGCCTACTATAGTGCCTTCAATGATGAAACGATACCTTGGCTAGCTGAAAGCTGGGATTTCAACTCCGACTTTACGGAACTCACAATCAATCTGCGCCGAGGTATCCAGTGGAGCGATGGTGAAGACTTCAATGCTGACGACGTAGTTTACACTCTGGCTACTTTGAATCAGCTGCAAGAACAAGTAAGATGGGGGACGGATGTCTCCTCTGTGCTTGAATCAGTGGATAAAACAGATGATTACACTGTAAGGGTTCGTCTTCAGAGGCCAGATCCCCGCTTTATGTTCCTTCTTACCTACAAGTTCGACATAGGTGTATACATAGTTCCTGAGCACATATATAGCGGTCAGGACTGGACGACGTTTAAAGATTTTGATATTGAGAGAGGCCTGCCGGTATCTACCGGCCCGTGGCAAGTTGTGATAGGTAGTCCGGACCAGAAAGTATTTCAAAGACGGGATTCTTGGTGGGGTGAAGGTGCAGAAGGGTTGGGTGAGTATGGTCGTTTGCCCCGTGTAGAGCGTATAGTTTACAGAGCTAACCCTCCAGAACAGTCAAACAGAGTTCTGGGCTTAGTTAGCAACGAGGTGGATTTTGCACCTATGACTACTCCTGCTATCATTCGCAGAGCTTTGGAGGACAATCCAGCTCTGACTACTCATACAGGTGACGGGTCTCCATTCGGTTATGTGGATTGGTGGCCTGTGTCAATAGCCTTTAACAATGAGGGTCTTTATGGTCCTTACGACGACAAAAATGTTCGCTGGGCGTTCAGTTTATATCTGGATAGAGAACAGCTTTCTCAAGTAGCGTACGACGGTGCCGCTGCTCTGAATCCTCTGACCATGCCTCAATATCCTGGATTGGAACAGTACTTTGATAGCATAAGCGACTTGCTAGAAGAGTATGATACGACGGAATTCAACCCAACTAAAGGCGATGCTCGGCTGATAGCTTCTGGCTTTGAGAAGGGCTCTGACGGTATGTGGCGTGACTCTGCCGGTGATACTATAGACTGCGAGATAATAGGTTACGGTGCTTGGGTTGACCTTGGCCCTGCTGTTGCTGAACAACTGCGACGGCAAGGTATAAATGCTGAGTACACCCAGCCAGCCAACGCTTCAAGTCGGCAGGCAGAGGGGAATTTTGAGTGTCTTATGTTCGGGCATGGAGGCTCTATACGCGATCCTTACTTTACTATGAAGCTATATCAGTCTCAATCAGTGAATATTCCTGGTGGTCACCAGGTCAACTTCTATCATTGGACAAACGACGAATGGGACAGGCTTACGGATGAAGTGGCGCGGATTAGCCCAAATGACCCTGAAGCGGTTAAGGTACCCTTCCGCGAAGCTATGGAGATATGGCTTGATGAATTGCCAGATGTTCCGATTCTTGAGTTCTACCATCGGATAATCATGAATGAGACTTACTGGACAGGATGGCCTTTGGGAGGTGAGACGTCTGGCTACGTAAACGAAGCGTCTTGGCATCTTACTTGGCCGTTGGTGGTTCACCGTTTGGATCCAGTGCAGTAGATACTCGCTCTCCTGCAGGGCATGAAAGAAAGCCCCTTCCCCTTACTTATACTTAAGTGAGCAGGGAAGGGGCTTTCTATTTTTCCTTTATGCCTCAATACATTGTATGGAATGATTAGTTGTGCACTAGGCACTTCTAGCGCGTACGGATTTTGTTATAATTAGGTACAAACGAACGTTCCTATTTCCATTACTGCACTTTGTGAGGTGAAGATGAAAATTATCTCAAACTATGTCCGTTTGTCTGTCTTAGGTATTGCGTCTATTGTTATTTTGGCTGGCTTGGTTGCCTGTGGAGGTTCTTCAGGCGACGGACAAGAAAATATGTCTCTTATAAGTCAGGTTGATTTGTCCGATTCGCGTTTCACAATTGATGATTTCACGGCAGTGAATCTGAAGGTGTCTAAGGAGTTTGATGTTACAGGACTTGAAGGAGCCGTTGTAGCTTATAAGGGTATATACGGACCTCCCAAACAGAAGGAAGTATTTGAGCTTAGGTTTTATCCTTCTCATAATCAGGCATTGGACTTCGGGGTATCTTACGCTCAAGACGTTACAGGTGAAGATAGGGTGATACTTGAGAGTGACCAGCGCTGGAAGGAAGGTCATAAACTAAGGATAACCTGCCAAGGTCAAGGTGGTCACCATATAGGTAAATGCATATCTTCATATCCAGAATACTTAGTTAGAGGTAACGTAGTGATGCTTTGCGGTGGAAGGACTGTTGAAAATGCATTGGAGAACTGCGAGACTCTTATGACAGACGTACTTTCCTGACAGAATTAACTGCCTACTTTATAAATGTACTTTCTTCGTACAAGCCAGATACTTGTCCCTGCGTTATTTATCTTTGTGGCACTTTTTTCGGGTACGGTTGCATGCGGTAGCACCTCACTTCCTGCTCCTGATAATCCTTTAGGTGCAGTCAATATTGTGGATACCAGTGGTGTATACTACGAGGAATTCTTGCTTAATGTAAAAGGTATAAAAGGAATCAAAAACTATGACGTGTCCGAACTGCCTGAAGCTTCTTCTTCTATAAGGCTTATATACAACCGTACTCGCTACGAGGCGAGATTCTACCCCTCCCATGCCCAGGCCGTTGGTGTAGGTATTGAATGGGCACGATCGATTGTGGGAGAAGATGCGAAACTGATAACAAGTGAAGCTCTTTGGAAGGAAGGAAACAACGACCGACGCAGATGTACTCGGCGTAATGATCATGCCGGATGTGCCTATGCTCCCATTTATAATTACATAGCTGTAGTTGGAAACATGCTGTTGCTTTGTGAAGGACTTGAAGAGACGGAGGCGTTTGGTGCTTGTGAGGCTTTACTGTCCGAGGCGAGAGATAACGAGGAAACATAGGGAAGGAATACCTTAAAAGCCTTGATTCATACTTTGTGTTTGGCTGATTAAGAGTAATGAAGTATGGAGCCCTTTCTTGTTTGACAATCCAGTTTGTATCTGCTTATTATCTATAAGACGGGTAAACCTTATTGTATAGCAAGCTGATGGGCTATTTCTGAGATCTAAGAAAGGATATGGGAGATGAAACAACGGGTGGTCATAACGATGTACAACCGCGACCCTTTATCTGGCACGGTAGAGACACTTGAGACGGCTGGATTGGATTACGAGTTCGTTCCTTGTTTGACTGAGGAAGCTTTGATAAAGGCCGGTAGAGATGCCGATGCGATACTTATTGGAACCGTCCCTTTGACCACGCGGCGAGCAATGGAACACATGCCTCGTCTAAAGCTAGTTGGCAGGAGCGGTGTGGGTGTAGATTCCGTAGACTTGGACGCGGCTACCGAGATGGGAATATGTGTTACAAACACCCCCGGAATTAACTCAAGTGAGGTGGCCGACCATGCAATGGCCCTCCTGCTTTCTATAACGCGTAATATACCAGAACTGGCCTCCGCTGTTTCCAAAGGGGCTTGGAGCGATGATCCAAAGCAGTTTGGTCGCATGCGTAAGCACTTACGTCGCGTAGCTGGTTTCACAGTCGGGATATTTGGCTTTGGAAACATAGGTAGGGCATTTTCTCAGAGGATTCGCGGATTTGGACCTGGGAGGATTATAGCCACAGATCCTTACATACAGCAAACTTCTGCTGATCTGTACGGGGTCGAACTGGTGGACTTTGACACACTGATCAGTGAATCAGACGTAATCTCTATTCATTCTGCTTCGACTAAAGAAAACTTTCATGCGTTTGACGCTTCTGCCTTTGCAAAGATGAAAGAAGGTGCAATATTAATAAATTGCGCTCGTGGTCCTATCGTGGACGAATCGGCGTTGGCAGAAGCCTTGAACAGCGATAATCTGGCAGCGGCAGGTATAGATGTTACAGAAGTAGAACCTCTAGACGCGGAAAGCGTTCTTCTAAACACCAAAAACCTCACTATCACTCCACACGTTGCTGGATCTTCGAATATAACCGTAGAAGAAGGCGCCAAGCGCTGGGCTGAAAATCCTGTTAATTTGTTCAATGGCAAACCGCTCCATGGCCTAGCGAATCCTGAAGTTGTAAAGACTATAGCAGTTATGCGTTCTAACGGTTCCTCTAAGTGGGATGATCTACCAGATCCTGTAATTGGAAGGGGCTTCTAATCCTTGTTTCGGGCACTATAAAGACTGGACGCCAAAAGGTCTTCTATATTTGTGGATAAATCGCCCGACGAAGTGAAACTGGTGTCATAACTAGGTTCACCTTCGGAGGCACTGCACTTGTTATACCCATACTTACGTCTCACCCGGAGGTAATTTTCAGTGTCCTGAACTGAAGGATGTACTATATCCGGCGTTTTTCAAGAGTCTAGCCTACCAGAAACCATGAAACGTATAATGCGGACGTCATATCGTAGCTTTTTGACGAGCTTAATTGTCCGAAACAGTTTCGCTTTTCCCTGTTCTGGTTCTAGAAGTTGCCTGTACGACCCGTTCAAGGGAAGCCGAGTGGATATATAGCTCTTTGGGTTTAAATACCGTTTCACTCAATAGCATGCAGGTCAAATCTAAGAAGTTCTTCAACGACAAAAGCGAGTTGAGCTACTGTCCGAACTACTCTCCGGGAATGATTACGTTTGACCGTGATTCTATATTCAACTTTCTAGATAAAGACTCAGACTCTCGCCACGTTGCAGCATTACTATTAAAGGCGTAAAAACCTTTCAAGTTGTGGGCTTCATAATATCAATCCTTGATATACCCACAGACGCTGTGTTATTCAGATGTTTCATCAATGTTCGTAATAAACTCATCTCTCCGACGTGTCTCTAGCCAGACTTTTATCCCGTCTGTCCTGACTATGATGTCACCGGAATCTTTAGTTACCCATATTTGGTTGTTCGGTACGATGGTGTTGAGCCTGTCCATGACCTCTTGGTCGGGATGTCCAAAGCGATTTTGAGAACCTGCTGTAACCACTGCTATTTGTGGCGATACGGCCTTAAGGAATCGCTCCGAAGAAGAAGTGATACTTCCATGGTGGGCGGCCTTTAACAGATCTGCTTGCACGTCTCTGTTATCCGCGAGCATAAGCTCAACACGTCGGGATATATCCCCCGTCAGAAGTGCTTTGAACTCGCCGTAATGTAGCAGAATAACGGTGGATCCGTCGTTCACTGGGGCAGACTCGTAAGGGTTTCCTGCTCTTAATATCTCCAAAGTTACGCCTCCATTTAGACTTATCAACATCCCTTCTTCTGCTGAATGCCCTCCACCTCGTTTTGCTAAAGCGGCAGTCCAACTGCCCGCAAGCCCGCTGTCGTGACTTACTGCTGAATCTAGTACATGCTCCACTGTGTAACGGTCAATTACTGCTTCTAGACCCCCTAGATGATCTGCGTCTGGGTGAGTTAACATCACCATATCCAAGCTCCTATCCCAGAAAGGTAAGACGTGATCAAGAGCATTCACTGCCTCCCGGGCTTCTAGCGCTCCATCAATCAGAACCTTTGACCCACCGGGAGACTCTATCAGGATGATATCCCCTTCAGTTGTTTCAAAGAAAGTAATGATCAATTCCTCCTTGGGCATGGAGGAAAGGACACCAGCCCACATAACTACAGTTGCGGCCACCAGTAAAATGGCCGACCAAGTCGGGACTCGGGGTATAGGACCTGGCAACCTACCTGCACGATTCCAAGCTTTCATGGAGAAGTTGAATATCTCTTGACGAAAATAAATTGAACCTATACCAATGTACCAAACTGTTATCGCCCATATTGGCCAAGGTCCAGACTCTAAGATTCCGAACGGAATAGAGCTAAAAAGTTGGCCAACAAATATCATCCAATAACCCGTTATTGAGGTAACCCACGAGAATACCCATCCTGCTTCAAACCATATTAGACCTGTAACAGCCGACGCGAATGAAGAGAGTATCATCAACGGGAGCACCGGCAATACTGCCAATGTAGCTAGAGAACCGTATAGTGGAGCTTCCTCAAAAGTGGAGGCTACTATTGGAAAAGTCATTAATGTAGCAGAGATGGATACTCCTATTCCGGTCATTCCCCAAACGAGAATATTCTTAGTTGTGCTGTCGCTGACGTTTCTTAACTGTTCTGTTGCCCAAGCTGAAATTGATGTTCCGAAAGCCACGATTCCGGCAACTGCTGCGAAACTTAACTGGAATGACACCGATGCCAGCAGTTCTACATCTAAAGCCGTCATTATTACACCAACTAACCCTATAGCGGGAAGCGAATTCCTTTGTTTCCCTAAGGCGGTTCCGAGTATGAATACACTGAACATAGCCGCGGAGCGCGTAACCGCAGGCGACATGCCGGCTAAACCAGCGTATCCCCAGATACCAACCAGAGGTAGTAGCAGATATATCTGACGTTTTCGCCCTAACGCAGTTGCTGATAGACCCGTGATCAATCCTCCTATTAAAGAGACATGCATCCCAGAAATGGCTATCACGTGAGAAAGCCCCGCACCTCGGAAAGCGGAAGACACGTCTTCGCTAATGTGCCGCCTATCACCTACTGTCAATGCTGCCGCCAGACCAGCTACATCGGCTGACACTAACTCTGCCAATTTTGATGAAATCGTTTCTCGTGCGACACCTAATTGCCGCGTCAAAACGTTACCCCCGGTTTCGTCCGTTAAATAGACCGAATTTGCTAATACGAACCCACCTGCATTTCCCTCTTCCTCAAAAGGAAAAAATGTTCCTGCTAATCGGTACTTATCCCCGTACCTGAATCCATCAAAAGGTCTGTCGGGTGCATTGGCTAGACGATCGGCGTATACGTATATGCGTACATGTTCGTTTCTCGTTTCCTCTTGCCATCGTATGAACTCTGTTTCTAGTGTCAGGCGGTATCCCGTTCTAGATGGGGCAGGGTCACTGACAAGCACACCAACAACAACTATACGTTCTCCTTCTGCGGGAGCGGAAGTTTGCCACTGAAACGCAGTGTCATCAATAATAGCCGTTGAACCTCTTAGCAACCCCAGTAGGCACATTGCAACCAACACCCCCATCCACGCTCCGCGCCTTCGTAATACACCTGAAGCGCTCCATAAAGCCGCCGCTGCCAATAAGAGCCCCCATGTTATCCAAGGTAGATCCCGCCCAGGTGCAAGTCCAAAGTAACCTCCGAGGCCAAGCCCCGCTATAAATGCACCAGAAACTAGCAATAGTTTCATTTTTGGATCATGTATTAGCCGATGTAGCAGGTTCTATGTCTGGCACCTGTTCGTCTTCGGCTCCTCCGCTTTCTGGATGGGATTTTATCTCTTCTTCTCCGGTGTCTTCTGATTCCGGGATGGCTGGTTCACTGGGTGTTGATGTGTCTTGGTTTTGCGGGTTCGGGTTTTCAGTTGTTGGTGAGTTGTCTTGGTTTTCTGTGTTTGTTGGTTCGCTGGGTGTTGATGTGTCTTGGTTTTGCGGGTTCGGGTTTTCAGTTGTTGGTGAGTTATCTTGGTTTTCTGTGTTTGTTGGTTCGCTGGGTGTTGATGTGTCTTGGTTTTGCGGGTTCGGGTTTTCAGTTGTTGGTGAGTTGTCTTGGTTTTCTGTGTTTGTTGATTCGCTGGGTGTTGATGTATCTTGGTTTTGCGGGTTCGGGTTTTCAGTTGTTGGTGAGTTGTCTTGGTTTTCTGTGTTTGTTGATTCGCTGGGTGTTGATGTATCTTGGTTTTGCGGGTTCGGGTTTTCAGTTGTTGGTGAGTTATCTTGGTTTTCTGTGTTTGTTGATTCGCTGGGTGTTGATGTATCTTGGTTTTGCGGGTTCGGGTTTTCAGTTGTTGGTGAGTTATCTTGGTTTTCTGTGTTTGTTGATTCGCTGGGTGTTGATGTATCTTGGTTTTGCGGGTTCGGGTTTTCAGTTGTTGGTGAGTTATCTTGATTTTCTGTGTTTGTTGATTCGCTGGGTGTTGATGTATCTTGGTTTTGCGGGTTCGGGTTTTCAGTTGTTGGTGAGTTATCTTTATCCTTTTTTCCGAACTTTTGGGTCACATAGCCATTTATCTTTTCCAGCGTTGAGGGACCTATGCCAGGTACGTCATCAAGCTGTTCAAGATTTTGTATGTGTCCGTGTTGTTCCCTCCAATTGATAATTTTGTTAGCAAGGGATGGTCCAATACCTGGGAGGGTGTCCAGTTCTTCAAGCGTGGCTGTGTTCAAATCTATAAGGGTCTGTGTGTCTTCTTGCCCTTTCGTTTCAGACGGCTCTGTAGGAGTTTCTGTATCTACGTTCTGTGGTTCAAACTTTTGGGTCACATAGCCACTTATCTTTTCCAGCGTTGAGGGACCTATGCCAGGTACGTCATCAAGCTGTTCAAGATTTTGTATGTGTCCGTGTTGTTCCCTCCAATTGATAATTTTGTTAGCAAGGGATGGTCCAATACCTGGGAGGGTGTCCAGTTCTTCAAGCGTGGCTGTGTTCAAATCTATAAGAGTCTGTGTGTCTTCTTGCCCTTTCGTTTCAGGTGGTTCTGTAGGAGTTTCTGTATCTACGTTCTGTGGTTCAAATTTTTGGGTTACATAGCCACTTATCTTTTCCAGCGTTGAGGGACCTATGCCAGGCACGTCATCAAGCTGTTCAAGATTTTGTATGTGTCCGTGTTGTTCCCTCCAATTGATGATTTGGTTAGCAAGGGATGGCCCAATACCTGGGAGGGTGTTTAGCTCTTCAAACGTAGCTGTGTTCAAATCTATAAGAGTTTGTGTGTCTTCTTGCCCTTTCGTTTCAGGTGGTTCTGTAGGAGTTTCTGTATCTACGTTCTGTGGTTCAAATTTTTGGGTTACATAGCCACTTATCTTTTCCAGCGTTGAGGGGCCTATGCCAGGCACGTCATCAAGCTGTTCGAGATTTTGTATGTGTCCGTGTTGTTCCCTCCAATTGATGATTTGGTTAGCAAGGGATGGCCCAATACCTGGGAGGGTGTTTAGCTCTTCAAGCGTGGCTGTGTTCAAATCTATAAGAGTCTGTGTGTCTTCTTGCCCTTTCGTTTCAGGTGGTTCTGTAGGAGTTTCTGTATCTACGTTCTGTGGTTCAAATTTTTGGGTTACATAGCCACTTATCTTTTCTAGCGTTGAGGGGCCTATGCCAGGCACGTCATCAAGCTGTTCGAGATTTTGTATGGGTCCGTGTTGTTCCCTCCAATTGATGATTTGGTTAGCAAGGGATGGTCCAATACTTGGGAGGGTGTCCAACTCTTCAAGTGTGGCTATGTTCAAATCTACAGGAGTATGTGAGGATCTTTGGTTCTTGGGAGACGATTTCCTGTCGTCCTCATCCGTTTCGAAAGGTTGTATCACATATTCGCGTATCTGTTCCAAGGTGTGGCTTCCTATTCCGGACACTCCTTGAAGCTGGTTGAGACTCTTTATATGACCGTTTTTTGCACGCCATTTGATGATCCTTTCGGCAAGGGTTGGTCCTATTCCAGGGAGTAGTTTCAACTGTTCAAGGGTAGCGGTGTTCAGGTCTGTAGGAGTCTGCAGAGGTTTTTCGTCATCTATTTCCAGATCCGCCGGAGGTAATTCTGTGTCGCCCTCATCTGTTTCAAAAGGTTGTATCACATATTCGCGTATCTGTTCCAAGATGTGGCTTCCTATTCCGGATACTTCTTGAAGCTGATTAAGACTCTCTATATGACCTTTTTCTTCCCTCCATTTGATGATTCTTTTTGCAAGAGCCGGCCCTATATTGGGTAGTGTTTCTAGTTCTTCAGACGCAGCGATATTCAAATCTAGAAGAGACTGATAGGGTTCTTCGTGCTTTAATACCAATTGTTCTAGCGTATCTTCGAGCGAAAGTTTTTCGTCTGTCATTCCTGAGGTATTGGGAAGAGATGCCGTATTGTCTTCTGCCGTTGCCGATGGTTGTATCACGTATTCGTGTAACTGCTCCAAGGTAGCCGCTCCTATTCCGGACACCTCTAGGAGCTGTTCGAGATTCTGTATGGGGCCGTTCTCTTCCCTCCATCTGATAATTCTTTCGGCTAGAGCCGGCCCTATATTAGGGAGTGTTTCCAGCTCTTCAGACGTAGCAGTGTTCAAATCTATAAGAGTCTGTGTGGGTTTTTCCTCATTCGTACTTGGAGTATTTGGTGATGATTCTGTTCTGTTACCGTCCGTCGTCCCCTGAAGGTCTGTTGTGGATATCTCGTTTATTACTACTTTTTGACCATCTTTCAACATGCTCGCCATGTTTAAAAGACGCATATCTGCTTTCTTAGTGAACCCACCAGAAATATCCACTAGGTCTTTCAGTCGAGCGTGAGGTGGTAGCTCATACACACCTGGATTATGCACTTGGCCTGCTATTTCGGCAACTATGGGTGAAGGTACAGGGAGGATAATCTCAACGCCTCCTGTTGGGCGTGTGAAAACCCAAACAAAGGCTCCCGTAATCGTCAGAGCTACGGCTATGACGACCAGAATGTTGGCTATCTTATCTCTGTTTGAAGATGTGACTTCACAGGTTGTTTTTTCTTCAACCATCTTGTTTAACTCGCAGGTAATGGCGGCTAACGCGATTAACTAATACCTGTCTTTTGGTCAGTAAGCTGTACAATAGCTTACTGTAACTTACTTGCAACAGTTTAACTCATAAGAGCTTAGGAGATGGAAAAGCGCAAATGAAGATAGAGTCCGTCAATATAACTGTATTTCGATATAAGTCACGTATCGTGAGTGACTCAGACGGACACACACATCCAGGCCCGGAACATGATGCTCTCTCTGCCTTGGTTTCTATAAAAACTGTTGACGGTGTTGAAGGGTTTTCATTTGGTTCTCCTGAGACCCTACGACCTTACGTTGTGGACAATTTTTTGCGGAACGTCTTGATAGGTAAAAACGCTATGGACAGAGAAGCTTTATGGCATGGCATGGCTCGTTGGCAAAGAGGGAGCGGAGGACAGCTGACCGATAGAGCTTTAGCTTCAGTGGAGACAGCACTTTGGGATCTGGCTGGACGCTCGTTGGGCATGCCGGTGTGGCGTCTGCTCGGCGGATACAGAGATAAGGTTCCGGCCTATGGAAGCACTATGTGCGGAGATGAGATAGAAAACGGTCTCGCCACCCCTGAAGACTACGGAAGGTTCGCTGAAGCTCTAGCTAAGCGAGGTTACAAAGCGATAAAACTTCACACCTGGATGCCTCCAGTCTCGTGGGCTCCTAGCGTGAAGATGGATATAGCGGCGTGTGCCGTCGTACGAGAAGCAGTAGGCGAAGATTTTCCATTGATGCTGGATGCAAATCATTGGTATAGCAGAACTGAGGCTTATGATCTAGGCAAAGCTATTCAGGATATGAATTACTACTGGTACGAAGAGCCAATGGATGAGCACTCCATGTCTTCTTACCAATGGCTTGCCTGTAATTTAGCTATTCCTATACTTGGTCCAGAGTATGCTGAAGGGAAATTCTATACTCGAGGCGAATGGATAACCTCAGGTGCTTGCGATATATCACGTTCAGGCGTGATGGACGTAGGAGGAATTCAGCCTACTATTAAGACGGCCCACTTAGCGGAATCTTTTAATATGGACTGTGAAATACACGGTGGAGGTGCAGGAAATCTAGCTGTGCTTGGGGCTATTTCCAACGCCAGATGGTATGAAAGAGGGCTTCTCCACCCTTTTATAGACTACAATGAACCTCCTCCGTATCTTCACTCAATTATTGATCCGATGGATGAGGAGGGTTTCATACCTATGCCAATGCGTCCAGGATTAGGAGAAGATATCCACTTCGAATATATAGCCGATAACATTGTCGGCAAGTATTGATAAACCGTAGTACTCTGTTTTATTTATGAAGAAAGGCGATTAAATGCAGGCGACTCCTTATGCTTTGATGGGCGAACAGTTCGTACCTTTAAACGAAGCTAATGTAAGTATTATGACTCATGCCCTCCATTATGGTACCACTTGCTTTGAAGGCATACGAGGCAACTGGAATCCCGATTCACAGACTCTGTTTGTGTTCCGAATGCGAGACCATTATGAGAGGCTTGAACGTGGCTCAAAGATGCTGTTAATGGGCATGCCGTTTTCTGTAGATAAGGCCTGTGAATTGACCGCAGAACTTTTGAAGACATGCGGATACAGAGAAGACGTGTACATCCGGCCAATTGTGTACAAGAGCTCTGAGAAGATCGCTAACCTCAACTTGCACGACTTGGAAAGCCAGATAGCCGTGGTGGTTATACCCTTCGGCAACTACATCGACGGATCCAAGCCTATCAAATGCATGACCTCCTCTTGGAGGCGTCCTGAAGATTACATGATCCCCACTCGGGTAAAGCTGTCTGCCCTCTACACGATCAGTATATTGGCAAAGAGCGAAGCGATAGCTGGAGGATTTGAAGAAGCCATACTACTCAATAACGCTGGCTTGGTTTCAGAAGGAAGTGGTGAGAACATTTTTCTTGTTAAAAATGGTGTTATCCATACTCCTAGAACTTCGGATGATTGTCTTGTTGGCATCACGCGAGATTCGGCTATTCGGTTGTCTGAAGAGGAGCTGGATATGGAGGTCATTGAGAGGCCTATCCAGCGTAGTGAGCTATACCTTGCTGACGAGATATTTCTTACAGGGACGGCGGCGCATATCACACCCGTCGGTTCACTTGACAACCGTCTTGTAGCAGACGGTTCGCTGGGACCCGTTACCATGAAGCTCCAGAAGCTGTACAAGGACGCTATTTACGGACGCGACGAGAACAGGCTGGATTGGTGCTTCCCAGTGGAAATAGATCGAAGAGATGGGTAGCTTTGGATTTAGGTGTAGAAATGCCGGCCGAATTTGAGGCTGTAAGATCCCTTTTCAACTTCCATTACATTATCTTCGCGTTTCTGACCTGCTTGGGGGCTCTTCAAATCGCTGCGGCAGCATCGTCGCGTCGCGGCCTCTATGTTCTGCCAAGCAGGGGAATAACTTATATCGCCGGTCTTATTCTGATTTTTTCAGCGTCCGCTTTCTTGTTTTTGTCACCTCTTTGGATAGATGGGCCTTGGGTGAATGCCTCTGCTGATTCATCTTCTAGGCTGTGGGGTAGGGCACAGTTGACCGGGCTAGGCTACGCTCGTAACGTTAATGATATTGACGGTGGTTTGGCTGGGACGGATCAGGCTTCTCTCTTTGCAGGCGCTGCGGCCTTAGCATTTCTGGCCTCTCTAGCCATGGGGCAAGTTAATAGTTTCTTATTCTATAGACGCATAAAGAATAAAGGCACTGAGGTACCAGATGGTTTGGAGTCGCTCGACTTTTACCTCTTTGGAAAGGCTGCTGTTTCATCTTTTCGAATTACGCAGCGTCGGTTCATCCCTTATCTGAACTCATCATTGCGGGCGTCTCCAGAGATATCTATATGGAAGATAGTTGTAAACGCTATGGCTCGCCGTGAATCAAATTGATATAGATATATTTTTTTGGCTCAATGGGCTTGCTGGGAAAGTCCCATGGTTGGACGCCCTCTTCTTGATTATAATGAACGACTACCTTATTCCGGTTTTGCTATCTTCCTTCCTACTTGCGTTGTGGATAACAGGACAAACTCGTATGGAGAGGTTGCGTTCTCAATGGTGGATGCTGGTGGGCGTTACAGGCGTGGGCTTCAGTAATATCGGTGTAGCGGTTATTAACGTAATCTGGCCCCGTCCTCGTCCTTTTAATGAGTTAGACGGTGTGAATCTGTTGTTTTATGCCCCTACCAATCCATCTTTTCCTGCTAATCCGGTAGCGGTAGGTGCTGCAGTAGCGACGGTGTTTTGGGTAGTCTCCCCTAGGATGAGTTTTATGCTTTTCAGCATAACCCTGCTTATGGGATTTGCAAGGATATATGGAGGTGTATTTTACCCTTCGGATATTCTTGCCGGAGTTGTTCTGGGCATCGCCGCTTCCCTTTCTGCAGCGTTAACATTTCGTCTTGGTCATCCTTTGCCTGTCCTTTTTATAAGGTTACTTAGGAGCGTCGCTTTAGCTTAAGTATGAGCACCTATCATAGAAACGTCTAACATAGTGCTCTGCCGATGTTTTAAATTTGGGCACGCAGTCTTCAAATCGGTTTTTCTTGGTCTGCAAGTTTGCGACTTTATAAAGCCCATAACGGAAGGAATACAACTCTAGATGGAATCTATGATACAGTCGGTAGACCCGGAAGTAGCTGTGGCCATACGTGCTGAAGAACGTAGACAGCGGGAAACATTAGTACTTATAGCCTCAGAAAACTACGCCTCAAGGGCAGTGCTTGAGGTTGCGAGTTCCGTGTTTACAAATAAATATGCCGAAGGATATCCAGACGCCCGTTATTACGCAGGGTGTGAGCAAGCCGACGTTGTAGAAAATTTAGCTAGAGAGCGAGCGATGCGTCTCTTCAGGACAGAGCATGTAAATGTTCAACCACATAGCGGTTCTCAGGCGAATATGGCGGCATTTTTTGCGCTGCTTGATCCAGGTGATGAGGTGTTATCAATGTCACTTGACCATGGAGGACATCTAACTCATGGTTCTAGTGCGAGTTTTTCAGGTAAGCTCTACCGATTCCAATTTTACGGCGTAGACAAAGATTCGGAAGTTTTAGACTACGATGCCATATTGGAAAAAGCTCTTGTAATGAAGCCTAAATTAATAATTGCTGGCTGTTCCGCTTACTCCCGAAAGCTAAACTTTGAACGATTCAGACAAATAGCAGACGCAACGGGTTCTCTTCTGTTAGCTGATATAGCGCATATATCTGGCTTGATAGTTGCCGGCGCACACCCCTCTCCCATCCCACACGCGCATATTTCTACCACTACTACCCACAAAACCTTACGAGGCCCCCGCGGAGCTATAGGCATGGCTAATATAGAGCTCGCAAAAAAGTATGACTCTGCAGTCTTTCCCAGAATGCAAGGAGGTCCTTTGATGCACATCATCTTAGCCAAGGCCGTCGCTTTTAAAGAGGCCAGTGAACCGTCCTTCAAAGAGTATGGCCGTCAAGTGGTCTCGAATGCTAAAGCGATGGCAGAAGAGCTGAAACGAGGCGGTGTACGTCTGATATCTGGAGGCACTGACAATCATATGATTCTGCTTGATATGCGCCCGATGGGGTTGAGCGGATCAGAGACCGAGGGTATTCTCAGTCGAGCGGGTATCATAGTGAATAAGAATGCTATTCCGTTTGACCCTTTGCCTCCCCGTATAGCATCAGGAGTCCGAATAGGCACTCCTGCTCTGACGACCCGCGGGATGAGAGAACCCGATATTAGGTGTGTGGCTGAGCTCATGCTGGATGCCTTGCGCTACAAAGATTCTGACGAAAAACTCAAAGCTGTACGTGAAAAGGTAAAATCCTTTGCGGAACAGTTCCATGTCCCGAGTTTCTAATCCTCTTGAGGATGATAAAATAGTTCAAGAATGCTGTTGCAAGATAGGGAAGGATAAAGAGTGCGAGAATACGAAATAATGTGGATACTGCCGGGAGATTCGACGGAAAAGCAGGTAGACGACTCTATCGTTCTTGTTAAGAACGCTGTTGAGTCGCGAGGAGGGGAGATTGAAACTGCCTCTCTCTGGCAAAAGCGAACTTTGTCCTACCCCATAAAGAACTTTACGGAGGGTACTTATTGTTTAGCGCAGTTTTTGGTAGAAAGAGAAATCGCGTCTGAATTGAACGGACTGTTTCAAGCAGAGCAGTCTATACTTCGGCATTTAATAGTCTCAAAGTAAATGTAGATAACTGCTACTACTGATTAGGAGGGAACGTTAATGAGCTTCAACCAAATAACCCTATCCGGACATGTCGGACAGGATCCTACTATGCGTTACACGCCTAACGGCGACCCGGTATGCAACTTTAGTATGGCGGTTAATACCAGACGGGCTGGCCAAGAAGAGACTGAATGGTTTAGAGTAACTTGTTGGCGCAGACTGGCAGAGACCGTTGGTCAGTACGTAACTAAAGGCATGCGTGTTCTAGTGTCGGGAAGACTCCGTAGTCGTACTTGGACAGGCGATGATGGTAAAGATCGTTTCGAGAATGAGGTTATAGCGAGTACAGTTGTGTTTCTTGAGCGTGCGACAGGACAGCAGGAACAAAGTGTACAGCCGCCATCCTCAGATGATGCGACAGCTCGCTCCGGAAGCACGCCTCCTCCGGAATCGATGGAGGTGGAGGATCTGCCTTGGTAACGCGCAATACTGCTCAAAGAAAACCACGCCCACCGCGTCGCCAAAATCGCCAGAACTATGCGAAAGAGAATCCTAACCCTGGATATAAGGACGTAATGTTCCTTCGCCGTTTCTTAAATGAGCGCGGAAGAGCTGTCCCCTCCAAACGACTGGGTAGGAATGCTAAGTTTCAGCGTAAGTTGCGCATAGCTATTCAGCGAGCTCGCTTTATGGCTTTGTTGCCCTACGCCCAAGAGCATAGGCGAGTGACTGCCCTCATCAGCGAACCATCTCAGGAATCCGACCCAGAACAAGACAGAACAGAACACTCGTCTAATGTTGTTGATGACTCTTCCTCACAGAAAATTGCTATTGCTCCCGAAGAGGAGATCGATGGAGCACGAATGGAAGAATAGAAACAGCGCTATTAAGCTCGTATTTCTCACATCAATGTTTTGTACTTTCATAACAGTCGGGTTTGTGGGAGTGTGAGTTTTTGCTGGAATATTGATTGGAGGGTTTCATCCGTACTTCTTGTGACAACCTCAAAACGATAATAAATTCTACTGTTTCCAGTTTCAGTAGTTTTGTGAGAAAGATGGATTATAGTTAAGTGGTTACTTCGGATCAAGACAGAGCACCCCCGACTGGCACGCCTCTGGATTTGCCTGATGACTGGGAGATAGGCAAACGAACTATCATAAAAAGGGGGGGTACAAACCGATTCCAGCTCGCTCGTATGAAAGAAGAGGCAGCCTCGCGTCGTCGTCCCCTCATAATTGCGGGCCTTTTGTTGGTTCTTGCGCTGTCTGTCGTGTTTATCTACGCTTACGTTAACACTTATGTGGTACCGCCCAGACAGACCTCAATAAAGGTACGTGACACTATTTATACTCGAGGAGACGTCATAGACTTTATTCGTTTCAATCAGAGGATAACGGAGGAGTCTGGAGAAGAATTTTCCATAGGTCTTTCCCCATTTCAATATCTGGAGACTCTTCTGCGCTATGAGTTGGCATATCAAAGTGCCCCTCGCTTTAACATAAGTGTTACTCCAGAAGACGTGGATGACTCTGTGATAGATATTCTTGCGTTCTCCGCAATAACTGCAGGTGAGAAACCTTCTTCGGCATATCAAACTGACCTTGAAGAGGCTAAAAGACAATTCCTAAACAGAGTAGGGTTACCTGAAGAGACCTGGCGCAGCTTCGTTCAAAGGTCGCTTTTTTTGGATAAACTCCGTGCCGTGCTGGCTCAAGACGTGCCCAGAGTACAATCGCACGTTCTCGTATACCGGCTAAATTTTCCAAGACCGCCTGATATAGAAACTAAACGCCGGATACTGCGGTCTTTGCAATCGGGAAAAAACCCTGAAGCGGTGGCTATTGAATTTTCACTCGATCCAGACGTAGAACGTAACAAAGGCAGAGTCGGCTGGCTACCGGAAGGGATTTTAGGTACTATAGACCCGGTGCTGTTCGGTGTGAACGAAGAAGGGACGCGCTTCTTGCCGTTTAATTTTCCAAGTGAACCTTATTTAGACAACGAAACCCAAACCTATAACATATATGTGGTCGCTGATACTGATGAGACACGCCCAGTCTCGGGCGTGCACTTTGAACAGCTTACCGATAGATCTCTGACTATATTTATGAACGAAGAGCGCCAAAGATTGGCCCTTGCCGGCGAGATTTTTATTGATCTCAATGACGAAATATATGCTTGGACTGTAGATCAATTGCAGCTTTCTTCGCAGGATCTGACACCCACTCCTGCTATTGATTTTGGGGGATTAGTTACCCAATGATGTTTGCATCCGAGGATTCTAGGCCGCTACATCAACAGGTATGACCGACGTACTGCTGGCTCGTTATCGGGAATTTTTGCCGGTTACGGATGCTACCCCGCTTATAAGTCTCGGAGAAGGAGACACCCCGCTTGTATCCTCGCAAAGAATTGGACCTTCCTTGGGATGCAGGCTCTATTTTAAACTAGAAGGTTGTAATCCGACCGGCTCTTTCAAAGATCGAGGCATGGTACTAGCCGTAGCAAAGGCCCTTGAAAGGGGCTATCAGCGAATAGCGTGCGCTTCTACGGGTAATACCAGCGCTTCTGCTGCTGCATACGGCGCTAGGTACGGTCTAGAAACTTTCATTTTAGTGCCTGACGGTGAGATATCAGCAGGTAAATTGACCCAAGCCGTGGCCTATGGTGCACGTATACTTTCTATCAAGGGCAACTTTGACGTTGCTCTGAAACTGATTCGAGAAATCGTTTCAAGGAGTAAAGTGGCTCTAGTCAACTCAATAAACCCAGATCGTATAGATGGTCAGAAAACCGCGGCACTGGAGATCATAGAACAACTCGGCGACGCTCCCGATATTCATTGTTTGCCAGTTGGTAACGCCGGGAATATAACAGCGTACTGGAAAGGGTATAAGGAGGCCTTCACTTTGGAAATGTCTTCTAAACTTCCTAGAATGTTGGGTTTTCAGGCTTTAGGCGCTGCTCCCATAGTGCATGGGCATACTGTAGAGAATCCTCAAACATTCGCGACAGCGATACGTATAGGGAATCCGGCTAACAAAGAGACCGCTCTTAAAGCTAGAGACGAGTCAAACGGAAGTATAGATGCTGTATCTGACGATGAGATAGCTGAAGCGTACTTTGTTCTTTCCCGCGAAGAAGGGCTATTTTGTGAACCTGCGTCTGCTGCTTCTGTGGCAGGTTTGATCAAGACTCATTCTCTAGGTTCAAGCCTCAAGGGGAAAACAGTAGTATGTGTTATGACCGGTAGCGGACTGAAAGATCTTGACGCCGTGGAGAGATTGGCTTCAGTTAATTTGCCACAATTAGCCCCTGATTTAGATAGTTTGCTTTCCGTGTTTGAGGCTAACGTATGACTTGCCGAGTTTCTTCTCTTACGTTTGAGGACTTTACCTCTGTCCACTCTGATTGGCTTGACTTGCAAGCAGAATCGCGCGAATCGTTTGTATTCAACTTTCCAATATTTAAGAGTGCTTGGTGGGATATATTTGGGCAAGGCGAATTAGCGATTGCCACTCACTGGAATGAGTGTAGAGCTACTCTCATTGCCCCATTATATGTTTTGGATGGCGATGTTCGCTTTATAGGAAGTGAGGACCTATTTGATTATAACGACTTCATTTACAGTGCAGGACAGAGCGATTTAGAGCTGGAAGGCATGATAGGCGCAGTTTTGGACTATATTATCCATATGAAGGAGGTTGAACGTTTCTCATTTATCTCACTGCCTGCTCTATCTCCCACTGTAAAAGCCCTAGTAACTATGTCTGAAAAACGTGGATGGAGGGTTTCAGTAGAAGAGGAAGATAGTGCTCCACGGATTGAGCTGCCTGCAGACAAAGATGCGTATCTAAAGATGCTCAACAAGAAGAATCGGCACGAATTGAAGCGTAAGATGCGCCGACTAGAAAATTCCGGCTCTGTACTTTTTGAAGAGTTCGCAAAACCAGATGAGATACAAGCGGAGATGGGTGATTTCTTTGTCTTACATAGGATGAGTACCAGGGAGAAGGAGCGCTTCTTGACTCCGATTCGCGAGCGGTTCTTCCGCAGAATTATGTATGATATGGCTCGCTCAGGAGCGGTGCGGCTTTACTTTTTGTCTGTGAACAGCGTGCGAACAGCAGTGTCATTGTGTTTTGTCTCTGATGGGGTCAAGTACCTTTACAACTCTGGATATAACCCAGATTACGGTAATGTGGCTGTTGGGTTGATGAATCATGCTCTGAATATCTGGGGCTCGATACGAGATGGATACACAGTATTTGACTTTTTGCGAGGAAACGAAACGTACAAGAGTCGTTTGGGGGGAGTCCCTGCACCTATTATGCGGATCAGCATAGATATTTGAAGAAGGAAAGCAGTTACTTTGTTCAACCGGGTAGCCTTTTTGAGCGTTCATGGAGATCCACTTGTACAAGCTGGAATGAAGGACGCAGGCGGTATGAATGTATACATACTGGAGGTAGCCCGTAACCTCGCGTCCCGTGGTATAATTGTGGATGTTTTCACACGTTGTTACAGTGAACAGCTCCCTGCAACTCAACAAATCTGTCCAGGGGCACGAGTCGTATATATTCACGCTGGACCTTTTGACTCCCAAAAGGACGCTCTATACGACTTTATTCCAGAGTTTGTGCGCAATTTCAAGATTTTTGTGGCGAGGGAGGATAAACGATATGATGTTTTGTACGCGCACTATTGGCTTTCCGGCGTAGCGGGTATTGAATTATCCGATTTTCTGGACTCTCCGCTCGTGTTCAGCTTTCATACCATATACAAGGCCAAACGTCTCTCTAGGCCGGGTGAAACTGACGTTCCTGCTCGATCTAAAGAAGAACGAAGGATAGCGCGTTTGTCAGACGTGACTATAGTGTGGACAGCGGAAGAGAAGGATGCGGTCATTAGATACTGTGAAGCTGATCCCGATAGGGTCAAAGTTGTTCCGCCAGGTATAGATGTCTCTTTGTTTCGTCCTCTTGATACTTATGAGTCCGATTTAGATGACAAGTCTCCTTTGATACTTTACGTGGGCAGGTTGGAGTTTCTGAAAGGGGTTCATATCCTTCCGGACACAGTTGCTTCGTTGGAACATTGCGGAGCGCGACTGAAGATTGTGGGCGGTGAACCCGGCTCGTACAAATTCGAACTGATTCGACGCAGAATTGAAGAACTGAATCTAGCAGACAAGGTACAGTTGATGGGCTCTGTTCCTCGTGCTTTGCTTCCGAGTTACTACGCAGCGGCGTCCGTTTGCATAGTTCCCTCTTACTACGAGAGTTTTGGTTTTGTCGCTTTAGAAGCCGCTGCCTGTGGCCGTCCGGTTGTCGGTTTCAAAACTGCAGGGCTCTCTGCGATAATATCCGACGGTAAGACCGGTTACTTGACTTCTATGCACTGTGCTCAGTCTTTGGCTGAAAAGATCGATCTACTTCTATACAATCGACAACTACGTCTTCGCATGGGCGAGGCTGCTCGTAGACATTCAGAGCTTTTTGACTGGGGAACCTCAATAAAGGGTCTTATAGAAACCTTTGAGCGGGTTATTCGCTCATATCGTCTAAGGGGCGGACTTAGAAGAATCGCTTCTCCATCCATGTAGTCGAAGCAAATTCCCGGAAGCCTTTCCCTGAGTATATCTTTACAGCCTTATGGTTCTCTGAATCTACCTCAAGCTCTATGCTCTTTACTCCTTCTGCCGCAAGTCGGCTTACCACGATGTTGAACATGATTTTCCCCAAACCTTTACTTCTGTCTAGCGGATGTGTTCCCATCATGCTTACCTTCCCCTTTGAAGTTTTAGACGTGCCGACTTTTGCCCAAGCGTACGACGTTATACGTCCGTTTGAATCTTCGCTGAACAGAACTATGTCTCGCCAATCTGGCTGGGTGAGCATAGCCTCTATCTCTTCTGATGTGTTCGGAGAGTATCCAAAATGCTCCCTAAAGATTATGTTTTGAAGAGCTGTCAATTCTGCGACCTCTTCAGGAAATCTCATCTCTCTGATGCTCTCTCTGTCTTTCATACATTGGGGAGTGGGATCAACGTTTTCCAAGCGCATCATACTATATCGCCTTATGGCGATGAATCCACGATTTTTCAATAATTTAAGCTTTAGCTTGTCCTCATTAGCTCTGAAGGGCATATGTATTGCACGAGCGTTCAGTTCTCTCACCCTGCGTAGTGATGCGTCAAGCAGTCCTTCGGCACAGCTATCCCACATGTATGAATCGGCTTCAAAGTGCACCACACAACGCCCTATATTAAGCTCAGGTTCTATAAGAACGATGCCGTATATACGACCTTTCGCTTCCGCTATAAAAAGATTGGTCAGTGGACGCATACGTGGACCTTGGAGGTCTTTCTTAAGCAGTTTTTCGTCGGCGTGCAGATTTCTCCCACCGTGGGGAAGCTGTTTTAAGAATTTGCTTACTTCAACAATATCCTCCCATCTGAAAGGTCTTATATGGAGTTTGTATTTAAGGTTAGGTTTTTTCACTATGTATATTCAGTGTTAAGCGGGTCGATATAGTCAATATAATTGCTACTGTTCATTTTCAATCCTTCACAGATTTGAACGTTCAGGCATAAGCCTTCAATGTTCTTCTGTATACATTTTTCTGGGTTCTCAAAAAGGCAAACAGGAACTTGCAAGAGTCTATCAGTTATATACTTTTGTTGTACATCAGATCTAAATCATATAGAGGTTGTAAGTTTGGACTTAGTCCATAATTTTAAGGCAATCGGCGTTCTCGGCTTCAGGAACCACTATCTACGGAGTATCGCACATTATGAGGTGGGCACTGATGGTCGGTGTTTGCATATGCAGAGTTAGAATGTGTATATGGTATCCCATAAAAATATAGACAAAACCGCATAGTGAACGGCGTACATTGAGATTATGACCATAGACCGTCATTTGTCCGGCAGTCAAATAGTATGTGAGTCTCTACTCCGGGAAGGGGCAGAAGTAGTATTTGGCTTACCTGGAGGAGCAATTTTACCTTTGTACGGCGTATTATCGCAATATCCCGGGCTTCGTCATGTACTTGTACGCCACGAGCAAGGGGCTGCTCACGCGGCTGACGGTTATGCTCGTGCTACCGGCAAGGTGGGTCTGTGCTTTGCTACATCCGGGCCTGGTGCAACAAATTTGGTTACCGGACTTGCCACGGCAATGATGGATTCGGTACCTATAGTAGCCATTACTGGACAGGTTGGACGCTCCGCGATAGGGACAGATGCATTTCAAGAGACCGATATAACCGGGGTTACCCTCTCGGTTACTAAGCATAACTATCTCGTGATGAAAGCAAGCGAGATCAGTACAACCATTAAGGAAGCTTTCTATATAGCACGTATTGGTCGCCCTGGTCCTGTGCTCATAGATATACCAAAGGATGTGTTTCAGGAGACTGCCGTTTATGAGACTGAACCCAATATCAATCTGACAGGCTTTCATGTCCCAGGAGCCGGGCCCTCAAAAGACGTAAAAGCTGCTGCAGAACTCATCAATCAGGCTGATCGCCCAGTTATACTCGCTGGGCATGGGGTCATAATATCTAACGCGTCAGACTTTCTGCTTGAATTTGCAGAAAAAGGGAACATTCCGGTTGTCACCACTTTACTGGGAATATCCTCCTTTCCGCAGGATAATCCGCTCAGCGTAGGTTTTCCCGGCATGCATGGGATGGCGTATGCGAGCCTTGCTCTGGATGAAGCCGACCTCGTGATATGTATAGGTGGACGGTTTGATGACCGAATAGTCGGAGATGTAAGCCGCTTCTCGTCCGGCTCCCGGAAAATACATATAGATATAGACCCTTCCGAGATGAACAAATCTGTCCAAGTGGACGTGCAAGTTGTGGGTGACGCTCAAAAAACGCTTAGGGAACTTATTCCCATGACTGGCAAGGCTCTGCACACCGCATGGTTGCAAAGGATCAATCACCTAAAGGCTGAGCATCCGTCTCTTAGAATTCGAGAAACGGATCAACTGTTAGGACAGCATGTTGTCAAAGCTATATCTGATGAGACAAAAGGAGAGGCGATAATCTGCACTGGTGTGGGGCAGCATCAAATGTGGGCAGCACAGCATTACTTGTTTCGCAAGCCAAATTCGTGGATAACGTCAGGTGGATTGGGAACTATGGGCTTTGAAATACCGTCTGCACTCGGTGCGCAAATAGGTCGGCCAGATGCTCTGGTATGGTCTATATGCGGCGATGGTGGGTTTCAGATGACAATGATGGAGCTGGCGACTTTGGTAGAGAATAACCTGCCTGTGAAATATGCGATTTTGAACAACAATCACCTCGGAATGATAACTCAGTGGAAAGATATGTTTTACGATGGCGACTGCCTCGGAGATAGTTACACGGCGAACCCGGATTTTGTCAAATTGGCTGAAGCTTATGGTATCACGGCAATGCGTGTGGAGACTCAGGAAGAACTTGTGCCCGCAGTACGCCAGGCCAATGCACATCCTGGTCCAGTGATACTGGACTGCATAATTGAGAAAGTAGAAAATGTTTACCCTATGATACCAGCGGGACAGAGCGTCCAAGAGTTGATGGAAGAACCTTTGTAATGTCCCAGAATGGTAAGATGGAATTCTCTGGCAGATCTCGACAGCGGACTATCAAGGTAACGGTCAGAGACAAACCTGGTGTTTTGGCGCGCGTAGTGATAATGTTCCGCCGCCGCGGCTTTAACATCATCAGTCTTTCCGTAGGGCCTGCTGAGAAATCTGGCATATCGCGTATGACCATAGTTGTGGACGGTGTACCTTCAGTTGTAAACCTTGTGGCCGCTCAGCTTGGCAAATTGGTGGACGTTGTAGAAGTTCAGGACGTAACCGATAAAAATCTAGTCTGGCGGGAGTTGGCTCTTATCAAGGTCCGGGCTTTACCAGACAGCCGACATGAGATTATTGAGCTGTGCAATATTTTTCGGGCGAGTATATTGGACATAGCAGCTAAAAGTATCACCTTTGAGATAACTGGTGGACGTTCTAAGATAGACTCTTTAATTGAGTTGCTTCGACGGAACGAAATTTTAGAAGTAATGCGCACCGGACGGATAGCAGCCTTGCGGGGAGCTATCAGTGAAGACGGAGAAGATGGAGAATTTATACCAACGGTCGGACATCTGGAACAGTTCACTCGCTTACAGACCGGATCGGGATCAGTATAAGCCCAAAGCATGGAGTTTATATGGCTACTCTTTATTACGACAAAGACATAGACAATTTACTTGAAGACAAGACTGTCGCCATCATTGGTTACGGTAGTCAAGGGCATGCTCATGCCCTAAACCTTCGCGACAGCGGCGTAGATGTGGTTGTGGGTCTCTATGAAAATAGCCCTTCCAAAGCGAAGGCGGAAGCGGAAGGGCTGACCGTCCTATCCAACTCGGAAGCTGCCCAAAGAGCAGATATAGTTTCTATGCTTATCCCTGATACTAAGCAGGGTCAAGTATACAAAGAGGACATAGCGCCTAACATGGTCGCCGGTAATACTTTGCTCTTTTCTCATGGGTTTGTTATACATTACGGGCTTATCGTTCCATCCGAAGATTTAGATGTGGTGATGATAGCTCCCAAAGCTCCAGGACACAGAGTGAGAGCCGTTTATGAAAAAAACTCTGGGGTTCCGTGTCTAGTGGCGGTACACTCTAACCCTTCCGGGACCGCAAAGACTACGGCACTCGCTTACGCTAAAGGTATAGGTGGTGGAAGAGCGGGTGTGCTTGAGACTACTTTTAAGGAAGAGACTGAAACCGACCTATTCGGGGAGCAGGCCGTATTGTGCGGAGGCGTAAGCGAGCTGATAAAGACAGGATACGAAGTTCTGGTGGAGGCCGGTTATCAGCCAGAATCGGCCTACTTTGAGGTACTTCATGAGCTGAAGCTGATAGTTGATCTGATTTACCAGGGTGGCTTGGAATATATGCGCTACTCCGTCAGCGATACTGCAGAATATGGGGACTATGTGTCCGGTCCTGCCGTAATAGACGGCTCCGTAAAAGATAATATGCGTAAAATACTGGGCAGGATAAAGTCCGGAGAGTTTGCGCGTGAATGGGTAGCAGAGAATGATGAGGGGCTTCATAGATTCCGCTCATTGAAAAAGAAGAACGCAGAACATCCGATAGAAGAAGTGGGGAAAGAACTTCGTAGTATGATGCCTTGGCTAGAATCTTCCACCTGACTTGTTGCACTTTAGAATGGCTGCAAATTATAAATTAAGAGCTTAAAGACACAGAGCAATGACTAATACTGCATATACCGATAAAGTCATCATTTTCGATACCACTTTGCGTGACGGCGAACAGTCTGCTGGCGCCGGTCTGACTGTTGAAGAGAAACTTCGGATAGCCCATCAGCTTAAAGCTTTGAAAGTAGATGTGATAGAAGCAGGTTTCGCCGGTAGCTCTCATGGTGACTTTCAGGCGGTCAAGCGTGTAGCAGAAGAGGTTAAGGGGCCGATAGTATGTTCTTTGGCCCGTGCGGTAAAATCTGATATAGACGCCGCGGGTGCAGCCTTAAAAAATGCTGACAATCCGCGCATACATACGTTCATCTCTTCTTCTGAGATCCACCTAATGCACCAGATGAGGAAAGACCGCGAGACCGTTATGAACATGGCTGTAGAGGCTGTGCGTCATGCAAAAAGCTACGTGAAAGACGTGGAATTTTCTCCTATGGATGCTACTCGTACGGAGCCGGAATATCTCTACATTATGCTTGAGAAAGCAATAGAAGCTGGGGCTACTACAGTCAACATACCTGACACTGTAGGCTATTCCTACCCTGAGGAATTCGGTCATCTCATCAAAGGGATCTTTGAGAACGTACCGAATATAGGTAAAGCCGTAGTTAGTGTTCATTGTCACAACGATCTAGGTATGGCAGTTGCCAACTCGCTCTCCGCAGTGGAGAGCGGCGCGAGGCAAATCGAGACTTGTGTGAATGGCTTAGGTGAGCGAGCGGGGAATGCTGCACTTGAAGAGGTAGCTATGGCTCTAAAGATCAGGACCGAACGGTATAAAGTGTCCACAAATGTAGTGTCCGAAGAGCTGGGCCCGGCCAGCAGGTTGGTAGCTAACATCTTTGGATTCCCCGTACAGTTCAACAAAGCCATTACCGGGCAGAATGCTTTCCGACACTCTTCGGGAATACATCAAGACGGCTACTTGAAATCCCATTCCACTTTTGAGATTATGACCCCTCAGTCGGTGGGATGGCGTGGTGATGCTTTAGTATTGGGCAAGTTGTCGGGTAGGGCCGGCTTGCGCGCTAGAATGAAGGAACTTGGCTATAATCTTACCTCAGAAGAGCTTGCAGATGTATTCTCGGATTTTAAAAAACTGGCCGATAATAAACGTGAGATTACTGACGCAGATCTGGAAGCGTTGATGGAAGAGAGACGACGTGAGGCTGACACTGAAAAGGTGTATGAACTTGACAATGTACATGTCGTAACGGGTACTGACGTAGTACCTACCGCAACCGTCACCCTTAAAGCGGCGAACGGAGATAAAATGTCTGCTACCGTTGAGGCGAATGGTCCCGTTGCCGCAAGCTTAGACGCGGTAAAGGAGATAGTCCAGATGGATCTGAAGCTGACGGAATTTGTTATAAGTGCCATATCCGAAGGAGTAGACGCCCTGGGCGACGTTACGATAAGGATTCAGAAGGGCGGTTCCGTTTATTCTGGCCGTGGCTTTGATAAAGACATAATCGTAGCTTCAGTCAAAGCGTACTTGAATGCTATAAACAGGGCTTTGATAATGAATGACAGAGTTGGCCGGATACACCAGGAGAATACTTGAGACACACCAAGAATTTCTCATGATAAGCGTAGAACAACCGACACGCCTTTAATTTTTATGTCCAAAAGTGTAAGTCCAACCCTTCTCCACAAATTCGGAGCTATATAGGAGGTTTGTTTATGGCTCGAACGATGTTTGACAAGATATGGGACAGACATGTGGTGATGGAGACGGAAGATCAACCGGCTCTTATATATATTGATCTTCACCTAGTCCATGAGGTTACCTCTCCTCAGGCTTTTGAAGGTATACGTATGTCAGGTCGCGGAGTTAGACGTCCTGATAAGACTATAGCCACTCTAGACCACAATATACCCACTGACCATACTCGCGTTGAAGAGATACAGGATCCTATAGCTCGCCGTCAAGTGGAAGCCTTACGAGCCAATTGCAAGGAGTTCGGTATAACTTTGTATGATGTTCGTTCTCCTGAGCAGGGTATAGTTCACGTTATAGGCCCTGAACTTGGCCGCACTATGCCGGGAATGACCATAGTCTGCGGAGACAGCCATACATCAACACACGGTGCCTTCGGCTCTATAGCTTTTGGTATAGGTACCTCCGAAGTGGAACATGTACTTACCACCCAGACCTTGCGACAGCGCAAGCCGCGCAGTATGGAAATACGTTTTGTAGGCGAATTGTCTGCTGGTGTATCCGCGAAAGATATGATTCTATCTACTATACGCCAGATAGGGGTGGACGGCGGGGCAGGCAATGTTGTGGAGTATACGGGCAAGGCTGTGCGCGACCTTGGCATGGAAAGCCGCATGACTATCTGCAATATGAGCATAGAGGCAGGAGCACGTGCTGGTATGATAGCTCCCGACGACAAGACTTTTGAGTGGCTCAAGGGTAGACAGTTCGTTCCAAAAGGTGCCGAATGGAATGCTGCGTTAGAAGAATGGAAACAACTTCCCACCGACCAAGGCGCAAGTTTTGACGAGGTAATAGAGATACAATGTCTCTCCCTTGAACCTTCAGTATCTTGGGGGACGAATCCCGGGCAGGTAGCAGGTATCACCGAATCTATTCCTTATCCTGAAGATTTTCCAGACACTGCGGACAAAGAATCGGCTGTAAAAGCTCTAAAATATATGAACCTTACGCCCGGCACCTCTATGGACGCTATAAGCATAGATAGGGTGTTCATAGGCTCTTGCACTAACGCTCGCCTCCCTGACCTGCGCGAAGCCGCAGGCATAATTAGCGGCAGAAAAGTTGCTAAGGGCGTACGTGCGCAGGTTATGCCCGGCTCAACTCTCACAAAGCAAATGGCAGAAAAGGAAGGGCTTGACCAAATATTCAAAAATGCGGGCTTTGAGTGGCGTGAGGCGGGCTGTTCAATGTGCCTCGGTATGAATCCGGATATCCTTGCTCCTGGAGAACGGTGCGCTTCAACGTCTAACCGTAACTTTGAAGGGAGACAAGGCAAAGGAGGCAGAACCCACCTGGTAAGTCCTGCAATGGCTGCCGCTGCCGCTATTGAAGGACACTTCGTGGATGTTAGAGAATGGAACTTCAAACACTGAAGGCATAAAAGACACATATCATGCAAGAGCGTGAGCGCAGCACGCGACGTAATAAAAAAACTGTTCCAACACCTCCTCGGCGTTCGTCACATCGTCAACAGCTGTCTAAGAAGTCAGGAATTCTAGGCAAGATTACTGGCAGGGCGCAGCTTGATGAGTTCAAGGAAGATCGCTATAAACCCTATCAATATGAGTCGAATGGTAAGACTATCAAGTGGCTTGGAGGGATTTTGGGGTTGTGGATTGTTCTTACATTGGCGTTGTTTTGGGCAGACCGTTCTACTATTGCTCTTTATACGCGTTGGCGTGATGATGAAGGTCTGACGGCCATTCCGCCTAATGCTTTGAACGAAGATCTCATACAATTTGGGCACGAGCAAGGGATAAACTGTGAAACATTCGCTGATCAAGATTTTCTCGCTGAAGACAGTAATTCTCCGTGTGTCCGCCTCATAGGGTATCTTCAGGAATTTCGCGAATCTTCTGACTCTAGCGCAATCCTCTTTTTTTTCACCATACCCCTTCTTATCGTCGCATCTTTCGTGTTCGGTAACTTCGTTTACAAGGCCGGACGCAACTTGCTTACTCTTCATTCTGGGGGCCAAAGATTTCAGCCCGAAATGGCGGTTTTCTGGTTGTTTATACCGATTGCAAACCTCTTCAGGCCTTATCAAGTGTTCACTGAGATGTTCAAGGCTTCAGACCCAAGCGTCCCGCCTGGTGCCGGCAAAACATGGAGAAATTTGGGGTCAAGTCATATCCTAGTTTATCTTTGGCAAGTGGTCTTCGTTTCCGTTCTCTTTTTCAATCCACTTACGGTCTTGCGGTTATGGTTCAGGAACAGGGAAGGTATAGACGAAGCTATAACTGCCATTTGGGGATTAGCCGTCTCCGACTTAATTCTAGCTATGTTTGGAGCTGTATCTTTTGCCTTGGCCTTTTTTCTCTATAGGCGTCAAGATGCCCGCAGACTAGCGTTCGGTGTGGTTACCGCCCGACCTCGACGTGTCGATCCACTTGCGGAAGTCATAGAATAGTATTTAAAGAATCTGAATCTCGTACTTATCAGTACCGAAGTTTTGGCAATGATTGGAGCTAGTAGTGAACTCTTTCATAAAACATAGAGGGTTAGTTGTACCTCTTGATCGTTCTAACGTGGATACGGATCAAATAATCCCTAAGCAGTTCTTGAAGAGGATAGAGCGTACTGGCTTTGGCGAATTCGCGTTTTACGATTGGCGCTATCTGGAAGACGGAGTTGCCAATCCTGAATTCATCCTAAATCGTCCCGAATACAGTGGAGCCTCCATACTAGTTTCTGGGCGTAACTTTGGGTGCGGTTCCTCACGTGAGCATGCACCCTGGGCTCTTGGCGAATTCGGCTTCAAGGCTATAATCGCCCCTTCCTTCGCCGACATCTTCCGGAATAACTGTTATCAAAACGGGATCCTACCTGTTCAGCTTACAGAGGCAGAGACAGACTCTATAATGGGTAAAGCATTCTCACAAAATAGATACCATGCTACCGTAGACTTAGAAGAGCAAACTATCTCTGATGATCAAGGCATGCTGTTTAGGTTCGACTTAGACCCGTTCCGTCGATACTCTCTGCTGAATGGGCTGGACGATATTGGTCTTACCCTACAGCAAGAGGACGCTATCTCCGTATACGAAGCTGAAAACACGTAATACACCGTCAAAGGCGGTGGAGTTCCGACGGCACCACAGACTAAAGCATCACTTATACCGCAATAGATTGAAAGTGTATAATTTGCTTTTGATTCTCGGTTCTTGAAGTGGTTCATATATCCGTGTAACGTCAATAAGAACTGTAAAATCTCTTTGGCAACCAATCTTTATCTAAGCGAAGGATTAACTGTATGGACGCCCGAATAGCGATAATAGGCGGAGATGGCATAGGCCCTGAAGTAATATCTGTAGCGGAGCGTTGTATGAATGCGATAGCAGAGCGCTTCGGACATAACTTTCAGTTCACGCGAGCTGACGCCGGAGGACGAACTATAGATTCTTGTGGGGATCCTCTACCCCCTGAGACGCTTGATATAGTGCGGGGAGCGGATGCTACGCTCTTCGGAGCGGTCGGAGGCCCTGAGTGGGATTCTCCTGATGCAGAGCGGCGTCCAGAAGAGTCGATTCTCGGGATACGCAAATCCCTAAAGCTCTTTGCCAATATTCGACCAGTGAAGGCCTATCCTCAACTAGCTCATGCCAGCCCATTACGTCCAGACAGACTTAGAGGCGTGAATATGATAATAGTACGTGAGTTGACTGGAGGGCTTTACTTTGGGTCTCCGAAGAAGCGATGGAGGCATTCAAGAGGACGTAGCGCTGTGGATACCCTTTTTTATACGGAAAAAGAGATAGCGCGGGTCGCTAGACTCGGCTTCGAGTTGGCTATGCAGCGTCGTAAACGATTGCACTCGGTAGACAAAATGAACGTTTTGGAGAGCGGCAGACTTTGGCGGGAAGTGGTGTCAGAGATAGCTGAGGACGAATATCCAGAGGTGGAAATGGTACATATGCTAGTGGATAACGCAGCAATGCAGCTTATATCCGACCCGTCTCAATTTGACGTTCTGATAACGGAGAACACGTTTGGGGATATACTATCAGACGAGGCGGCAGTTCTCTCTGGTTCAATGGGTATGCTGCCTTCCGCTAGTCTTGCGGGTATGCCTGTGTCTTCATCCGGGTCTGCTCATCGCATGAAGCAGTCGGCTTTATACGAACCTATACACGGCTCCGCTCCTGATATTGCAGGTCGTGGCTTAGCTAATCCATCGGCAGCCGTTCTCAGTGCCGCTATGTTACTTCGCTTCTCATTCGGTTTGCATGAAGAGGCGGATGCGATTGAGGAGGGGATAGAGGCTATATTAGACGAAGGGGTGCGCACGGCAGATATATCGCGCCCAGGGGATAGGGTTTATTCTACCGCTGAGTTTGAGGATTTCTTAATAGGGCATATAAACGGCTGATTATCGTCTGATACATAACCTCGGTGAATTACTACATCCGCTGATGTGCAGCTAGCCACTCTTTGTCCAACTCTACCCCTAATCCCGGACGCTCCGGCAGGATAAGGCAGCCTTGCTCTATTTTTAATGGTTGGTCTATGCAGACATTGTACGCTGAAAGATCCCACCGGCTCGTCTCCAGCTTGTAGAAGTTTGGCACGGTCATCATAACGTGCGCTCCTGCGACTACGTTAACAGGGCCTGATGCATCGTGGGGAGAGACGGGGATGTAGTAAGTCTCCGCCATTGTTGATATCTTTTTGAGCTCGCTTATGCCGCCTGTCCAGGTAACGTCAGGCATTAAGTAGTCGGTGAGACCGTTCTCAAGTATAGGGGACACTTCCCAACGGGTGTGTAACCTTTCCCCGACGGATATCGGGACGTTCACGGACTCTCTTACCTGCTTCAGCGATTTCCAGCTCTCCACCGGAGTGGGTTCTTCAAACCAATGGATACTATAAGGTTCCATCTTATTAGCCAAGCGTATTGCTGTCGGCACGTTGTACATCCCGTGGGCGTCTATAAGTATCTCTACCCGTGACCCCACGGCTTCTCTTACAGCAGCGAGTATCTCTATAGCCTCGGCCTCGCCTTGTGGACTTATCTCACCGTCCATATAGCTTGTGCCTCCTCCCGGCAGAGAGTGCATCATCGGGTCCATCTTCAGAGCGGAGTAGCCGTTGTCTACAATTTCTTTGGCGTCTTCAGCGGCTTTTTCGGGTGAAAAGGGTTCGGGAGGGTGAGTGTATAGAGGGATACATTCTCTGACGGCTCCCCCTAGAAGTCTGTATATGGGGAGACCAAGTGACTTACCTGTTATGTCCCACAGGGCGATATCTATGCCGCTTATGCATGCCGAGGTGGCTCCCCGTGTCCCTAGGTAGGTCATCTCGCGGAATATCTTATTCCATATCAGCTCAATACTTTCTACAGGTTGTCCTTTGAGATTTTCTCCGATCTGATCCACAAAAGCGGCTATAGCCTTGTTTGCGCTATCGCCCGGATAGGTTGTTATCTCACCCCAGCCGGTCAGTCCTTCATCGGTGTCAACCTGCACAAACACCAAATCGCGAGTCCCTTCCCCTTCTGAAGGATTTGAGTGCCATTTGTTCCATGGTATCCTTACTATCCACGGCTTGACTTTGGATATCTTCATTTTTTTCTTCCTTCCACGAGCTGATGTGCTTGACGAATGTAATGTACTGATCCAGATTTTCTCACGAAGATATTAATTGCCCGCAAACGGTGATGCTTGCCTTAGGTTTGTGAGAAGGACAGGTAGAATTACATCCGTCTTACATATTATATTTTGATGAAAGTGTAACCTATATTGGACAAACGAAATATAACTAAAGCGGATTTGATTTCATCTCTCCCGGATGTCTCTTCCAGTGTTAGAACTAAGGGCATTTTTGCACGGGTGCTGATTTATAGAGACAGTTGGGGAGTGCCCTATATAAAGGCAGAGAACGAGAACGACCTATTTTTTGCTCAAGGATTCGCAACGGCTCAAGATAGGCTCTTTCAGATGGATTTTGATAGGCGTAGGTGCTTGGGACGTTGGGCGGAGTTTGCAGGTAAGAGGGCATTGCAGTCCGATATCTTGATGCGACGACGTAACTTGGCAAGAACAGCGCGCCAGGATCTGGAACTTTCTTCGCCATCTGCTCAACGGATGCTGAAAGCTTACTCGGAAGGGGTCAACCTCTTTATACGTACTACGCGCTCTCTGCCGGTTGAGTACTCTCTTTTGGGAACGGAGCCGGAACCATGGGAGCCATGGCACTGCGTCGCCGTTTATAAGACGCGTAACACTGCCGAAGGCAACTTTAATATGAAGACATGGTTGGCGACTCTTGCTCGTGAGTTGGGAGCTGAGAAAACTGCACAGATAATGCCAGGTTACACACAGGGATGGTTGTTGACGGTACCTCCGGGTGCAATCTATGATGGAGAGAAAGAGAACCCGGTTACGGAAATGGCAGACGTTGCTTCTCTAGAGGCGTCAGCTGCCTCTCCATACGGTGAGAGCAACGGATGGGCAATATCTGGCAGCCGAACGGAATCTGGCTTACCACTTGTGGCGGGCGATTCCCATAGAATGCTAGACACACCAAATGTATACATGCAGATCAGGCTGCATTGTTCTACTCTTTCTGTGATCGGGCATACTGTGCCCGGCTGGCCTGGCGTCCTTCATTTCTGCCGCAACGCCAATACAGCGTGGGGAATGACGCATGGGATGGCTGATACTCAAGATCTGTTTGCCGAACGTTTTCGTAGTAACGGTGGAAAGTTGCAATATCTATTTAGGGGACAATGGCACTCAGCAACTTGCAGGACGGAAACCTTCAAAACCGCGGAAGGTGATGTTCACGAAATTTCAGCTTCTGAAACACGCCATGGGCCTATAATATCTGGAGACCCTGACCAGGGTTTCGGGTTTGCGCTCTCCGACCCTGGAGGGACTCCAACGCGCTGGATAGACTCCGCTTATCGTATGATGAAGGCCCGCGGTGCTGATGAGTTTGAAGCCGCCTTGACTGGCTGGACGGACAGGGTGAACAACTATCCGTTTGCCGACATTGCGGGAAACTTTGGATACGCTCTTGCTGGAGCTATACCTATACGTTCCCGAGCAAACGGCTTTGGTCCCGTCCCCGGCTGGAATGGAGACCATGACTGGAAAGGCTTTATTCCACGTTCCAAACTGCCTCGTGTCAGAAACCCTGAACTCGGGTGGATAGTGACTTGCAACCAGCGAATAGTAGACCATAACTATCCCTACTACATATCCAACTTTTGGGCTACTGAATATAGAGCGCGACGCGTAATGGAGTGTATATCTCAATCTTCAGACCACCCTCTTTCCGTTGACAGTATGATTTCGATCCATGGCGAACGGTTCTCTATACCTGGTTCCATATTGCGTGACGCCGCATCAGAGATAAACTATGAACATCTCGATCCGTTATCTGCTGAAGCCCTCCTTATTCTGCAAGGTTGGGATTGTCGAATGGACAAGGACTCTGCAGGTGCTGCAGTATATGCAGCGTTGCGATCAGATATGGCGGCTACGTTTGCTCGCCGTCACTTGGGTGAATTTGCCGATGAGGCCGTTTCAGGCGTAAACGCGGGAGGACTCAGGCACGTTCATCACACTCTCATGCCGATGATGGCGGAGTGCATTAGGGAACGTGACCCGTCAGTGCTGGGAGCTTGTGGAGAGCAGGGTGAAACACTGACGACGGCATTGGACCGAGCGGTTCAGAACCTTAAAGAACGCCTGGGATCTGCTCCTAAAGGATGGAAATGGGGCGACCTTCACAAGACCGGTCACGTCCATCCTTTATCGGCGACCTTCCCTCACGTTGCTCCTCTCTTAAATCCTCCGTCTGTACGGACACACGGCGACGGTGATACCCCTCTCGCCGGCGCTCATCTCCCACACTTTCTAAATGAAGCCGCTTCGGTCAACCGCTACGCCTTCGATCTTTCTGATCCTGACGCAGGACGATGGATATCTCCATTAGGAGCGAGCGGCCATCCTGGCAGTCCGCACTACTCTGATCAGCAGCCCTTATGGGCAAACCTTGAAACGATACCTCAACTATGGAGCTGGGAGCGCGTCAAACGAAACCACGAGACTGTTCAGTGTCTTGAACCTTTGGCTTGATAGGAACGTGTAAAACCCTCTAGCTAGCCGTTTTATAAACCACTCTTATTGACGTAACGACTTCGGAATTGAATACGCACGCGAGGAACTAATAACCAACTCATATTGAACTTTATCCTCTAGAGTTTTGAGTTAGCGTTTGCAATTCTTTTTAATTTTTAGTTGTAATTATAAAAAATCCTTTTTTTAAAGTTCAAATCAGCCCATTTTCTTTGTAGAATTAAGGCGGTTACATCGGCCGGAACAGACTATAAATGAGGGGTCTGTTGAACCGATAAAATAAGGAGGTAGGTAAAAGGTGTACCATTGGTTTCGCGTGGCTGTTGACGGTATTGAAGCTACATTTGCTTCGGAGGCGATTTCCAAGCGGGAATACGCTCAAGTGCACTTGCTTGGTGAGAAGGCCCCCTGGGGTCGTGAGCTGGATAAATCCGAATCAGGGCGCAACAGGGATATTCTGATATAAGCTCCTGAAGAGCACATCAGAAGAAGAAACTAGCTGGATCTTCGTTATACCGAAGATCCAGCTTTTATTTTCCGGTCAAATAGCGGTTTTATGCAACTAACAGCCCCGAGGAAAGACCGCTCTACTCTGGCATAGACTTACTGAAGGTGACGTTATGAGTGTAGAACTTATTCTAGGCGGTGTTCGCTCCGGGAAGAGCACAGAAGCTGAAAAACGCGCCTTTGACAGTCGCAAGCGGGTGGTTTACGTGGCGACGGCTTCAGGGGACGATGCAGAGATGGTTGAGCGAATACGCCTGCACAAGCAACGCCGTCCGAAAGAGTGGAAGGTGGTTGAAGAAAACGTGAAGCTGGTTGACGTCTTAACTCACGAAGCCGCGTCAGACGCTTGTATAGTGGTTGAGTGTCTGACTTTGTGGCTCTCCAACCTGCTGTCGCTGGATGATGAACAGTTTTTCAAGAGTTGTACGGATGGCCTTGTAACCGTTCTACCGGTATTACCTGGTCGCATAATAGTAGTCAGCAACGAAACCGGGCTGGGAGTAGTCCCCGTGAATGCTTTGGCAAGAAGGTTCTGTGACGAGGCGGGGAGACTTCACCAGCAGATAGCTTCTATAAGCAGCAGGGTTACATTTATGATGGCGGGTCTCACATACGACCTAAAACCCTCTCACAATCAGGACTTACCGTAACACGGCAGACTGAGAGCCGTTGGTGGTCGAAGTCTTGTATGCTCAGGTAAACTGAGGTAGGTTTATATAGATATATGGAGCTTGATTTGCCTGTAAAGATTTTCCGCACTTGCCTGGCGGATATGATAGCCCACGCTTTGAGAGATGATCCGAACGAGTGCTGTGGATTCCTTCTGGGTGTTGATGGTGAAGCCTCTCACGTTTGGCAAGCCAAGAATATACACTCTGACAAGATATCCCGCTACAATATTGACCCCGGAGACGTAGTAAAGGCTCAGAGAAAAGCGGACGAGCTTGGTGGCGATATAGTGGGAATATACCACTCCCATCCCTACACTCAAGCGCATCCTTCCGATACGGACGTGCGCAACGCCGTGGAGTCCGGCTGGACAGATCCGTTCTACGTCTTAATATCACTTGTTGAGAAGACCCGGCCAGTAGTGCGCGCTTTTAGAATATCCAAAAACCGTTCAGTCCAGGAAGTGGTGATAGCTACCGACGGCAGGACTTATCATGGCGCTAGTGGATGATTGAGCGCCTGCGTTGGTTTGATTTTGTAGACTAGGCCTAGCTTCTAAAGAGGCGTTTATAGAAAAAGTAGGCCATGAACGGCCGCTAAAGAGAAAAACTGTCTTGACTCCTACGCGCGGAAGCGTTGGTGTGGACATCATTGAGACTTGAGTATGGTTCGCGAGTTTTTAAAGGTATAAAACACTCCACGGCTTGTTACTTCTATCATCTTGTTTGCAACCGTATCTAAAGATTCAACAATTTCTGGAAGTCGGCGATTTCCTCTTCATGAAGCAGCGGCGGCAAATGATATAGAAAGACTGAATGAACTGATAGAGGCAGATGGCTACTACTCTGGGGATACCCCTTTGCTTATTGCGATGAAGAAGGGTCGTATAATTGCTGCTAGAGTCTTGGTAAAGAAAGGCAAAGCTGAAATATCAGCAAAGGACAGGAGGAACAGAAGTGAACTCAAGGGGTAAAGATGGCAAGACACCTCTGCATGGTGCGGCTTCTAAAGGTCACATTGCCGCAATAGCTGCGTTATTGTCAGAAGGAGCGGAAGTGAACTCAAGGGACAAAGATGGCGAGACACCTCTGCATGTTGCGGCTCTTGAAGGTCACGCTGCCGCAATAGCTGCGTTATTGTCAGGAGGAGCGGAAGTGAACTCAAGGGATAAAGATGACTTGACACCTCTGCAGTATGCGGCTTATGGAGGTCATTCTGCCGCAATAGCTGCGTTATTGTCAGGAGGAGCGGAAGTGAACTCAAGGGATAAAAATGGCTTAACACCTCTGCATACTGCGTCTTCTGGAGGTCACGCTGCCGCAATAGCTGCGTTATTGTCAGGAGGAGCGGAAGTGAACTCAAGGGATAAAAATGACTTGACGCCTCTGCATACTGCGTCTTCTGAAGGTCACGCTGCCGCAATAGCTGCGTTATTGTCAGGAGGAGCGGAAGTGAACTCAAGGGATAAAAATGGCTTAACACCTCTGCATACTGCGTCTTCTGAAGGTCACACTGCCGCAATAGCTGCGTTATTGTCAGGAGGAGCGGAAGTGAACTCAAGGGGTAAGTATGACTTGACACCTCTGCATGCTGCGGTTTATAAAGGTCACGCTGCCGCAATAGATTCGTTATTGTCAGGAGGAGCGGAAGTGAGCTCAAGGGATAAAAATGGCATGACACCTCTGTATGCTGCGGCTTCTGAAGGTCACGCTGCCGCAATAGATTCGTTATTGTCAGGAGGAGCGGAAGTGAACTCAAGGGATAAAAATGGCATGACACCTCTGTATGCTGCGGGTTATAAAGGTCACGCTGCCGCAATAGATTCGTTATTGTCAGGAGGAGCGGAAGTGAACTCAAGGGGTAAATATGACTTGACACCTCTGCATGCTGCGTCTTCTGAAGGTCACGCTGCCGCAATAGATTCGTTATTGTCAGGAGGAGCGGAAGTGAACTCAAGGGATGAAAATGGCATGACACCTCTGTATGCTGCGTCTTCTGAAGGTCACGCTGCCGCAATAGATTCGTTATTGTCAGGAGGAGCGGAAGTGAACTCAAGGGGTAAATATGACTTGACACCTCTGCATGCTGCGTCTTCTGAAGGTCACGCTGCCGCAATAGATTCGTTATTGTCAGGAGGAGCGGAAGTGAACTCAAGGGATAAAAATGGCATGACACCTCTGTATGCTGCAGCTTCTAGAGGTCATGCTGCCGCAATAGATTCGTTATTGTCAGGAGGAGTGGAAGTGAACTCAAGGGATAAAAATGGCATGACACCTCTGTATGCTGCAGCTTCTAGAGGTCATGCTGCCGCAATAGATTCGTTATTGTCAGGAGGAGCGGAAGTGAACTCAAGGGATAAAAATGGCATGACACCTCTGCATGCTGCGGTTTATAAAGGTCACGCTGCCGCAATAGATTCGTTATTGTCAAGAGGAGCGGAAGTGAACTCAAGGGATAAAGATGGCTTGACACCTCTGCATGTTGCGTCTTCTGAAGGTCAGGCTACCGCAATAGATTCGTTATTGTCAGGAGGAGCGGAAGTGAACTCAAGGGGTAAATATGACTTGACACCTCTGCATGCTGCGGCTTCTGGAGGTCACGCTGCCGCAATAGATTCGTTATTGTCAGGAGGAGCGGAAGTGAACTCAAGGGATAAAAATGGCATGACACCTCTGTATGCTGCAGCTTCTAGAGGTCACGCTGCCGCAATAGATTCGTTATTGTCAAGAGGAGCGGAAGTGAACTCAAGGGATAAAGATGGCTTGACACCTCTGCATGTTGCGTCTTCTGAAGGTCAGGCTACCGCAATAGATTCGTTATTGTCAGGAGGAGCGGAAGTGAACTCAAGGGGTAAATATGACTTGACACCTCTGCATGCTGCGGCTTCTGGAGGTCACGCTGCCGCAATAGATTCGTTATTGTCAGGAGGAGCGGAAGTGAACTCAAGGGATAAAAATGGCACTACACCTCTGGATGTTGCGGTTTATAAAGGTCACGCTGCCGCAATAGATTCGTTATTGTCAGGAGGAGCGAAAAGAGGGTAGCATTCCCTATGGTCATGGATTTTAGGATAGAAGGTAAGTTTCAAATAAGGAATGGCGAGGAAATCTGTTCAGCTACTGTGATGTTCACATATTCTGTGAAAAGCTGTTACGAGCGCCTGAAACGGTATGGCTTCCGAGTTCTTCCTATCTGATGGAATTCGTGAGATAGACTTGAGAGACGTTTTGACACCCGGCTTGGCTGATATTAGTGATTCCATAGACGCGATCTGCACATCTCAGAACCAGATCAGCAAACTCTACCGAAAGCCATATCTTTACATGACGTGTACCCTCACTGGCGCGTCGCGCGGCCGGTGTTTTATCTAGTAGACTTACTGATAAACCATTTTCAGAGATCAGCTTGTTGACTAGTTTCAAGGCGCGGACATTCTATGACGCCGCAGTAACTTTTGCGTGGCTATTTTCTCGTAAAGAGTCGCCTTAACGGAAGGGTTGGCGTTGTTTTCACAAAGAGGTCCAAGAGACGAATCGCGTTGGCTTTACTCCTCTTCGGAATCGTCATTATTTATGGGTGACGGCGGATTTTCTCTGCCGGGTGACAGAAGTCAGTACCTACCTGACCGCAACCTGCGCTTGAAGATTACGGCGGTTTAGACGATCGCTGAGCTCTGATCACAGTCTGGAGGTTTCTTACTGCCAAAGGGCGATAAAGGTGTGGCGCATACAAAAAACTTGGGTTATCCTCTACACTTAATGGCAGATCAATGACGCAAGAATCTACATATTTAAGTGGAAAGCGATATATGCCGCGTTACGTAATTTCAATATTTGTATTGATTCTCGCTGTTGCCGCTGTCGCTTTGTCTGCTTGTGAGGTACAGACTGCACCTTCCACGCCCGATACAGTTACCGTGCTGGAAGTTACCATACCTACTCGAGTGCCAACTTATATTATCTCGCAGAATGCTTATACAGATATTTCAACAGGAGGTAGACATAGTTGCGGGCTTACGTCTTCCGGCTCAGTGATTTGCTGGGGAGGGGGATATGGACAGGGTGAATCATCTCCACCATCTGGTAGATTTATATCAGTATCAGCTGGTTGGTTTCATAGTTGTGGTGTTAAGTCAGACGGCTCGGTTGTCTGCTGGGGGGGTGATTGGGACGGTCAATCATCTCCACCATCTGGCGACTTTATATCAGTATCAGCCGGTTATAACCATAGTTGTGGACTTACATCAGCCGGATCAGTGGCCTGTTGGGGGAATGATGGGTATGGTCAATCATCTCCACCATCTGGTAGATTTATATCAGTATCAGCCGGTCATTGGCATAATTGTGGTGTTAAGTCAGACGGATCAGTGATCTGCTGGGGGAACGATCGGTCTGGTCAATCGTCTCCCCCATTTAGTGACTTTATATCAGTATCAACTGGCTTTGCACATAGTTGTGGGCTTACGTCTTCCGGCTCGGTGATCTGCTGGGGAGACAATGAGTATGGTCAATCATCTCCACCATCTGGCGAATTTACATCTATATCAGCTAGTTTTGACCATAGTTGTGGGCTTGCGTTCACCGGTTCAGTGGTCTGTTGGGGGACGAATGAGTTTGGCCAATCATCTCCCCCATCTGACGAATTTATATCAGTATTAGCAGGAGGTACATATAATTGTGGTATTAGGTCAGACGGTTTACTGGTCTGCTGGGGAGACCCACCTATCTCCACTCCAGTACCATCTCAGTCCGTCCCGCAGAATGCTTATATAGACATTTCAGCAGGCAGTATACATAGTTGTGGTCTCACGCCTGACAGTTTGACGGTCTGCTGGGGTTCTAATCTGGATGGTCGATCATTTCCCCCGTCTGGCGACTTTATATCAGTATCAGCAGGCGGTGGACATAGTTGCGGTCTTACATCCGCCGATTCAGTGGCCTGCTGGGGAAACAATGAGTCTGGCCAATCGTCTCCTCCGTCTGGCGACTTTATATCAGTATCAGCAGGTGGTTTACATAGTTGTGGTCTTACGTCTGCTGGTTCAGTGGCCTGCTGGGGAGACAACAGGGGTGGCCAATCGTCTCCTCCGTCTGGCGACTTTATATCAGTATCAGCAGGTGGTTTACATAGTTGCGGACTTACGTCTGCTGGTTCAGTGGTCTGTTGGGGGGCTAATGAGTTTGGTGAGTCGGTTCCTCCATTTGGCAACTTTATATCAGTATCAGCAGGCATTTTACATAGCTGTGGTCTTACGTCTGCCGGTTCAGTGGTTTGCTGGGGATCTAACGAGTATGGTCAATCGTCTTCCCTATCTGGCGACTTTATATCTGTGTCAGCAGGTTTTGACCATAGTTGCGGGCTTATATCTTCCGGCTCGGTGGTTTGCTGGGGATCTAATGAGTATGGTCAATCGTCTCCTCCATCTGGCGACTTTATATCTGTGTCAACAGGTGGTCGACATAGTTGTGGTCTTACGTCTTCCGATTCAGTTGTCTGCTGGGGGAATGATGAACTTGGTCAATCCTCTCTTCCTTCTGGATGACGTCACTGACTCTGTAGATGCGATCGAAACTTTAAGGAATCGCAAACTCTACCGAAAGCCATATCATTACAGGGTAGACACCCTTATTGGCGCGTAGTACAGCGGTTTATCTAGTAGACTTACTGATAAACAGTTTTCAGAGTTCGGTTTGTTTACTGGTTTCACGGCGCGTTGGCGCTCTATGACGCCGCAATAATTTTCGAGTGGCTATTTTCTCGTAAAGAGTCACCTTAACGGAGGGGTTGGCATTGTTTTCACAAAGAGGTCCAAGAGATGAATCGCGTTGGCTTTACTCCTCTTCGGAGTCGTCATTATTTATGGGTGACGGCGGATTTTCTCTGCCGGGCGACAGAAGTCAGTACCTTCCTGACCGCAACGTGCAGGTGTCCCACATTAAGATATCTTGCCGCTTTAATATAGAGCGTCGGGAGGTGATAGGCGAGGTGTCGCTTTCGTTCAAAGCGGTTACTAACGAAGTCCGCCGCGTCATTTTGGACTGTGCTGATAGTGAGGTGAGCTCCGTCCGCATGGGAGACACAGACCTTGGGTTTTCTCTTGCGGAGGATAGGCTTGAAGTGGTTTTGTCCTCTCCACTTTTGGCGGGAGAGTCTGCGACGTTGGATATAGCTTACGTGTCTCGGCCTCAGGTTGGGTTGTACTTTACAGCCCCTGACGAGGACTATCCGGACAAGCCCGTTCAGATATGGACGCAGGGTCAAGATACAGACAATCATCACTGGTTCCCTTGTATTGACGAACCTCGCGGGCTTCTCACTTCGGAGATAATTTGTACGGTTCAAGAAGGCTGGACTGTCATATCGAACGGCCGTCTTCTTAACGATTCGTCTTCCTCCGTCGGAGGTGAGAGGACGTATCATTGGCTTCAGGACAAACCTCATGCCGTTTATTTGATAACCCTGGTTGCCGGGGAGTTTTCCCGTGTGGTTCTGCAGGACTCCGACCCTCTTGTGGACTTTTACTGCCAGCCGGGCAGGGAAGAGGACGCTCGGCGAGCTTTTGAGAATACTGCGGCGATGATAAGTTTCTTTGAGGAAAGGACGGGTGAGCCTTATCCCTGGGACAAGTACAGTCAGGTTGCGGTTCAGGACTTCATCTTTGGCGGTATGGAGAACACATCAGCTACCACTCAAACCGACCTGACTTTGCACGACGCCAAGGCACACAAGGACTTCTCTTCCGATTTTCTCGTAGCTCACGAGGCGGCACATCAGTGGTTTGGGGACTTGATAACTTGCAGAGAGTGGCCTCATGGCTGGCTCAACGAGGGGTTTGCTACATTCTTTGAGGCTTTGTGGACGGAGCACTTCAAAGGCGACGATGAGTATTTGCAGGAGCTCATCTCTATGGAAGGCTTCTATCTCTCGGAATCCTACCGTCGTCCGATAGTGTATCGCCGTTACTCAAATCACGTCGACATATTTGACAGGCATCTTTACGAGAAGGCGGGGCTCGTGCTCCACGTATTGCGAAGAGAGCTGGGCGATGAACTGTTCTTCGGAGCGGTGCGGCGCTACGTTCAGGATAATAAAGGCAGAAACGTCATAACCTCGGATTTTCAGCGCTCAGTGGAGGATGCTACGGGTCGCAGCCTGGATTGGTTCTTCGATCAATGGGTGTACCGTTCTGGCCATCCCCACTTTGAGATAACTTATTCGTGGGAACCGGATAAAAGCCCTGATGATCCGGCCAACACGGAGGCGAACGGTTCCGGCGGATCCGACTCGGCGGCAGGAAATGATAATGGCGCGACTAATGGTAAAGCTGTCCTCTCCATAAACCAGACACAGTCTGATCCTTTCAGGTGCACTGTAGATATTGTGGTAGGTACCTCTGACGGGCATAAGACATTTAGAGAGACACTTAAGGAGACAAGATCCACAGTTTCTATACCGTTGCCTGCCCGTCCTCAATGGATACATTTTGATGGATCAAGAGCTGTAATAAAGACCCAAAAGTTTAAGCGTCCCGTATCAATGTTGATCAACCAACTGCGAGACGGTCATAACGCCTCGGCAAGGATTGAAGCTGCAGAGCTGCTTGGTAAGGAAAGTTCTCCGGAGGCCTTGGAAGCTCTGGAGACTGCTATGAAGGAGGATCCTTTCTGGGCTGTTCAGGCGAAGGCGGCGCGTGCTTTGGGAGAGATGCGAACAAAGAGTGCTAGAGACGCTCTTATCGCCTCCAAAAGCCTTGAACACCTGAAGGCACGCAGAGCGTTAGCTTCGGCTCTTGGAAGGTTTCGATATGACGAAGCGGCAGCGTCAGCTCTGACTGAGATGTTGAATAGCGAGGATAGTTACTATGTATCCGCCACGGCCGCTATGTCTCTAGGCTCCGTCAGGGGGAAAGATGCATTCTCTACCCTCTCAAAAGCTACAAGGCGCGATTCGCATCTGGACGTTATACGTTCTGGCGCTCTCTCTGGTCTGGCCGAGTTAGGAGGACGACGAGCTGAAAAGGTACTGCTGAAGTGGACTCGTCGCGGACTTTCACAGAGAGCAAGGATTGCGGCTACAGGTGGTTTGGCCAAGTTCGACCCGGACAAAAGGAGGATTGTTGAACGTTTGACAGACCTTTTAGAGGACGACTGGTTTCAAGTGAAGATTGCGGCGAGTCATGCGCTGGGATCTTTCGGAGTTCGTCAAGCGGTCGCCCATTTACGTAAGCTCGCAGAAAAGGACAAAAATGGCAGAGTAGCTCGTACTGCGCTCAGGGTTGCAAGTTCCATTGATAAGGGTAAGACTACCTCCGATGAGGTCAAGAAATTGCGCGAGCAGCTTGAAGAAGTAAAGGCTGAAGTGAACTCGCTACGATCGCGCACAAGCAAGCTGGAAATATCAGACAAATAAACGCTTTCCAGGGTTGATCAACATCATTGGAGCTTCTTCTATTGGTTACGGTTCGTCGTTCCCTTTATCTCTTTCTGTAGTTCTGCAAGTGCGTTCATTGCTTCTATCGGTGTCATCTCTTCAAGCCGCATATCTTGTAATTTTTCGATTATAGTCTGGGAACGTTGTTCCCCAGGTGTGAACAGGCTGATCTGTGTAGCGGTCTCCGCGTTAGGCTTTAGAGCCCCTTTGCCAGACTCAAGCTCGTCAAGTATCTTCTGCGCTCTGTGTACAACCGGTGAGGGTAGGCCCGCCAGGCGTGCCACGTAGACTCCATAGGAACGATTAGCTCCGCCGGGCGCAATGCGATGTAGAAATATAACCCCCTCTTCTTTCTCTGCGACTGCCACCTGGTAGTTTGCCGCTTTCGGCAGGCTGTCTCCAAGCGACGTCATCTCGTGGAAATGAGTTGCGAACAATGTCCGGCATCCAAGCCGGGCCCCGTTGTGGATATGTTCGGCTACGGCTTGAGCTATGGCCAGTCCGTCATATGTGCTTGTGCCTCTTCCTATCTCGTCGAATACGACCAGTGAGCGGGGCGACGCTTGGTTTAGGATGCTTGCAGTCTCTACCATCTCCACCATGAAGGTAGAACGGTTTCCTGATATATCGTCGCTCAGTCCAGAGCGAGTGAATATGCGATCTATAACACCAATGCGTGCTTTATCGGCGGGTATGAAGCTGCCCATTTGAGCCATTAGTGCCAGCGTGGCTACCATGCGTATATAAGTTGATTTTCCGGACATATTCGGCCCGGTTATGATCATGAGACTTCTGTTTAAGGTTGAAAGAGAGACGTCGTTAGGTACAAACCTGCCCGGTCCTAAAACGTCTTCCACTATAGGATGCCTTCCACCTGATATCTCAATATCCCCAGAGTTGTCTACTTCGGGCCTGATCCATTTCTTCTCCAGGGCAACTTCCGCCAGTCCGCAGATCGCGTCTAGTTCAGCTATCCGCTTCGCCGCCGACATTATCATCTCCGCCCTTGTAGTCAGTTCACCGCATACTCTTTGGAAGGCGCCCTTTTCCAACTGTTCTATCTGCTCTCTTGCTCTTAATATCCTGGACTCAAGCTCCTTAAGCGCTGGAGTGGAGAAGCGCACTGATGTGGCTAGCGTCTGTTGAGGTTCAAAGTCAGGGGGTATCTTGTCTTTGCTTCCCCTTGAAACCTCGATGCAGTAGCCGAATACGCGGTTGTACTTTATACGAAGGGGCTTTATGCCTGTTCTCTCACGTTCCGCTGTTTCCATAGCGGTTATCCTGGATCGTGTGTCGCTTGAGATTGACCTTACCTCGTCCAACATATCGTCGAAACCGGGCTTGATTGTGTTCCCTTCACCTACGGATAGAGGTGCGTCAGGAAGTACTGAGGCGGCAACCAGGTCAGATATTTCTCTGATGTCCATATGCGTGAGTTTTCCGAAATCAGCTTTCACTCCGGCAGACTGTGTTGCTTTACTTAAGGCCGGTACGTTACTGATCCCTTTTGCCAGTGAGAGGACGTCCCGCGGATGGGCGGTAAAGGAACGGCACCTGTTGATTAGCCTTTCAAGGTCAGATATTGATGAGAGAGCAGCGCGAGCGTCGGACAGTGCATCTGGATTGCGGAAGAATTGCTCCGTCTGCTCTTGTCGTTTCCGTATTGGATCTGGACGTGCAAGTGGGGAACTCAACCATTCTCGTATGAGCCTTTTGCCCATAGGCGTGCAGGTTCTATCCAGAGACTTAAGAAGGCTGTACGTTTGTTTTGAGCTGCTTAGGGGTTCCAACACCTCCAGGTCTTCCATAACTTGTGTGCTCAACAGGACGTGATCACTCGGTTCTTCTGTATGTAAGGAGGTTATTTGGGGCAGAGTTCCCATTTGAGTCTCTGCAAGGAACTCAAGAGTAGTGGCGGCGGCGATCACTGCAAGCGGTTTGTCGGCGCACCCGAACGACTCTAGAGTTGATACCCCGAAATGATTTTTTAAAGTGTTTTCAGAACTGAAAGAGCTTGTCCCTGATTTGTCCAACGATCGGATGGTTCCTTTGTAAATTCCCTCAGACGCGTCGAAAACTGCTTTGGCAGCATCGTTCACCAGCACCTCAGCAGGCGAGAGACGTAATATGGTGTCAAGGAGGCTTGTAGATTCAGTCTGCAATGTGGCGAAGTCGGAGGTTGTAAGATCAACGTAAGCTATACCGGCTTGGTGGCCATGGACGATCACCGCTGCGAGATAGTTACTTTTGTTCTCCTCAAGCATGCCTGGTTCAATGACGGTTCCGGGCGTTACTATTCTCACGACGGCACGCTCTAGTACTTGATTATGACTGGTGCCGGACTTGCCTGAGATCTGTTCTGCGATGGCAACCTTCAAGCCGGCGCGCACCAATTTTGCAAGGTAAGAGGACAAGGCATGGTGCGGTATGCCTGCTAGTGGTGCCTTAACTCCACCTCCAATATCCCTTGCGGTTAAAGCTATATCCAGGACGCGCGACATAGTTTCGGCATCCTCATCAAAAGTCTCGTAGAAATCTCCTATGCGGAACAGTAATAGTGCGTCAGGGTGTTTATTCTTGAAGTGTAAGTACTGCCTTCGTCCAGGCGACAACCTAGGTTTTCTTGGGGATCCGCTCTTTGCTGTCATCGTTACTACAATCCGCCTATTTACGACTTAAGGTAACCAAGTCCGGTGTTTTCTATGCTAAGCAGGAAAAGCCACCGCCATCTAGTTTTTTCTTGATGTGTAGCTCTTCGTTACTATCTTCTATGTATTCCGTCTATCACCAGATAGTAAAAAGACCGACTGCGACGCTCTATATGCCAAACGAGAAGGGCCATTTGTTCACTCTAGATCGAAGGAGACCAAGTCTGATGCCCTCCACGTCAAACGGGAAAAATTTGTGCCTTCAGGGACATCAAAAAGAAAGTACCCTGCTACTTGGTACCCTTGATTCAGTGTGAGGCTGCCCCAGATGTACTGGAACCCATCTACGACATAGCGGGGGTTCAGCTCTGCCGGTACCGCTGCTGACACAGGATCCAGCGGAGCGTACCTTTTGCCGTCCTGATCTACCAGAGAGACTGCCGATTCGTCCGCTATGATGCTGATCTCTTGAGAGAGGTTGAAGTTGCTCACTTCCAATTTTGTTAGGAATATCCTGTTTTCTGGAGAAGAGGGACGAATAGCCAGATTGACGGGTGTAGATCCATCCTCTCCTCCTATGCCTGTAAAGTGTAGCTCCTGAAAGGGACGTGGGCTCTCTTCAATACGAATCGTCAGGAATCGACCAGATCTGAAGCTCTGGTCGGGTTGGCTCAGTACGAGCAGGAAAAGCGGTATGAGCACGGCCGCCGATATGACGCTGATGACGGCAGCAGCCAACAGTTTCCACGGCGTATAAGAGACTTTAGGGTATTGCGACTGCCTTCTAACTAACACCTCACCCGAAGGGGAAACATCCACGTACTCCAAGCCGTAGGATCCACCTGTTGCTTTCTCCGGTACATACTTGATCCATACACGAACTAAACCATCCGCTCCCTCCTCGACGTCCGTTACGGAGCGCTTAAGACTCACCTTTGACAGTTCATGGCCGTAATCATATCGATTCTTCTCCACATAACGCAATGCAACCTCCACCTGAAGAGCGAACTTGTGCCGCGTTTCTTCTTGACCATTCTCCGGCGGCGAGATACCTCCGGTGGATTGTGCAGGCGAATTGCTGGAAGCCTCGGTCATTGGTTTAGCTTCCTGCTTCCAAAAAGGGTTTCATAACTAGTCTCAGCTACATGCCACCATAGAGGGCATACTTCTCAGCTTCTTCACGATGCCTGGAAGAACGGCGATGACTCGACTGACGTCCTCTTCTGTTGTGTCGCGTCCTAGAGAGAAACGAACGCTTGAAACCGCTTCTTCGGCGTCCATCCCCAATGCCAACAAAACGTGGCTTGGTTCTACGGATGCTGAACTGCACGCACTTCCGCTTGAAGCGCACACGCCCTCCAGGTCTAGACTCACGAGCACATGTTCACCTGCCAAACCAAAGAAAGAGAAGTTCTGTATGTTAGGCAAACCGTTCATGTCACTGTTCACCTCAACTCTATCAATAGAGGAAAGTATCCCTTTTCTCAGCTTTTCTGAAAGCCTCTTTGTATTCTCACAGAACTGTAGCCGCTCGGACTGTGCCAGACGGAATGCTTCTCCCATCCCTACTATGCCTGGGACGTTTTCAGTGCCCGACCTGCGCTGACGCTCTTGGCCGCCGCCTTGAAGCAAAGGCTCTAGAGGAGTGCCGCGTTTTATGTATAAAGCTCCTACCCCTTTAGGCCCCCCGACCTTATGTCCGGAGAATGAGAGCATATCTACCCCAAGGGTACTGACGTCTATGGGCAGTTTTCCCACTGCCTGCACTGCGTCCGAGTGTATGGATACAGTTGCTTTTTTATCATTTGCTGAACGTTTGACTGCTTCTGATATTACCGCTATATCTTGAATGGTGCCTATCTCATTATTTGCAAGCATTATACTTACGATGGTGGTATCGCTTCGCACGGCCTGTGCCACTTGTAAGGAATCAATCTGCCCCTGCCTATTTACAGGTATAACGGTAACTTCCCAACCCATACGTTCAAGCTGCTCAGCCGGGTGAAGGACCGAATGATGCTCTGTTGCGCCCACTATTACGTGCTTCCCAAAATTCTTAAGTGCAAGAGCCACCCCTTTAACGGCTGTGTTGTTTGCTTCTGTGCCCCCCGATGTGAACACTATCTCGCTTGCTCTAGAACCTATCTCTTTAGATATATGCTCGCGCGCTTCGGCGACCGCGTTACGTCCCGTTTCCGCCAAGCTGTATAGACTGGAAGGGTTGCCGAAATCCCTGGAAAAGTAAGGCAACATCTTCTCCAGTACCTCTGAGCGCACGGGCGTGGATGCAGCGTTATCCAGGTAGATTATCTTTTCTTCTTCGGTAGTAGAGTCAATCGAAGGTGTGGGCAGCATAGGGTTTAGTCCTTAAGCAAGTGATAGCGCAATTGAAGATTGAGTGATTATATTTTATACCGGATGCTGTCTTCAGTACATGTTATTTGTGCACTATGAGCTGCTCTGCATAGTGTCTTATCTAACAAACATGTTGATACAAAAACAGAAGAACCTCAATGTCCACCAACGACGTTTCTTCGTGAGTAGTAACGCTTGGTTTGACTGAACTTTACGGCTGACAAGCTGCTTTGAAGTCCGAAATCTTCGGCTATGCCTCGTACAAAGGACATCCAGCTATACGCAAATCATGGAGGGAGCTACTGCAACGCGCACTTGAGACAGATGGAAGAGACTACCAAACGAAGCGTTTGGCAGGTAAGAGGCTTTATGAGCATAGACAAGGAGAAATCTATAGCTAATCCGCTATATGGAGTAATTCTGCTGGGGAGTTACGGCAAGATGACTCCAGATCCACTTTTAAGCATTTAGAGGAAAGCCGCATTAAAAGAAGGAGGTGCTCATTTGTATTAAGTCAGAACGAGATAACGGTGACGCTTTTGTTTGCGGCGCAGTGGTACAAAGTATAGTTTATTATCGGATATATGCTTGTGGATATGTAAAGCTTTAAGGAGGATTGTATGACAGTTTATCGCACGACAGAGCATACCCCTTCGGAAGGGGAACTGGTCAGGTGGCTTGAAAAAGACTTGTGCAACTGGGGCAGGTGGGGTAGTGAAGACGAACGCGGCACGTTGAACCATATAGATGTTGGGTGCACGCGGCAGGCGCTCGCTTTAGTTGAGGAAGGGCTATCGGTTAGTTGCGCTCGAACCATCAACTACAGCCAAGCCGACCCTGACAGACGACGTTCGATTATGCATTATATGCTTTCAAGCGGCGACCGCTACCGTCCTGGAGAGAGTGAGAAACGACAGGTAGCGGTAGACTTCTTCGGGCTTGTTTTTCATGGGCATTCGGTTACTCACATTGACAGTCTGGCTCATTTCTTCTGGGATGGGAAAATGTATAACGGGTATCCTTCAACGCGTGTCTCAGTAGATAAGGGAGCGGAATTATGCTCCGTTTTGAGCAGTAAGCAAGGCTTAACGACTCGTGGAATATTGATAGATGCTCCTCGTCTTCGCTCTACCTCATTCCTGGAGCGAGGAGACGGCGTAGGGATAGAAGATTTTCGAAAGGCGGAGAGCGAGTGTGGAGTAGTGCCCGGAGTGGGAGATATAGTCCTTATGCGTACGGGACAACTGGGGCAAGTGGAGAAGAGTAGGGCGGTCGTTGATCCTTACGTGAAAGGCTCTTCGGGTCCTTTTCCGGAGATATTGCCTTTGATTCACGAGGCAGGAGTTGCTGCTATAGGATCTGATACGGGGAATGATGTGCAACCTTCCCCCTATAGGATGTTTTCCAACCCAGTGCACCAAGTGGGTATAGTAGGTATGGGGTTGTGGATACTGGACAACGTATGGCTGGACGATCTGGCTGATGAGTGCGTCAAGCGAGACAGGTGGGAGTTCGCCCTGGTCGTTGCGCCTCTCGCAATACCGAACGCTACCGGATCTCCCGTCAATCCCATAGCTCTTTTTTGAAATCATCTTGTACGGCGTCGCTAAACAGTTCCACTCTTTCTACCTTTCCATAGGAATTCAGTTCTATCGCCATCAAGTCTATACCCCAGTCCAGGTTACTGTAACTCTGCTCCGTTTGTAAGAAGGCATAGGCGGCGCGAGTCAGCTTCAAAGCCTTCGTGTGGGTAAGTGACTCCTCTGGTTTTCCGTAAGTGGAGTTACGTCTAGTCTTAACCTCTACAAAAGCCACTCGTCCGTCCTTCAGTGCAACTATGTCGATTTCGCCGTAACGGGACACATAGTTTGTGCAGACTATTTTGAAGCCCATTGAGCGCAGATTATATGATGCAACTGCTTCTCCCGCCTTCCCAGTTCCAGGGGGCAAAGAGAGTCTATGCTGCGTGTTTAGGTTCAGTATCTGCTTTGTGGGGTTAAAGTTGCGTCTATGTATAGGACAAGGACCTTCAAGCTTCAATGTCTCAACGTGTCGGGCTGTGCCGTACCCTTTATGTTGGTCAAAGCGGTACACGGGCCATAGTTTGTGCTGTATACCCATAATGCGATCTCTCTCTGTTTTCGCTAGCACGGACGCCGCTGCGATCGATACCGACTTTGTGTCTCCTTTCACTATGGCAATCTGGGGTATATCTTTCTGCGGAAGTTCAAAGGCGTCAATAAGGAGATAATCTGGAGTAGGGTGGAGCTTGCGGAACGCCAGTAACATTGCGGCTCGTCCGGCTCGGCTTATCCCATCCTTTTCTATGACCTTTTCACTTACTACGCCTAACGCCCAAGCTACAGCCGCTTTTTTTATCTCGACTTCTGCCTTGATTCGGGCTTTTGGTGCCATCTTCTTGCTGTCGTTCACATAGGACAGAGTATCTGGAAGGATTTTCGGGAGTATTACTGCTGCCGCGACTATAGGTCCCGCTAGACTTCCACGTCCAGCTTCATCCAACCCCGCGATCTTGGTAAACCCTTTCCCTCTCAATGAGGCTTCAAATCTGAGATCAGGACGAGGATATGTTTTAGATGTTCTTCTTGACTTTTGCATGCTTTATTTGTCTATATAATGAAACAGACTTGGTTTCTTATTTACTTATATCTTTAGTTATACTATTTATTTCTTTGTACATCTGAATTAATCTCCTGTTTTACTTTATAGATGGATTGTATATTCTTGCCTATTTGATCTCAATGATAATAATATATGACTAAATATTTTGTTAATTTTGATCAATGTGTATAGCTTCTTTGTTATATTCAAATATCTAGTATCCAGGAAGTAAAACAAGCAATATTATGTATTACTAGACATATTAATAAGACTTATAGACAAACTTATTTTACTTGTCTCATATAAGATTTCTTCAAAGGACTCAATTTTTGACGTATTTTGGTACACTCTTGAGTATTCATAGAACAGTTCAGTATACTCGATTTACTGTCTATCAAGATGAATAAGATCTGTTTCATTCCCTACTCTGTTGCTTGCGTGGGATATTATCCCACCTCCCACCAACCTTTCACCATCATAGAACACAGCAGCCTGCCCCGGCGTTGCTGCCCGAACTGGATTGTCAAATATTATCTTGGCGTCGGATCCGATAGGGAGGACCTTGGCATCCTCTTCTTTGCCGTTGTAACGTATCCGGACTGAAGCTCGGAACGACGCTTCCGGTGCTTTTTCGGTCCAGTTAGTGTTCCGGATGAAGACAGACTTGACCAGTAGCTCCTTTGCGTGTCCCACCACCACGTCGCCTGTGTCGGAACTTATTGCGAGAACGTACCTGGGTGTGCTATTATTACCATTTATAGAGAGGCCTTTCCTTTGCCCTACAGTGAAGTTGTGTATCCCGTCATGTTGTCCTAATGTTTTCCCTTGTGTATCTACGATCCGGCCCTGCCTTGGTTTGGATATGCGCTTGTCCACGAAGGTCCTATAATCCCCTAATGGGACGAAACATATATCTTGGCTGTCGGGTTTATCGGCGTTTGCAAGCCCCTCAGCTTGGGCGAATTTGCGGATGTTTTCTTTGGTAAAATCACCGATAGGAAAACGAAGCTGCTTCATCTGTTCTTGGCCCAGGTTATAGAGGACGTACGATTGGTCTTTTGCGCGGTCTTTGCCTCGTAAAAGCTGAAATAGTCCATTTGAGTTGTGCTTGAGTCTGGCATAGTGCCCTGTCGCTAGCACGTCTGCCTCCATAACTTCGGCCCGTCTCATAAGGAATTCAAACTTCATCCTGTCGTTGCAGGCTATACAAGGGTGAGGTGTTCTTCCATTCTCGTATTCGGAGATGAAGTAGTCTATGACATGTTCCTTGAAATCTTTTTCGAAGTTTAGGTAGAAGTGACGGGCCCCTATTTTGCGGCAAACAGCTCGAGCGTCTTCCACGTCTTCAAGGGAGCAGCAGGATTTACCCAGCCGTCCCGCGCCTTCAAACGGTGACGGGAAAAGCCGCATAGTTACTCCTATAACTTCAAAGCCTTCCCTGGCAAGCAAAGCGGCAGCTACACTAGAATCCACGCCGCCACTCATAGCTACAACGGCGCGCAGCTTACTACTACCACCCATACGTGGAATAATGGTGCTGTTCAGGTTGCTCATCAGGTTTTGTTGTTTTTAGGTGTATACTCTTTGTATGGAGACAGTTTATCCAGAGGCCAGTACTGATGTTCTGAACGCCGGCTCTTCCGTCATTGATTCTGCTAGAGTTGCCGTTGAAGTCGCCTACGAGCAGAACGCCATGGATGTCGTTATCATTGACCTTAGTGATTGTAGCGACCTCACCGATTACTTTGTGATAGCGACGGGCTATACCGCTCGCCATCTGAAGAGCCTTGAGGAATCTATAGTACGTTCCCTTCGCCGCCATAGAGTAAGGCTGATACGTCGGGAAGGTTCGGTCAAAAGCGGTTGGACTCTGCTTGATTTTCCCGGTTTTATAGTTCACCTCATGCTGTCCGAGCAAAGAGAACGGTACGCCCTTGAACAGCTATGGTCAAAAGCCGGAACCGTACTTTACTTAGAGTAACTTACTCCGATATGGAGACCTCCAGATTTCTATTGTAATCAAGTATCTCTTCTTCGGAAAAGAAAATAGATAGTTCCCGCTCAGCGTCCTTGAGATTTGCCGAACCATGTACTAGATTGCGCCCGATATCCATAGCCAAATCGTGCCTTATAGTTCCGGGCTGTGCATCTGTGGGGTTTGTAGCTCCCATCATCTGACGTAATGATGAGACCGCCTCCTTACCGCTTATCGCCATCGCCACAATAGGGGAGGATGTGATAAAGGTTATAAGCCCCTCATAGAAGGGCATATTTCTGTGCTCTGCATAATGAAGCTCTGCTAGGCTGCGTTCCACATGTATCATCTTCAAGCCGCGTATCTTAAATCCCTTGCGTTCTATACGTCCGACTATCTCTCCTATAAGAGCTCTCTGTACTCCATCGGGTTTTATCAGCAACAAAGTAGTCTCATTTTCCATCTATGTTCTCCTGTTGTGGCGGTATGTACGTTTTGGGGCTGTTATCTTCGGCGGACGGGCGTATATGGGCTGAATTAAATTTGAAAGATCGGATCTGCCCCGTAACATCTCTTGAACCACTGACAGCATTACACTGATTGAGCGGCTCGGAGCTGCGTTGGACGGGAAGGCATCGTTGCGTATGTTTACCCCAACCTTTCTAAGCTCGACAACTCCTTCACCGCACAGAGTAGCGTTGTTTTGTACAGTTTTCACCAGCTTTTCAGCCGAATTAATACCCTCACTTACCGTCTCTGAGCTACCTTCAAACCTTTCCCATGATAAAGCATTCTTTCCCACAGGGATGAGAGAATAGAGGGGCTGATCAGGGGAACTTTGTTTTACAAAAGGATGAGCCTGTATGGCGTGCGTCCGGACACCTATGACTTGTAGGTTGTATGGAGTTGCTATCCCTAATGCTACACTGATGCCAATTCTTACAGAAGTGAAACCGCCGGGGCCTCGTGCAACCGCCACATGAGTTAGAGAATTTGCGGTGATGCTTGATTTGTGTAGCAGAGATTGAACGACTGTCATAAGTTCCTTAGTGTGGTTCATATTGGACAGCCATTCTTTTGACAGAAGCTCTCTGCCATCCATCCAAATCCCCGCGCCTGCTTTATTGGTTGATGTGTCTATTAGAAGCAAACGCAACCTATTATCCCACCCTATTTGGAGCTATGGTAAACTTCCCACATTCTGCCGCCATCAATTCTTTCAGGATTGCCGCTCTTGGACCGCTAGCGCTTATTGAGATGATACGAGTTTCTGGAGAGTTAACTGTTTGAAAGCGCAGTTTCAGGCTGGGTACAGCTTCTTCCCATCTCTCAGGCCATTCCACCAAGAGCGCAGCGTTCTCCAAAACCTCATGTATGCCTAGTTCATTAGCTTCGTCAGGGCTTTGTACTCTGTATAGGTCGCAATGAACCAGCTTTAACCTCCCGAAATGCTCATTCATGATTACAAAGGTCGGACTTCGGGCGCGGGTCTTACATCCTAATCCTTCTGTTACACCTGACGCGAAGGCCGTCTTACCCGCTCCCAATTCTCCGTAAAGAAGTACAACATCTCCGACAGCTATATGCATACCCAGAGTAGCTCCTATCGCCATCGTGTCTGCATGCGAACGGCTTTCTAATAAGAGCGTTCCGACTATGTCAGCGAGATTTTCATCCAATGCGATGAGACCATCCTTTCTGTTTCAGATGCTTTTCCTTTCCATACTCGTCCAATATCACTACACGAGGTAAACCTTTGTGTATAGGGTTGGTTACTTCACCTATACGTTTACCCAAAGGGGCTATGGAATGAAGGGCTGCTGCCATGAGTTCGGGCGGAGCAACGAACACAAGCTCGTAATCTTCTCCTCCTGTCAGAGCGAGCTCAAGAGAACGTTCCGGGTACAGCTTTGCCACCGCACTATTGATAGGTACTTCGTTAGCCTTTACAATGATGCTTAAGCCGCTTGCTATCGCTATCTTCTCAATGTCTGCGACCAGGCCATCGCTTACATCTATGGCGCATCTCACGCCGATTTCTGCGAGTTTCAGACCTGCTTCAACGCGCGGCACGGGGGTTAGATGCGCCTTCGTCAAGGAGTTCGGGCTGTAATGCTTCTTCATACTCCGTATAAACTCCAGGCCCGCGGCAGAAGCTCCGAGGCTTCCTGTAACCGCTACCTGGTCGCCCGCCTTTGCGGAGTCTCGCCTCATTATCGCGGGTTGCTCTTCTCTTGACGCAGGTATGCCCAACATAGCCACGTTTAAGAAAGTCGTTGGTGATGCCACGGTGTCTCCACCCACACAACGTCCGCCGAACTGTTCTAAAGCTGTTTGAATACCTTTGAAGCCCCTTAAAGCTTCGTCGGCCTTTACCATGGGTGAAATGCCTATAGTTACTACAGCGAACGAAGGAGTCCCACCCATCGCTGCTATATCGCTTTGGTTCGCTATCACCGCTTTCCAGCCTATGCTAAACCAGTCGGAATGCACCCCATCAAAATGCACCCCATCCACCATAGCATCTGTCGCAAACAAAGCCCCCAACTCGCTAATGGGCACATATGCTGCGTCATCGCCTATGCCTATGAAAGGCTCTAGAGACGATGCATAGTTCCCGCGATTTGCTATTTCGGCAAGGCGTTCTATGAACTTGAACTCATCCATGGACATTGATTCAGAGGGATTGGCATGAGGATCTTTTTAGAGGAAATTTTGCTTCTTGTAAGTCAGATTGTTGTTTTATCCTTACTCTGCGTCTCCAGATCGTTGACTCCAATGCGATAGTGCTGTTCAATAGTTATCGGCGCGCTAGCTCAATGGTAGAGCAAGTGACTCTTAATCACTAGGTTGTGGGTTCGAGTCCCACGCGCGTCACCAGCGTTATGTATATTACATAAAATCAAGACTGTCTGAAACTATGTATGTGTCATATTACTTTCTTTACGGTTTATTAGACTAAGAGAAGTTCTTTAAATACAATATTCTGCCCCTTGAAAAAGACTGAAGGTAGGGAAATATTGTAATATGCAACCATAGTATAACATCTTGATACTACTTTGAGTCGGTGCCATGATTCATACGGGAATTGTCATCAGTTTATATGAGTACGGAGGAGTGTATTGCCAAAATCATCTAAAGTAACGCTTTTTGTGGGGACTTATACGCGAGACAGTAGTAGTGAAGGCATATATTCGTGCCTGTTTGACACAAAGGAAGGCAATATTGAGATAATCGGTACTACTGGCGGGTTAGACGATCCTTCCTTTATAGCTATACACCCTCGTATCCCTGTGATTTATGCCGTTGCAGAACTACTCAGTTCTGAAGGGACGGTTGTCTCTTACCGTTTTAATGAGTCTTCTGGTTCTCTTGAACTATTGAACTCTCGCTCGACCGGATCCAGCGGACCTTGTCATGTTTTAACGGATACGACCGGCTCTTGTTTGCTTGTGACAAACTACGCAGGGGGGAGTGCAGCGTCATTTCCTATAGTAGATGATGGGAGTTTGGGTGATATGTCCTGTTTTTTGCCTTATAAAGGCGGGAGCGGTATTGTCCCCTCGCGCCAACTAGAGCCTCATCCTCATTCTTCCTGTATCGATCCATCTGGACGTTTTGCCTACATAGCGGATCTAGGGCACGACAAGGTACGCATATACACATTGAATACAAGGCAAGGCTTGCTCACTGCCAATGCTGATAGACCTTTTTACGAGACTATGCCTGGCGGTGGCCCTAGGCATATGGACTTTCATCCGAATGGTTCAGTGATTTACGTTTTGAATGAGATAGGTTCTACGGTGGAAGTTTGCTCTTTTGATTCGGAATCGGGAGGGCTATCTCATATTCAAACTGTCTCAACTTTGCCTGATACCTGGAAAGGAACCAGTCACTGTGCTGATATACACGTTCATCCAAACGGTCGTTACGTTTACGCTTCCAACAGAGGACACGATAGCATAGCGGTCTTCTCGGTTGAAGCGGAAGGCCTCTTGCGGCTTGAGGGTTGCGACTCTACGTTAGGGGAGTGTCCTCGCAATTTTGCCCTGTCTCCCGTTGGGGATATACTACTCGCCGCTAACCAAGACACACACTCTGTGTTCTCTTTCCGCCTTGACGAGACTACGGGTAGACTTGTGGAGACTTTGTCTTCTGTCCATATACCTAAGCCGGTCTGCCTCCGGTTCCGCAAGAGTTAGCCTGTAGGTGCCTAATCTCCAGGCTTTTTAGCTGGGCCACCTAAAGTTAGCTTCAAACTCAGGCTTGCCTTGTATCTCGTCCTGTCTGATACGGTAAAGCTCCCCACCGCGATGCGCTGAAAAGTCGTAGCCGGTCGGTTCCATTCCATTCGGAGGCTGACCGGTTCCATTGTTTGCAGTGGTTACGTATATGTCGGTCAGGTCGTCTCCACCAAACATAACACTTGATGATTGTGTGGCTGGTACCTTCAGCCTGCGCTCCTCATGACCATCGGGATCAAAGCGTATGATACAGCCGCTTCCCCATATTGCTGACCACACATATCCGCCTGCGTCCACCGTCATGCCATCTGGAACGCCCATGCTCTCGGAGAGAGAAACGAACTTCCTCTTGTTGGATATGGCGCAGGTTGAGCTGTTGTAGTCGTATCGGTATATTGTCTTTCTAGTGGAGTCAGTGTGGTAAAAGTAGTTCAATCCAGGCGACCATCCCATACCGTTGCTTATACCTAAGTCTTCCGCCAGGATCTCGTAGCCGCCCTGAGGTAGAAACCGGAAGAGCTTACCTATCTCTTCATCGTCATAATACGTTCCTGCGTAGAATGAGCCGTCCGGGCCTGCTTTGCAGTCGTTGAAACGCATAAGCCCGCCATCCTGCTCGTCGTGGTGACTCCATGTCCAATCCTCGTCGGAACGCCAAAGCATGACGCCTTCCCAGGTCCCAAATACTAGCCCACCGTGCTTGTTGACCGACAGCCCCCCAACGAAAATACCCTTATGTATCGTATTATTCTCGCCGATCTCCGGGTCAAATCGAAATACACGCCCCGTGCGTATATCGGTCCAGTAGAGGATGCGCTTTGAAGGCACCCATAATGGGCCTTCTCCTACAACTGCTTTGGGGTCTGCTACCTTTTCAATCGTGTAGTTCATTATGGGTCTCCGTAGTGGTGCAGGGTCTGTGGTTGGTGGGCGACCTTTGTAACCTCTATGAGAATAGTGTATCGTTTTTAAGGCTATAAATGATGTTGCGTGTGTCTTGGTCTTGGTGGACACTTCTGTAGCTCTTCTGTTTGTTCGTAAGATAGCCTTATTAGTATGCAGGGCCCTTGTGCTTTGTGTATTCCCCTGGGGAAGTGGCGAAATGGCAGACGCGCATGCCTTAGGAGCATGTGCCTTCGGGCGTGCGGGTTCGAATCCCGCCTTCCCCACCAAGGGGTTTCAGATTTAATTTTTATATTGTCTTGGTCAGTTAGTGGGTTAGTATCTGCTCAAGGAAGAGCTTGGTTCTGTTCTCTTTAGGGTTTTCAAAGAACTCTTCCGGCGTCCCTATTTCCACTATTTCCCCTTCGTCCATGAATATGATTCGGTCTGCAACACTCCTAGCGAACCCCATCTCGTGAGATACGCAGATCATGGTCATACCAGACTCGGCAAGCTCTATCATTACCTTCAATACCTCGTTTATCATCTCGGGATCAAGTGCCGAAGTCGGTTCATCAAACATCATAACTTTTGGGTTCATCGCTAACGCTCGGGCTATGGCTACGCGTTGCTGCTGACCTCCAGATAACTGCCCCGGGTACTTTTCGGCCTGTTCGGGTATGCCTACCCTCTCTAACAGCGTCATAGCCAAGCCCTCCGCCTCTTTCTTGGGCATGCGACGCACCTTTTGGGGCGCAAGGGCTATGTTTCGAATGACGGTTAGGTGGGGGAAGAGATTGAACTGCTGAAATACCATTCCGGTCTCTTCCCTTATGCTGCTTAGACTTCGACTGTCATCGGTTAGCTCAATGCCGTCAACCACTATCCTCCCGGAGTTATGCCGTTCAAGTTGATTTATAGTTCTTAGCATTGTGGATTTGCCTGATCCCGAAGGTCCTATGATGACCACCACTTCTCCCTCCTTTATGGTCAGATCTACACCCTTGAGTGCTACAAAATCCCCAAACTGCTTGATTACCTTCTCAAGCTTTACCATATCTTTTTTATCTGATTCAGTACCCATGACTGCCTCCGGTGTTTGCGCTATCTCTTTTCTCCGGCTCCGAGCCGCTCTTCAGCGGTTGACCCCATCCTTGAAAGCAGGTAGGACACTACCCAATAGATTACGCCCACAAGTATGTAAACCTCAAAGAAGGATCCCTCGGCTAAGTCGTTTTGTCCTCCCAGTATCTTTTTTGCCTTTTCCAAGGTGTTCACCAGCGATATGACCGCTAAGAGAGCAGTGTCTTTCCATAGAGCTATGAACCTACCTATTATGGCAGGCACTACCGCTCGAATCGCCTGAGGAAGTATTATATAAAGGTGCTTCTGAACAGAATTCAGCCCCATCGCTTCCGCAGCCTCGTACTGGCCTCGTGATATAGACTGTAACCCACCTCTCATCACCTCTGCGATATATGCTCCTCCGAAGAAGGCAAATACTATCATAACCCTCACGGGCAAAGTGATATTGCTGAATGCTTCTCCAAGTGGTCCTAGCTCGTCATTCAGAAAGGTAGCGAACAGTAGCCAGACTATCAAAGGAGCAGCGCGCACAACCTCTATGTATCCTACAGAAGAGGCGCGTACAGCGACGTATGGTGAAGTGCGTCCCAATGCTAACGCGACACCTATGAAGAACGAGAAAAAGACACCTACAACAAACACTAGCATGTCCAGGAAAACGCTTTCCCATCTATTTGCAGATATGCCGATTTGCAGTAATAAAGTGATAGGAATCAGTAGCACCCATCCTGCGCCTATAGCCTGCAGAAGTACGGGGGTTTTTTTCCAGCGTGCAAGCCAATATTTACCTATCAGTGTACCTGTCCCCGCCGTAATGAAGAGGGCCGCCATCACAATCCAGTTCAGACCAAATGGAAGAGCCAACCCTAAGGACAAGGCGTACAGCCATTCGGGCGCCCAGCCTCCCTCCCGTTTCAGATCTCTGTCCACCCCCTGGACAACCACCGTCTGACCGTTTTGTTCCACCTCGCTGGAGAACTCGGTCTCCTCTATAAACACCTCGCTACCTAGTCCGAACGTGAGCACCACAATCGCCAAGACGCCTGCAACTATAAAAAACGGCTTGAGGCGTCCGACCCATATGCCGTAAGTGATAGACGCTAATGCGCCTAATAGGAAAACGGATATCCATATCCTGTATACCTCATCAGCAGGGTAGCTGCCTACAAAGAACAGCCTCCGGTTGAAAGCGACTAAGTTCCAATTAGCAGTGAACAGGATATAGTCTGCCAGTAAGTATACAAGTGTTCCTACAATGGTTAATCCAGTCAAGGTAAGCAGAGAGTTCCACCATGTATTGAACAGGTTCTTATGTGCCCACGCTATACGATCAGTCAAGCGGGTTCCATATTTTTCTGTGGCAATCATTTTATCTGCACATTGCGGTTTACGAAGTTCATCACTAGAGAGATGATAAGATTTGTGACCAAGAATATTATGAATATGACTATGTACGACTGCAACAAGTTGCCTGCGTTGTTCACGATTCTGTTCATTATTAGTACCATCTCGCCGTAACCTATCGCGTGCGCCAAGCTGGAGTCTTTGTTGGTGTTTTGATACTCGTTATTAAGAGAAGGTATCATTATGCGGAGGGCTTGGGGTAATATAACCAGGGATAACCTCTGGTATGCAGAGAGCCCCAAGGATTGTGCGGCCTCAGTTTGACCATGCGATATGGCTTGGATGGAACCACGTACTATCTCGGCTATAAAGGCACTGAAATAGAGCGTGAGAGACAGTAAAGCGCTTACATATGCGAGGCCGAGCTGATTCCCTCCTGTATATGAATAGAAACCTGCTTGAGATATTGTAACTTCCGGAAATGAGATAGCCACAGGAAATATCAGAGCTACGTAACCTATGGCCGCTATTCCTAAGAAGGTAACGAAGCCCCACCTATTTGGGTGGTAGCTACGTCCCGTCGCCTCTTCCTTTGACATCTGGCGCCTTCTGATCACCACTGCAGCGACTACGCCCAGAAAAACTATTAACAGCCAGACCCACCACAGCGAGTTGCCGACGACAGGCCAGATGATCGCTGCTCCCCGGTTGCTTATGTACAACACACCGGCAAGGTTTACTCCTTCTGATATCCGAGGCAACTCTTGGAACGTGGCAAAGGCGAAGAAGAACATGATCACCAGCAGTGGCAAGTTTCTGAACACCTCTACATATATGCGACCAAGCTGAGATATCACTGGATTGCCGATAAGCCTCGCTATACCTACGAGAAGACCGACTAAAGATGCGAGAATTATTGAAAAGGCAACAACTGACAAGGTGTTACCTGCGCCTTTGAGTATAGCTGTCCAGCGTGCGTCGCCGGCTTCTACGTTAAGAGCGGGAAAAAGGGAACTTCTGTCGGGACTGCCATAAGGCCCGAACAAGAAGTCAAAATCAAGAAAATTGACGGCTACGGAGTAAACTACATAACCCGCAACTATGCCAGCTATAATACCGACGGTTACATTAATTAGAAGATAACGGTACTGGGTTCTGAACCATATGTTGCTCAGTAACTCGCTCATAGCCGTATTTTTGCAAGTAGGAGGGAGACCTTAAAAAGAAGGTCTCCCTCCTACTGTGAAAGGACTAGATGTTCTTTATCGCATAGGTGGGGAGTATATTAGCCCGCCGTCAAGGTATGAGGCGTTGAGAGAACCTTCACGCGTTAGTCCGACTCTTTCTAAAGTTGCCTCGTACGCTTCACCATAATTACCTACTTGGCTTATGACTTCCTGCATAAATGTCCGGGGTATCTTGCCATGGCCTATCCCTAGATCTGCTGGGCTTCCGTCGTCAAACCCTACGCCCAAGAGTCTTGCGATAGTGTTGTTTGGTGGATTAGCCGCCATACGGCTTACGTTACTGGAGGTTACCCCTTGCTCCTCAGCGATAATCATACCGTTCACAACCCAACGCACTACATCTTCCCATTCCGAGTCGTTGTCGCGAACGCTAGGACCAAGTGGTTCTTTAGATAGAGTCTCTGGCAGAACAACGGCATCTATATTCTCGTCCGTCTTCAAGGTGAATTGATGTCCGCCCAACTGTGACTTATCGGACGACCATCCATCGCACTGGTCATCAATGAATGCTGACCTAAGTTCAGGATTGGCTTGGAAAACCCGCTCTGAGTAAGTTATCCCCTGCTCAGCGAAGAAGTCGGATACTGCTCCCTGCGTGCTGGTGCCATCAAGTATGCAGATTGTGGCGCCGTCTAGCTGTGTTACGCTAGTCACATTACTACCCGACTTTATCATAACGCCCGCTCCGTCATAGAAAGTGGTAGGTGCAAAAGCTACATTTAGGCTTGCGTCTCGGCTAGCTGTCCAGGTTGTAGTGCGAATCAGGACATCTATCTCTTCTGCTCCAAGTAGTTCAAATCGGTTAGATGAAGTTGCTTCTCTGAATTCAGCTTTGCTTATATCGCCAAAGATCGCAGCTGCTAATGCACGGCAGTACTCGACGTCGTTGCCATCAGCTGTCCCATCTGGGTTGAGAACTCCAAACCCTGGAGTGTCAGCTTTGATGCCGCAAATCAGATTACCACGTTCCAGTATCACATCCAGAGTACCTTCGCCACTTGCCGATTGCTCACTTCCATTGCCTCCATCTTCGCCTCCACACGCAGCGACGAGAAAAGCTGCTGCAAGCGTTGAACATGCAACTACAAGAAATCGTTTTCTGTTAAACATTGCTTCCTCCTTTAGTGCTAATTGCCTATTTCCCTAAATCTAATCCTCTTTAATTTGACTCGGGCAAGAAAACACTATAGTGATAGTATATAGCTTTTTACCGGTCTTTGTACTCTGATCAGAATTTTAATAATGTTGTAAGGCCTGGAGATTTTTGAGTATACAGGTAGGAAATTCAAGTTCATGAACTGTTTAGAACAATATAAGAGAAACGCTTTTGTAAAAAGGGAAAGAATAGCAGGTCGTATGAACAGGAAAATAGCCTGTAAACCGATCAATGCCCTAAAATAGAGTTTGTAACCTTGAGGCATTCATCTTGCTTGAAATCTGTAAGGCTTGCTCTTACAGTGAACACTTTTGGATGATACATAGTTTGATTTAGTATTTATGGACAACCCCTCTTTCGACCAATCGAAAATACGCAACTTCTGCATAATTGCTCATATTGACCATGGCAAATCTACTCTGGCAGACAGGCTTTTGGAGGCTAGCGGAGCCGTTTCTCAGCAAGATTTAATGGAGCAACATCTGGATACACTGGAGTTGGAGCGCGAACGAGGCATTACTATTAAGGCTCAGACTGTCCGGCTCTCTTTTGAGAATGAGGATGGCCCGGTTGCAATGAATCTTATAGATACGCCCGGGCATGTAGATTTTGAGAATGAGGTATCTCGCAGCCTTATGGCTTGCGAGGGTGTCTTGTTGGTGGTAGACGCTGTCCAAGGGGTGCAAGCGCAGACTTTAGCGCACGCTTGGCAGGCAGTCGAGCTAGGTCTGGACGTAATCCCCGTTGTGAATAAAATAGACGCTCCTGCTGCTGACCCTTCACGTGTATCAGTTGAGCTAGAGGCACTGTTTGGGTTCAAGTCAGAGGAGGCAGTGTTTGTGTCCGCGAAAACGGGCGAGGGATTGGAAGAGCTAATACGTGCGATAATACAGAGAGTTCGGCCTCCCTCTGTCAACGAGGGATCTACTGCGCCGCGTGCTTTGGTATTCGACTCTCGCTACGATTTATACAGAGGTGTAGTAGCGCATGTCCGTGTGTTTGATGGATCTTTCAAAGAGGATGAATCTCTGCGATTATTGTCTTCTCAGAAAGTCATCCCTGCTCCTAAGCTTGGGTTTTTCTCCCCTGATCCTGTGTACTGCTCAGAACTGAAGGCCGGCGAAGTGGGCTTTGTGGTGACAGGGCTGAAGAGCTTGCAAGACGTTAGGGTAGGGGATAGTTTAACTGCGCAAAAAGCAAGAAATGTAAAACCTCTCAAAGGTTATCGGCCGCGAAAACCTATGGTTTTCGCGGGGCTTTACCCTGCGAGCCACACTAACTTTTCCGAATTGAGAGACGGTCTGGAGAAGTTGCGTTTGAATGATGCGGCGCTTGAATTTGAGCCAGAGTCTTCAGTCGCACTGGGTTTCGGTTTCCGTTGCGGTTTTTTGGGAGCTCTTCATCTTGAAGTGGTCAGGGAGCGACTAGAACGTGAATATGGGCTTAATATTATAACCACAATCCCATCGGTTCAGTACGAAATCCTATTGACCGACGGATCTTCGGCGATGGTAGGCAATCCATCAAAAATGCCGGATCCAGGACGTATAACAGAAGTGAGGGAGCCGCGTGTACTACTATATATTCTCGCGCCTTCACGGTTTTTGGGCACTATAATTGAGCTCCTGAAGGGTAGGCGTGGAGAATTTGTGGATATGGAGTACATCCAGGTCGGGGCAGGCAATACGAACATTCCGTCCGCTGACTCACGCGTTAGGATGGAATTCAACGCACCTTTATCAGAGTTATTAGCGGATTTTCACGATGCTCTTAAGTCAGCAACCTCTGGTTACGCGTCTATGGATTATAAACACCTTGGAATGTTTCCCGAAAAGTTGGTGAAGCTGGATATCCTGGTCAATCGAGAACCAGTAGACGCTCTCTCTCTGATAATCCACCGTAGCGCGGCTGAAGCCCGAGGTAGAGAGCTAGTTAGTAAATTGAGAGAGCTTATCCCGCGTCAGCTTTTTGAAGTGCCCTTGCAGGCTGCAGTCGGCGGCAGAATAGTAGCTCGCGAGAATATAAAGGCATTGCGAAAAAATGTCCTAGCGAAGTGCTACGGCGGCGACGTAACTCGGAAGCGCAAATTGCTTCAACGTCAAGCCGAGGGTAAGAAGCGTATGAAGATGGTAGGTAAAGTGGAAGTGCCGCAAGAGGCATTCATGGCAGCTCTGAAGCTCAACAAATAAAGGCGTTTTATCACCTTTGGCTATCGTAAATTTATGCGAAAGTGTCGTTTTGTAGAAGGTCAAGGCACTCTTTATAGTTAGGTGACCGCTTAGCCTCTATGAGAGCAGCCTTCAACATTCCTGAAGCTGTACCTGTGTCTGCGTGTATCCCCTCAATCTTTTTTGCCCATAGAGGAACAACTGAATCGCGCATCAGGGAGTCGGTTATTTGGATCTCCTTCTCTCTGACTGGTTTGTTGAGCGCCAAAGAGTCAAATATGGAAGGTTCAAGTAGGTATCTTCCGATTATTGCCAAGTTGCTGGGCGCTTTTCCTTCTTTCGGTTTTTCTACTAAAGTTTGGACAGAGAATATCCCTTGACCTTCGTTTTTCCCTTTGATTACGCCTTTAGTATGGAGTACATACTCCGGTTCTTGCTTAACGGCTATCACTTGCCCACCGTACTTATCTCTCACTTTCATAAGCTGGCGTATAACCGACATTTCGGCCCATACTATATCATCAGGCAGAAATACTGCGAATGGTTCATTTCCAATCCATTCTCGGGCAAGCATGACAGCGTGCCCCAGTCCTAGAGGTTCGTCTTGGTGTATGAACGATATGTTAGCTAGATCAGATATGTATTCTTGCTGTTCGGCTTCTGCGTGTGCCCCTCGGTTCTTCAAGGTTTGTACCAGATATGGCTTAGGCTTGAAATACCGGATCAGAGGCTCCATGCCTTCGGAGACAACTATGGCTATGTTTTGTATACCTGCATTTACGGCTTCTTCCACCACGTACTGTATGGTGGGCTTGTTGAGTATGGGGATAAGTGGTTTCGGTACAGTTCGGGTAACAGGGAGGAAGCGAGTACCTAATCCAGCTGCTGGGATGACAGCTTTTTTTATTATTGGCGGATATTTTGCTGGCAAAGTGCGACGGACTAATTCGTGAAATGTATAGCTATTACTTAGTTTTGCATAGAAAAGGGAGGCGTACAGTATTTTACTTCACTATGCTTCTGAGTATCATCGGGTAATATTGAATTAGCGGCCGCGCTAGGCGGGAAGTTAGCGGTTTCCTGCACCCGAAATCCGCTATAGCGGGGCACAATTCCCTTGGTGCGGGCAGTAGTTGTAAACCTCTGCGGCGGTCATCCAACGTTGATAGGACGGTCTTGTACGGCGGGCTTCCGTGAACCCCGCCAGGTCCGGAAGGAAGCAACGGTCAGCGGTTCAGCTCGGGTGTTGCAGGGTAACCGGACTTGAGTTGGTGTCAGCTTTACGTTTTCAATGAACGTTCCAGCCGAGGGTGCGCGGCCGTGTTTGCACTTATTAGGATGGTATCCGTTATGGCTGGACGCAAGCTTGGTCAGCATTTTCTCATCAGTAGCTCAACAATTGCCCGAATTGTGAGCGCTGCTGATGTGGATCACTCAGACTATGTTGTGGAAGTAGGTCCTGGACGAGGAGCTCTGACACGTCTGCTGGCTGCTCGCTCTGGTTGCCTACTTGCTATTGAGAAAGACCCAGATTTGGCGGATATGCTGTCACGTCGTTTCTCTGGGGAGTCGTCCGTCTCGGTTAAAAACTTTGATGCAAGGGACGGTGCTATGGTATCCAACTGTACTCAGATGTTTTCCAGTTACAAGATGGTCGCGAGTCTACCTTACTACGCGTCTACTCGCATCATCCGCGTTTTCCTTGAATGTGAGCCTTCCCCACAATGCATGGTCGTCGTAATTCAGCGTGAAGTTGCTGAGAGGATGGCAGCCCCGCCAGGTAGAGCGTCTCTTTTATCTCTAGTGATTCAAAATATGTCTATCGTTTCAAAGCTGTTTGACGTTCCGCCTTCTGACTTTTATCCTCCCCCTAAGGTTGTCTCTTCAGCCATAAGATTCATACCATTCGCGTGCCCCAAATTTCCCGAACTTTTCTCTCCTATCGGGATGAGACTTTTGAAATCTGCGTTCAACTCTTCCCGCAAGACTTTGCGTAACTCTTTATCGGGAGGTATGCAGATAAGCCCTAGGGAGACCGGACAGGCCTTGTATAAAGCCGGAATCGATCCTCAAGCTAGGCCTGCTGTTCTCTCTCTGAAAGACTGGTCGCGCGTATACAGGGTTTGGGGAGAAAGCTTTTGCAAGGAATTGCAAGGAATAAATGGGCCCTGATGAAGGAGTCGGTAACGGAACTAGCTCACGCCAAGATAAATCTGACGTTGGAGGTCTTGGGAAAACGGAGTGACTCGTATCACGACGTTGCTAGCGTCATTCTGACGGTCTCGCTTGCTGACAGGGTAACGGTGTCTTTTTCATCTGAAGACGGCATATTGATAGAGTGCGATGATGTGTCAATATCTCCGGAACGCAACCTTGCTCATAAGGCGGCGAAGGTTTTGGGAGAAGTTTGCGATATTGATATCAAGCAGGGGATTCGTATCACGATAGAGAAACGGATACCGGTTTCATCAGGCATGGGAGGCGGGTCGGCAGACGCAGCTGCCGTACTTAGAGCGCTCAATACTCTTTGGGAGCTGAGGATGTCCCATGCTGAGTTGGCTGTCATAGGCGCGAAGGTAGGATCTGACGTTCCGTTTTTGGTGCATGAAGGTGTGGGCTTGATCCAAGGCAGGGGCGAAGACTTCACTATTCTGTCACGACCAAGTATCGAATGGATAGTTGCAGCTTGCCCCAAGGCAGAAAGAGAGGATAAGACGCGTTCTATGTTTTTATCTCTTCAGCCTAGTATGTTCACGAATGGGGCATTGACCCGAAAGTTGGCAGCTCGAATAAACGGCGGCGGAGATTGCCCGCCGGAGCTCTTTTTCAACGTGTTTGAGGATGTCGCGCGCAAGGCTTTCAATGATTGGGAAAGCATCCGCTCGGAGTTCGAGAAAATGGGAGCTAGAGAAATAAGGCTTACAGGAGCCGGGTCAGCTATGTACGCCCTTGCTCCTACGAGGGCAACAGGTCTGGTATGGCACCTTATGCTTGAGCATAAGCATAAAGTGAAGTCATTCCTTTTTAAGCCTTGGGTGCCGGGCGATGCTGTTGACTCTAATAGTCTTTAGATTCTAGCTGATATGATTGAAGGTTTGATAGCAGGCGGACTAACCGGCCTTTTAGCAGGACATGTATCAATTGTTCACGGTCTTTTAGTTTTTTGGTCTTTTGGCGTACGTGGTAAATTAGGTATATTTTCTAATCGGCGGCGTTTCTATGTAGTATTATCAGTCATAGCACCTGTACTTTGGATAGTCGTAGGGCTATGTTGGGGAGTTCTATTTTGGGCTTTTGAGGCAGCAGACACCCCAACTTTATTCGCCGTTCCAAACCTGTTTTATACTGTTACCGCGTTTGGATTTTTCGCGTTTATGTTAGGACCAATTATTGTGCTAACGCCAGTCTTGATTCGTTCTGCTGCCTTTCAGGCTGGCACAGGGGCACTCGCCTTCGGATTACTGTTGCCTAACTTGGTGCTAGCCCAAGGCTAGCTTGGAACTCAGCAACTAGGCCAACGACCGCGCTGGGATATTGAGAAATTCGGCCCAAGACTTTCGGGATTTCAGGCGGATATTTTTTATCTCTTCGTTACAGCCTTTATTTCTTCGTAAGGAGGTTCATTAGTGGGGACGTCGGAAAGCCAAACCCACTGGACTATTCCATCGCCGTCAATTATGAAGACGGAGCGACGAGCAGCCAAGTAACCCCCCATGCCTGCAAAATTCTCAAGCTCGACTCCGTAAGCCTTTACGGCGGAACGCTCGTAGTCGCTCAGGACGGGGAAGCTAAGGTTGTTTTGCTTGGCAAACTCTGCGTTGGCAAACCTGCCGTCCACGGAGACAGCCAGCACTTCGGCATTTGAGTCATTGAGGCCTGATAAACTATCCCTGAAGGTGCACATCTCGTTTTTGCAAACCGACGTGAAGGCCGCCGGGAAGAAGGCAAGTACAACTTTCTTACCTCTATAGTTGCCGATGCTGACTTTCTCCCCATGCTGGTCAAACAGGGAGAAGTGAGGCGCGGTATCTCCGATTGAAATGGTCATATGATTGTTCTACCTTTCTACACTATGTGTACGATCTCAACGATTGGATGATAATTTAAGCATAGCCTTTAGGCAATATACATAGAGTCGAAAGATATTATTCTTGCCGACGAAGGAATATGTCTTTGATATACACGTTGGGCTTATACTTGCATAGAAGCCGCAGCGTTGATAAAACTATTATCCGACCGCACTATGGATCATCATAGGCTCTATCAAAGTCAAAGCAGGCGAAGGAGGAAAATCAGCGGAATGGTTCTGGCATTACAGCGCAAGATGGTGGCAGTAGATCTGGAAACTACTGGAGTGCGCTACGCAAAGGATTCCATTATTGAAGTGGGAGCCGTTAAGTTTAGAGATGGGGAAATCATAGATAAACTGTCTGTACTCGTCAACCCTAATAGACGCCTTGACCCTTTCATAGTTTCGCTGACCGGCATAACGCAGAAAGACGTGGACTCTGCTAATTCGTGGCTTGAACTCCGAGAGCAGACGCAGGATTTTCTGGAAGATCTTCCTATCGTGGGACATAATGTGGGTTTTGACATTAACTTTTTACAGTCTCACGGTATCAGAACACCTGGAGAGAGGTACGACACGTACGACCTTGCTTCGGTAGTTATGCCTTTTGGTCCTGATTATCGTCTCCAGACGCTTGTGAAGCATTTTGGTGCGCGCAATGTCTCGCCCCATAGAGCATTGAGCGATGCTTTAGCCACTATGCAGGTATTCCTTCAGCTCGTTACTGAGTTCGACAAGCTAGACACCCCTACTTTACGCTCCATCGCCAACGTAGGTGAAGAAAACTGGAGCGCTGGCTTGCTTGCCAAACAAATAGTATCGCACCGTGAAGTTTCGCTCTCCGCTTCTTCTTTGCCCAAAACCTTTGGCAAACCTAAAACGCCTGCCGGCTTTGACCTTACTCTCCAATTACAGAGGACCTCGCCCCAGATATCGCCACCGCCGTTTGTGCCTGAAGAAGCTATGCCTTCTCTTCAGGATCTTATGAAGCAGGCGTCTTCTGTCTATTCAGAGCACGGAGCTTTGAGCCGTGTGATGCCAGGTTTTGAACCGCGTCCCCAACAGGCTGAAATGTCTAAGAGGACAGCTGATGCTCTTCTGTCGGGTTGCAACCTCGTTGTGGAGGCTGGGACAGGGGTGGGGAAATCTTTGGGATACTTAGTACCTGCCATCCTCTTCGCATACCGTACTCGAAAAACAGTAGTCATATCTACAAACACTATTAACTTGCAAGAGCAACTCTTGAATAAAGATATACCGATAGCTATACGAGTGGTCCGAGAGATTATAGGCGATAAAGAACTGAATGTTGCTCAACTGAAGGGCCGTCGTAACTACCTGTGTTATCGTCGATGGTCACAAGCGGCTCAGCAAGGGAACGCGCCTAGTGATGAAGCCAGGCTGATCGCTAAATGTATGAACTGGTTGGTACATACAAAAACCGGCGACAGTAGTGAACTGGCTCTCGGACGATCGGCGCATTTGTTCACTCGTTTGTCTGCGCAAGGCGCCAGGGGTTGTCCTCCTGACGACGGTCCATGCTTCCTTCGGAAAGCGAGAGAGGAGTCTGAGTTTGCGGACGTGGTGATAATAAATCATTCTTTGTTAGCTGCTGATATGGCTATGGGTGGCCAGCTCCTTCCCATGTATTCGGCTTTGATAATAGACGAGGCCCACAGATTGCTGGATGCTGCTACCGACAACTTTGGATTTCAGACGGATAGCCGGTTTGTGGAGGGGGAATTGACTAGGCTTGTGGGCGAACGGGGCGCTATGACGTATATGAGGAACTTGTTGGCTCAAAGGCCGGATACGGATGCTGAAGGTTTAAGTTCAGCTGTTGAGCTTATGCGTTTGGTGGAAGAAGTGGGTAGTAAGTTCAAATTCTTTTTTGACGTTGTCTGGCATTTCACTGAAGAGGCTTTACAGTCTCCTCTTCAAGGCAGAGGGCTTAGACTGGCTTCAGCTGTGCGCAAATCCCTTGGATGGACTGAAATTCAGGCGGCTTCGGAGGAGGTAGACGCTACGTTCGCGATTATGGTTAGAGCGTTCAAACGTTTTGCGGATATCTTACGACGGTTGTTTGATCAGGATGATGACGGTCGTCTTGAACGTGATCTGACTGCATATTTTAACGCGGCTCAAGAAAGTATGGATAGTCTAAACAACGCCCAAAAGAGCCTGAAGAAAGCGATACAGGATCCGGACGACAACTTCGTGTACTGGGTTTCTATCCCCGGTAACCGAAATCAAATAAGGCGCGCTTTGGGTACTAGGGTAGAGTTCTTCGGCGCTCCGCTTGATGTAAGCGAGTACGTGCGCGAAGCTTTGTTCAAACAGTCCAAACCTACTATTCTTACGGGGGCGACTCTTGCTTATGAGGGAAATGCCTCACTCTTGCGTTCAGCTATAGGACTGGACGAAGCTCATGAATTGATACTTGACTCTCCATTCAGGTACGAAGACTCGGCCTTGGTGCTGATACCAGTGAACATACCTTCGCCCAAGCAGGAAAAATCCGCGGATGCTCTAACTCAAGCAATACGAGATATTGTATTGGAAGTGGGCGGCAGATCTTTGGTGCTCTTTACCTCCCGATCGGCTTTGGAACATGCTCGGCGAGGGTTAATGGCATCCCTGAAGCGGGAGAGTATGATGATATTTGCTCAGGGTGTAGACGGTACACCCAAGCAACTGGCCGAGGCTTTAAGCAAAAATAAACGGATAGTAGGTATGGGCTTGAACAGCATGTGGGAAGGGGTAGATATTGAAGATGCCTCTCTGGATGCGCTTATTCTGTCCCGGTTGCCTTTCAACGTGCCCTCTGATCCGGTGTTTGCGGCGCGGTTCGAAAAGTACGAGCGTGGTTTCGAACAGTACTCGATTCCTGAGGCCGTCCGCCGCTTTCGTCAAGGGTTTGGACGATTGATACGTTCTAGCAATCATAGAGGGCTGTTTGCAGTTCTTGATAGTCGTATAGTTACTCAGCGATACGGCCAGAAATTCCTGGATGCCTTACCGAACTGCAGAGTTGTGAAGACCCCCTTAAATTCAATGCGTCGAGAGATAGCTGAGTGGTACAGCGCGGAATGAGTGAGGCGGCTGCAGTCTCAGACAGTGTGAAACGTTTCTCCCTCCATAACAAAAGAGGATCGTTTCGGTTGAATATGGATTATATAGACCTTGCAGCAAGCTTGGACGGAGGGCAGGCCTTTCGCTGGTTCAAGGATAAACTGGAAGGATCGCAGGTCTGGTGGAGAGGAGTGGTGGGGCGTTGCGCCTTGCGTTTGTGCGAAAGCAAGACAGGTGTGAACGTTTTGTACTTCGGCGACTCCGGTGTAGAAGAGATTGAAAGCATCGTGAAGCGGTATTTGTCCGCTGACTTAGACTTGGATGAGTTCAACCGTCTCTTTACAGACGACGTTTGCATAGGGGAGGCAGTTAGGAAGTTCCCCGGCTTGCATTTGCTCAGGCAGGATCCCTGGGAATGCCTAGTAGGTTTCATATCTTCTTCAGTGTCTAACATCCCTAGGATAAAACTGAATATGGCGTCTATTGCTTCTTTAGGTGATCCTGTGGCGAGCTTGCCATCAGACCGTACCTTTCCTTCTGCTGAAGTCGTGGCCTCGTTGGGTGCTCCTAAGCTTGTGGAAATGGGGCTTGGTTTTCGTGCTCGGTACATAGCAGAGGCGGCGGAAACCGTGACGTCTGGTTCTTTGTCACTGGAGGCCCTCAGGTCTGAAACCTATGAGAATGCCCGTCGAGTGCTGATGTCTCTTAAAGGTGTAGGTGGCAAAATAGCCGACTGTGTTCTTGCTTTTTCGTTGGACAAGCCGGAAGCCTTCCCAGTGGACAGGCATGTAAAGCGTGCTCTTTCCCGCTGGTACGGTCTCCCTTCAAACGCTTCCACTGAGTACGCTTCGGAGTGGGCACGTGACCGTTTTCAACAGTGGAGTGCCCTGGTCCAGCAATATATGTTTCACGCCCAGAGGATGTCATCGTTAGATGCTTAGCACTTAATGTATGCTTTTATCTAAAAAGCTATATAGGTTGACTTTACAAAATAGTAAATAGAAAAAGATAATAAAGCTTTCCTAGTGAAACGCAAATGGAGAAGAGGTGTTTGGATAGATTGACGAGCGGCCTGGAAAGGTGTATTTTAAAGTGCTGGTTCTCCCGTTTCAACCTTGCGGTCTTCGTCTGCACGTATAATTGCGGCGAGTCTTTTGGCAAAGGCAAGTTCTTCTTCCTTGCTGTTTAGCCTTTTGTCGAGACGCGCTAACCTCAGCTCCTTAAGTATTTTGTCTACGTCGGAATTTGGAGCCAACCCTACCCTAATTAGGTCATCGCATCCCACTTCGCTTTGTATATGGCGGTAGTTGCTCAAATATTGCCGTATCCATCTCGTCTGGATAGAGTTGGGATAGGCTTGTGAGTGCGCTTTTAGGCACTCTACTTCAACGTCTTCCAGTAAGGTTACCACCTCGCTAGGTGTGAGATGATCCTTTCTTAAGAGTGGCTGAACAGCTTGGAGGCGCGGACCGCTCAGCAGCGTCTTTGTCCACTCCTCAGGTGCATCCAGCCGTCTAGCCGTTATCTCAGCTTCCTGCAGAGTGAGGCTCAAAGATATACAGGCAATGTAGTACTTTAGTCCTGCGCCGTCAAGAGGGTTGTTCATGGCTTCAAAGCTTGTTTGGCCTACTCTTATCGCTGGTTCTATAGCTGCTAATATGCCTAGTTTTTCGGCTTTCTTTATAGCCTCGGTTCTTGTGCTTTCTTGCAGTAACTTTGCTAGTTCTTCCCTTATCCTTGCTCCACTTAAGAAGGTGAACTTATCGGCGTCTCTTATTATAGCGCTGCGCGTTTGGTCTGCAAGGGAGCAGCGGAGCCTGGCCATGTATCTTACTGCTCGCAGCGCCCTTATTGGATCGTCCGATATGCTTTTGTCGTGTAGTATGCGCAACTTTCTGCGAGAACAGTCCGAGAATCCTCCACTCGGGTCTATGAGCAGTCCCCACCTTTCTGAATTCAGCGCGACCGCCATAGCATTGGTACTAAAATCGCGCCGCTTCAGGTCTTGTTCTATGTCCGCGGGAGCTGTTTTAGGCAACGCACCCGGATATTCGTAAATCTCAGACCGAGCTGTAGCGACCTCTATAGTCAGCTGCTTAAGTTGCACTACAAAGGTTTCAAACTGCGGTCCAATGGACACGCTTCCTTTCAGCCGATCCGCTATCTTTTCGGCAAACGCCTTTCCATTACCTACTACGGATAGGTCGGGACTTCCGGGCGTTACCCCAAACAGCAAATCTCTCACCAATCCTCCGACTAGGTAAACTTCAACTCCTTCTTCATCTGCACAGGCGCCTATCTCCTGAAGCGGTCTCACTTTTTGTTCGTCGAGCCGCGTATTTAGCATTGAACCTATGTTGGGCATCCGAACTCCTCGGTGTTGACTTCTTATAGAAGAAGGTTATATTAAGCACTCAAGCACCATATAGCGTAAAGTGATACGGATATACGCGTCCTTGATAATTTACAATCTGTACCAGTGGACTTCAAAATGAGTATGGGGACGTTTATGAAAGATAATATAAACCTGACTGTGTATTTTGACTATACCTGCCCTTGGGTGAGACAAGCCGGACTATGGTTGCGGATGGTGGATACTGCATTGAAAGAGCGTTTCCGTTTGAACTGGCGATGCTACCTTTTAGAGCAAATCAATTCTTCTACCCCGGGTTGGAAGGCGTTGGAGCAAGACTCCGGCTACACTAGTCGAGGTATCTGGCCGCATCGAGGTGGGCTAGCAGCACGTATACAAGGGAAAGAGGAACATTGGAAATACGCTGAGGCTATATTTGAGCTGAAACACGTCCGTAGAGAAGATGTCCGCAGTCGCGAATCCATTCTAGGTATAGGTAAAATCGCTGGATTGGACATGGATAGGTTTACAAATGACCTGGACTCACCGACCCGTCTTGAGGAGATAAACACTCAGCATACGGAAGCAGAGAACATGGGCATATTTGGTACACCGACCTTTGTACTTGAAGACGGGAGTGCTGCCTTCCTTAAGACCTTTACCCCTCCTGAGGAGGAAGCCCTGGAGATGTTTGAGGCGATGCTTTCCCTCATTTCACGTCCCCGCTTCGGGGAACTGAAGCGTCCTCAACCACCTTGGCCTAAGGGCGTCAGTGTGTAATGCATGGTGTTCAGCTCTATCCTGACTGACTATGATGTAGCGCGAATAGAGAAAAAGCTTGAAGTCTGTTTTCTTGATAAGTCTCTTTTGTTGAAGGCTTTGACTCATGCTTCCTTTGCAAACGAGTTTCCTAGTTCTGATGTCTCGTCCAATGAGCGCCTTGAATTTCTCGGCGACAGCGTCTTAGGGCTTGTTGCGACGGAGGCTATATTCAATAAGAACCAAGGTGCAGGGCAAGGATCCATGACTGATGCACGACGAGAGATAGTGAGAGGGGAAACTCTGGCAGCAGCAGGACGCTATATGAATCTGGGGAGACTGATACTCTTTGGCAAGGGTGAGCAAGTGGATGGTCCGAACAAAGAGTCCAATCTGGAAGACGCATTTGAAGCACTAGTCGGAGCGGTATTTTTGGACAGAGGCTATTTTGAAGCGCGACAGTTTGTATTGAGGTGGCTTGATGAGTCTCTCTTTAAGATAGACGACCCACGCGCAGTCCGCGAGCCTAAGAGTGCTCTTCAGCAGGCTACTCAATCAGTGAACGGCACCTTGCCCGTTTATAATACCCGTCTGAGGGAAGGAAGAGAGTATTTCTCAGAAGTGTGGATAGAAGGAAAAATTGCAGGAACCGGTTATGGATCTCGCAAAGTCAAGGCAGAGCAGGCGGCGGCATCTGACGCTTTGCACAAGATGTTCAAGCGAAACTCCTTCTGGAGCTTAAAAGACGCAAACGATGAATGAAATAAATGGGCAGGCGGCTCAAACCCCAACTTGGCGGCGGGTACTTTCCTCACTGTTCAGGCACGACAGATTGAGCTACCGCTTTTGGGAAGAGCTTGAAGAGGCTCTTATAATGGCCGACGCGGGTACTGAATCGACTATACACCTCATAGAACGAACGCGTCAAGTGTTAGCTGATGCCAACCACTCTTCAGAGATGTATTCAAATGGCGCGGCGGTACGTAGTGCTCTTCGGCAGGAGATAGAGAAGGAACTTGAGCTTACCAGCGGGTTCTCTTGGCCTGCCGAAGGTGAAAAGGCTGTGATAATGCTGATAGGCGTTAACGGTTCTGGAAAGACCACCACGGCTGCAAAACTGGGCAGGTTGGCTTTATCCTCAAACTTGACCCCTATATTAGCGGCAGCAGACACCTTTCGGGCTGGTGCAATTGAGCAGCTGCAACGTTGGGGGGACAGGCTAGGAGTTCGGGTGGTAGCTCATCAGGCAGGCGGTGATCCCGGAGCTGTGGTTTACGATGCTATATCCGCCGTTGATTCGTCTGACGCAGACGTTCTGATAGTCGATACAGCAGGCCGTATGCATAATCGCCACAATTTGATGGAGGAATTAGCCAAACTACGCCGGATTCTTGAAAGTAAAGCGAGAACCTTCCGACGGACAACCCTCTTAACTATAGACGCTTCTACGGGACGTAACGCCCTATCTCAGGCGCGCTCCTTTTTAGAGACGGCCTCGTGCGATGGGGCGATATTGACAAAAATGGACGGAATGGCCAAAGGCGGCTCGGCTATTTCGGTGGCAATTGAGTTGCGTATGCCAATACTGTTTGTGGGATACGGAGAGTCGCTAGACGCGTTTGGTAGGTTCTCCGCTAAACGATTTGCCGAAGACTTGTTACCCGATATTGGCTGACAGCCAAGGTTAAACATTATTACTGATGATGGTATTAAGTTGAGTCACCCACCGACCATCCTCTTTGCGGTGATTACGAGAGACTGACCAAAGTATTATACGGCTGACAGCGAATCGTGTTTGAAAGTTTACGTTGGTTTATATCGCTTGAAGTCATGATGCTGGCTGGGCTGGGAGTCTCTTGGTTACTCTTCCGAAATATCGGTTTGCGTGGTTGGGGGTTCGGGAGGCTCATCGGCTTACTGATTACTGGATACACCGTTTGGATTCTCTCGATGATTGGGGTATTATCAAGCAGCCTCCTCTCGTGGTGGTCAGTTACCGCGGCATTCTCCACTATAAGTGTGGTCGTCATATACAGAAACCGACAAGAGTTCTTTACCTTTCTTCGGCGTAACACAAAATTGATATTGATTTCAGAGGTGTTGTTTGCAACCTTCTTTGCAGCTTTCGCGTTGTTCAAGGCTTACGACCCTGGAATATTCGGTACTGAAAAGCCTATGGAGCTTATGCTTTTAGCTAGCTCATGGCTTGCAGAAGCTGCTCCGCCGGAGGACGCTTGGTTTGCTGGGGAACCTATAGCGTACTACTACTTTGGGTACTGGATGTTTGCGGGCCTTTCGCATATGTCTGGTGTTGCTCCTGCTTATGGGTTTAACCTTGCGTTGGCGTCGCTACCTGCTTTGGCGTCTCCCGCAGCGTTTGGTCTTATCGTAGCGATTGCACATGGCACAAGAAAAATCTCTAACAGCAAAAGTCATCATGGAGGCAAAGGTAGTTCTTACCAAATCAGTGAACCTTCTTCATCAAAGGGTTATATGCAGGGTAGAGCCATGATTTTGGCTGGTCTCTTCGGTGTTGCGCTGCTTTTGCTTGCTGGATCTGCGGTTGGCTGGTGGGAAGGATTAGCTCACTTTGGCGTGGGTTCCACTAGTCTTTACGAATGGCTTGCAATAGATGGCCTAGAGCTTTCGTCAGGACAGCCTTTCAGGGGTGAATTTGGGAGTTGGCGACCTCAAGACTACTGGTGGTGGTGGAGAGCTTCCCGGGTCATAAATAGCTTTGATGAAGCCGGACGTTCACTTGATTTCACGATACAGGAGTTCCCGGCTTTCAGTTACCTGCTGGGTGATTTACACCCTCATGTAATGTCTCTGCCGTTTTTTCTTTTGACTTTGGGTACCATCTTGACCGTTTGGCGTTCCTCCTCTCCGTGGGGATTTCGGTGGCTGGTTCGGCACAAACTTTCTGCTATTGCCCTTGCCTTTTTAATCGGCGCTGCAGGGTTTATAAACCTTTGGGACGTCCTCTTCATATCGGCTCTTCTGTGGATGGTGTGCTCAATAAAGGTACAGGACGAAAATCCAGGGCAGAACCTTCTGCTTGCTTCACTTTACGCGTTACCTCCAGTCCTGCTTTTGGTACTTGTGGGATTTGCGGGTTTTGCACCGTTCTATCCCCCATTCGGCAGTTCTGAGGGTGGGCTTCTTTATCCTTATATTGGGGCGGTGGAGACAGGAACTAGGCCGATACACTTTCTTACGGTATGGGGGTTTTTTGGATTGATCCTTTTGCCCCCGGCGATCGTTTTTATTTGGAGACGTTTGCAACCGGACTGGCAGAGGAGTGGTAGTGAAAGGAATACACCGGAGTTGCCAGCCTCTAGTGTTTCAAGGGGCAGCTTGTCCCTATTCATAGGACTCCTTCTTGCTGTGCCATTGAGCATTTGGGCATTAGGGATACTCTTTGCGAATCGCTCATTTAACCCAAATGAGGAGTTCTCTTTATTTGGCGGCCAAAACCCAATAGTGATTTTCAATTCCGAGGCACTAGTGCTGGATAATCTGTTTCATCTAGGGCTTCCTGCCATATTATCGGTCCTATTTTTTCTGTTTCTGCGTCTTTCGGCGCAGACGGGTATTCACCGGGATGACCCGCTACGTTTTGTCTTTTTGCTGACGGCTCTATCCATTTATGTGCTTTATGTTGCGGAGTTCATCTTTGCAGTAGACGTGTTTGGTAACAGGATGAATACCGTTTTCAAGGTTTACTATGAGGTGTGGATTGCGCTCTCTGTAGCGTCTGCTGTTGTATTATTTCGAGCAATGGCGTATCGGATAAAATGGCAAGAGTGGCGTATGCTGACGATGCGTATCGCTTGGGCAATGGTGCTACTGATGGCGCTGGTAGGACCTTTTTACTATACTGCCGCCGCTTTTGTCAGCAAAACCTCCACCTCTGTTGGTTTTGGAGAAGGCTCTTTTAACGGGTTAGCTTGGTTGGAAGACTCTGCGCCGTCTGATATTGAAGCAGCGCGTTGGCTTTCCCGAAATGTAGATAAGGAAGATACTATTCTTGAGGGAGTAGGTGGCAGCTTCACCAATTATGGACGCCTCTCTTCCATCACCGGTATACCTTCATTGCTTGGTTGGAGTGGTCATGAAGTGCAGTGGCGGGCAGACGACGCTGCAGTGTATGAGAGAGAACTAGCAGCGCGTTCCTTGTATACGACTTCAGATGAAGCGGAAGCTTGGGCAATCTTAGACAAATGGGGCATAAACTACATTGTTGTGTCGTGCAGGGAACACGATCTTTACCCTGAACTGAGACGAGCGGCTATATTGCGCATGGATGAGCAGCTGACATTAGTGTTTGATAGCGAATCTTTGAAAGGATCCGATGCGCTGGGAGGTTGTAGGGTGCAGATATATAAATCGGCTTTGGATTTGGAGGCGTCAACTTGACCGGGATAACTGGCCGTCTTTCAATGACCTGGCCTCGTCTTTTTTTTGAGCAAAGTAAATTAGACACCGGCGTCATAGTAGAGTCTCTCTTCTACCTTGTCCTATTTGCTGTGGCACTCACCATGAGACTTTGGGATTTGGACGCTCGCGCCTTTCATCACGATGAAAGCCTTCACGCTTTTTACTCTTACGGTAACTCACAGGGCGACTTCTATAAACATAATCCTCTAACACACGGTACGTTTCTGTTTCATTTAACTGGTGGGACGTTTGCTCTGTTTGGAGACAGCAATTTCACTGCGCGTGTGCCCGAGGCTATACTTGGGAGCGTGCTTGTTCTGCTACCTTTCCTCCTTCGCCCCTGGATTGGACGGACTGGCACGGCGGCTGCGGCTTTAATGATTGCATTCTCGCCGTCTCTTTTGTACTATAGCCGTTTCATCCGCAACGACATAATCATAGTGTTCTTTGGATTGCTAACTGTAGCCGCCGTGTGGCGTTACATGAGGAGCTTGCGTCGTCGCTGGCTTTATATATTTGTAGCCTCTGTATCTCTGGGATTTACCACCAAAGAGACACAATATATCTTTATAGCTTCTCTTCTAGTCTTTCTGTTCGTTACTGCTGCTCCTTCGCTCTGGCTTTGGGTGAGAGGTAGGAGGAGGTGGAACGAGACGGGCCCTTATGCTGAGCTGTTTGTTCTCACTTCGTTCATAATTCTGCCTCTGTTTGCTGCCTCAGCTAGCATATTTCAAGAGCGACTCGGTATCATTCTTGCTGCTTCCGATGGCACTCCGGGCCTCCCCACTGGTGTCCCGGAAGCGGGCGCGGGCATAACGGCAGCGATAGCTATAACTGCCTTCTTGTTCTTTATATCTATAGCGGCTATGCTGATATCGCGTCGCATGAGTTGGATACTATCCTGGCTACTTTTCTATCTGATATTTGCCGTGCTGTTCACAAATTTCTTCACGCACATGGCGGGATTAGCTACTGGCGTATGGCAATCGCTCGGCTATTGGCTTGCACAGCATGACGTAGCCCGTGGGGGACAGCCTCCTAGATACTATCTGATGCTTGCCGGGGTGTACGAATTTCTGCCTTTCATACTTGGTTTATTTACCGCCTTCTTCTACCTCTATCGCGAGACGCGTGCCGCGTGGCGTGCGGGAGACTCCTTGAGAAGCAAGAGTGCTTCCTTCCTGCAAAGTGGAGACATATTTGTAAAGTTTCTTATCTTCTGGACATTTTCCTCCTTTGTTATCTACTCCATTGCCGGCGAGAAATTCCCTTGGCTTATGGTTAACATAGTGATACCTCTGATATTACTTGCCGGTAGAGGGGCTGGTAGCTCTTTGGCTTCTTTTTGGTCTTTTATTCGGACAAGGAACTTTTCTAATCGCGATGCCGTATTTACTTCTGGCTATATTGCTATTGCCGTTTGCATAACAGCTCTTGCCGTACTATTTACCGTTCGTGCCTCCTTATGGGCTTCATACAAGTACGCGGATTATCCGCAAGAACTGATTATTTACAATCAATCGGCGCATGACGCTCATGCTCTGTCACACCAAATCACCGAGTTGGGCGAGGAAACAGGCTTAGGATACGATATTCCTCTCTTCATATCTGAAGACTTCAGATGGCCTTGGCAATGGTATATGAGACGATATTTGCAGGTAAGCTTCCGAAACACTGCCTTTGAACCCGGCTCTGAGGATGAAACAGAATCCCTAAAACCAGTAGTCTATATAGTTAGGTCACTTGAACGTACCGAGTTTGAACAAACTGTTGACCTTTCCTCTTACTCTTCAGGATATAGAGCCGTCCAACGGCATGCTTTTCCGGAGTCAAGGTATCGTTGCGGCACAGGGTCACCTCTGCCTGACGCCGTGAGTTGGTGGTGTTCTAACGGTGGGTTTTCACTTTCTGATGCTTTCGCCGCTCTTGCAGACGAAAAAAGACGAGCGGCTATTTGGGACTATTGGCTAAACAGACGTTTAGATGGCACAGACTTTTCCGAAGAACTTTATGTGGCTTCGGATTCATACGTTTATATTAGGGATACCGAACCACTGAACCCTGATGTGACGAATTGATGAAAACGCCGATGCGTGTAGGTATTATAGGAGCAGGAGCCGCGGGACTTTCAGCTGCTTATCGTCTTTTGCAGATGGGTTTTGCAGTTGAGGTATTTGAGTCCGCCCCATTCGTAGGTGGTCAAGCCTCTACTGTGCAACTAAGTGGAGGACGTGTAGAACGCGGTTATCATCACGTGTTCAAGAGCGACGTCCATCTTATTAATCTGATGCAGGAGCTAGGCATAGCACAGAGCCTTGAGTGGCGCGCTTCGTCGGTTGGTAGCTACGTAAAGGGAAAGCTGTATCGTACCGGTACTCCGCTTGACCTGCTTCGCTTCTCACCACTGTCCTTCTTGGATCGTTTGAAATTGGGGACGCTTGTCCTTCGTCTGCGCGCTATGAGAGATTGGCGCAGTCTTGAAGACTTAACGGCGGAAGAGTGGCTACGAACAAACCTGGGCGATGCCATATATGAAACTCTTTGGCTGCCTCTTCTACGTGCCAAATTTGGTGAGGCACATTCGCAGATAGGTATGGCTTGGTTCTGGTCAAAGATTCAAACACGGTTTGCTTCCCGGAATCGTATGCTGAAAGAGGTCTTGGGTTATCCGCGCAACTCCTTTGATGAAGTGTTTGAGGTTTTGCAGCAACGAATAGTGGAACTTGGCGGACGCGTCAACGTAAACACCCCCATTGTGCGCATAATTTCTGAGAATAACAAGGCTGTTGGCATGCGCTTCAAACCTCCAGATTCAGAAGAGCAGACTGTCAACTTCGACTTTGTCCTTGCAACAGTCCCTTCATTTACTTTAGCGAAACTAGCTGAATTCTCTAAGCCTTTTGATCAGAAACTAAACGATATATCCTATCTGGGGGCAGTAGTTTTAATACTCGCTTTAAAAGAGCCTCTTACTGATCTGTACTGGACGAATATTACTGACTCTGAAATACCGTTTCTGGGGCTTATTGAGCACACCAATCTAGTGCCAAAAGATTGGTATGGTGGGAATCACATACTATATATAACGAACTACGCGCGAAGAGACGCATTGATATATAGTAAGGACCCCGAAGAATTACTTAAGATGTATACTCCGTATTTAACACGCTTCAACCCGAAATTCTCCAAGTCCTGGATAACTGAATGGCGTTACAATTCTCTTTCGGCCGCTCAACCAGTAGTATGCGCCAACTACTCAAACTATATACCGGATAATCGTACCCCTATACGGCGGCTTTATTTAGCGAACACGTCCCAAATATACCCTGAAGACCGAGGAGTGAACTACAGCATTAAACTTGGAGAAACAGCAGCAGGTATGATAAAAGAGGATTTATTATTAGAATAAGCGTTCGGATATCTTAATTTATCGGTTCCGTTATTTCAGGAGGAAACATCATGGATACCCTACAAAACAAGACGGTGATAGTAACAGGAGCCGGTACAGGCATAGGACGCGCGGCTGCTTTGAAGTTTGGCGCACATGGGGCGAGAGTTGTGTGCGTCGGCAGGCGATCAGGTCCTATAGAGGCCACCTCTTCCGCCGTCCGCAAGGAGGGAGGCGAAGCGGTTCATTATTGCGCTGACGTTGAAGACGGAGATCAGGCGGCCGCTATCCCTGAATTTGCGGTTTCACACTATGATCGTTTGGATGTCATAGTACATAACGCGGGTCACAGTAGCAGGAACCGTTCCCTACATTACGTAACGGAAGAAGAGTGGAGTAGCGTCTTTGCCGTCAATGTTCACGGTTTGTACAGAATGACTCAAGCGGCTCTTCCGTACCTTTTAATTAAAGGAGAAAATAAGGAAGGTGGAACTGTTATCACAGTTTCCTCTGTGGCTGCTCTTACCCCTAACCTGCTTGGTGGTGCTCCATATGGAGCCGCGAAGGCAGCGTCTTACAACCTTATGCGCTTTATAGCTTCGGAGTTGCGGAATGAAGGCATCAGAGCATGCACAGTCCTTCCAGCTGAAGTAGACACCCCAATACTGGACAACCGTCCTTTACCCCCTGCCAGGGAGGTTAGGGATCTGATGATGAAGCCTGAGGACATAGCAGACGCCATACTTTTATGTGCATCTATGCCCCATCGCACGATGGTACAAGAGGTTGTTCTTTATCCGACACGATCTCGCGATACCTCAATGGATATTGAGGCAGCAAGACAACAGGCTAAGTGAGGTCAGTTAGTGTTCATGTATACCGTTTCGAGAAGATCCTCCTGGGGCGGAGATTTTGCCGTCGTAGGTGTCGTTATCGTCACATCCATCCCTACTACCCATCGGATTATGAACTGTTCATTGCAATAGAGGAATACTTGTCTCCTGTTAGTGATCACAACCCACGTTGCGATTTAGACGCGACAGAATTATGGTAAGTAAGCTGTTTGGCATTGACATGTTGTGTTCTGAGTTCTGTATACTATCTGAAGGTTAACTATTTTGTATACGGTACCTAAATCCATCTATATAAGCTTTACGTTCATTGTTGCATGTGCAGTTACTACGCTCGTTTTTGCATTGGGCTTGACTTCTGTTGCTCGTGCATCGCCTGTATTGTATGACCCTCCTGCTGAAGGAGTATCTTCGCTTTCTTCGAACCTCCAATATCCGGCTTCCTTACCGTTGCTTTCAGGGGAGGGAAGAGAGTTTATCCCTGCGTCAACGGGTTATTTCCCAATCTCTTTGGGCGCAAATCCGTTGCCGTTTGTAGCACAGATACCTGGTGCGGAAGGCATTTGTGACAGGACAGAACAGGTGCGCGATGCCATTTTAGCTCGGCTGCCGGAAGGCCTGAGTTGTTCGGACGTTACCCCAGAACATTTGTCTAGCATAGATGGCCAACTCAGGCTTATTGGACAAGGGATTGACAGTCTGGACGAGGGAGATTTTTCCGGCCTGACTTCTTTGCAGATATTGTTACTGGGCAATAATCAGCTGACGTCTTTGCCTCCGACTGTGTTCTCTGATCTGGAATCGCTTGAAGACCTTAGGCTGATTGCTAATGACCTGGAGACTTTGCATTCGGATGTGTTCTCTGGCCTGACTTCTTTGCAGATATTGTTACTGGGCAATAATCAGCTGACGTCTTTGCCTTCGGATGTTTTCTCTGATCTGGAAGCGCTTTACGACCTTAGGCTGGCTGGTAATCGTTTGGAGGCTTTGCCTCCGGGACTGTTTTCTGGTCTGAATGCGCTTTCGAATCCGCCTTCCGATGAGGATTCCAGACTTGACCTGAGTAGTAATCTTCTGACGTCTTTGCCTCCTGGTGTAATATCAGCTGAACTGGAAGCGGGACTCGATATTCTAAATCTGGCTGACAATCCTTGGGCTTCTCCCCTTGACGTATCTGACGTGAGAGTGTCTGAAGATGTGGGGACTGCGTCCATAACCGTTGAGCTGCTGACAGAATTGGGTTACGACTTGACGTTATCAGTCTCTACGTCTGATGCTGGTACTACTGCGACGTCAGATTTGGACTACGTTGCATTGTCTGGAAGTGCGGTAACTATCGGTGCGGCTGACCCCGCTGGGACGGTATACACGGTTGATGTTGAGCTTACACCCGACAACGAAATAGAATCTGATGAGAATTTTGAGGTTCATTTTGACAACGTGCCGTTGTACTACGATGGGAGTGTTCTTGTAAGGAGCTTGAGGAGCGAAGTAACGATAGAGAACGACGACTATAGTGAAGTGTTAGTGTCTTTTGATTCTAACGCCTACGAGTTACTGGAAGGAGATACTGCTACGTTAGCAGTAACGTTGGACAGAGCTCCCGGTCGCCTGCTGTCCATACCGCTATTGAGTCAAGGTTTTGGTGTGTCGGTCGTGTCTGATATTCCTGAGACGTTAGAGTTTGCATCTGGGCAGACTCTATCGACTTTCACGTTGCGAGGTTTAGAGGACGTTGGCACCAGGGATGATAACTTAACGCTGGAGTTTGGTCCGCTTCCTGTTAATGTTTCGGTTGGCGCATTTACGCGTGCAGAGGTGTCAATAGTGGACAACGACCCTATACTTGATGTATGCGACAGGACCCCTGAAGTTCAGGCTGCGATTATAACGGCAGTTGATTCTCTTTCTGGGGTTACGGTCACGGATTGTGATGAAGTTACCGAGTCTCATGTGAGGGGAATAGGGGAATTGCGGTTGATGAGAACAGACGTTACTGGACTGCAGGTTGAAGACTTCTCCGGGTTGTCTGGGCTTTCTCTTCTTTCATTGGGTATGAATAATAATCTGACATCTCTTCCTTCGGGACTGTTTACCGATCTGGAATCGCTTTATAACCTTGCCTTGACTAATAATGGTCTGACGTCTTTACCACCGGATCTGTTTTCTGGCTTGAATTCGCTTGAGTTCTTTACCCTGCATAATGAGCACATGACGTCTTTACCACCGGGTCTGTTTTCTGGCTTGAATTCGCTTCGTGAGATTGAGATGAGTAGTAATAATCTTCTGACGTCTTTACCACCGGGTCTGTTTTCTGGCCTGGATACGCTCCGGACCCTTCGCTTGAATGGAAATGCTCTGAGTTCTTTGCGACCTGGTGTGATATCAGCTGAACTGGAAGATCAACTTGGTGTTCTAAATCTGTCTAATAATCCCTGGACTTCTCCTCTTGCCGTATCTGACATGAGAGTGTTTGAAGACGCGGGGACTGTGTCCATAGCCGTTGATCTGTTGGAAGACCTGGGTTACGACTTGATGTTGCCAGTCTCCACGTCTGATATTACTGCTACGTCAGGTTTGGACTACATTGCGTTGTCTGTAGGTGTGGTAACTATCGGTGCTGCCGACCTTGCTGGTACGGTATACACGGCTGGTGTTCAGCTTATAGACGATGATGAGGTAGAGTCTGATGAGAGTTTTGAGGTTCGTTTTGACAACGTGCCGGTTTACTACGATGGGAGTGTTCTTGTAAGGAGCTTAAGGAGCGAAGTAACGATAGCGAACGACGAATATAATGAGGCTTCGGTCTCTTTTGGTTCTGATAGTTACGTGGTATCAGAAGGTGCAACGGTTGAGGTGGAAGTATTTCTTGATTCAGCTCCTGGGAGTCAACTGGAAATAAGTGTGATCGGTTCTGGTAGTGGTTTATCCCTGCCAGCGATTGCGACGTTTGGTCCATCTTCCAGGATGGCTACGTTCACCTTGATGGCATTGGAGGACCTGGACGACAACGACGAGTCAGTAACTCTTATGTTTGATTCACTGCCTTCGGGTATTTCTCTCGGCACTCAACGACCAACTGCTGTGGTATCAATCTTGGACGATGATGATCCTATCGTTTCAGTGTCCTTTGATGCCGATAGCTATTCATTGTCTGAAGGATCATCAGTTGTAGTAACCGTAAGGTTGAACGTAGATCCGGAGCGCAGGCTTGATTTGGGCATAGAGACGGACGATGCATCTGGCAGTTTATTGAGTTTTAGTCCATCCTCTGTAGTGACGTTTGTTTCCGGGGAGCTTGTGAGGACGTTTACTGTAACGGCACTTCATGATAATGATTTTACGAATGACGAAGTGGAGTTGAGCTTCTCGGCTCCTCTTCCTGATCGTGTAACTCTTGGGACTCCCTCTTCATCAAGGGTTGTTATATCGGATGACGAATTGGAACCCGTGGAGATATCGTTTGATTCATCTATGTATGAATTTACTGAGGGAAATACCACGGTTTTGACTGTAAATGTGAATCGGGCTTCTGTTGAAGAGCTGTTTGTGCCGTTGAGCTTGTCAGGTGATTCATTTGCTTTGCATGGTGTGCCCTCTGGTGTAACGATTGATTCTGGTTCTTTGAGTTCGAGTTTTGAAGTATCAGTTCCCGGGAACGACGTGCCTTTTGATGCCCGTCTGGTGTCTTTTGGCTTTGACTTAAGCACTCTGTCTGGTGTAGCAACAACCGGAGATATCGGCACGGCGGAGTTGAGAGTTTTGGATGACGACGTTGTGGACTGTACAGGGAGCGTTGCGTTGAGGAACTTGAATACTGGTGCCCCATCCCGCGAACTTCTGAGTGATTGTAGCGTTCTTCTGTCAGTGAAGGACATACTTAGAGGTGATGGTGCGCCTGATCTGAACTGGAGTCTGGACATTCCGATAATTAATTGGCATGGAGTGGCTATACGGGGGAGCACCACCCCTGCTGATCGTGTTGACGTTCTGGATTTGCACGGGGGAAGATCTTCTGACCGGAATAATATAGGCGGTCTTCTGAACGGTGTTCTTCCGTGGCAACTTTATTTGATGCAAGGTCTCACTAAGAATTCTTTCAACCGTGGTCTTCGCCTTCCGGATCATAACTTACAGGGTTATTATCCTGTTGATTATGAGCGGTTTGGGGAGGGTGAGCCACACTTCGCGTTCAATTTCGGTGTCATAGATATTGCTGGCAACCTTATTTTAGGTTGTATACCTCCTTATCCTACTGGCACGAGTCATTCACAGGGATTCTTGTCACCATTTGGGAATGTATCAAGGCCTGGGGAGGGTTTAAATCTTGCGGACGTGTTCACACAAGGCCCGGATGGTACGGATATGAGTGGGAATATATGTGAGCGCGGCTTTACGGTTTCGGATACTTCATTGGAACTGCCAGAAGGTGGTACAGCGGAATACACGTTTGTTCTGGATTCACCACCAGGTGAAGTGCCTCCTCAACCTAACCCAAATGTAAGGCCACCTGTGATATTTACCCCGGAGGACGAAGAAGTGGAGATAACTGTGAGCAGCGACAATCCTGACGTATTGCTATCGGTTCCTGGTCAGCCTATCACGGATTTGGATCCTATGGAGGTAACGCTGATATTCCGCCGTTACGAAGGGAGCTGGCATACACCTCAGCCAGTACAAGTGCATGGCCTGGAGGATGATGATGACTTCCTGGATGAGGTAGTAACTTTGAGCCATACAGTCTTCACCTCTGACGTAAAGTATGAGTCTTTGACCCCTTCCGACGTAACTGTAAGTCTGCGCGACAACGATCTTAAGCCCGTTGACGTGTCATTTGATATGTCGGGTTACAGTTTATTGGAAAGTGGTGACGTTGAGGTAATCCTGACCCTTGACTCGATTCCTCTTCGTGAAGTTGTTGTGCCTTTGACCTACATTGACACAGGTGCTGTGGATGTTTCCGGTCCTGATTCTGTGACATTTGGTGAGAACTCAACTACTGCTGTAATAACTATAAGCGGCGTGGAAGAGGTAAGGAACGATGATGGGGATACAGTGGAGCTTCGTCTGGGGACGCCTCTGCCTGAGGAAGTGTTTGTTGGTTCTTTGAGCAGTACTGTGTTGTCAATAATAGACGATGACGGACCGGAGGTTCAGATATCTTTCAGTTCTGCCAGCTATGAAGTTCTGGAAGGCGGGGACGTCACGACGGATATAACGGTTGTTTTGAGTGGTAATCCTGAGCGTCTGGTAGAGGTGCCTGTATTGTTGTCCGGGTCAGTTGAGCTTCTTCTTGGGGATATACCTGATGTTGTGAGGTTTGAATCTGGCACGGTTCTTACGGTCTCATATTCTTTGTCTGGGTCTTCGGATCCGGACTTTGCTGATGATACAGTGTTGTTTAGTTTTGATACCGCTGCTCTTCCAGGTGGAGTAACTGTTGGTGACGTAGGAGTTTCCGAACTGACGATATTGGACGACGACGTGCAGATATCGTTTGATTCGGCCACGTACATTGTGTCTGAAGGTGATGAGACGACAGTTGCTGTAAGGTTGAGCAGACCGACGCGTCGTAACTTTAGCGTAGAGTTAGAGGTGAGCGGTGATTCCTCTTCATTGAGTGACCCTGGGTCATTGATATCGCCATTGATATTCAGTGTTGGTGACTCTGTTAAAGATCTGCCCCTGATGGCGCTTGAGGATTCAGATTTCTCGAATGAGAATATATTCCTTGAGTTCGGTGATCTTCCTGGTTTTGTATCTTTAGGTGTTGTTACTAGCGCAGTGCTGTCAATAAACGACAATGACGTTGAACTGTTAAGTATAGAAGTTTCACTGTCCACGGATCAGGCTGGCGTTATATTTAGAGACTCTGACCTTGTAGACATTCGGGAAACGATAGGCACAGCGTTATTTGACGTAACATTTATGTTGCTTCCGAGGGGTGCGCTTGCTTCATCTGATATTCCTATAGAAATAACGGTTGCGGCGTTTACGAGTGATTCTCCTGACCCTTCTCTGGCATCTGAGGCTATTGATTTTGAGGGTTTTGTGCTTAGAGACGTGATAGAAGCAGGGTTAGGGGAGAAGGTATTCCGTGTTGAGATTCCGATAATATCTGATAGAGTAGTGGAGTTTGATGAGCGCTTCTCTTTGTTAGCCGGGGTGACGGAGAGTCCTGCTTCAGTATCTTCTGCGGATATACAGGCTGAGTTGAGGATCATTGACACTCCATTAGATGGAATAGTCCTGACTTTGTCTCCATCAGTTGTGTATGAGGGCGATACTTCGGTGGATGGTTCTACCCTTGCTGTCAGGGCTGTTTTGGAGCCTTTAGGATCGTCTTTGGAACGTGAGCTTGAGGCTAGCCTGTCAATAACGGGTGGTAGTGCAGTAAGTGAATCGGACTTTGTTATTGTGGATTTTCCGATTGATGGTGAGCTTCCGATCACGAATGACGAGGATGGCGAAGGCACTTCGTTTGGCTTCCACGTATTGTCAGAGGGTGAGTTTGAAGAGGACGAGACTGTGGTGTTCTCAGCTTCCACGTTCACCGCCGACGGCACCCTGTCAGCTTCTACGATTTTGACCATTAAGGATCAACCTTTTGCGCTCGTAGATAATCGCGGCCCAACAAGGTCACTACCGGAGCATGAACTTGAAGGCGGGGAGATTTTGGTAGATTTGGCAGGAGCGGAGTTTGTGAGTGATATTCTCCCTTCCCACTTCTCCTTAGTCAGTGATTTGTCAGGGATCAGTGTGTCTTCAGTATCTCGTTTGACACCTTCACGTGTTATTATGGTGCTTAGCTATAATGGTGAGAGCCTTCAGGGAGTGGATTCGGAATTCAGGGTGACAGTATTGCGCGATGGGCATCTTGCGAATCAAGATATAGTTTCACTCACAGCGATATCAGTGGAAGCATCGGTCCTTGTGGAAGTGTCATTCGGATCGGCCTCTTATGAGGTTAATGAAGACGGGGAGACCGCAGTAGATGTGTCGGTGTTTCTGAACGAGGATCCTGGTCGCGATTTGTCAATAACTATCCTGGGTTCAGGTGTTGGAGCGTCGGATGTATCCGGGTTGCCAGCGACAGTGGAATTTAGCTCAGGTGTGACCGAAGCGACTTTCTCATTGTCTGCTATAGACGACTTGATAGACGACGACGGAGAGACGTTGCTTCTAGAGTTTGATGTATTGCCTTTGGGTGTATCTGCCGGCGATATATCAATTGCGGAGGTGTCCATACTGGACAATGATGATCCTTTGGTTCAGGTGTCTTTTGGTGCTTCTAGTTACGAGGTAGCTGAAGGAGGAAGGGTAGAAGTAGAAGTGGTTCTGGATGCTGTGCCGGAGCGTCCTGTAACGCTGGATATATTGAGTTCAGGTTCGGGCTTGAATGACGTGAGTGGTGTTGCATCATCTGTAACGTTCGGTGTATCTGACCTAACTCAGAGGTTCATAGTTTCAGCTCTGGACGATGATGAAGACGACGATCTTGAGCGAGTGGAGCTTTCATTTGCTCCTGTGTCTTCCCTCCCGTCAGGTGTTGAGTATGGTTCTATTCCTTCATCTGTGATTCTGATATTGGACGATGATGAGCCGCCAGCTGAGATAAGACCCGTTACTGTGTCCTTCGTCCAATCGGAATATCTGGTAGGTGAAGGTAGGACATTAGCTGTGTCAGTGGTTCTGAACGAGGATCCTGGTCGCAGTTTGTCAATAACTATCCTGGGTTCAGGTGTTGGAGCATCGGATGTATCCGGGTTGCCAGCGACAGTGGAATTTAGTCCAGATGCGACAGATGCGTTCTTCGTATTGTCTGTTATAGAAGACTTGGTGGATGACGACGACGAGACGTTGCTTTTGGAGTTTGACGGATTGCCGCCGGGTGTATCTGCCGGCGATATATCAAGCGTAGAGGTGTCTATACTTGATAACGACGATCCTGAAGTGCTGGTGTCTTTTGGCGCTGCCAGTTACGAGATAGACGAAGGTGGGACAGTAACTGTGGAAGTGGTTCTGGATGCTGTGCCGGAGCGTACTTTGGCGCTAGAGGTAAGGGGTTCAGGTAGCGGCCTATCCGACGTGCAAGGATTGCCTTTTGTTGTGACGTTTGGTCGATCTTCTACGGTTGAGACGTTCATCCTGGAGTCACCAGATGATACGGAGGACGACGATGATGAGTCGGTAACCCTTTCGTTTGGTTCACTGCCATCGGGTGTATTTGCCGGCACTCCTTCAAGTGCAGAGGTGTTCATATTGGATGACGATGTTGATGTGTTTGTGTCGTTTGGTTCTGACGCCTATGAGTTGTTGGAAGGAGGTGCTGTTGCAGTAACAGTAACGTTGGATAGAGCTTTCGGCCTTGAGTTGTCAATACCGCTATTGAGTCAAGGTTCTGGTGTGTCGGTCGTGTCTGGTGTTCCTGAGACGTTAGAGTTTGCATCTGATGAGACGATGTTGACCTTCACGGTGATTGGTTTAGAGAGCGCTGAGATCGCTGATCAGAGTTTCACTCTGGAGTTTGGTCAGCTTCCCGTTGGTGTTTCGGTTGGCGAATTGCCGCGTGCAGTAGTGTCAATAATGGACGCCGACTCTGTGTGCAATAGGACTCTTGAAGTCCAGAATGCTATTTTAGATACAACTGGTAAGAGGAATTGTGATGAAGTTAACGCGGAGGATCTGCGATTAATAACGTTCGAGTTTACGATTGAGAACACAGAGGTTAGTGCATTTCAGGTTGGAGACTTCTCTGGAATGCCTCTTTTGAGGGCATTGACTATATCTGACAATACGAATCTGACGTCTGCTCTTGCCTTTCCTTCGGGACTGTTTTCTGATCTGGAAGGGCTTCGGCGCTTTGATCTGGGTGGTAATGCTCTGACGACTTTGCCTCCGGATATTTTCTCTGATCTGGAAACGCTTGAGGTTATTTTTCTGGGCGGTAATACTTTTCTGACTGATAATGCTCTGACGACTTTGCCTCCTGGTGTGTTCTCTGGTCTGGAAGCGCTTGAATCCCTTGACCTGAGGAATAATAAACTTAGTTCTTTGCCTCCTGGTTTGATATCACCTGAACTGGAAACGAGACTTGGTTCTAGACTACTTCTGGCTAACAATCCCTGGGACTTTGCACTTTCCTCTCCAGATGTATCTGTAACAGAAGAAGCTGGAGCTGTAACCCTTATGGTTTCGCTTACGCATTCCCTGGACTATGACCTTGTGTTGAATGTGTCGTCTTCTGTAGACACAGCGGATGGTTCGGATTATACTTTGTCATCTACGGATCTGATGATTCCTGCCGGTGCACTTTCTGGGGCGATCTCTGTATCCATTACCGATGACCTGGACTATGAAGCTGCGGAGAGTTTTGAAGTGTTGTTCAGCGATGGTCCTCAGGTTGCTCGTTCTGCTAGTTCTCTTGAAAGCACCAGTTCAACTTCCGAGGTAACTATTCTGGAGAGCGATGGTTCTGCTGTAACGGTGTCCTTTGACCAATCGGAATACGTTGTTGCCGAGGGTGATTCTGAGGCATTGTCATTAGTACTGGATACCCCACCTGGTCGGACATTGGCGATAGGTATATCGTCTTCTCCTGAAGGCTCAACTACTCCCGCCGACTACGATATCCCTGCTACTGTAACGTTCGGACCTGCCGATACGGTTGCGCTTATCAGATTTGAGGCTGTGGATGACGCTGTGGATGACGATGATGAGGTTGTAGTTCTGGGACTAGACCTTACTGGCCTTAGTGGTGTTAGTGAAGGCAGGACTACGTCTGTGCGCGTGGCTATAGAGGACGATGATGATCCTTTGGTACCTGTGTCAGTGTCATTTGGTGCATCGGAATATAGTGTTGATGAGGGTGATTCTGTTGACGTGAGAGTGTTTCTGGATGCAGATCCTGTGCGCCGTTTGTCAATAAACATATTGGGTTCAGGTGTCGGAGCATTGGCTGTATCGGGGTTGCCAGCGACAGTGGAGTTTAGTTCAGGTGTGACGGAGGCGTCCTTCTCCCTGTTTGCTATAGACGACTTGGTGGACGATGACGGCAAGACGTTTGTTCTGGAATTTGGCGAATTGCCACCGGATGTATTTGCCGGCGATCCATCAAGTGCAGAGGTGTTCATATTGGACAATGATGAACCTTTGGAGCCGGTTTTGGTATCGTTTGGTTCTGATGTCTACGAGTTGTTGGAAGGAGGTACTGTTGCAGTAACAGTAACGTTGGACAGAGCTTTCGGTCGCGAGTTGTCTATACCGCTATTGAGTCAAGGTTCTGGTGTATCGGTCGTGACTGGTGTTCCTGAGACGTTAGAGTTTGCATCTGATGAGACGATGCTGACCTTCATGTTGAGAGGTTTAGCGGACGCTAACATCGTTGATGAGAGCTTAACGCTGGAGTTTGGTCTGCTTCCTGTTGGTGTTTCGGTTGGTGCATTTACGCGGGCAGTGGTGTCAATAACGGATGACTCTATACTTGGTGTGTGCCTTAGGGCCTCCGAAGTTCGGGATGCGATTGTAACGGCAGCAGGTAATACGGATTGTGCTGAAATTACCGACGATCAGCTGAGCAACATAGAGATATTGCAGCTTGAGGGAAGAAACATTGGTGAATTGCAGGTTGGAGACTTCTCCGGACTGACTTCGTTGATGATACTTTCTATCTCTGGCGCTAGTCTGATTGAGCCTTTGCCTTCGGATCTGTTCTCTGGTCTGGGATCGCTTACTGACCTTAACCTGAGTAGTAATGATCTGACGACTTTGCCTTCGGGACTGTTCTCTGGTCTGGGATCGCTTACTGACCTTAACCTGGGTAGTAATGATCTGACGACTTTGCCTTCGGGACTGTTCTCTGGTCTGGGATCTCTTACTGACCTTGACCTGAGTGATAATGCACTGGCTCCAACCGATTCGCCTTCGGGACTGCCCTCTGGTTCTGGCGCCAATCTGGTTGAACCTTTGCCAGAGGATCTGTTCTCTGATCTGGAATCGCTTACTGACCTTGACCTGAGTAGTAATGCTCTGACGACTTTGCCACCGGATGCGTTCTCTGGTCTGGCATTGCTTGAATCCCTTGACCTGAGTAGTAATGCTCTGACGACTTTGCCAGAGGGTGTGTTCTCTGATCTGGAATCGCTTGAATCCCTTGACCTGAGTAGTAATGTTCTGAGTTCTTTGCCACCGGATGTGTTCTCTGGTCTGGGATCGCTTACGGAGCTTGACCTGAGTAGTAATGAACTGAGTTCTTTGCCTCCTGGTTTGATATCAGCTGAACTGGAAGTGAGACTCGGATCGGGACTAAATCTGGCTGACAATCCGTGGGACTTTGCACTTTCCTCTCCAGATGTATCTGTGGCAGAAGAAGCTGGATCTGTAACCGTTATGGTTTCGCTTACGCATTCTTTGGACTATGACCTTGTATTGAGTGTGTCAACTATAGAGGGCACGGCGGATGGTTCGGATTACACTTTGTCATCTACGGATCTGACGATTGCTACTGGTGCACTTTCTGGGCTGATCTCTGTATCTATTACCGACGACCTGGACTATGAAGCAGCGGAGAGTTTTGAGGTATCGTTCAGCGATGGTCCTCAGGTTCTGTCTGGTGATTCTCTTGAAAGCACCAGTTCGACTTCCGAGGTAACTATTCTGGAGAGCGATATTCCTGCTGTAACGGTATCCTTTGACCAATCGGAGTATGTTGTTGCGGAGGGTGCTTCTGAGGCATTGTCATTAGTACTGGATACCCCACCTGCCCGGACATTGGTGATAGGTATATTGGCTTCTCCCGAAGGCTCAACCACTTCCTCCGATTACGATATTCCTGCTACTGTAACGTTCGGACCTACTGAAACGGTTGGGACTATCATATTTGAGGCTTTGGATGATGTGGACAACGATGATGAGGTTGTAGTTCTGGGACTAGACCTTACTGGCCTTAGTAATGTGAGTGAAGGGACGAACGTGCCTGCGCGTGTGACCATAGAGGACGATGACGATCCTTTGGTGCCTGTGTCGGTGTCATTTGGTAGGCCTGGTTATGATGTAGAGGTTGGCGACAGTGTAACGGTGACAGTATCTTTGAACGTCGATCCTCTTCGAACGGTAACGATAGCTGTATCAGTGGACAATACGAATGTGTCGTTGAGTAGTGATGAGCTGGAGTTCATTTCAGGTGGTGTGCGTACTCAGTCAGTAACAGTAACGGCTTCTTCAACAGGTACAGCAACGTTGAGCTTTACTGATCTTCCTCCGGGTGTAACAGTTGGAACACCATCTACGACAGTTATAAATATTACCGCTGCTCCTGAACCTGAACCTGAACCTGTGGAGGTGTCGGTGTCATTTGGTGAGGCCTCTTATGAGGTTAATGAAGGCATGGCAGTAGACGTGGAAGTGTTTCTGGATGCGGATCCTCTGCGCAATTTATCAATAAACATATTGGGTTCAGGTGTCGGAACATCGGCTGTATCCGGGTTACCAGCGACAGTAGAGTTTAGTCCAGGTGTGACGGAGGCTTCCTTCTCATTGTTTGCTATAGACGACTTGGTGGACGATGACGGCGAGACGTTACTTCTGGAATTTGACGAATTGCCATCAGGTGTATTTGCCGGCGATCCATCAAGTGCAGAGGTGTCAATAATTGATGACGACCCTGTACTTGATATATGCAGTAGAACCCCCGAAGTTCAGGCTGCGATTATAACGGCAGCTAATTCTCTTACTGGGGTTACGGTTACGGGTTGTGAAGAAATTACCCAGGCTCATCTGGAGGCAATAACGATGTTGCGGATTCAGAACACAGGTGTTACTGAACTGCAGTTTGGAGACTTCTCTGGACTGACTTCGTTGCGGATACTTAATATATCGGACAACCAGAATCTGGAGACTCTTTCTTCAAGACTGTTTTCCCATCTGGAATCGCTTGAGTTCCTTCACCTGGATGGGAATCGTAGCCCGGATGGGAGCCGTGGTCTGGAGTCTTTGCCTCCGGATCTGTTCTTTGATTTGAGTAATCTTCGGCTCCTTAACCTGAATGGTAATACTCTGGCGGAATTGCCCCAGAGACTGTTTGTCGATCTGGAAGTGCTTGAGCATCTTTTACTGAGTGATAATGTTCTGGAGTCTTTGCCTCCGGATCTGTTCTCTGGTCTGGATGTGCTTGTGAGCCTTAACCTGGGCAATAATCGTCTGAACTCTTTGCACCCCGATTTGATATCGTCTGAACTGGAAACAGGACTCGGTTCTGGACTAATTCTGACTGGCAATCCCTGGGTTTCTTCTCCCCTTGCCGTATCTGATGAAGTGGATCAAGTGAGAGTGTTCGAAAATGTAGAGACTGCGTCCATAACGGTTGAGCTGTTGACAGACCTGGATTACGACTTGACGTTGTCAGTCTCCACGGTTGACGTTACTGCAGAGTCAGAATTGGACTATGTTGCGTTGTCTAATGTGTTGCTTACTATAGGATCTGAAGATGCAATAACCGGCGCAATAGTAGGCACAGTTGATGTAGGTATATTGCGGGACTCTCTATTGGAAGACGATGAGACGTTTGAACTAGTGTTTACAGGCGTTCCGGTGATTTATGATGGATCTGACCTTGTGCGGGAGTTTAGACCTACGGTGACTATATCTGAGCCTGTTTTTGTATCATTCGGTTCTGACAGTTACGCGGTAAATGAAGGCGGGACAGTACCTGTAGAAGTGGTTCTGGATGCTGTTGCGGAGCGTACTTTGGAGATAGAGGTAAGGGGTTCAGGTAACGGCCTATCTGACGTACCGGGATTGCCTTTTGTTGTGACGTTTGGCCCATCTTCTATAGTTGAGACGTTCATCCTGGAATCACCAGATGATACGGACGACGACGACGGTGAGTCGGTAACCCTTTCGTTTGGTTCACTGCCATCGGGTGTATTTGTCACTACTCCCTCAAGTGCAGAGGTATCCATATCGGATGACGACCCGGTTCCGTCTGTATCGTTTGGTCAAAGTGCCTATGAGTTGTTGGAAGGAGATACTGTTACGGTAGCAGTAACGTTGGACAGAGCTTCCAATCGCCCATTGTCAATACCGCTATTGAGTCAAGGTTCTGGTGTTTCGGTCGTATCTGGTGTTCCCGAGACGTTAGAGTTTGCACCTGATCAGACGGAATCGTTTTTCACATTGGAGGGTTTAGAGGACATTGATATCATCAGTGAGAGCTTAACACTGGAGCTTGGTCCGCTTCCTGTTGGTGTTTCGGCTGGCGAATTTACGAGTGCCGAGGTGTCAATAGTAGACAACGACCTTATATTTAATGTGTGCGACAGGACCCCCGAAGTTCAGGCTGCGATTATAACGGCAGCTAATTCTCTTCCTGGGGTTACGGTTGCGAATTGTGAAGAAGTTACCCGGGCTCACCTGGAGGCAATAACGGTGTTGGGGGTTGCCAGAAGAGACGTTACTGAACTGCGGTTTGGCGACTTCTCCGGGCTGATTTCGTTGGGTACTCTTGAGATATCGAACAACCCGAATCTGATGACCCTTCCTTCGGGACTGTTTGTCGATCTGGGTATGCTTGAAAACCTTTTCCTGAATGAAAATGCTCTGACCTCTTTGCCATCAGATCTGTTCTCCGGTCTGGGTAATCTTCGCCGCCTTGGCCTGGTTGGTAATAGTGGTCTGACGACTTTGCCATCGGATCTGTTCTCTGGTCTTAGTAGTCTTGAGAACCTTGAGCTGAATAATAGTGGTCTGACCTCTTTGCCACCGGATCTGTTCTCTGGTCTGGATAGTCTTGCGGGCCTTGAGCTGAATAATAATGCTCTGACCTCTTTGCCACCGGATCTGTTCTCTGGTCTGGATAGTCTTGCGGGCCTTGAGCTGAATAATAATGCTCTGACCTCTTTGCCACCGGATCTGTTCTCTGGTCTGGATAGTCTTGCGGGCCTTGAGCTGAATAATAATGCTCTGACCTCTTTGCCACCGGATCTGTTCTCTGGTCTGGATAGTCTTGCGAGCCTTGTACTGAATAATAATGCTCTGACCTCTTTGCCACCCGGTCTAATATCAGCTGAGCTGGAAACGAGACTCAGTAATCTAAGGCTGAATAACAATCCCTGGGCTTCTCCCCTTGCGGTATCTGGCGTGAGGGTGTTTGAAGACATAGGGATAGCATCCATAAACGTGAACCTGTTGGAAGACTTGGATTACGACTTGTCGTTGTCAGGTTCCACGTTTGATGTTAGTGCGACGTCAGGCTTGGACTACGTTGGGATCTCAGAAGCGTTGCTTACACTAGGGTCTGAAGATGCAGTAACCGGCGCCATAGTAGGTACAGTGGATGTGAGTATATTGTCAGATTCTGTATTGGAAGAGGATGAGACATTTGAGCTGGTGTTCACAAATGTTCCTTTGATATATGATGAGTCCACGGATGCCCTTGTGCGGGAGTTTAGATCTACGGTGACTATACTTGAGCCTGTCCTTGTATCATTTGGTTCAGATAGTTATACAGTAGATGAAGGCGGGAGAGTAGCTGTGGAAGTGGTTCTGGATGCTGTTCCTGAGGGTACTTTGACGATCGAGGTAACGGGTTCTGGTAGTGGACTATCCGACGTTATAGGGTTGCCATTTGTTGTGATGTTTGGTCCATCTTCTACGGTTCATACGTTCAACTTGGAATCACCGGATGATAATGACGACGACGACGACGAATCGGTGACACTTTCGTTTGGTTCACTGTCTTCGGGTGTAGATGTCGGTACTCCTTCAAGTTCAGAGGTGTCCATATTGGACGATGACCCTCCCGTTTCGTCTGTATCGTTTGGTGCTGGCACCTACGAGTTGTTTGAAGGAGGTACTGTTGCAGTAACAGTAACGTTGGACAGAGCTTCTAATCGCCCGTTGTCAATACCGCTATTGAGTCAAGGTTCTGGTGTGTCGGTCGTGACTGGTGTTCCTGAGACGTTAGAGTTTGCACCTGATGAGACGATGTTCACCTTCATGTTGAGAGGTTTAGCGGACGCTAATATCGTTGATGAGAGCTTAACGCTGGAATTTGGTCTGCTTCCTATAGATGTTTCGGTTGGCGAATTTGAACGTGCGGTAGTGTCAATAACGGACAGCGAGACTATAATCGGTGTGTGCGATAGGACCCCCGAAGTTCGGGATGCGATTGTAACGGCAACTGGTACGAGTTGTAACGAAGTTACATTGGCTCAGCTGGGCAGCATAACGATGTTGCGGATTCAGGGCACAGGCGTTACTGAACTGCAGTTTGGAGACTTCTCTGGACTGACTTCGTTGCGGATACTTAATATATCGGACAACCAGAATCTGGAGACTCTTTCTTCAAGACTGTTTTCCCATCTGGAATCGCTTGAATTCCTTCACCTGGATGGGAATCGTAGCCCGGATGGGAGCCGTGGTCTGGAGTCTTTGCCTCCGGATCTGTTCTATGGTCTGGATAAGCTTCGGCTCCTTAACCTGAATGGTAATACTCTGGCGGAATTGTCCCAGAGACTGTTTGTCGATCTGGAAGTGCTTGAGCATCTTTTACTGAGTGATAATGTTCTGGAGTCTTTGCCTCCGGATCTGTTCTCTGGTCTGGATGTGCTTGTGAGCCTTAACCTGGGCAATAATCGTCTGAACTCTTTGCACCCCGATTTGATATCGGCTGAACTGGAAACAGGACTCGGTTCTGGACTAATTCTGACTGGCAATCCCTGGGTTTCTTCTCCCCTTGCCGTATCTGATGAAGTGGATCAAGTGAGAGTGTTCGAAAATGTAGAGACTGCGTCCATAACGGTTGAGCTGTTGACAGACCTGGATTACGACTTGACGTTGTCAGTCTCCACGGTTGACGTTACTGCAGAGTCGGAATTGGACTATGTTGCGTTGTCTAATGTGTTGCTTACTATAGGATCTGAAGATGCAATAACCGGCGCAATAGTAGGCACAGTTGATGTAGGTATATTGCGGGACTCTCTATTGGAAGACGATGAGACGTTTGAACTAGTGTTCACAGGCGTTCCGGTGATTTATGATGGATCTGACCTTGTGCGGGAGTTTAGACCTACGGTGACTATATCTGAGCCTGTTTTTGTATCATTCGGTTCTGACAGTTACGCGGTAGATGAAGGCGGGACAGTACCTGTAGAAGTGGTTCTGGATGCTGTTGCGGAGCGTACTTTGGAGATAGAGATAAGGGGTTCAGGTAACGGCTTATCCGACGTACCGGGATTGCCTTTTGTTGTGACGTTTGGTCCATCTTCTACAGTTGAGACGTTCATCCTGGAATCACCAGATGATACGGACGACGACGACAACGAGTCGGTAACCCTTTTGTTTGGTTCACTGCCATCAGGTGTATTGACCGGCACTCCTTCAAGTGCAGAGGTATCCATATCGGATGACGACCCGGTTCCGTCTGTATCGTTTGGTCAAAGTGCCTATGAGTTGTTGGAAGGAGATACTGTTCCGGTAACAGTAACGTTGGACAGAGCTTCCAATCGCCTGTTGTCAATACCGATATTGGGTCAAGGTTCTGGCGTGTCGGTCGTGAGCGGCATTCCTGAGACGTTAGAGTTTGCACCTGATCAGACGATATCTACTTTCATGTTGAGTGGTTTAGATGACCTTGACGCCAACGATGAGAGTTTAGCTCTGGAGTTTGGTCCGCTTCCTGCTTATGTTTCGGCAGGCGTACTTACGCGTGCTGAGGTATCAATAATGGACGACGACCTTGTGGTTAGTGTGTGCGATAGGACCCCCGAAGTTCAGGCTGCGATTATAGCGGCAGTTAATTCTCTTCCTACGATAACGGTTACAAGTTGTGATCAAATTACCCTGGATCATCTGAGCCAAATATCGCTCTTGAAGATTGATGGAACAGACGTTACTGAACTGCAGGTTGGAGACTTCTCCCAACTGACTTCGTTGAGGACACTTAATATAGTAGATAACAATAACCTGACGTCTGCTCTGCCCTCAGGACTGTTCTCTGGCCTGGATGTGCTTGCCAACCTTAACCTGAGTGGTAATAATCAGGAGTCTTTGTCATCGGGACTGTTCTCTGGTCTGGATGAGCTTGCCGGGCTTAAACTGAATGATAATGATCTGGTGTCTCTTCCTTCGGGACTGTTCTCTGGTCTGGATAATCTTGAGACCCTTGAACTGACCGGTAATGATCTGGTGTCTCTCCCTTCCGGGCTATTCTCTGGTCTGGATAATCTTGAGACCCTTGAACTGAGTAGTAATGATCTGGTGTCTCTTCCTTCCGGGTTGTTCTCTGGTCTGAATGCGCTTACCGAGCTTATCCTGGAGAATAATGATCTGATGTCTTTGCCTCCCGATTTGATACCAGCTGCACTGGAAACGAGACTCGGTTCTGATCTAAATCTGATGGACAATCCCTGGGCTTCTCCCCTTGCCATATCTGACGAAAGGGTGTCTGAAGCCGCTGGGGTTGTGTCTATAACCGTTAACCTCTTGGAAAACCTGGGCTACGACCTGGCGTTGTCAATTTCCACGTCTGATGTTAGTGCGACGTCAGGTTCTGACTATGTTGCGTTGTCTAATGCGTTGCTGACGATAGGCTCTGATGCTTCAATGGGCACAGTTGATGTGTCTATATTGCCAGACTCTCTACCTGAAGGCGATGAGACGTTTGAGCTGGTGTTCACGAACGTTCCGTTAATTTATGATGAATCCACGCGTGAGCTTGTGCGCGAGGTTAGATCTACGGTGACTATATCTGGCTCTGATACTGTCTTTGTATCATTCGGTTCAGACAGCTACACAGTAGAGGAGGGTGGAACGATAGATGTGCCGGTATCTTTGAGTGCTGACCCTCTACGAACGGTAAAGATAACTGTATCAGTGGACAATACGAATGTGTCCTTGAGCAGTACTGAGTTAGAGTTCATTTCCGGCAGTGGTCGTACTATGGCGCTGAGAGTATCTGGGGCTGTGGTGGGCACATCAACGTTGAGCTTTATTGATCTACCTTCAGGAGTAACAGCTGGGATACATTCTACGACGGTTATAGATATTGCCGCTAATGAACGCCCTGTGGCGGATGCTGGCCCTGACCAGACAGTGGCGGAAGGCGTGTTGGTGACGTTGGACGGTAGCGGTAGTACGGATCCTGAAGGCACGGATCTGTCATATTCCTGGGTTCAGACTTCAGGTGAGACTGTAACGCTGTCCGGTTCTACCGTTGCTCAACCTACGTTTACTTCACCGGTTGGTCTTTCAAGAGACGTGGAACTTTTGTTCACCTAGTTGTGACAGATGACGATGACCAGACAAGTGCGGTTTCCGATACAGTATTGATAACAGTTGAAGCGTCTAACCCTGCGGTGGTTGTGTCTTTCGTATCAGATGATTATCAGGTATCGGAAGGATCTTCTGTGGAGGTTCTTGCAGTTCTGGATATGGTACCTCGTCGGACGGTATCGGTAAATGTACTAGCGAGCGGTTTGGACGGAGCCACGGAAGATGACTACATTTTGTCGGACACTTCACTCACCTTTGGTCCTGAAGAAAGTGAAGCAACACTTGCTGTAACTGCAGTTGAGGATTCGACTGATGAATCCGGGGAGAGCGTGTCTCTGGAACTGATGCTAGACTCTTCATCGTCCAATGTATCGTTGGGTTCTCTATCAACTGAGGCAGTGTTGATATTGGATGACGATGTAGCAGTTAATGAACGCCCTGTGGCGGATGCTGGCCCTGACCAGACAGTAGCAGAAGGTGTGTTGGTGACGTTAGACGGTAGTGGTAGTACGGATCCTGAAGGCGGTGCCCTGTCATATTCCTGGGTTCAGGCTTCAGGTGAGACTGTAATACTGTCCGGTTCTACCGTTGCCGCACCTACGTTTACTTCACCGGTTGGTCTTTCAAGAGACGCGGAGCTTTTGTTCACCCTGGTTGTGACAGATGACGCTGACCAGACAAGTGCCTTGGATACAGTATTGATAACGGTTGAAGCTGCTACTCCTGCTGTGGTTGTGTCTTTCGTATCAGCTGATTACGAGGTATCGGAAGGATCTTCCGTGGAGGTTCGTATAGTTCTGGACGTGGCCCCCCGTCGTTCGGTGTCTGTAAATGTACTAGCGAGCGGTTTGGGAGGAGCAACGGAAGATGACTACATTTTGTCCTTCACTTCATTCACCTTTGGTCCTGATGAGAGTGAAGCAACGCTTACTGTAACTGCAGTTGACGATCTGGCTGACGATGACGGGGAGGGCGTGTCTCTAGAGCTGATGCTAGACTCTTCATCTTCCAATGTATCGTTGGGTTCTCCTATCAACTGAGGCAGTGTTGATATTGGATGACGATGGTTCAGCAGTTAATGAACGCCCTGTGGCGGATGCTGGCCCTGACCAGACAGTGGCGGAAGGCGTGTTGGTGACGTTAGACGGTAGTGGTAGTACGGATCCTGAAGGCGGTGCCCTGTCATATTCGTGGGTTCAGGCTTCAGGTGAGACTGTAATACTGTCCGGTTCTACCAGTTGTCATATTCCTGGGTTCAGGCTTCAGGTGAGCCTGTAATACTGTCCGGTTCTACTGTTGCCGCACCTACGTTTACTTCACCGGTTGGTCTTTCAAGAGACGCGGAACTTTTGTTCACCCTGGTTGTGAACCTACGTTTACTTCACCGGTTGGTCTTTCAAGAGACGCGGAGCTTTCGTTCACCCTAACGTTTGGTTGTGACAGATGACGCTGACCAGACAAGTGCCATTTCGGATACAGTATTGATAACGGTTGAAGCTTCTACTCCTGCTGTGGTTGTGTCTTTCGTATCAGCTGATTAGTTGTGACAGAGGTATCGGATACAGGAAGGATCTTCTGTGGAGGTATTGGAAGGATCTTCTGTGCAGTTCTGGACGTGGCCCCCCGTCGTTCGGTGTCTGTAAATGTACTAGCGAGCGGTTTGGACGGAGCAACGGAAGATGACTACATTTTGTCGGACACTTCATTAACGTTTGGTCCTGATGAGAGTGAAGCAACGCTTACTGTAACTGCAGTTGACGATTTGGTTGACGATGACGGGGAGAGCGTGTCTCTGGAGCTGATGATAGATCCTTCATCGTCCAATGTATCGTTGGGTTCTCTATCAACTGAGGCAGTGTTGATATTGGATGACGATGAAACAGTTAATGAACGCCCTGTGGCGGATGCTGGCCCTGACCAGACAGTGGCGGAAGGCGTGTTGGTGACGTTAGACGGTAGTGGCAGTACGGATCCTGAAGGCGGTGCCCTGTCATATTCCTGGGTTCAGGCTTCAGGTGAGACTGTAATACTGTCCGGTTCTACCTTTGCTCAACCTACGTTTACTTCACCGGTTGGTCTTTCAAGAGACGCGGAGCTTTCGTTCACCCTGGTTGTGACAGATGACGCTGACCAGACAAGTGCGGTTTCGGATACAGTATTGATAACGGTTGAAGCTTCTACTCCTGCTGTGGTTGTGTCTTTCGTATCAGCTGATTACGAGGTATCGGAAGGTTCTTCTGTGCCAGTGGGTATAGTTCTGGATATAGTACCTCGTCGGACGGTATCGGTAAATGTACTAGCGAGCGGTTTGGACGGAGCAACTGAAGATGACTACCGTTTGTCCTTCACTTCATTAACGTTTGGTCCTGAAGAGAGAGAAGCAACACTTGCTGTAACTGCAGTTGACGATTTGGTTGATGATGACGGGGAGAGGGTGTCTCTGGAGCTGATGATAGATCCTTCATCGTCCAATGTATCGTTGGGTTCTCTATCAACTGAGGAAGTGTTGATATTGGATGACGATGGAGCGGTTAATGAACGCCCTGTGGCGGATGCTGGCCCTGACCAGACAGTGGCGGAAGGCGTGTTGGTGACGTTAGACGGTAGTGGTAGTACGGATCCTGAAGGCGGTGCACTGTCATATTCGTGGGTTCAGGCTTCAGGTGAGACTGTGACACTGTCGGATTCTTCTATTGCTCAACCTACGTTTACTTCCCCGGTTGATCTTTCAAGAGACGCGGAGCTTTTGTTCACCCTAGTTGTGACAGATGACGATGACCAGACAAGTGCCATTTCGGATACAGTATTGATAACGGTTGAAGCTGCTACTCCTACTGTGGTTGTGTCTTTCGTATCAGCTGATTATCAGGTATTGGAAGGATCTTCTGTGGAGGTTCTCAGTTCTGGATATAGTACCTCGTCGGACGGTGTCTGTAAATGTACTAGCTAGCGGTTTGGACGGAGCAACTGAAGCTGACTACCGTTTGTCTTTCACTTCATTCACCTTTGGTCCTGATGAGAGTGAAGCAACGCTTACTGTAACTGCAGTTGACGATTTGGTTGATGATGACGGGGAGAGGGTGTCTCTGGAGCTGATGCTGGATTCTTCATCTTCCAATGTATCGTTGGGTTCTCTATCAACTGAGGCAGTGTTGATATTGGATGACGATGAAACAGTTAATGAACGCCCTGTGGCGGATGCTGGCCCTGACCAGACAGTGGCGGAAGGCGTGTTGGTGACGTTAGACGGTAGTGGTAGTACGGATCCTGAAGGCGGTGCCCTGTCATATTCCTGGGTTCAGACTTCAGGTGAGACTGTAATACTGTCCGGTTCTACCTTTGCTCAACCTACGTTTAGTTCACCGGTTGGTCTTTCAAGAGACGCGGAGCTTTCGTTCACCTTGGTTGTGACAGATGACGCTGACCAGACAAGTGCGGTTTCGGATACAGTATTGATAACGGTTGAAGCTGCTACTCCTGCTGTGGTTGTGTCTTTCGTATCAGCTGATTATCAGGTATTGGAAGGATCTTCTGTGGAGGTTCTTGCAGTTCTGGATATAGTACCTCGTCGGACGGTATCGGTAAATGTACTAGCTAGCGGTTTGGACGGAGCAACTGAAGATGACTACCGTTTGTCCTTCACTTCATTAACGTTTGGTCCTGAAGAGAGTGAAGCAACACTTACTGTAACTGCAGTTGACGATTTGGTTGATGATGACGGGGAGAGCGTGTCTCTGGAACTGATGCTGGATTCTTCATCTTCCAATGTATCGTTGGGTTCTCTATCAACTGAGGCAGTGTTGATATTGGATGACGATGGAGCGGTTAATGAACGCCCTGTGGCGGATGCTGGCCCTGACCAGACAGTGGCGGAAGGCGTGTTGGTGACGTTAGACGGTAGTGGTAGTACGGATCCTGAAGGCGGTGCCCTGTCATATTCCTGGGTTCAGGCTTCAGGTGAGACTGTAATACTGTCCGGTTCTACCGTTGCTCAACCTACGTTTACTTCACCGGTTGGTCTTTCAAGAGACGCGGAACTTTTGTTCACCCTGGTTGTGACAGATGACGCTGACCAGACAAGTGCCTCGGATACAGTATTGATAACAGTTGAAGCTTCTAGCCCTGCGGTGGTTGTGTCTTTCGTATCAGCTGATTACGAGGTATCGGAAGGTTCTTCTGTGCCAGTGGGTATAGTTCTGGATATAGTACCTCGTCGGACGGTGTCTGTAAATGTACTAGCTAGCGGTTTGGACGGAGCAACTGAAGATGACTACATTTTGTCGGACACTTCATTAACGTTTGGTCCTGAAGAGAGAGAAGCAACACTTGCTGTAACTGCAGTTGACGATCTGGTTGACGATGACGGGGAGAGCGTGTCTCTGGAACTGATGCTGGATTCTTCATCTTCCAATGTATCGTTGGGTTCTCTATCAACTGAGGCAGTGTTGATATTGGATGACGATGGAGCAGTTAATGAACGCCCTGTGGCGGATGCTGGCCCTGACCAGACAGTGGCGGAAGGCGTGTTGGTGACGTTAGACGGTAGTGGTAGTACGGATCCTGAAGGCGGTGCCCTGTCATATTCGTGGGTTCAGGCTTCAGGTGAGACTGTAATACTGTCCGGTTCTACCGTTGCTCAACCTACGTTTACTTCACCGGTTGGTCTTTCAAGAGACGCGGAGCTTTCGTTCTCTCTAGTTGTGACAGATGACGCTGACCAGACAAGTGCGGTTTCGGATACAGTATTGATAACGGTTGAAGCTTCTAGCCCTGCGGTGGTTGTGTCTTTCGTGTCATCTGATTACGAGGTATCGGAAGGATCTTCCGTGGAGGTTCGTATAGTTCTGGACGTGGCCCCCCGTCGTTCGGTGTCTGTAAATGTACTAGCGAGCGGTTTGAGAGGAGCAACTGAAGCTGACTACCGTTTGTCCTTCACTTCATTCACCTTTGGTCCTGATGAGAGTGAAGCAACGCTTACTGTAACTGCAGTTGACGATTTGGTTGATGATGACGGGGAGAGGGTGTCTCTGGAGCTGATGATAGATCCTTCATCGTCCAATGTATCGTTGGGATCTCCGTCAACTGAGGAAGTGTTGATATTGGATGACGATGGAGCAGTTAATGAACGCCCTGTTGCGGATGCTGGCCCTGACCAGACAGTGGCGGAAGGCGTGTTGGTGACGTTGGACGGTAGTGGTAGTACGGATCCTGAAGGCGGTGCCCTGTCATATTCCTGGGTTCAGGCTTCAGGTGAGACTGTAATACTGTCCGGTTCTACCGTTGCTCAACCTACGTTTAGTTCACCGGTTGATCTTTCAAGAGACGCGGAGCTTTCGTTCTCTCTAGTTGTGACAGATGACGCTGACCAGACAAGTGCCTCGGATACAGTATTGATAACAGTTGAAGCTTCTAGCCCTACTGTGGTTGTGTCTTTCGTATCAGCTGATTACGAGGTATCGGAAGGTTCTTCTGTGCCAGTGGGTATAGTTCTGGATATAGTACCTCGTCGGACGGTATCGGTAAATGTAATAGCTAGCGGTTTGGGCGGAGCCACGGAATCTGACTACCGTTTGTCCTTCACTTCATTCACCTTTGGTCCTGATGAAAGTGAAGCAACGCTGGATGTAACTGCAGTTGACGATCTGGTTGACGATGACGGGGAGAGGGTGTCTCTGGAACTGATGCTGGACTCTTCATCGTCCAATGTGAATGTGTCGTTGGGATCTCCGTCAACTGAGGAAGTATTGATACTGGATGATGACGGTCCAGTAGAACCACCCGTAGAACCCTTGGTGACTGTGTCATTCGGTGCCAGTGCCTACGAACTGTTGGAAGGTGGGACTGTTGCGTTATCAGTAACGTTGGATCGACCTTCCAGTGGCCGGTTGTCACTACCGATATTGAGTCGAGGTTCTGGCGTGTCTGTGGTGTCTGGTGTTCCTGAGACGTTAGAGTTTGCACCTGGTCAGACGATAGCGATTTTCACGTTGGATGGCTTGGAAGACTTTAACGCGGTTGACGAGAGCTTAACTCTGGAGTTTGGTCTTCTTCCTGTTGATGTTACTGCTGGCGAATTTACAGGTGCGGTAGTGTCAATAATGGATAACGACTCCATACTGGATGTGTGTTCCAGGACTGAAGAAGTTCAGAATGCGATTATAAGTGCAGTTAATAGACTAGCTGGCGTTACGGTTGATAGTTGTACTGACGTTACCGGGGATCATCTGGGCCAAATAGGGAGGTTATCTGTTAATAGGACAGATATTGTGACGCTGCAGCTTGGAGATTTTTCCGGGCTGGCTTCATTGCAGACACTTGAGATAAGGCGTAACCAGAATCTGGAGACCCTTCCTCAAGGACTGTTTGACGATCTGAATAACCTTGAGTTCCTTTTCCTGTCTAATAATGGTCTGACATCTTTGCCATCGGATGTGTTCACTGGTCTGGGCTCGCTTCGGGAACTTTTCCTGTCTAATAATGGTCTGACATCTTTGCCATCGGATGCTTTCACTGGTCTGGGAGAGCTTACCACCCTTGACCTGGGCAGTAATCCTCTGACATCTTTGCCATCGGATGTGTTCACTGGTCTGGGCTCGCTTCGGGTACTTCGCCTGGATAATAATTCTCTGACATCTTTGTCTTCGGATGTTTTCATTGGTCTGGGAGAGCTTACCACCCTTGACCTGTCTAATAATCGTCTGACTTCTTTGCCGCCTGGTGTGATATCACCTGAACTGGAAGCGAGATTGACTTCCCTAATTCTGGGCCTCAACCCCTGGACTTCTCCCCTTTCTGTATCTGACGCGAGGGTGTCTGAGGCCGCTGGAGCTGTGTCCATAACCGTTAACCTCTTGGAAAACCTGGGTTACGACCTGACGTTGTCAGTATCTACGTCTGATGTTAGTGCGACTGCAGGTTCTGACTATGTTGGGATCTCAGAAGTGTTGCTTACACTAGGATCTGAAGATGCAGTAGCCGGCGCCATAGTAGGTACAGTGGATGTGAGTATATTGCCAGATTCTGTATTGGAAGGGGATGAGACGTTTGAGCTGGTGTTCACAAACGTTCCTGTGATATATGATGAGCCCACGAATGAGCTTGTGCGGGAATTTAGATCTGCGGTGACTATATCTGCCCCTGCCCTTGTATCATTCGGTTCAGACAGTTACACAGTAGCGGAGGGTAGAACGATAGATGTGCCGGTATCTTTGAGTGCTGACCCTCTACGAACGGTAAAGATAACTGTATCAGTGGACAATACGAATGTGTCCTTGAGCAGTACTGAGTTGGTGTTCATTTCAGGGGATGTGCGTACTCAGTTAGTGACATTAACGGCTTCTTCAGTAGGCACAGCAACGTTGAGCTTTATTGACCTTCCTCCAGATATAATAGCCGGGACGCCATCTACTGCGGCTATAGACATTACCGCTAATGAACGCCCTGTGGCGGATGCTGGTCCTGACCAGACAGTGGCGGAAGGCGTGTTGGTGACGTTGGACGGTAGCGGGAGTACGGATCCTGAAGGCGGTGCCCTGTCATATTCGTGGGTTCAGGCTTCAGGTGAGACTGTAACGCTGTCCGATTCTGCTGTTGCCCAACCTACGTTTACTTCACCGGTTGGTCTTTCAAGAGACGCGGAGTTTTCGTTCTCTCTAGTTGTGACAGATGGATTTGGGCAGACAAGTGCGGTTTCGGATGCAGTATTGATAACGGTTGAAGCTTCTAGCCCTGCGGTGGTTGTGTCTTTCGTATCATCTGATTACGAGGTATCGGAAGGTTCTTCTGTGCCAGTGGGTATAGTTCTGGATATAATACCTGGTCGTTCGGTGTCTGTAAATGTAATAGCTGGCGGTTTGGGAGGAGCAACTGAGGATGACTACCGTTTGTCCTTTACTTCATTCACCTTTGGTCCTGATGAGAGTGAAGCAACGCTTACTGTAACTGCAGTTGACGATCTGGTTGATGAAGACGGGGAGAGGGTGTCTCTGGAGCTGATGCTGGACTCTTCATCTTCCAATGTGAATGTGTCGTTGGGATCTCTATCAACTGAGGAAGTATTGATATTGGATGACGACTCCATACTGGATGTGTGTTCCAGGACTGAAGAAGTTCAGAATGCGATTATAGAGGCAGTTAATGGACTATCTGGCGTTACGGTTGATAGTTGTACTGACGTTACCGAGGATCATCTGGGCCAAATAGAGAGGTTATCTATTGAAGGGACAGATGTTGTGACGCTGCAGCTTGGAGATTTTTCCGGGCTGACTTCGTTGCAGATACTTGAGATAAGGCGCAACCAGAATCTGACGACCCTTCCTTCGGGACTGTTTGCCGATCTGGGTATGCTTCAGCACCTTTCCCTGCGTGATAATGGTCTGACATCTTTGCCATCGGATGTGTTCGCTGGTCTGGGCTCGCTTCGGGAACTTGACTTGGATAATAATGGTCTGACATCTTTGCCATCGGATGTGTTCGCTGGTCTGAATAACCTTAGGCGCCTTTTACTGGATAATAATGGTCTGGCATCTTTGCCATCGGATGTATTCGCTGGTCTGAATAACCTTGATTTCCTTCAGCTGAATAATAATCGTCTGACTTCTTTGCCATCGGATGTGTTCGCTGGTCTGAATAACCTTGATTTCCTTCAGCTGAATAATAATCGTCTGACTTCTTTGCCGCCTGGTGTGATATCACCTGAACTGGAAGCGAGATTGACTTCCCTAATTCTGGGTCTCAACCCCTGGACTTCTCCCCTTTCTGTATCTGACGCGAGGGTGTCTGAGGCCGCTGGTGCTGTGTCCATAACCGTTAACCTCTTGGAAAACCTGGGTTACGACCTGACGTTGTCAGTATCTACGTCTGATGTTAGTGCGACGGCAGGTTCTGACTATGTTGGGATCTCAGAAGTGTTGCTTACACTAGGATCTGAAGATGCAGTAGCCGGCGCCATAGTAGGTACAGTGGATGTGAGTATATTGCCAGATTCTGTATTGGAAGGGGATGAGACGTTTGAGCTGGTGTTCACAAACGTTCCTGTGATATATGATGAGTCCACGAATGAGCTTGTGCGGGAATTTAGATCTGCGGTGACTATATCTGACTCTGATACTGTCTTTGTATCATTCGGTTCAGACAGTTACACAGTAGCGGAGGGTAGAACGATAGATGTGCCGGTATCTTTGAGTGCTGACCCTCTACGAACGGTAAATATAACTGTATTAGTGGACAATACGAATGTGTCCTTGAGCAGTACTGAGTTGGTGTTCATTTCAGGGGATGTGCGTACTCAGGTAGTGACATTAACGGCTTCTTCAGTAGGCACAGCAACGTTGAGCTTTATTGACCTTCCTCCAGATATAATAGCCGGGACGCCATCTACTGCGGTTATAGACATTACCGCTAATGAACGCCCTGTGGCGGATGCTGGTCCTGACCAGACAGTGGCGGAAGGCGTGTTGGTGACGTTGGACGGTAGTGGTAGTACGGATCCTGAAGGCGGTGCCCTGTCATATTCGTGGGTTCAGGCTTCAGGTGAGACTGTAACGCTGTCCGATTCTGCTGTTGCCCAACCTACGTTTACTTCACCGGTTGGTCTTTCAAGAGACGCGGAGCTTTCGTTCTCTCTAGTTGTGACAGATGGATTTGGGCAGACAAGTGCGGTTTCGGATGCAGTCTTGATAACGGTTGAAGCTTCTAGCCCTGCGGTGGTTGTGTCTTTCGTATCATCTGATTACGAGGTATCGGAAGGTTCTTCTGTGCCAGTGGGTATAGTTCTGGATATAGTACCTCGTCGGACGGTATCGGTAAATGTACTAGCTGGCGGTTTGGGAGGAGCAACTGAGGATGACTACCGTTTGTCCTTTACTTCATTCACCTTTGGTCCTGATGAGAGTGAAGCAACGCTTACTGTAACTGCAGTTGACGATCTGGTTGATGAAGACGGGGAGAGGGTGTCTCTGGAGCTGATGCTGGACTCTTCATCTTCCAATGTGAATGTGTCGTTGGGTTCTCTATCAACTGAGGAAGTATTGATATTGGATGACGACTCCATACTGGATGTGTGTTCCAGGACTGAAGAAGTTCAGAATGCGATTATAAGTGCAGTTAATGGACTATCTGGCGTTACGGTTGATAGTTGTACTGACGTTACCGGGGATCATCTGGGCCAAATAGAGAGGTTATCTATTGAAGGGACAGATGTTGTGACGCTGCAGTTTGGAGATTTTTCCGGGCTGACTTCGTTGCAGATACTTCAGATAAGGCGCAACCAGAATCTGACGACCCTTCCTTCGGGACTGTTTGCCGATCTGGGTATGCTTGAGCACCTTTCCCTGCGTGATAATGGTCTGACATCTTTGCCATCGGATGTGTTCGCTGGTCTGAATAACCTTGGGCTCCTTTTCCTGGATAATAATGGTCTGACATCTTTGCCATCGGATGTATTCACTGGTCTGGGCTCGCTTCGGGAACTTTGGCTGGTTAATAATTCTCTGACATCTTTGCCATCGGATGTGTTCACTGGTCTGGGCTCGCTTCGGCTCCTTTTCCTGGATAATAATGGTCTGACATCTTTGCCGCCTGGTGTATTCACTGGTCTGGGCTCGCTTCGGTGGCTTCTCCTGAATAATAATCGTCTGACATCTTTGCCATCGGATGTGTTCACTGGTCTGGGCTCGCTTCGGATACTTCGCCTGCATAATAATGGTCTGACATCTTTGCCGCCTGGTGTGATATCACCTGAACTGGAAGCGAGACTCACTAATCTAATGCTGGGTAACAATCCCTGGGCTTCTCCCCTTTCTGTATCTGACGCGAGGGTGTCTGAAGCCGCTGGTTCTGTGTCCATAACCGTTAACCTCTTGGAAAACCTGGGTTACGACCTGGCGTTGTCAATCTCCACGTCTGATGTTAGTGCGACGGCAGGTTCTGACTATGTTGCGTTGTCTAATGCGTTGCTGGCGATAGGCTCTGAAGATGCAATAGCCGGCGCAATAGTAGGCACAGTTGCTGTGTCTATATTGCCAGACTCTCTACCTGAAGGCGATGAGACGTTTGAGCTGGTGTTCACGAACGTTCCGTTAATTTATGATGGGTCTGGGCTTGTGCGCGAGTTTAGATCTGCGGTGACTATATCTGACCCTGCCCTTGTATCATTCGGTTCAGACAGTTACACAGTAGCGGAGGGTGGAACGATAGATGTGCCGGTATCTTTGAGTGCTGACCCTCTACGAACGGTAAAGATAACTGTATCAGTGGACAATACGAATGTGTCCTTGAGCAGTACTGAGTTGGTGTTCATTTCAGGGGATGTGCGTACTCAGTTAGTGACATTAACGGCTTCTTCAGTAGGCACAGCAACGTTGAGCTTTATTGACCTTCCTCCAGATATAATAGCCGGGACGCCATCTACTGCGGCTATAGACATTACCGCCAATGAACGCCCTGTGGCGGATGCTGGTCCTGACCAGACAGTGGCGGAAGGCGTGTTGGTGACGTTAGACGGTAGTGGTAGTACGGATCCTGAAGGCGGTGCCCTGTCATATTCGTGGGTTCAGGCTTCAGGTGAGACTGTAACGCTGTCCGATTCTACCGTTGCTCAACCTACGTTTACTTCCCCTGTTGATCTTTCAAGAGACGCGGAGCTTTCGTTCTCTCTAGTTGTGACAGATGGATTTGGGCAGACAAGTGCGGTTTCGGATGCAGTATTGATAACAGTTGAAGCTTCTAATCCTTCTGTGTTTGTGTCTTTCGTATCAGATGATTACGAGGTATCGGAAGGTTCTTCCGTGGAAGTTCGTATAGTTCTGGATATAGTACCTCGTCGGACGGTATCGGTAAATGTACTAGCTAGCGGTTTGGGAGGAGCAACGGAAGATGACTACCGTTTGTCGGCCACTTCATTAACGTTTGGTCCTGATGAGAGCGAAGTAACGCTGGATGTAACTGCAGTTGACGATTTGGTTGACGATGACGGGGAGAGTGTGTCTCTGGAGCTGATGCTGGACTCTTCATCTTCCAATGTGAATGTGTCGTTGGGATCTCCGTCAACTGAGGAAGTATTGATACTGGATGACGATGAACCTGTGGTGACTGTGTCATTCGGTGCCAGTGCCTACGAACTGTTGGAAGGTGGGACTGTTGAGTTATCAGTAACGTTGGATCGATCTTCCAGTGGCCGGTTGTCGCTACCGATATTGAGTGGAGGTTCTGGCGTGTCTGTGGTGTCTGGTGTTCCTGAGACGTTAGAGTTTGCACCTGGTCAGACGATAGCGATTTTCACGTTGGGTGGTTTGGAAGACTTTGACACGGTTGACGAGAGCTTAACTCTGGAGTTTGGTCTTCTTCCTGTTAATGTTACTGCTGGCGAATTTACAAGTGCGGTAGTGTCAATAATGGATAACGACTCCATATTGGGTGTGTGTTCCAGGACTGAAGAAGTTCAGAATGCGATTATAGAGGTAGTTAATGGACTAGCTGGCGTTACGGTTGAGAATTGTACTGAGGTTACAGGGGATCATCTGGGCCAAATAGGGTTTTTGTCTATTAGTAGGACAGATGTTGTGACGCTGCAGGTTGGAGATTTTTCCGGGCTGACTTCGTTGCAGACACTTGAGATAAGGCGTAACCAGAATCTGGAGACCCTTCCTCAAGGACTGTTTGCCGATCTGGGCTCACTTCGGGCATTTACCCTGCGTGAGAATGGTCTGACATCTTTGCCATCGGATGTGTTCGCTGGTCTGAATAACCTTGGGCTCTTTTTCCTGGATAATAATGCTCTGACATCTTTGCCATCGGATGTGTTCACTGGTCTGAATAACCTTGAGTCCCTTCAGCTGAATAATAATGGTCTGACATCTTTGCCATCGGATGTGTTCACTGGTCTGGGCTCACTTCGGTCACTTCGCCTGAATAATAATGGTCTGACTACTTTGCCATCGGACGTGTTCACTGGTCTGGACTCGCTTGAGTTCCTTTTCCTGGATAATAATTCCCTGACATCTTTGCCGCCTGGTGTGATATCACCTGAACTGGAAGCGAGACTCAATATTCTAATGCTGGGTAACAATCCTTGGGCTTCTCCCCTTTCTGTATCTGACGCGAGGGTGTCTGAAGCCTCTGGTGCTGTGTCCATAACCGTTAACCTCTTGGAAAACCTGGGTTACGACCTGGCGTTGTCAATCTCCACGTCTGATGTTAGTGCGACGGCAGGTTCTGACTATGTTGGGATCTCAGAAGTGTTGCTTACACTAGGATCTGAAGATGCAGTAACCGGCGCCATAGTAGGTACAGTGGATGTGAGTATATTGCCAGACTCTCTAGTGGAAGAGGATGAGACGTTTGAGCTGGTGTTCATAAACGTTCCTGTGATATATGATGAGTCCACGAATGAGCTTGTGCGGGAATTTAGATCTACGGTGACTATATCTGACCCTGCCCTTGTATCATTCGGTTCAGACAGTTACACAGTAGCGGAGGGTGGAACGATAGATGTGCCGGTATCTTTGAGTGCTGACCCTCTACGAACGGTAAAGATAACTGTATCAGTGGACAATACGAATGTGTCCTTGAGCAGTACTGAGTTGGTGTTCATTTCAGGGGATGTGCGTACTCAGTCAGTGACATTAACGGCTTCTTCAATAGGCACAGCAACGTTGAGCTTTATTGACCTTCCTCCAGATATAATAGCCGGGACGCCATCTACTGCGGCTATAGACATTACCGCTAATGAACGCCCTGTGGCGGATGCTGGTCCTGACCAGACAGTGGCGGAAGGCGTGTTAGTGACGTTGGACGGTAGTGGGAGTACGGATCCTGAAGGCACGGATCTGTCATATTCGTGGGTTCAGGCTTCAGGTGAGACTGTAACGCTGTCCGATTCTACCGTTGCTCAACCTACGTTTACTTCACCGGTCGGTCTTTCAAGAGACGCGGAGTTTTCGTTCTCTCTAGTTGTGACAGATGGATTTGGGCAGACAAGTGCGGTTTCGGATACAGTATTGATAACAGTTGAAGCTTCTAATCCTTCTGTGGTTGTGTCTTTCGTATCAGATGATTACGAGGTATCGGAAGGTTCTTCCGTGGGGGTTCGTATAGTTCTGGACCTGGCCCCCCGTCGTTCGGTATCGGTAAATGTACTAGCTAGCGGTTTGGGCGGAGCCACGGAAGATGACTACCGTTTGTCCTTTACTTCATTCACCTTTGGTCCTGATGAGAGCGAAGTAACGCTGGATGTAACTGCAGTTGACGATTTGGTTGACGATGACGGGGAGAGGGTGTCTCTGGAGCTGATATCAATACTTTCTCTGCTGGACCCTTCATCTTTCAATGTGAATGTGTCGTTGGGATCTCCGTCAACTGAGGAAGTATTGATACTGGATGACGATGAACCTGTGGTGACTGTGTCATTCGGTGCCAGTGCCTACGAACTGTTGGAAGGTGGGACTGTTGCGTTATCAGTAACGTTGGATCGATCGTCCAGTGTCCGGTTGTCACTACCGATATTGAGTGGAGGTTCTGGCGTGTCTGTGGTGTCTGGTGTTCCTGAGACGTTAGAGTTTGCACCTGGTCAGACGATAGCGATTTTCACGTTGGATGGTTTGGAAGACTTTGACACGGTTGACGAGAGCTTAACTCTGGAGTTTGGTCTTCTTCCTGTTAATGTTCCTGCTGGAGAATTTCCAGGTGCGGTAGTGTCAATAATGGATAACGACTCCGTACTGGATGTGTGTTCCAGGACTGAAGAAGTTCAGAATGCGATTATAGAGGCAGTTAATGGACTAACTGGCGTTACGGTTGAGAGTTGTACTGACGTTACCGAGGATCATCTGGGCCAAATAGGGAGTTTGTCTATTGATGGGACAGAGGTTGTGACGCTGCAGTTTGGAGATTTTTCCGGGCTGACTTCGTTGCAGATACTTGAGATAAGGCGTAACCAGAATCTGACGACCCTTCCTCAAGGACTGTTTGCCGATCTGGGTATGCTTGAGATCCTTACCCTGCGTGAGAATGGTCTGACATCTTTGCCATCGGATGTATTCACTGGTCTGGTCTCGCTTCAGGAACTTTTCCTGGATAATAATGGTCTGACATCTTTGCCATCGGATGTGTTCACTGGTCTGGGCTCGCTTCGGTTCCTTCTCCTGGATAATAATGGTCTGACATCTTTGCCATCGGATGTGTTCGCTGGTCTGGACTCGCTTGAGTTCCTTTTCCTGGATAATAATTCCCTGACATCTTTGCCATCGGATGTATTCACTGGTGTGAATAACCTTGCGTCCCTTCAGCTGAATAATAATGGCCTGACTACTTTGCCATCGGATGTGTTCACTGGTCTGGTCTCACTTCGGTCACTTCGCCTGAATAATAATGGTCTGACTACTTTGCCATCGGATGTGTTCACTGGTCTGGACTCGCTTGAGTTCCTTTTCCTGGATAATAATTCCCTGACTTCTTTGCCGCCTGGTGTGATATCACCTGAACTGGAAGCGAGACTCACTTTTCTAATACTGGGTGACAATCCTTGGGCTTCTCCCCTTTCTGTATCTGACGCGAGGGTGTCTGAAGCCGCTGGTGCTGTGTCCATAACCGTTAACCTCTTGGAAAACCTGGGTTATGACCTGACGTTGTCAATCTCCACGTCTGATGTTACTGCGACGGCAGGTTCTGACTATGTTGCGTTGTCTAATGCGTTGCTGGCGATAGGCTCTGAAGATGCAATAGCCGGCGCAATAGTAGGCACAGTTGATGTAGGTATATTGCCAGACTCTCTAGTGGAAGAGGATGAGACGTTTGAGCTGGTGTTCACAGGTGTTCCGGTGACTTATGATGGGTCTGGGCTTGTGCGCGAGTTTAGATCTGTGGTGACTATATCTAGGCCTGAACTTGTATCATTCGGTTCTGACCGTTACGAGTTAGATGAAGATGGGACAGTAGTAATAGAAGTAACGCTGGATGGAATTCCGGGCCGTCCGCTGTCAATACCGATATTGGCTCAAGGATTGAGTCGAGATTCTGTTGAGTCGATCGTGAGTGGCGTTCCTGAGACGTTAGAGTTTGCACCTGATCAGACGGTGGCAACTTTCACATTGAGTGGTGTACAGGACATTGACATTACTGGTGAGAGATTAAGGCTGGAGTTTGGCCTGCTTCCTGCTGGTGTTTCGGGTGGTGAATTTGAGCGTGCAGAGGTGTCAATAATAGACAGCGGCTCTATAGTTTCCGTGTGCGATAGGACCCCTGAAGTTCGGGATGCGATTGTAGCGGAAACGGGTAGGAGTTGTGGTGAAGTTACCGAGACTCGACTGGCAGGGATACGCGATTTGGAGATTGAGAATAACCCAGGCCTTACTGAACTGCAGCCTGGAGATTTCTCTGGTCTGACCGGGTTGAGATTTCTTAGTATGCAGAACAACAGACTGGCGACTTTGCCAGAGGATCTGTTCTCTGATTCGCGCATGCTTCAGACCCTTGACCTGGAGAATAATCATCTAACGTCTTTGCCACCGGGTCTGTTATCGGGTTTGAATAATCTTACTTCCCTTGATCTGGAGGCCAATCGTCTGAAGTCTCTGCCTCCTGGTTTGATATCAGCTGAACTGGAAACGGGACTTACTATGCATCCCATGTTTGGTTTGATTATTCTAATTCTGGCTAACAATCCTTGGGCTTCTCCCCTTGCCGTATCTGACGATAGTGTGTTTGAATACGCGGGGCCTGCATCGATAACTGTTGACCTGTTGGAAGACCTGGATTACGACCTGGAGTTGTCAGTCTCCACGGTTGATGCTACTGCGACGTCAGGTTTGGACTATGTTGCGTTGTCTGATGAGTTGCTTGCGATAGGTTCTGATGCTTTGTCCGGCACAATTGACGTGTCTATATTGCGAGACTCTCTATTGGAAGAAGATGAGACATTTGAGCTAGTGTTCGCAAATGTTCCTTTGACTTATGATGAGGCCACCAATGTACTTGTGCGCGAGTTTAGATCTACTGTGACTATATCTGACTCTGTCCTTGTATCATTCGTTGAGCCTGTCTATGATGTAGTGGCTGGGGAGCCTTTAACGGTGACAGTATCTTTGGACTCCGACCCTCTGCGGACGGTAACGATAGCTGTATCAAGTGCGGAATCGTTTGTGTCCTTGAGCAGTAGTGAGTTGGTGTTCAGGTCGGGCGGCGTTCGTACTCAGGACCTGATAGTAACGGCTTCTTCAGCAGGCACAGCAACGTTGAGCTTTACTGATCTTCCTCCAGATATAATAGCCGGGACGCCATCTACTGCGGTTATAGACGTTACCGGTAATGAACGACCTGTAGCAGATGCTGGTCCTGACCAGACAGTGGCGGAAGGCGTGTTGGTGACGTTGGACGGTAGTGGGAGTACGGATCCTGAAGGCACGGAACTGTCATATTCGTGGGTTCAGACTTCAGGTGAGACTGTAACGCTGTCCGATTCTGCCGTTGCCCAACCTACGTTTACTTCACCGGTTGGTCTTTCAAGAGACGCGGAGCTTTTATTCTCGCTTGTTGTGACAGATGGATTTGAACAGACAGGTGCGGTTTCCGATACAGTATTGATAACAGTTGAAGCTTCTAATCCTTCTGTGGTTGTGTCTTTCGTATCATCTGATTACGAGGTATCGGAAGGATCTTCCGTGGAGGTTCGTATAGTTCTGGACGTGGCCCCCCGTCGTTCGGTGTCTGTAAATGTAATAGCTAGCGGTTTGGGCGGAGCGACGGAAGATGACTACCGTTTGTCCTTCACTTCATTCACCTTTGGTCCTGAAACAAGAGAAGCAACGCTTACTGTAACTGCAGTTGACGATTTGTCTGAGAATGACGGAGAGAGGGTGTCTCTGGAGCTGATGCTGGATTCATCATCGTCGGATGTATCGTTGGGATCTCCATCAACGGAGGAAGTGTTGATACTGGACAATGACGGTCCAACTGTGTCATTCGGTGCCAGTGCCTACGAACTGTTGGAAAGTGGGACTGTTGAGTTATCAGTAACGTTGGACAGAGCTTCTGGTCGCGAGTTGTCTATACCGCTATTGAGTCAAGGTTCTGGCGTGTCTGTGGTGTCTGGTGTTCCTGAGACGTTAGAGTTTGCACCTGGTCAGACGATAGCGATTTTCACGTTGGGTGGTTTGGAAGACGTTGACACGGTTGACGAGAGCTTAACTCTGGAGTTTGGTCTTCTTCCTGTTAATGTTACTGCTGGAGAATTTCCAGGTGCGGTAGTGTCAATAATGGATAACGACTCCATACTGGATGTGTGTTCCAGGACTGAAGAAGTTCAGAATGCGATTATAGAGGCAGTTAATGGACTATCTGGCGTTACGGTTGAGAGTTGTACTGACGTTACCGAGGATCATCTGGGCCAAATAGGGAGGTTATCTATTGAAGGGACAGATGTTGTGACGCTGCAGTTTGGAGATTTTTCCGGGCTGACTTCGTTGCAGATACTTCAGATAGGGCGCAACCAGAATCTGACGACCCTTCCTTCGGGACTGTTTGCCGATCTGGGTATGCTTCAGCTCCTTTTCCTGTCTAATAATGGTCTGACATCTTTGCCATCGGATGTATTCACTGGTCTGGGCTCGCTTCGGGAAATTTTCCTGGATAATAATGGTCTGACATCTTTGCCATCGGATGTGTTCACTGGTCTGGGCTCGCTTCGGGTCATTTTCCTGGATAATAATGGTCTGACATCTTTGCCGCCTGGTGTATTCACTGGTCTGGGCTCGCTTCGGTTCCTTCATCTGAATGATAATTCCCTGACATCTTTGCCATCGGATGTGTTCACTGGTCTGGGCTCGCTTCGGATACTTCGCCTGAATAATAATGATCTGACATCTTTGCCGCCTGGTGTGATATCACCTGAACTGGAAGCGAGACTCGGTTTTAGTCTAGATCTGTCTAACAATCCCTGGGCTTCTCCCCTTTCTGTATCTGACGCGAGGGTGTCTGAAGCCGCTGGTTCTGTGTCCATAACCGTTAACCTCTTGGAAAACCTGGGTTACGACCTGGCGTTGTCAATCTCCACGTCTGATGTTAGTGCGACGGCAGGTTCTGACTATGTTGCGTTGTCTAATGCGTTGCTGGCGATAAGCTCTGATGCTTCAATGGGCACAGTTGCTGTGTCTATATTGCCAGACTCTCTACCTGAAGGCGATGAGACGTTTGAGCTGGTGTTCACGAACGTTCCGTTAATTTATGATGGGTCTGGGCTTGTGCGCGAGTTTAGATCTGCGGTGACTATATCTGAACCTGTCCTTGATCCAGAAGGACCCTTGGTGACTGTGTCATTCGGTGCCAGTGCCTACGAACTGTTGGAAGGCGGGACTGTTGCGTTATCAGTAACGTTGGATCGATCTTCCAGTGTCCGGTTGTCACTACCGATATTGAGTGGAGGTTCTGGCGTGTCTGTGGTGTCTGGTGTTCCTGAGACGTTAGAGTTTGCACCTGGTCAGACGATAGCGATTTTCACGTTGGGTGGTTTGGAAGACTTTAACACGGTTGACGAGAGCTTAACTCTGGAGTTTGGTCTTCTTCCTGTTGATGTTCCTGCTGGCGAATTTCCAGGTGCGGTAGTGTCAATAATGGATAACGACTCCGTACTGGGTGTGTGTTCCAGGACTGAAGAAGTTCAGAATGCGATTATAGAGGCAGTTAATGGACTAACTGGCGTTACGGTTGATAGTTGTACTGAGGTTACCGAGGATCATCTGGGCCAAATAGGGAGTTTGTCTATTGATGGGACAGAGGTTGTGACGCTGCAGTTTGGAGATTTTTCCGGGCTGACTTCGTTGCAGACACTTGAGATAAGGCGCAACCAGAATCTGACGACCCTTCCTCAAGGACTGTTTGCCGATCTGGGTATGCTTGAGATCCTTACCCTGCGTGATAATGGTCTGACATCTTTGCCATCGGATGTATTCGCTGGTCTGGTCTCGCTTCGGGAACTTGACTTGGATAATAATGGTCTGACATCTTTGCCATCGGATGTGTTCGCTGGTCTGAATAACCTTAGGCGCCTTTTACTGGATAATAATGGTCTGGCATCTTTGCCATCGGATGTATTCGCTGGTCTGAATAACCTTGAGTTCCTTCAGCTGAATGATAATCATCTGACATCTTTGCCATCGGATGTGTTCGCTGGTCTGAATAACCTTGAGTTCCTTCAGCTGAATAATAATCGTCTGACATCTTTGCCGCCTGGTGTGATATCACCTGAACTGGAAGCGAGACTCACTTTTCTAATACTGGGTCTCAACCCCTGGACTTCTCCTCTTTCTGTATCTGACGCGAGGGTGTCTGAAGCCGCTGGTGCTGTGTCCATAACCGTTAACCTCTTGGAAAACCTGGGTTACGACCTGGCGTTGTCAATCTCCACGTCTGATGTTAGTGCGACGGCAGGTTCTGACTATGTTGCGTTGTCTAATGCGTTGCTGGCGATAGGCTCTGAAGATGCAATAGCCGGCGCAATAGTAGGCACAGTTGCTGTGTCTATATTGCCAGATTCTGTATTGGAAGGGGATGAGACGTTTGAGCTGGTGTTCACGAACGTTCCTGTGATATATGATGAGTCCACGAATGAGCTTGTGCGCGAGTTTAGATCTGCGGTGACTATATCTGCCCCTGCCCTTGTATCATTCGGTTCAGACAGTTACACAGTAGCGGAGGGTAGAACGATAGATGTGCCGGTATCTTTGAGTGCTGACCCTCTACGAACGGTAAAGATAACTGTATCAGTGGACAATACGAATGTGTCCTTGAGCAGTACTGAGTTGGTGTTCATTTCAGGGGATGTGCGTACTCAGTTAGTGACATTAACGGCTTCTTCAATAGGCACAGCAACGTTGAGCTTTATTGACCTTCCTCCAGATATAATAGCCGGGACGCCATCTACTGCGGCTATAGACATTACCGCTAATGAACGCCCTGTGGCGGATGCTGGTCCTGACCAGACAGTGGCGGAAGGCGTGTTGGTGACGTTGGACGGTAGTGGTAGTACGGATCCTGAAGGCGGTGCCCTGTCATATTCGTGGGTTCAGGCTTCAGGTGAGACTGTAACGCTGTCCGATTCTACCGTTGCTCAACCTACGTTTACTTCACCGGTTGGTCTTTCAAGAGACGCGGAGCTTTCGTTCTCTCTAGTTGTGACAGATGGATTTGGGCAGACAAGTGCGGTTTCGGATGCAGTATTGATAACAGTTGAAGCTTCTAATCCTTCTGTGTTTGTGTCTTTCGTATCAGATGATTACGAGGTATCGGAAGGATCTTCCGTGGGGGTTCGTATAGTTCTGGGCATGGCCCCCCGTCGTTCGGTATCGGTAAATGTACTAGCTAGCGGTTTGGGCGGAGCCACGGAAGCTGACTACCGTTTGTCCTTCACTTCATTCACCTTTGGTCCTGAAGAAAGTGAAGCAACGCTGGATGTAACTGCAGTTGAGGATTTGGTTGACGATGACGGGGAGAGGGTGTCTCTGGAGCTGATGCTGGACTCTTCATCTTCCAATGTGAATGTGTCGTTGGGATCTCCGTCAACTGAGGAAGTGTTGATACTGGATGACGACGCAGGCCCTGTGGCGGATGCTGGCCCTGACCAGACAGTGGCGGAAGGCGTGTTGGTGACGTTAGACGGTAGTGGTAGTACGGATCCTGAAGGCGGTGCCCTGTCATATTCCTGGGTTCAGACTTCAGGTGAGACTGTAACTCTGTCCGATTCTGCCGTTGCCCAACCTACGTTTACTTCACCGGTTGGTCTTTCAAGAGACGCGGAACTTTTGTTCTCTCTAGTTGTGACAGATGACGCTGGCCAGACAAGTGCGGTTTCGGATACAGTATTGATAACAGTTGAAGCTTCTAGCCCTACTGTACTGGATGTGTGTTCCAGGACTGAAGAAGTTCAGAGTGCGATTATAGAGGTAGTTAATGGACTAGTTGGCGTTACGGTTGATAGTTGTACTGACGTTACCGAGGATCATCTGGGCCAAATAGGGTTTTTGTCTATTAGTAGGACAGATGTTGTGACGCTGCAGGTTGGAGATTTTTCCGGGCTGACTTCGTTGCAGACACTTGAGATAAGGCGTAACCAGAATCTGGAGACCCTTCCTCAAGGACTGTTTGCCGATCTGGGCTCGCTTCAGGAACTTCACCTGGATAATAATTCTCTGACTTCTTTGCCGCCTGGTGTGATATCACCTGAGCTGGAAGCGAGCCTCAGTATTCTAAGGCTGAATAACAACCCCTGGGCTTCTCCCCTTTCTGTATCTGACGCGAGGGTGTCTGAAGCCGCTGGTCCTGTGTCAATAACCGTTAACCTCTTGGAAAACCTGGATTACGACCTGAGGTTGTCAGTATCTACGTCTGATGTTAGCGCGACGTCAGGTTCTGACTATGTTGCGTTGTCTAATGTGTTGCTGGCGATAGGATCTGATGATGCAGTAACCGGCGCAATAGTAGGCACAGTTGCTGTGTCTATATTGCCAGAATTTCTACCTGAAGGCGATGAGACGTTTGAGCTGGTGTTCACAAACGTTCCTGTGATTTATGATGAATTCACGGATGAGCTTGTGCGCGAGGTGAGATCTACGGTGACTATATCTGACTCTGATCCTGTATTTGTGTCATTTGGCTTATCTGCTTACACAGTTGCAGAGGGCACATCTGTAGGCGTAGATGTAATTTTGAGTGGCGTCCCTGATCGTGAGATTACTCTGGATATACTGGCTCTGGATCAAGGTGGAACTGAGGAAGACGTTGACTACATTTTGTCTGTTAGCTCCGTAACGTTTGGTCCTGACATGACTATTGCAACCTTTACCCTGACGGCGTTGGTGGACGACGTGGACGATGATGATGAGAGCATTGTCCTGAGCTTTGCGGATCCGCTTCCTGCTGGTATTTCCCGCGTGTCACCATCGACTACAGAGGTGTCAATAGCTGACGATGACGATCCTACTGTGTCACTTGATGCCAGTGCCTACGAGCTGTTGGAAGGTGAGACTGTTGCAGTAACAGTAACATTGGACAGAACTTCTAACCGCCAGTTGTCTATACCGCTATTGAGTCGAGATTCTCGCGTATCGGCTGTGTCTGGTATTCCTGAGACGTTAGAGTTTGCACCTGGGCAGATGACGTTGAGTTTCACGTTGAGTGCTTTAGAGGACTTTGACACTATAGATGATAGTTTCATTCTGGAGTTTGGCCTGCTTCCCGTTGGTGTTTCGGGTGGTGAATTTGAGCGTGCAGAGGTCTCAATAATGGATAATGACTCTATAGTTCCTGTGTGCGACAGGACCCCTGCAGTTCGGGATGCGATTATAACGGCAGTTAATTCTCTTGCCGGGATTACAGTTACGCTTTGTGATGAGGTTACCGAGGATCATCTGGCAAGCATAACAGCAAGTTTGAGTATTAGGGACCCAGATATTACCGAACTGCAACTTGGAGACTTCTCCGGGCTGACTTCGTTAAATGGTACTCTTACTATATTGGCAGTGCGCAACCCGAATCTGACGACTCTTCCTTCGGGACTGTTCGCCGATCTGAGGATGCTTAGCGGCCTTACCCTGAGTAATAATGGTCTGCAGTCTCTTCCTTCGGGAGTGTTCTCTGGTCTGGACTCGGTTGTCACCATTCTCCTGAATAGTAATTCTCTGACGACTTTGCCTGCGGATCTGTTATCAGGTCTGAATGCACTTAACACCATTTCTCTGAATAGTAATGCCCTGACGACTGTGCCTGCGGGTCTGTTCTCTGATTCGCCTGAGCTTGTCAACATTTTTCTGAATAGTAATGCCCTGACGACTGTGCCTGCGGATCTGTTATCAGGTCTGAATGCACTTAACACCATTTCTCTGAATAGTAATTCTCTGACGACTGTGCCTGCGGGTCTGTTCTCTGATTCGGATAAGTTGATCACCATTCGCCTGCATGCTAATTCTCTGACGACTGTGCCTGCGGGTCTTTTCTCTGATTTGGATGAGCTTCAAATCCTTTACCTGCATGCTAATTCTCTGACGACTGTGCCTGCGGGTCTGTTTTCTGATTTGGATGAGCTTCAAGCCCTTACACTAGATAATAATGCTCTGAAATCTCTGCCTCCTGGTGTGATATCAGCTGAACTGGAAGCGAGACTCGGTTCTGCCCTAACTCTGGATGGCAATCCTTGGGTTCTTCCTCCTCTCCGTGCGGTATCTGGGATGAGAGTGTTTGAAGATACGAGGACTGCGACTATAACCGTTCAGCTGTTAACGGACCTGGATTACGACCTGGAATTGTCAATCTCCACGTCTGATGTTAGTGCGACGGCAGGTTCTGACTATGTTGGGATCTCAGAAGTGTTGCTTACACTAGGATCTGAAGATGCAGTAACCGGCGCCATAGTAGGTACAGTGGATGTGAGTATATTGCCAGATTCTGTATTGGAAGAGGATGAGACGTTTGAGCTGGTGTTCATAAACGTTCCTGTGATATATGATGAGTCCACGAATGAGCTTGTGCGGGAATTTAGATCGACGGTGACTATATCTGACCCTGCTCTACTGGATGTGTGTTCCAGGACTGAAGAAGTTCAGAATGCGATTATAGAGGCAGTTAATGGACTTCCTGGCGTTACGGTTGATAGTTGTACTGAGGTTACCGAGGATCATCTGGGCCAAATAGGGAGTTTGTCTATTGATGGGACAGATGTTGTGACGCTGCAGTTTGGAGATTTTTCCAGGCTGACTGGATTGGAAGAACTTACTATAACTGGCAACCAGAATCTGACGACCTTTCCTCAAGGACTGTTTGCCGATCTGGGTATGCTTGAGCGCCTTACGCTGTCTAATAATGGTCTGACATCTTTGCCATCGGACGTGTTCGCTGGTCTGGATGCGCTTGCCGGGCTTAAACTGGATGATAATGATCTGGTGTCTCTTCCTTCGGGACTGTTCTCTGGTCTGAATAACCTTGAGTTCATTCAGCTGAATGATAATCGTCTGACATCTTTGCCATCGGATGTATTCGCTGGTCTGAATAACCTTGATTTCCTTCAGCTGAATAATAATCGTCTGACTTCTTTGCCGCCTGGTGTGATATCACCTGAACTGGAAGCGAGACTCACTTTTCTAATACTGGGTAACAATCCTTGGGCTTCTCCTCTTTCTGTATCTGACGCGAGGGTGTCTGAAGCCTCTGGTGCTGTGTCCATAACCGTTAACCTCTTGGAAAACCTGGGTTACGACCTGGCGTTGTCAATCTCCACGTCTGATGTTAGTGCGACGGCAGGTTCTGACTATGTTGGGATCTCAGAAGTGTTGCTTACACTAGGATCTGAAGATGCAGTAGCCGGCGCCATAGTAGGCACAGTTGATGTGTCTATATTGTCAGATTCTGTATTGGAAGAGGATGAGACGTTTGAGCTGGTGTTCACGAACGTTCCTGTGATATATGATGAATCCACGAATGAGCTTGTGCGCGAGTTTAGATCTGCGGTGACTATATCTGCCCCTCCTGCCCTTGTATCATTCGGTTCAGACAGCTACACAGTAGCGGAGGGTGGAACGATAGATGTGCCGGTATATTTGAGTGCTGACCCTCTACGAACGGTAAATATAACTGTATTAGTGGACAATACGAATGTGTCCTTGAGCAGTACTGAGTTGGTGTTCATTTCAGGGGATGTGCGTACTCAGTTAGTGACATTAACGGCTTCTTCAGTAGGCACAGCAACGTTGAGCTTTATTGACCTTCCTCCAGATATAATAGCCGGGACGCCATCTACTGCGGCTATAGACATTACCGCTAATGAACGCCCTGTGGCGGATGCTGGTCCTGACCAGACAGTGGCGGAAGGCGTGTTGGTGACGTTGGACGGTAGTGGTAGTACGGATCCTGAAGGCGGTGCCCTGTCATATTCCTGGGTTCAGACTTCAGGTGAGACTGTAACGCTGTCCGATTCTACCGTTGCTCAACCTACGTTTACTTCACCGGTTGGTCTTTCAAGAGACGCGGAGTTTTCGTTCTCTCTAGTTGTGACAGATGGATTTGGGCAGACAAGTGCGGTTTCGGATGCAGTATTGATAAAGGTTGAAGCTTCTAATCCTTTGGCGGCTGTGTCATTCGGTGCCAGTGCCTACGAACTGTTGGAAGGTGGGACTGTTGCGTTATCAGTAACGTTGGATCGATCTTCCAGTGTCCGATTGTCACTACCGATATTGAGTGGAGGTTCTGGCGTGTCTGTGGTGTCTGGTGTTCCTGAGACGTTAGAGATTGCACCTGGCCAGACAATAGCGATTTTCACGTTGGATGGTTTGGAAGACTTTGACACGGTTGACGAGAGCTTAACTCTGGAGTTTGGTCTTCTTCCTGTTGATGTTATTGCTGGCGAATTTACAGGTGCGGTAGTGTCAATAATGGATAACGACTCCATACTGGATGTGTGTTCCAGGACTGAAGAAGTTCAGAATGCGATTATAAGTGCAGTTAATGGACTAACTGGCGTTACGGTTGATAGTTGTACTGAGGTTACCGAGGATCATCTGGGCCAAATAGGGAGTTTGTCTATTGATGGGACAGATGTTGTGACGCTGCAGGTTGGAGATTTTTCCGGGCTGACTTCGTTGCAGACACTTGAGATAAGGCGTAACCAGAATCTGACGACCCTTCCTCAAGGACTGTTTGCCGATCTGGGTATGCTTGAGATCCTTACCCTGCGTGAGAATGGTCTGACATCTTTGCCATCGGATGTATTCACTGGTCTGGGCTCGCTTCAGGAACTTTTCCTGGATAATAATGGTCTGACATCTTTGCCATCGGATGTGTTCACTGGTCTGGGCTCGCTTCAGTTCCTTCTCCTGGATAATAATGGTCTGACATCTTTGCCATCGGATGTGTTCACTGGTCTGGGCTCGCTTCGGTTCCTTCTCCTGGATAATAATGGTCTGACATCTTTGCCATCGGATGTATTCACTGGTGTGAATAACCTTGAGTCCCTTCAGCTGAATAATAATGGTCTGACTACTTTGCCATCGGATGTGTTCACTGGTCTGGTCTCACTTCGGTCACTTCGCCTGAATAATAATGGTCTGACTACTTTGCCATCGGATGTGTTCACTGGTCTGGACTCGCTTGAGTTCCTTTTCCTGGATAATAATTCCCTGACATCTTTGCCGCCTGGTGTGATATCACCTGAACTGGAAGCGAGACTCACTAATCTAATGCTGGGTAACAATCCTTGGGCTTCTCCCCTTGCCGTATCTGACGATAGTGTGTTTGAATACGCGGGGCCTGCATCCATAACTGTTGACCTGTTGGAAGACCTGGATTACGACCTGGAGTTGTCAGTCTCCACGGTTGATGCTACTGCGACGTCAGGTTTGGACTATGTTGCGTTGTCTGATGAGTTGCTTGCGATAGGTTCTGATGCTTTGTCCGGCACAATTGATGTGTCTATATTGCGAGACTCTCTATTGGAAGAAGATGAGACATTTGAGGTGGTGTTCGCAAACGTTCCTTTGACTTATGATGAGGCCACCAATGTACTTGTGCGCGAGGTTAGATCTACGGTGACTATATCTGACTCTGTCCTTGTATCATTCGTTGAGCCTGTCTATGATGCAGTGGCTGGGGAGCCTTTAACGGTGACAGTATCTTTGGACTCCGACCCTCTGCGGACGGTAACGATAGCTGTATCAAGTGCGGAATCGTTTGTGTCCTTGAGCAGTAGTGAGTTGGTGTTCAGGTCGGGCGGCGTTCGTACTCAGGACCTGATAGTAACGGCTTCTTCAGCAGGCACAGCAACGTTGAGCTTTACTGATCTTCCTCCAGATATAATAGCCGGGACGCCATCTACGGCGGTTATAGATATTACCGGTAATGAACGCCCTGTAGCAGATGCTGGTCCTGACCAGACAGTGGCGGAAGGCGTGTTGGTGACGTTGGACGGTATTGGGAGTACGGATCCTGAAGGCACGGAACTGTCATATTCGTGGGTTCAGACTTCAGGTGAGACTGTAACGCTGTCGGATTCTGCCGTTGCCCAACCTACGTTTACTTCACCGGTTGGTCTTTCAAGAGACGCGGAGCTTTCGTTCTCTCTTGTTGTGACAGATGGATTTGGGCAGATAAGTGCCTCGGATACGGTATTGATAACAGTTGAAGCGTCCAATCCTTCTGTGGTTGTGTCTTTCGTACCAGATGATTACGAGGTATCGGAAGGATCTTCCGTGGAGGTTCGTATAGTTCTGGACGTGGCCCCCCGTCGTTCGGTGTCTGTAAATGTACTAGCTAGCGGTTTGGGCGGAGCGACGGAAGATGACTACCGTTTGTCCTTCACTTCATTCACGTTTGGTCCTGAAACAAGAGAAGTAACGCTTACTGTAACTGCAGTTGACGATTTGTCTGAGGATGACGGAGAGAGCGTGTCTCTGGAGCTGATGCCGGATTCATCATCGTCGGATGTATCGTTGGGATCTCCATCAACGGAGGAAGTGTTGATACTGGACAATGACGGTCCAACTGTGTCATTTGGTGCCAGTGCCTACGAGCTGTTGGAAGGTGGGACTGTTGAGTTATCAGTAACGTTGGACAGAGCTTCTGGTCGCGAGTTGTCTATACCGCTATTGAGTCAAGGTTCTGGTGTGTCGGTCGTGACTGGTGTTCCTGAGACGTTAGAGTTTGCACCTGGTCAGACGATAACGACTTTCACGTTGAGGAGTTTAGATGACTTGAACTTCACCGATGAGATCTTAACACTGGAGTTTGGTCCGCTTCCTGTTGGTGTTTCGGGTGGCGCATTTACGCGTGCAGTGGTGTCAATAGCGGACAACGATCCTATATTTAATGTGTGCGACAGGACCCCCGAAGTTCGGGATGCGATTATCGAGGTAGTTAATAGGAGTTGTGGTGAAGTTACGAAGGGTGATCTGAGCCGAATAAGGTTGTTGGAGATTGAGGAAACAGACGTTATTGAACTACAGGTTGGAGACTTCTCCGAACTGACTTTGTTGGGTGAACTTAATATAACGGGCAACCCGAATCTAAGTTCTCTTCCTTCGGGACTGTTCTCTGGTCTGAATGTGCTTTTCAACCTTAATCTGAGTAGTAATGCTCTGACGACTTTGTCATCGGACGTGTTCTCTGATCTGGATGTACTTTCCTCCCTTGAGCTGGGTGGTAATGGTCTGACGTCTTTGCCTCCGGATATATTCTCTGATCTGGGTGTACTTCGTAACCTTGAGCTGAATGGTAATGGTTTGACATCTTTGCCTCCGGATCTGTTCTCTGCTCTTATTGTGCTTCGTAACCTTGACCTGAGTGGCAATGTTCTGGAGTCTTTGCCTCCGGATGTGTTCTCTGCTCTGACTGTGCTTCGTAACCTTGACCTGAGTGGCAATGTTCTGGAGTCTTTGCCTCCGGATCTGTTTTCTGCTCTGACTGTGCTTACCTTCCTTGACCTAAGTGGCAATGTTCTGAAGTCTTTGCCTCCCGGTTTGATACCAGCTGAACAGGAAGAGAGCCTCGGCTCTGAACTAAATCTGGCTGACAATCCCTGGATTTCTTCTCCCCTTGGCGTATCTGAAGTGAGAGTGTTTGAAGATGTGGGGGCTGTGTCCATAACCGTTCAGTTGTTGACAGATTTGGGTTACGACCTGGAGTTGTCAGTATCCACGTCTGATGTTAGTGCGACGTCAGGTTCTGACTATGTTGCGTTGTCTAATGCGTTGCTGGGGATAGGATCTGAAGATGCAGTAACCGGTGCAATAATAGGTACAGTTGATGTGTCTATATTGCCAGACTCTCTGTTGGAAGGCGATGAGACGTTTGAGCTAGTGTTCACAAACGTTCCGGTGATTTATGACGGGTCTAGCCTTGTGCGCGAGATTAGATCTACGGTGACTATATCTGACTCTGATACTGTCCTTGTATCATTCGGTTCAGACAGTTACACAGTAGAGGAGGGTGGAACGATAGACGTGCCGGTATCTTTGAGTGCCGATCCTCTACGAACGGTAACGATAGCTGTATCAGTGGACAATACGAACGTGTCGTTGAGTAGTGATGAGTTGGTGTTCACTTCCGGCAGTGGTCGTACTATGGCGCTGAGAGTATCTGGGGCTGTAGTAGGCACGTCAACGTTGAGCTTTATTGATCTACCTTCTGGCGTAACAGAGGGGATACATTCTACGGCGGTTATAGATATTACCGCTGCTCCTGAACCTGTGGAGGTGTCGGTGTCATTTGGTGAGGCCTCTTATGAGGTTAATGAAGGCATGGCAGTAGACGTGGAAGTGTTTCTGGATGCGGATCCTCTGCGCAATTTATTAATAAACATATTGGGTTCAGGTGTCGGAACATCGGCTGTAGCCGGGTTGCCAGCGACAGTAGAGTTTAGTCCAGGTGTGACGGAGGCTTCCTTCTCATTGTTTGCTATAGACGACTTGGTAGACGATGACGGCGAGACGTTACTTCTGGAGTTTGGTCTGCTTCCTGTTGGTGTTTCGGGTGGTGCATTTACGCGTGCAGTGGTGTCAATAACGGACGACTCTATACTTGGCGTGTGCCTTAGGACCTCCGAAGTTCGGGATGCGATTGTAACGGCAACAGGTAATACGGATTGTGCTGAAATTACCGACGATCAGCTGAGCAACATAGAGATATTGCAGGTTGAGGGAAGAAACATTGGTGAATTGCAGGTTGGAGACTTCTCCGGACTGACTTCGTTGATGATACTTTCTATCTCTGGCGCCAGTCTGATTGAGCCTTTGCCTTCGGGACTGTTCTCTGGTCTGGGATCGCTTACTGACCTTAACCTGGGTAGTAATGATCTGACGACTTTGCCTTCGGGACTGTTCTCTGGTCTGGAATCACTTACTGACCTTAACCTGGGTAGTAATGATCTGACGACTTTGCCTTCGGGACTGTTCTCTGGTCTGGGATCTCTTACTGACCTTGACCTGAGTGATAATGCACTGGCTCCAACCGATTCGCCTTCGGGACTGCCCTCTGGTTCCGGCGCCAATCTGGTTGAACCTTTGCCAGAGGATCTGTTCTCTGATCTGGAATCGCTTACTGACCTTGACCTGAGTAGTAATGCTCTGACGACTTTGCCACCGGATGCGTTCTCTGGTCTGGCATTGCTTGAATCCCTTGACCTGAGTAGTAATGCTCTGACGACTTTGCCAGAGGATCTGTTCTCTGATCTGGAATCGCTTACGGAGCTTGACCTGAGTAGTAATGCTCTGAGTTCTTTGCCTCCTGGTTTGATATCAGCTGAACTGGAAGCGAGACTCGGCTCTGGACTAAATCTGGCTGACAATCCGTGGGACTTTGCACTTTCCTCTCCAGATGTATCTGTGGCAGAAGAAGCTGGAACTGTAACCGTTATGGTTTCGCTTACGCATTCTTTGGACTATGACCTTGTATTGAGTGTGTCAACTATAGAGGGCACAGCGGATGGTTCGGATTACACTTTGTCATCTACGGATCTGACGATTGCTACTGGTGCACTTTCTGGGATGATCTCTGTATCTATTACCGACGACCTGGACTATGAAGCAGCGGAGAGTTTTGAGGTGTTGTTCAGCGATGGTCCTCAGGTTCTGTCTGGTGATTCTCTTGAAAGCACCAGTTCGACTTCCGAGGTAACTATTCTGGAGAGCGATGTTCCTGCTGTAACGGTGTCCTTTGAACAATCGGAGTATGTTGTTGCGGAGGGTGCTTCTGAGGCATTGTCATTAGTACTGGATACATCACCTGGTCGGACATTGGTGATAGGTATATTGGCTTCTCCCGAAGGCTCAACCATTTCCTCCGATTACGATATTCCTGCTACTGTAACGTTCGGACCTACTGAAACGGTTGCGGCTATCATATTTGAGGCTTTGGATGATGTGGACAACGATGATGAGGTTGTAGTTCTGGGACTAGACCTTACTGGCCTTAGTAATGTGAGTGAAGGGACGAACGTACCTGCGCGTGTGACCATAGAGGACGATGACGATCCTTTGGTACCTGTGTCGGTGTCATTTGGTGAGTCCTCTTATGAGGTTAATGAAGGCATGGAAGTAGACGTGGAAGTGTTTCTGGATGCAGATCCTGTGCGCAATTTATCAATAAACATATTGGGTTCAGGTGTTGGAATATCGACTGTATCGGGGTTGCCAGCGACAGTGGAGTTTAGTCCAGGTGTGACGGAGGCTTCCTTCTCATTGTTTGCTATAGATGGCCTGGCGTTTGAAGGAGCGACGCTTGTTCTGGAGTTTGACGAATTGCCAGCAGGTGTGTCTACCGGGGATCAGTCAAGTGCAGAGGTGTCAATAATTGATGAAGACCCTGTACTTGGTATATGCGGCAGAACCCCCGAAGTTCAGGATGCGATTATATCGGTACTTAGGTTTATTACTGGGGATGCGGTCACGCGTTGTGATGAAGTTTCCATGGATCATCTGAGCCAAATAACGGGTTTGAGGATTGTGGGAACAGGCATTACTGCATTTCAGCCTGGAGACTTATTTGGACTGACTAATTTAGGTGAACTTAATATATCGCAGAACAGGGATCTGACGTCTCTTCCTTCAGGATTGTTCTCTGGTTTGAGTGCACTTCACACTCTTGATCTGACTGATAATGTTCTGACGTCGGCTTTGCCATCGGATCTGTTCTCCGGTCTGAATAACCTTATGTTCCTTAACCTGAATAGTGAAAGGGGTGCCGAGAATGCTTTGGAGCCTTTGCCATCGGATCTGTTCTCTGGTCTGAATAACCTTGAGTTCCTTAACCTGAATGGGAATGGTCTGACGACTTTGCCATCGGATGTGTTCTCTGGTTTGAATTCGCTTCGCGACCTTCAGTTGATTAATAATGATCTGACGACCTTGCCCCCGGATGTGTTCTCTGGTTTGAATGCGCTTAATGATCTGACGACCTTGCCCCCGGATGTGTTCTCTGGTTTGAATGCGCTTAGCAACCTTCACCTGAGTAATAATGATCTGATGTCTTTGCCCCCGGATCTGTTCTCTGGTCTGAATGCGCTTAGCAACCTTCAGTTGATTGATAATGATCTGACGACTTTGCCATCGGATCTGTTTTCTGATCTACCTGTGTTTGTCATCCTTAACCTGAGGAATAATCGTCTGATGTCTTTGCCCCCGGATCTGTTCTCTAGTCTGAATTTTCTTACTGAAATTGACCTGAGGAATAATGATCTGAGGTCTTTGCCCCCGGATCTGTTCTCTGGTCTGAATTTTCTTAATAGGCTTGACCTCGCTAATAATCTTTGGGTTTCTTCTCCCCTTGCCGTATCTGATGAAGTGGATGAAGTGAGGGTGTTTGAAAATGTGGGGACTGCGTCCATAACCGTTGAGCTGTTGACAGACCTGGGTTATGATTTGACGTTGTCAGTCTCCACATCTGATGCTGATGCTAGTGCGACGTCAGGTTTGGACTACGTTGCGTTGTCTAATGTGTTGCTTACGATAGGATCTGAAGATTCAACAACCGGCACAATAATAGGCACAGTTGATGTGGATATATTGCGAGACTCTCTCCTGGAAGACGAAGAGACGTTTGAGTTAGTGTTCACAAACGTTCCGTTGATTTATGATGAGTCTACGGGAGAACTTGTGGACGAGTTTAGAGCTACGGTGATTATATCTGACCCTGACCCTGACCTTGTCCTTGTATCATTCGTTGAGCCTGTTTATAATGTAGTGGCTGGCGAGACAGTAGAGGTGGAAGTATCTTTGACCTCCGATCCTCCAGGAGCGGTAACGGTAACTCTAGCTGTATCAGGTGCCGAATCGCTTGTGTCATTGAGTAGTGATACGTTGGAGTTTATTCCAGGAGGCGTGCGTACCCGGTCAGTGACGGTAACGGGATCATCGGTAGGCACATCAACGTTGAGCTTTATTGATCTACCTTCAGGAGTAACGGAGGTTACACCATCTACGACTGTTATAGATGTTTCTGCGAATGAACGACCTGTATCGGATGCTGGCCCTGACCAGACAGTGTCGGAAGGCGTGCTGGTGACGTTGGACGGTAGTGGGAGTACGGATCCTGAAGGCACGGATCTGTCATATTCGTGGGTTCAGTCTTCAGGTGAGACTGTAACACTGTCGGATTCTGCTATTTCTGAACCTACGTTTACTTCCCCTGTTGATCTGTCAAGAGACGCGGAGCTTTTGTTCTCGCTTGCTGTGACAGATGGCTTTGGGCATACAAGTGCCATTTCGGATACAGTATTGATAACTGTTGAAGCATCTACTCCTACTGTGGTTGTGTCTTTCGTATCAGCTGATTATGAGGTATCGGAAGGTTCTTCCGTGGAGGTTCTTGCAGTTCTGGATATGGTACCTCGTCGGACGGTGTCTGTAAATGTAGTAGTGAGCAGTTTGGGTGGAGCCACGGAAGATGACTACATTTTGTCGGACACTTCACTCACGTTTGGTCCTGAAGAGAGAGAAGCAACGCTGGATGTAACTGCGGTTGAGGATTCGGCTGAGGAATCCGGGGAGGGCGTATCTCTAGAGCTGATGCTAGACCCTTCATCGTCCAATGTATCGTTGGGATCTCCTTCAACTGAGGAAGTATTGCTACTGGACGACGCAGTAGTTAATGAACGACCTGTAGCGGATGCTGGCCCTGACCAGACAGTGACGGAAGGTGTGTTGGTGACGTTAGACGGTAGTGGCAGTACGGATCCTGAAGGCGGTGCGCTGTCATATTCGTGGGTTCAGGCTTCAGGTGAGACTGTGACACTGTCGGATTCTACTATTGCTCAACCTACGTTTACTTCCCCGGTTGATCTGTCAAGAGACGCTGAGCTTTTGTTCTCACTTGTTGTGACGGATGACGCTGACCAGACAAGTGCCATTTCGGATACAGTATTGATAACGGTTGAAGCATCTACTCCTACTGTGGTTGTGTCTTTCGTATCAGCTGATTATGAGGTATCGGAAGGATCTTCCGTGGAGGTTCTTGCAGTTCTGGATATAGTACCTCGTCGGACGGTGTCTGTAAATGTATTAGCGAGCGGTTTGGGTGGAGCCACGGAAGATGATTACATTTTGTCGGCTACTTCATTCACGTTTGGTCCTGAAGAAAGAGAAGCAACGCTTGCTGTAACTGCGGTTGACGATTCGGCTGAGGAATCCGGGGAGAGGGTGTCTCTGGAGCTGATGATAGATCCTTCATTGTCCAATGTATCGTTGGGATCTCAGTCAACTGAGGAAGTGTTGATATTGGATGACGATGCAGCAGTTAATGAACGACCTGTAGCGGATGCTGGCCCTGACCAGACAGTGTCAGAAGGTGTGTTGGTGACGTTAGACGGTAGCGGCAGTACGGATCCTGAAGGCGGTGCACTGTCATATTCGTGGGTTCAGGCTTCAGGTGAGACTGTAATACTGTCCGATTCTACTGTTGCCGCACCTACGTTTACTTCACCGGTTGGCCTTTCAAGAGACGCGGAACTTTTGTTCTCTCTAGTTGTGACAGATGACACTGACCAGACAAGTGCCATTTCGGATACAGTATTGATAACGGTTGAAGCGTCTAACCCTGCAGTGGTTGTGTCTTTCGTATCAGCTGATTATGAGGTATCGGAAGGATCTTCAGTGGATGTGTCAATAGTTCTGGACGTGGCCCCCCGTCGTTCAGTGTCTGTAAATGTATTAGCGAGCGGTTTGGGCGGAGCTACGGAAGCTGACTACATTTTGTCCTTCACTTCATTCACCTTTGGTCCTGAAGCAAGAGAAGCAACGCTGGTTGTAACTGCGGTTGATGATCTGGCTGACGATGACGGAGAGAGTGTGTCTCTGGCGCTGACACTGGATTCATCAACATCGTCCAATGTATCGTTGGGCTCTCCTTCAACCGAGGAAGTATTGATATTGGATGACGATGATCCTGTTGAACCACCGGTTGAACCTTTGGCGACTGTGTCGTTCGGTGCCAGTGCCTACGAACTGTTGGAAGGTGGGACTGTTGCGTTATCAGTAACGTTGGATCGATCTTCCAGTGGCCGGTTGTCACTACCGATATTGAGTGGAGGTTCTGGCGTGTCTGTGGTGTCTGGTGTTCCTGAGACGTTAGAGTTTGCACCTGATCAGACGATAGCGATTTTCACGTTGGATGGTTTGGAAGACTTTAACACGGTTGACGAGAGCTTAACTCTGGAGTTTGGTCTTCTTCCTGTTGATGTTACTGCTGGCGAATTTACAGGTGCGGTAGTGTCAATAATGGATAACGACTCCATACTGGATGTGTGTTCCAGGACTGAAGAAGTTCAGAATGCGATTATAGAGGCAGTTAATGGACTATCTGGCGTTACGGTTGAGAGTTGTACTGACGTTACCGAGGATCATCTGGGCCAAATAGGGAGTTTGTCTATTAGTAGGACAGAGGTTGTGACGTTGCAGTTTGGAGATTTTTCCGGTCTGACTTCATTGCAGACACTTGGTATAAATATCAACCAGAATCTGGAGACCCTTCCTCAAGGACTGTTTGCCGATCTAGGTTCGCTTCAGGTACTTGACCTGTTTGATAATGCTCTGACATCTTTGCCATCGGATGTATTCACTGGTCTGGTCTCACTTGAGGTACTTGACTTGGATAATAATGGTCTGACATCTTTGCCATCGGATGTATTCACTGGTCTGGTCTCGCTTCAGGAACTTGACTTGGATAATAATGGTCTGACGTCTTTGCCATCGGATGTATTCACTGGTTTGGTCTCACTTGAGTCACTTGACCTGTTTGATAATGGTCTGACGTCTTTGCCATCGGATGTATTCACTGGTTTGGTCTCGCTTGAGTCACTTGACCTGTCTGATAATGGTCTGACATCTTTGCCATCGGATGTATTCACTGGTTTGGTCTCGCTTGAGTCACTTGACCTGTTTGATAATGGTCTGACATCTTTGCCATCGGATGTATTCACTGGTCTGGTCTCGCTTGAGTCACTTGACCTGTTTGATAATGGTCTGACATCTTTGCCATCGGATGTATTCACTGGTCTGGTCTCGCTTCGGGAACTTGACCTGTCTGATAATGGTCTGACATCTTTGCCGCCTGGTGTGATATCACCTGAACTGGAAGCGAGATTGGATTTCCTTGGTCTGGGTCTCAACCCCTGGGCTTCTCCCCTTTCTGTATCTGACGAGAGAGTGTTTGAAGACGAAGGGACTGTGTCTGTAACCGTTGAACTGTTGACAGACCTGGATTACGACTTGACGTTGTCAGTCTCTACAGTTGACGTTACTGCGGAATCAGGTTCGGACTACGTTGCTCTCTCTAGTGTGTTGCTTGGGATAGGATCCGAAGATGCAGTAACCGGCGCAATAGTAGGCACATTTGATGTAGGTATATTGCCAGACTCTCTATTGGAAGCAGATGAGACATTTGAGCTGGTGTTCACAAATGTTCCTTTGATATATGATGAGTCTGCGGATGCCCTTGTGCGTGAGTTTAGATCTGCGGTGACAATACTTGGCCCTGTCCCTGTATCATTCGTTGAGCCTGTTTATAATGTAGCGGCTGGCGGGACTGTAGAGGTGGAAGTATATTTGACCTCCGACCCTGTACGAGCGGTAACGGTAACGATAGGTGTATCAAGTGCCGAATCGCTTGTGTCGTTGAGTAGTGATACGTTGGAGTTTATTCCGGGAGGCGTACGTACCCAGTCAGTGACTGTAACGGCATCAGTGGTAGGCACGTCAACGTTGAGCTTTATTGATCTTCATCCGGATGTAACAGCAGGGCCACATTCTACGACGGTTATAGATATTACCTCTACTGAACGACCTGTATCGGATGCTGGCCCTGACCAGACAGTGATGGAAGGGGTGTTGGTGACGTTGGACGGTAGTGGGAGTACGGATCCTGAAGGCACGGATCTGTCATATTCGTGGGTTCAGTCTTCAGGTGGGACTGTAACGTTGTCCGATTCTGCTGTTTCTCAACCTACGTTTACTTCACCGGTTGGTCTGTCAACAGACGCGGAGCTTTCATTCTCCCTTGTTGTGACAGATGACACTGGCCAGACAAGTGCGGTTGCGGATACAGTATTGATAACAGTTGAAGCATCTACTCCTACTGTGGTTGTGTCATTCGTATCAGCTGATTATGAGGTATCGGAAGGATCTTCCGTGGAGGTTCTTGCAGTTCTGGATATAGCACCTCGTCGGACGGTGTCTGTAAATGTAATAGCGAGCGGTTTGGGTGGAGCAACGGAAGATGATTACATTTTGTCTGTCACTTCATTCACGTTTGGTCCTGAAGCAAGCGAAGCAACGCTGGCTGTAACTGCGGTTGACGATCTGGTTGACGATGACGGGGAGAGCGTGTCTCTGGAGCTGATGATAGATCCTTCATCGTCCAATGTATCGTTGGGATCTCCGTCAACTGAGGAAGTGTTGATATTGGATGACGAGGTGTCAGTATCGTTTGGTGAGCCTGGTTATGATGTAGTGGCTGGCGAGACAGTAAACGTGGAAGTATCTTTGAATGGCGACCCTTCACGAGCGGTAACGGTAACGCTAGCTGTATCAGGTGCCGAACCTGTTGTGTCATTGAGTAGTGACGCATTGGAGTTTATTCCAGGTGGCGTACGTACCCAGTCAGTGACGGTAACGGCTTCAGCGGCAGGCACATCAACGTTGAGCTTTATTGATCTACCTTCAGTAGTAACGGAGGGTACACCATCTACGACTGTTATAGATGTTTCTGCGAATGAACGACCTGTAGCGGATGCTGGCCCTGCCCAGACAGTGGAGGAAGGTGTGTTGGTGACGTTGGACGGTAGCGGCAGTACGGATCCTGAAGGCGGTGCACTGTCATATTCGTGGGTTCAGGCTTCAGGTGAGGCTGTGACACTGTCGGATTCTTCTATTGCTCAACCTACGTTTACTTCCCCGGTTGGTCTTTCAAGAGACGCGGAGCTTTTGTTCACCCTGGTTGTGACAGATGGCTTTGGGCAGACAAGTGCGGTTTCGGATACAGTATTGATAACGGTTGAAGCATCTACTCCTACTGTGGTTGTGTCTTTCGTATCAGCTGATTATGAGGTATCGGAAGGATCTTCCGTGGAGGTTCTTGCAGTTCTGGATATAGCACCTCGTCGGACGGTGTCTGTAAATGTAATAGCGAGCGGTTTGGGTGGAGCCACGGAAGATGACTACCGTTTGTCGGCCACTTCATTCACGTTTGGTCCTGAAGCAAGCGAAGCAACGCTTGCTGTAACTGCGGTTGACGATCTGGTTGACGATGACGGGGAGAGCGTGTCTCTGGATCTGATGATAGATCCTTCATCGTCCAATGTATCGTTGGGATCTCCGTCAACTGAGGAAGTGTTGATATTGGATGACGATGAAGCAGTTAATGAACGCCCTGTATCGGATGCTGGCCCTGACCAGACAGTGACGGAAGGTGTGTTGGTGACGTTAGACGGTAGTGGCAGTACGGATCCTGAAGGCGGTGCACTGTCATATTCCTGGGTTCAGGCTTCAGGTGAGACTGTGATACTGTCCGATTCTGCTATTGCTCAACCTACGTTTACTTCCCCTGTTGATCTGTCAAGAGACGCTGAGCTTTTGTTCACCCTGGTTGTGACAGATGACACTGACCAGACAAGTGCCATTTCGGATACAGTATTGATAACAGTTGAAGCTGCTACTCCTACTGTGGTTGTGTCTTTCGTATCAGCTGATTATCAGGTATCGGAAGGTTCTTCCGTGGAGGTTCTTGCAGTTCTGGATATGGTACCTCGTCGGACGGTGTCTGTAAATGTAGTAGTGAGCAGTTTGGGTGGAGCCACGGAAGATGACTACATTTTGTCGGACACTTCACTCACGTTTGGTCCTGAAGAGAGAGAAGCAACGCTGGATGTAACTGCAGTTGAGGATTCGGCTGAGGAATCCGGGGAGGGCGTATCTCTAGAGCTGATGCTAGACCCTTCATCGTCCAATGTATCGTTGGGATCTCCTTCAACTGAGGAAGTATTGCTACTGGACGACGCAGTAGTTAATGAACGACCTGTGGCGGATGCTGGCCCTGACCAGACAGTGACGGAAGGCGTGTTGGTGACGTTAGACGGTAGTGGCAGTACGGATCCTGAAGGCGGTGCGCTGTCATATTCGTGGGTTCAGGCTTCAGGTGAGACTGTAACACTATCGGATTCTTCTATTGCTCAACCTACGTTTACTTCCCCGGTTGATCTGTCAAGAGACGCTGAGCTTTTGTTCACCCTGGTTGTGACGGATGACGCTGACCAGACAAGTGCCATTTCGGATACAGTATTGATAACGGTTGAAGCATCTACTCCTACTGTGGTTGTGTCTTTCGTATCAGCTGATTATCAGGTATTGGAAGGATCTTCTGTGGAAGTTCTTGCAGTTCTGGATATTGCACCTCGTCGGACGGTGTCTGTAAATGTATTAGCGAGCGGTTTGGGTGGAGCAACGGAAGATGACTACCGTTTGTCTGTCACTTCATTCACGTTTGGTCCTGAAGAGAGAGAAGCAACGCTGGATGTAACGGCGGTTGACGATTCGACTGACGATGACGGAGAGAGCGTGTCTCTGGATCTGATGATAGATCCTTCATTGTCCAATGTATCGTTGGGTTCTCCATCAACTGAGGAAGTGTTGATATTGGATGACGACGTAGCAGTTAATGAACGACCTGTAGCGGATGCTGGCCCTGATCAGACAGTAGCAGAAGGTGTGTTGGTGACGTTAGACGGTAGTGGCAGTACGGATCCTGAAGGCGGTGCACTGTCATATTCGTGGGTTCAGGCTTCAGGTGAGGCTGTGACACTGTCGGATTCTACTGTTGCTCAACCTACGTTTACTTCCCCGGTTGATCTGTCAAGAGACGCTGAGCTTTTGTTCACCCTGGTTGTGACAGATGACACTGACCAGACAAGTGCCATTTCGGATACAGTATTGATAACGGTTGAAGCGTCTAACCCTGCTGTGGTTGTGTCTTTCGTATCAGATGATTATGAGGTATCGGAAGGTTCTTCTGTGTCAGTGGGTATAGTTCTGGATATAGAACCTCGTCGTTCGGTGTCTGTAAATGTAGTAGCGAGCGGTTTGGGTGGAGCAACGGAAGATGATTACCGTTTGTCCTTCACTTCATTCACGTTTGGTCCTGAAGAAAGAGAAGCAACGCTGGATGTAAGTGCGGTTGAGGATTCGGCTGATGAAGACGGGGAGAGGGTATCTCTGGAGCTGACTCTGGACTCTTCATCTTCCAATGTGTCTTTGGGATCTCCTTCAATTGAGGAAGTATTGCTACTGGACGATGAGGTATCAGTATCGTTTGGTGAACCGGACTATAGGATAGTTGAAGGTCAAACATTGGACGTGTCGGTGGTTCTGGATGTGGATCCTGGGCGTAATTTGGCAATAACTATAGTGGGTTCAGGTGTTGGCACATCGGCTGTTGTATCTGGTTTGCCGGCGACAGTGGAGTTTAGCCAAGGTGTGACGGAGGTGTCGTTCTCCTTGTCCGCAATAGACGACTCAGCGGACGACGATGGGGAGACATTGCTTCTGGAGTTTGATGAATTGCCGTTGGGTGTATCTGTCGGCACTCAATCAAGTGCACTAGTGTCAATAATAGACAACGACCCTGTCCTTAATGTGTGTGACAGGACCGAGGAAGTTCAGGCTGCGATTATAACTGCAGCTAATGCTCTTTCCGGTGTTACGGTCACGGGTTGTGAAGAAATTACCGAGGCTCATCTGTCAGGCATAAGCGGGTTGTTTATTAGTAATGAACCAGGCCTTACTAGACTGCAGTTTGGAGACTTCTCTGGTCTGACTTCGTTGACGAGACTTGATATATCTCTCAACGATAATCTGCGGACCCTTCCTTCGGGACTGTTTGCCGATCTGGATATGCTTGAAGAACTTAACCTGAATAATAATAGTCTGACATCTTTGCCATCGGATGTGTTCACTGGTCTGAATAACCTTCAGCGCCTTAACCTGAATAATAATGATCTGACATCTTTGCCGTCGGGTGTGTTCACTGGTCTGGGTAGTCTTGAGATCCTTGACCTGGGTAGGAATGATCTGACATCTTTGCCGTCGGATGTGTTCACTGGTCTGGGTAGTCTTGAGACCCTTGACCTGGATAATAATCGTCTGGCGTCTTTGCCGTCGGATGTGTTCACTGGTCTGAATAACCTTGATCGCCTTGACCTGTTTGTGAATCGTCTGACATCTTTGCCACCGGATGTGTTCACTGGTCTGAATAACCTTAATCACCTTAGCCTGCAGAATAATGATCTGACTTCTTTGCCGTCGGGTGTGTTCACTGATCTGGATAACCTTAATCGCCTTAACCTGAATGAGAATCGTCTGACTTCTTTGCCGTCGGGTGTGTTCACTGGTCTGGGCTCGCTTACGTTCCTTTTCCTGAGTGAGAATCGTCTGACTACTTTGCCGTCGGGTGTGTTCTCAGGTCTGGATATGCTTACGAGCCTTCGCCTGGATGAGAATCGTCTGACTACTTTGCCGTCGGGTGTGTTCACTGGTCTGGATAACCTTGAGCGCCTTCTCCTGGATGAGAATCGTCTGACTACTTTGCCGTCGGGTGTGTTCACTGGTCTGGATAACCTTGAGCGCCTTATCCTGCATGATAATTCTCTGATGTCTTTGCCTCCTGGTGTGATATCACCTGAACTGGAAGCGAGATTGGTTTTCCTAAGTCTGTCTGACAACCCCTGGGCTTCTCCCCTTTCTGTATCTGACGAGAGAGTGTTTGAAGACGCTGGGACTGCGTCTGTAACCGTTGAACTGTTGACAGACCTGGATTACGACTTGACGTTGTCAGTCTCCACAGTTGACGTTACTGCGGAGTCAGGTTCGGACTACGTTGCTCTCTCTAGTGTGTTGCTTGGGATAGGATCTGAAGATGCAGTAACCGGCGCCATAGTAGGCACATTTGATGTAGGTATATTGCCAGACTCTCTATTGGAAGGGGATGAGACATTTGAGCTGGTGTTCACAAATGTTCCTTTGATATATGACGAGTCTGCGGATGCCCTTGTGCGTGAGTTTAGATCTGCGGTGACAATACTTGGCCCTGTCCCTGTATCATTCGTTGAGCCTGTTTATAATGTAGTGGCTGGCGAGACGGTAGAGGTGGAAGTATATTTGACCTCCGACCCTCTGCGAGCGGTAACGGTAACGCTGGCTGTATCAAGTGCCGAATCGCTTGTGTCATTGAGTAGTGACGCGTTGGAGTTTATTCCGGGCGGCGTACGTACCCAGTCAGTGACGGTAACGGCATCAGTGGTAGGCACGTCAACGTTGAGCTTTATTGATCTTCATCCGGATGTAACAGCAGGGACACATTCTACGACGGTTATAGATATTACCTCTACTGAACGACCTGTATCGGATGCTGGCCCTGACCAGACAGTGATGGAAGGTGTGTTGGTGACGTTAGACGGTAGCGGTAGTACGGATCCTGAAGGCACGGATCTGTCATATTCGTGGGTTCAGTCTTCAGGTGAGACTGTGACGCTGTCCGATTCTGCTGTTGCTCAACCTACGTTTACTTCCCCGGTTGATCTTTCAAGAGACGCGGAGCTTTCGTTCACCCTGGTTGTGATAGATGATACTGGCCAGACAAGTGCCATTTCGGATACAGTATTGATAACGGTTGAAGCGTCTACTCCTATTGTGGTTGTGTCTTTCGTATCAGCTGATTACGCGGTATCGGAAGGATCTTCCGTGGAGGTTCTTGCAGTTCTGGATATGGTACCTCGTCGTTCGGTGTCTGTAAATGTATTAGCGAGTGGTTTGGGCGGAGCCACGGAAGATGACTACATTTTGTCTGTCACTTCATTCACGTTTGGTCCTGAAGAAAGAGAAGCAACGCTTGATGTAAGTGCGGTTGAGGATTCAGCTGATGAAGACGGGGAGAGGGTATCTCTGGAGCTGATGATAGATCCTTCATCGTCCAATGTATCGTTGGGATCTCCATCGACTGCTGAAGTGTCAATATTGGATGACGACGCAGTAGTTAATGAACGACCTGTTGCGGATGCTGGCCCTGATCAGACAGTGTCAGAAGGTGTGTTGGTGACGTTAGACGGTAGCGGCAGTACGGATCCTGAAGGCGATGCACTGTTATATTCGTGGGTTCAGGCTTCAGGTGAGGCTGTAACACTGTCGGATTCTACTGTTGCCGAACCTACGTTTACTTCCCCGGTTGATCTGTCAAGAGACGCGGAGCTTTCGTTCACCCTGGTTGTGACAGATGACACTGGCCAGACAAGTGCCCCGGATACAGTATTGATAACGGTTGAAGCGTCTAACCCTGCGGTGGTTGTGTCTTTCGTATCAGCTGATTATCAGGTATTGGAAGGATCTTCTGTGGAGGTTCTTGCAGTTCTGGATCTGGCACCTCGTCGGACGGTGTCTGTAAATGTATTAGCGAGCGGTTTGGGTGGAGCCACGGAAGATGATTACATTTTGTCTGTCACTTCACTCACGTTTGGTCCTGAAGAAAGCGAAGCAACGCTTGCTGTAACTGCGGTTGACGATTCGGCTGAGGAAGACGGAGAGAGGGTGTCTCTGGAGCTGATGATAGATCCTTCATTGTCCAATGTATCGTTGGGTTCTCCATCGACTGCTGAAGTGTTGATACTGGATGACGAGGTAGTAGTTAATGAACGCCCTGTAGCGGATGCTGGCCCTGACCAGACAGTGACGGAAGGTGTGTTGGTGACGTTAGACGGTAGCGGCAGTACGGATCCTGAAGGCGGTGCACTGTCATATTCGTGGGTTCAGGCTTCAGGTGAGTCTGTGACCCTGTCGGATTCTACTGTTGCTCAACCTACGTTTACTTCCCCTGTTGATCTTTCAAGAGACGCGGAGCTTTCGTTCACCCTTGTTGTGACAGATGACACTGACCAGACAAGTGCCATTTCGGATACAGTATTGATAACGGTTGAAGCATCTACTCCTACTGTGGTTGTGTCTTTCGTATCAGCTGATTATGAGGTATCGGAAGGATCTTCCGTGGAGGTTCTTGCAGTTCTGGATATAGTACCTCGTCGGACGGTGTCTGTAAATGTATTAGCGAGCGGTTTGGGTGGAGCAACGGAAGATGACTACCGTTTGTCGGCCACTTCATTCACGTTTGGTCCTGAAGAGAGAGAAGCAACGCTTGCTGTAACTGCGGTTGAGGATTCGGCTGATGAAGACGGAGAGAGGGTATCTCTGGAGCTGACGCTGGACTCTTCATCTTCCAATGTGTCTTTGGGATCTCCTTCAATTGAGGAAGTATTGCTATTGGACGATGATGAAGCAGTTAATGAACGACCTGTAGCGGATGCTGGCCCTGACCAGACAGTGACGGAAGGTGTGTTGGTGACGTTAGACGGTAGTGGCAGTACGGATCCTGAAGACGGTGCACTGTCATATTCGTGGGTTCAGTCTTCAGGTGAGGCTGTGACACTGTCGGATTCTACTGTTGCTCAACCTACGTTTACTTCCCCGGTTGATCTTTCAAGAGACGCGGAGCTTTCGTTCACCCTTGTTGTGACAGATGACACTGACCAGACAAGTGCCCTGGATACAGTATTGATAACAGTTGAAGCGTCTAACCCTGCGGTGGTTGTGTCTTTCGTATCAGCTGATTACGCGGTATCGGAAGGTTCTTCTGTGTCAGTGGGTATAGTTCTGGATATAGTACCTCGTCGTTCGGTGTCTGTAAATGTATTAGCGAGCGGTTTGGGTGGAGCCACGGAAGATGATTACATTTTGTCCTTCACTTCATTCACGTTTGGCCCTGAAGAAAGCGAAGCAACGCTGGATGTAAGTGCGGTTGAGGATTCGGCTGATGAAGACGGAGAGAGGGTATCTCTGGAGCTGACTCTGGACTCTTCATCTTCCAATGTGTCTTTGGGATCTCCTTCAATTGAGCAAGTATTGCTATTGGACGATGATGAAGCAGTTAATGAACGACCTGTATCGGATGCTGGCCCTGACCAGACAGTGTCAGAAGGTGTGTTGGTGACGCTAGACGGTAGAGGCAGTACGGATACTGAAGGCGGTGCGCTGTCATATTCGTGGATTCAGGCTTCAGGCGAGACTGTGACACTGTCGGATTCTACTGTTGCCGAACCTACGTTTACTTCCCCGGTTGATCTTTCAAGAGACGCTGAGCTTTCGTTCACCCTGGTTGTGACAGATGACACTGACCAGACAAGTGCCATTTCGGATACAGTATTGATAACAGTTGAAGCATCTACTCCTACTGTGATTGTGTCTTTCGTATCAGCTGATTATGAGGTATCGGAAGGATCTTCCGTGGAGGTTCTTGCAGTTCTGGATATAGTACCTCGTCGGACGGTGTCTGTAAATGTATTAGCGAGCGGTTTGGGTGGAGCCACGGAAGATGACTACCGTTTGTCGGCCACTTCATTCACGTTTGGTCCTGAAGCAAGAGAAGCAACGCTGGATGTAACGGCGGTTGACGATTCGGCTGAGGATGACGGGGAGAGCGTGTCTCTGGATCTGATGATAGATTCTTCATCGTCTAATGTATCGTTGGGATCTCCGTCAACTGAGGAAGTGTTGATACTGGATGACGATGCAGCAGTTAATGAACAACCTGTTGCGGATGCCGGCCCTGACCAGACAGTGACGGAAGGTGTGTTGGTGACGTTAGACGGTAGCGGCAGTACGGATCCTGAAGGCGGTGCACTGTCATATTCGTGGGTTCAGGCTTCAGGTGAGACTGTGACACTATCGGATTCTACTGTTGCTCAACCTACGTTTACTTCCCCGGTTGATCTTTCAAGAGACGCGGAGCTTTCGTTCACCCTGGTTGTGACAGATGACACTGACCAGACAAGTGCCCCGGATACAGTATTGATAACGGTTGAAGCGTCTAACCCTGCCGTGGTTGTGTCTTTCGTATCAGATGATTACGCGGTATCGGAAGGTTCTTCTGTGTCAGTGGGTATAGTTCTGGATATGGCACCTCGTCGTTCGGTGTCTGTAAATGTAGTAGCGAGCGGTTTGGGTGGAGCCACGGAAGATGATTACCGTTTGTCCTTCACTTCATTCACGTTTGGTCCTGAAGAAAGCGAAGCAACGCTTGATGTAAGTGCGGTTGAGGATTCGGCTGATGAAGACGGAGAGAGGGTATCTCTGGAGCTGACTCTGGACTCTTCATCTTCCAATGTGTCTTTGGGATCTCCTTCAATTGAGGAAGTATTGCTACTGGACGATGAGGTGACAGTATCGTTTGGTGAACCGGACTATAGGATAGTTGAAGGTCAAACATTGGACGTGTCGGTGGTTCTGGATGTGGATCCTGGGCGTAATTTGGCAATAACTATAGTGGGTTCAGGTGTTGGCACATCGGCTGTTGTATCCGGTTTGCCGGCGACAGTGGAGTTTAGTCCAGGTGTGACGGAGGTGTCGTTCTCCTTGTCCGCAATAGACGACTCAGCGGACGATGATGGGGAGACATTGCTTCTGGAGTTTGATGAATTGCCGTTGGGTGTATCTGTCGGCACTCAATCAAGTGCACTAGTGTCAATAATAGACAACGACCCTGTCCTTAATGTGTGTGACAGGACCGAGGAAGTTCAGGCTGCGATTATAACTGCAGCTAATGCTCTTTCCGGTGTTACGGTCACGGGTTGTGAAGAAATTACCGAGGCTCATCTGTCAGGCATAAGCGGGTTGTTTATTAGTAATGAACCAGGCCTTACTAGACTGCAGTTTGGAGACTTCTCTGGTCTGACTTCGTTGACGAGACTTGGTATATTTTTCAACCGGAATCTGACATCTTTGCCATCGGATGTGTTCACTGGTCTGAATAACCTTGAGATACTTATGCTGGATAATAATGGTCTGACATCTTTGCCATCGGATGTGTTCACTGGTCTGGGCTCCCTTCAGGACCTTCGCCTGGATGGTAATGGTCTGACATCTTTGCCATCGGATGTGTTCACTGGTCTGGGCTCCCTTCAGGACCTTGACCTGTTTAGTAATGGTCTGACAACTTTGCCATCGGATGTGTTCTCTGGTCTAGGCTCGCTTCAGGACCTTTCCCTGCATCGTAATGGTCTGACATCTTTGCCATCGGATGTGTTCTCTGGTCTGGTCTCGCTTCAGGACCTTTCCCTGCATCGTAATCGTCTGACATCTTTGCCATCGGATGTGTTCACTGGTCTGGTCTCTCTTCAGGACCTTGACCTGGATGGTAATGGTCTGACATCTTTGCCATCGGATGTGTTCACTGGTCTGGTCTCTCTTCAGGACCTTGACTTGGATAGTAATCGTCTGACATCTTTGCCATCGGATGTGTTCACTGGTCTAGGCTCGCTTCAGGAACTTAACCTGTTTAGTAATGTTCTGACATCTTTGCCATCGGATGTGTTCACTGGTCTGGTTAGTCTTGAGCGCCTTAACCTGTCTGATAATTCTCTGACCTCTTTGCCACCCGGTCTAATATCAGCTGAGCTGGAAGCGAGACTCGATATTCTAAGGCTGAGTAACAACCCCTGGGCTTCTCCCCTTTCTGTATCTGACGAGAGAGTGTTTGAAGACGCTGGGGCTGCGTCTGTAACCGTTGAACTGTTGACAGACCTGGATTACGACTTGACGTTGTCAGTCTCTACAGTTGACGTTACTGCGGAGTCAGGTTCGGACTACGTTGCTCTCTCTAGTGTGTTGCTTGGGATAGGATCCGAAGATGCAGTAACCGGCGCCATAGTAGGCACATTTGATGTAGGTATATTGCCAGACTCTCTACTGGAAGGGGATGAGACATTTGAGCTGTTGTTCACAAATGTTCCTTTGATATATGATGAGTCTGCGGATGCCCTTGTGCGTGAGTTTAGATCTGCGGTGACAATACTTGGCCCTGTCCCTGTATCATTCGTTGAGCCTGTTTATAATGTAGCGGCTGGCGGGACTGTAGAGGTGGAAGTATATTTGACTGCTGACCCTCTACGAGCGGTAACGGTAACGCTGGCTGTATCAAGTGCCGAATCGCTTGTGTCATTGAGTAGTGATACGTTGGAGTTTATTCCGGGCGGCGTACGTACCCAGTCAGTGACTGTAACGGCATCATCGGTAGGCACGTCAACGTTGAGCTTTATTGATCTTCATCCGGATGTAACAGCTGGGGCACATTCTACGACGGTTATAGATATTACCTCTACTGAACGACCTGTATCGGATGCTGGCCCTGACCAGACAGTGGCAGAAGGTGTGTTGGTGACGTTGGACGGTAGTGGTAGTACGGATCCTGAAGGCGGTGCGCTGTCATATTCGTGGGTTCAGTCTTCAGGTGAGACTGTGACGCTGTCCGATTCTTCTATTGCTCAACCTACGTTTACTTCCCCGGTTGATCTTTCAAGAGACGCTGAGCTTTCGTTCTCCCTAGTTGTGACAGATGACACTGGCCAGACAAGTGCGGTTTCGGATACAGTATTGATAACAGTTGAAGCATCTACTCCTACTGTGGTTGTGTCTTTCGTATCAGCTGATTACGCGGTATCGGAAGGATCTTCCGTGGAGGTTCTTGCAGTTCTGGATATGGTACCTCGTCGTTCGGTGTCTGTAAATGTAGTAGCGAGTGGTTTGGGCGGAGCCACGGAAGATGACTACATTTTGTCTGTCACTTCATTCACGTTTGGTCCTGAAGAAAGAGAAGCAACGCTTGATGTAAGTGCGGTTGAGGATTCGGCTGATGAAGACGGGGAGAGTGTATCTCTGGCGCTGACGCTGGACTCTTCATCGTCCAATGTATCGTTGGGATCTCCGTCAACTGAGGAAGTGTTGCTACTGGACGACGCGGTGTCAGTATCGTTTGGTGAACCGGACTATAGGATAGTTGAAGGTCAAACATTGGACGTGTCGGTGGTTCTGGATGCTGATCCTGGGCGTAATTTGGCAATAACTATAGTGGGTTCAGGTGTTGGCGCATCGGCTGTTGTATCTGGTTTGCCGGCGACAGTGGAGTTTAGTCCAGGCGTGACGGAGGTGTCCTTCTCCTTGTCCGCAATAGACGACTCAGCGGACAACGACGGGGGGACGTTGCTTCTGGAGTTTGATGAATTGCCATCGGGTGTATCTGTCGGCACTCAATCAAGTGCAACAGTGTCAATAATAGACAATGACCCTTTCCTTAATGTGTGCGACAGGACCGAGGAAGTTCAGGCTGCGATTATAACGGCAGCTAATAATCTTTCCGGTGTTACGGTCACGGGCTGTGAAGAAATTACCGAGGCTCATCTTGGGGTAATAACTAGTTTGAGGATCGCCGTAACAGAGGTTGCTGAACTGCAGTTTGGAGACTTCTCTGGTCTGGGTAGTCTTGAGGACCTTGATATATCTAGCAACGATAATCTGCGGACCCTTCCTTCGGGACTGTTTGCCGATCTAGATAACCTTGAGCGCCTTGACCTGCAGAATAATAGTCTGGAGTCTTTGCGATCGGATGTGTTCTCTGGTCTGGATAGGCTTAGGAGTATTATCCTGGACGATAATGATCTAACGACTTTGCCATCGGATGTGTTCTCAGGTCTGTTTAGTCTTGAGGACCTTTCACTGAGGCGTAATGTTCTGGAGTCTTTGCCGTCGGATGTGTTCTCAGGTCTGGGTAGCCTTGTCCGCCTTTTCGTGACTGGTAATAATAGAGATAATAATGTTCTGGCGACTTTGCCACCGGATGTGTTCTCAGGTCTGGATAATCTTATCAACCTTGAGCTGCATAATAATGCTCTGACTTCTTTGCCACCGGATGTGTTCTCAGGTCTGGGTAGTCTTATCAACCTTAGCCTGAGTGATAACGCTCTGACTTCTTTGCCACCGGATGTGTTCTCAGGTCTGGGTAGTCTTATCAACCTTTTCCTGAATGATAATGCTCTGACTTCTTTGCCACCCGGTCTAATATCAGCTGAGCTGGAAGCGCGACTCGATATTCTAAGGCTGAGTAACAATCCTTGGACTTCTCCCCTTTCTGTATCTGACGAGAGAGTGTTTGAAGACGCGGGGACTGCGTCTGTAACCGTTGAACTGTTGACAGACCTGGATTACGACCTGGAGTTGTCAGTCTCCACAGTTGACGTTACTGCGGAGTCAGGTTCGGACTACGTTGCTCTCTCTAGTGTGTTGCTTGGGATAGGATCTGAAGATGCAATAACCGGCGCCATAGTAGGCACATTTGATGTAGGTATATTGTCAGACTCTCTATTGGAAGGGGATGAGACATTTGAGCTGTTGTTCACAAATGTTCCTTTGATATATGATGAGTCTGCGGATGCCCTTGTGCGTGAGTTTAGATCTGCGGTGACAATACTTGGCCCTGTCCCTGTATCATTCGTTGAGGCTGTTTATAATGTAGCGGCTGGCGAGACAGTAGAGGTGGAAGTATCTTTGAATGCTGACCCTCCACGAGCGGTAACGGTAACGCTAGCTGTATCAGGTGCCGAATCGCTTGTGTCGTTGAGTAGTGATACGTTGGAGTTTATTCCGGGCGGCGTACGTACCCAGTCAGTGACTGTAACGGCATCATCGGTAGGCACGTCAACGTTGAGCTTTATTGATCTTCATTCGGATGTAACAGCCGGGACACATTCTACGACGGTTATAGATGTTGCGGCTAATGAACTACCTGTATCGGATGCTGGCCCTGACCAGACAGTGGCAGAAGGTGTGTTGGTGACGTTGGACGGTAGTGGGAGTGCGGATCCTGAAGGCACGGATCTGTCATATTCGTGGGAGCAGACTTCAGGTGAGTCTGTAACACTGTCCGACTCTACTATTGCTCAACCTACGTTTACTTCCCCGGTTGATCTGTCAAGAGACGCGGAGCTTTTGTTCACCCTAGTTGTGACAGATGGATTTGGGCATACAAGTGCGGTTTCGGATACAGTATTGATAACGGTTGAAGCGTCTACTCCTACTGTGGTTGTGTCTTTCGTATCAGATGATTATGAGGTATCGGAAGGTTCTTCTGTGTCAGTGGGTATAGTTCTGGATATAGAACCTCGTCGTTCGGTGTCTGTAAATGTATTAGCGAGCGGTTTGGGTGGAGCAACGGAAGATGATTACATTTTGTCCTTCACTTCATTCACGTTTGGTCCTGAAGCAAGAGAAGCAACGCTGGATGTAAGTGCGGTTGAGGATTCGGCTGACGAAGACGGAGAGAGGGTATCTCTGGCGCTGATGATAGATCCTTCATCGTCCAATGTATCGTTGGGATCTCCGTCAACTGAGGAAGTGTTGCTATTGGACGACGATGCAGCAGTTAATGAACGACCTGTATCGGATGCTGGCCCTGACCAGACAGTGTCAGAAGGTGTGTTGGTGACATTAGACGGTAGCGGCAGTACGGATCCTGAAGGCGGTGCACTGTTATATTCGTGGGTTCAGGCTTCAGGTGAGGCTGTGACACTGTCGGATTCTACTGTTGCTCAACCTACGTTTACTTCACCTGTTGATCTGTCAAGAGACGCGGAGCTTTTGTTCACCCTGGTTGTGACAGATGACACTGACCAGACAAGTGCCATTTCGGATACAGTATTGATAACGGTTGAAGCATCTACTCCTACTGTGGTTGTGTCTTTCGTATCAGCTGATTATGAGGTATCGGAAGGATCTTCCGTGGAGGTTCTTGCAGTTCTGGATCTGGCACCTCGTCGGACGGTGTCTGTAAATGTATTAGCGAGCGGTTTGGGTGGAGCAACGGAAGATGACTACCGTTTGTCGGCCACTTCATTCACGTTTGGTCCTGAAGCAAGAGAAGCAACGCTGGATGTAAGTGCGGTTGAGGATTCGGCTGACGAAGACGGGGAGAGGGTATCTCTGGAGCTGACTCTGGACTCTTCACCTTCCAATGTGTCTTTGGGATCTCCTTCAATTGAGGAAGTGTTGCTATTGGATGACGACGTAGTAGTTAATGAACGACCTGTTGCGGATGCTGGCCCTGACCAGACAGTGACGGAAGGTGTGTTGGTGACGTTAGACGGTAGCGACAGTACGGATCCTGAAGGCGGTGCACTGTTATATTCGTGGGTTCAGGCTTCAGGTGCAGATGTAACACTATCGGATTCTTCTATTGCTCAACCTACGTTTACTTCCCCTGTTGATCTGTCAAGAGACGCGGAGCTTTCGTTCACCCTAGTTGTGACAGATGACACTGACCAGACAAGTGCCATTTCGGATACAGTATTGATAACGGTTGAAGCGTCTAACCCTGCGGTGGTTGTGTCTTTCGTATCAGCTGATTATCAGGTATCGGAAGGTTCTTCAGTGCCAGTGGTTATAGTTCTGGATATAGTACCTCGTCGTTCGGTATCGGTAAATGTATTAGCGAGCGGTTTGGGCGGAGCAACGGAAGATGACTACCGTTTGTCCTTCACTTCATTCACGTTTGGTCCTGAAGCAAGCGAAGCAACGCTGGATGTAAGTGCGGTTCAGGATTCGGCTGATGAAGACGGAGAGAGGGTATCTCTGGAGCTGACGATAGATCCTTCATCGTCCAATGTATCGTTGGGCTCTCAGTCAACTGAGGAAGTGTTGATATTGGATGACGATGAAGCAGTTAATGAACGCCCTGTAGCGGATGCTGGCCCTGACCAGACAGTGGCAGAAGGGGTGTTGGTGACGTTAGACGGTAGTGGCAGTACGGATCCTGAAGGCGGTGCACTGTCATATTCGTGGGTTCAGGCTTCAGGTGAAACTGTGACACTATCGGATTCTACTATTGCTCAACCTACGTTTACTTCCCCGGTTGATCTTTCAAGAGACGCGGAGCTTTTGTTCACCCTAGTTGTGACAGATGACACTGACCAGACAAGTGCCATTTCGGATACAGTATTGATAACGGTTGAAGCGTCTAACCCTGCTGTGGTTGTGTCTTTCGTATCAGCTGATTATCAGGTATTGGAAGGATCTTCCGTGGAGGTTCTTGCAGTTCTGGATCTGGCACCTCGTCGTTCGGTGTCTGTAAATGTATTAGCGAGCGGTTTGGGTGGAGCCACGGAAGATGACTACCGTTTGTCGGCCACTTCATTCACGTTTGGTCCTGAAGAAAGCGAAGCAACGCTGGTTGTAAATGCGGTTGACGATCTGGTTGACGATGACGGGGAGAGGGTATCTCTGGAGCTGATGATAGATCCTTCATCGTCCAATGTATCGTTGGGATCTCAGTCAACTGAGGAAGTGTTGATACTGGATGACGACGTAGTAGTTAATGAACGCCCTGTAGCGGATGCTGGCCCTGACCAGACAGTGTCAGAAGGTGTGTTGGTGACGTTAGACGGTAGCGGCAGTACGGATACTGAAGGCGGTGCACTGTCATATTCCTGGATTCAGGCTTCAGGTGAGTCTGTGACACTGTCGGATTCTACTATTGCTCAACCTACGTTTACTTCCCCTGTTGATCTGTCAAGAGACGCGGAGCTTTTGTTCACCCTGGTTGTGACAGATGACATTGACCAGACAAGTGCCATTTCGGATACAGTATTGATAACGGTTGAAGCATCTACTCCTACTGTGGTTGTGTCTTTCGTATCAGCTGATTATGAGGTATCGGAAGGATCTTCCGTGGAGGTTCTTGCAGTTCTGGATATAGTACCTCGTCGGACGGTGTCTGTAAATGTATTAGCGAGTGGTTTGGGTGGAGCAACGGAAGATGACTACCGTTTGTCTGTCACTTCATTCACGTTTGGCCCTGAAGCAAGCGAAGCAACGCTGGTTGTAACTGCGATTGACGATCTGGTTGACGATGACGGGGAGAGCGTGTCTCTGGATCTGATGATAGATTCTTCATCGTCCAATGTATCGTTGGGTTCTCCATCAACTGAGGAAGTGTTGATATTGGATGATGACGCAGCAGTTAATGAACGACCTGTTGCGGATGCTGGCCCTGACCAGACAGTGACGGAAGGTGTGTTGGTGACGTTAGACGGTAGCGGCAGTACGGATCCTGAAGGCGGTGCACTGTTATATTCGTGGGTTCAGGCTTCAGGTGAGACTGTGACACTGTCCGATTCTTCTGTTGCTCAACCTACGTTTACTTCCCCTGTTGATCTGTCAAGAGACGCTGAGCTTTCGTTCACCCTGGTTGTGACAGATGACACTGACCAGACAAGTGCCATTTCGGATACAGTATTGATAACGGTTGAAGCGTCTAACCCTGCGGTGGTTGTGTCTTTCGTATCAGATGATTACGCAGTATCGGAAGGTTCTTCTGTGTCAGTGGGTATAGTTCTGGATATGGTACCTCGTCGTTCGGTGTCTGTAAATGTAGTAGCGAGCGGTTTGGGTGGAGCAACGGAAGATGATTACCGTTTGTCCTTCACTTCATTCACGTTTGGCCCTGAAGAGAGAGAAGCAACGCTGGATGTGAGTGCGGTTGAGGATTCGGCTGATGAAGACGGAGAGAGGGTATCTCTGGAGCTGACTCTGGACTCTTCATCGTCCAATGTGTCTTTGGGATCTCCTTCAATTGAGGAAGTATTGCTACTGGACGATGAGGTGACAGTATCGTTTGGTGAACCGGACTATAGGATAGTTGAAGGTCAAACATTGGACGTGTCGGTGGTTCTGGATGTGGATCCTGGGCGTAATTTGGCAATAACTATAGTGGGTTCAGGTGTTGGCACATCGGCTGTTGTATCCGGTTTGCCGGCGACAGTGGAGTTTAGTCCAGGCGTGACGGAGGTGTCCTTCTCCTTGTCCGCAATAGACGACTCAGCGGACAACGACGGGGGGACGTTGCTTCTGGAGTTTGATGAATTGCCGTTGGGTGTATCTGTCGGCACTCAATCAAGTGCACTAGTGTCAATAATAGACAACGACCCTGTTCTTAATGTGTGCGACAGGACCGAGGAAGTTCAGGCTGCGATTATAACTGCAGCTAATGCTCTTTCCGGTGTTACGGTCACGGGTTGTGAAGAAATTACCGAGGCTCATCTGTCAGGCATAAGCGAGTTGACTATTAGTGATGAACCAGGCCTTACTAGACTGCAGTTTGGAGACTTCTCTGGGCTGACTTCTTTGACGACACTTAATATATCTGTCAACCGGAATCTGCTCACCCTTCCTTCGGGACTGTTTGCCGATCTGGATATGCTTACGCATCTTTTCCTGAATAATAATGGTCTGGAGTCTTTGCGATCGGATGTGTTCACTGGTCTGAATAACCTTCAGCACCTTAGCCTGTTTAATAATGCTCTGACTTCTTTGCCACCGGATGTGTTCACTGGTCTGGGTAGTCTTGAGATCCTTGACCTGGGTAGGAATGCTCTGACTTCTTTGCCACCGGATGTGTTCACTGGTCTGGGTAGTCTTGCTCGCCTTGGCCTGGGTAGGAATGCTCTGACATCTTTGCCACCGGATGTGTTCACTGGTCTGAATAACCTTGATCGCCTTGAACTGTTTGTGAATCGTCTGGAGTCTTTGCCACCGGATGTGTTCACTGGTCTGAATAACCTTAATCGCCTTCAACTGCAGGATAATGATCTGACTTCTTTGCCGTCGGGTGTGTTCACTGATCTGGGCTCGCTTGGGTTCCTTTTCCTGGATGATAATCGTCTGGAGTCTTTGCCGTCGGGTGTGTTCACTGGTCTGAATAACCTTGAGTCCCTTAGGCTGGAGGATAATCGTCTGGAGTCTTTGCCGCCTGGTGTGATACCACCTGAACTGGAAGCGAGACTCGGTTTTAATCTAAGGCTGGATAACAACCCCTGGGCATCTCCCCTTTCTGTATCTGACGAGAGAGTGTTTGAAGACGCTGGGACTGCGTCTGTAACCGTTGAACTGTTGACAGACCTGGATTACGACCTGGAGTTGTCAGTCTCCACAGTTGACGTTACTGCGGAGTCAGGTTCGGACTACGTTGCTCTCTCTAGTGTGTTGCTTGGGATAGGATCTGAAGATGCAGTAACCGGCGCCATAGTAGGCACATTTGATGTAGGTATATTGCCAGACTCTCTATTGGAAGGGGATGAGACATTTGAGCTGTTGTTCACAAATGTTCCTTTGATATATGATGAGTCCACGTTTACCCTTGTGCGTGAGTTTAGATCTGCGGTGACAATACTTGGCCCTGTTCCTGTATCATTCGTTGAGCCTGTTTATAATGTGGTGGCTGGCGAGACGGTAGACGTAGAAGTATATTTGACCTCCGACCCTCTGCGAGCGGTAACGGTAACGCTGGCTGTATCAAGTGCCGAATCGCTTGTGTCATTGAGTAGTGACGCGTTGGAGTTTATTCCGGGCGGCGTACGTACCCAGTCAGTGACGGTAACGGCATCAGTGGTAGGCACGTCAACGTTGAGCTTTATTGATCTTCATCCGGATGTAACAGCAGGGCCACATTCTACGACGGTTATAGATATTACCTCTACTGAACGACCTGTATCGGATGCTGGCCCTGACCAGACAGTGGCAGAAGGTGTGTTGGTGACGTTGGACGGTAGTGGTAGTACGGATCCTGAAGGCGGTGCACTGTCATATTCGTGGGTTCAGTCTTCAGGTGAGACTGTGACGCTGTCCGATTCTGCTGTTGCTCAGCCTACGTTTACTTCCCCGGTTGATCTTTCAAGAGACGCGGAGCTTTCGTTCACCCTAGTTGTGACAGATGACACTGACCAGACAAGTGCCATTTCGGATACAGTATTGATAACGGTTGAAGCGTCTACTCCTATTGTGGTTGTGTCATTCGTATCAGCTGATTACGCGGTATCGGAAGGATCTTCCGTGGAGGTTCTTGCAATTCTGGATATAGTACCTCGTCGTTCGGTATCGGTAAATGTATTAGCGAGCGGTTTGGGTGGAGCAACGGAAGATGATTACATTTTGTCTGTCACTTCATTCACGTTTGGTCCTGAAGAAAGAGAAGCAACGCTGGATGTAAGTGCGGTTGAGGATTCGGCTGATGAAGACGGAGAGAGTGTATCTCTGGCGCTGACGCTGGACTCTTCATCGTCCAATGTATCGTTGGGATCTCCGTCAATTGAGGAAGTGTTGCTACTGGACGACGCGGTGTCAGTATCGTTTGGTGAACCGGACTATAGGATAGTTGAAGGTCAAACATTGGACGTGTCGGTGGTTCTGGATGCGGATCCTGGGCGTAATTTGGCAATAACTATAGTGGGTTCAGGTGTTGGCGCATCGGCTGTTGTATCTGGTTTGCCGGCGACAGTGGAGTTTAGTCCAGGTGTGATGGAGGCGTCTTTCTCCTTGTCCGCAATAGACGACTCAGCGGACAACGATGGTGGGACATTGCTTCTGGAGTTTGATGAATTGCCATCGGGTGTATCTGTCGGCACTCAATCAAGTGCAACAGTGTCAATAATAGACAACGACCCTTTCCTTAATGTGTGCGACAGGACCGAGGAAGTTCAGGCTGCGATTATAGCGGCAGCTAATGCTCTTTCCGGGATTACGGTCACGGGCTGTGAAGAAATTACCGAGGCTCATCTTGGGGCAATAACTAGTTTGACTATCGCCGTAACAGAGGTTGCTGAACTGCAGTTTGGAGACTTCTCTGGTCTGAGTAGTCTTGATGACCTTGATATATCTAGCAACGATAATCTGCGGATCCTTCCTTCGGGACTGTTTGCCGATCTGGATATGCTTGAAGAACTTGACCTGCAGAATAATAGTCTGGAGTCTTTGCGATCGGATGTGTTCTCAGGTCTGGATAGGCTTAGGAACATTAACCTGGACCATAATGATCTGACTTCTTTGCCATCGGATGTGTTCTCAGGTCTGTTTAGTCTTGAGGACCTTTTACTGAGGCGTAATGTTCTGGAGTCTTTGCCACCGGATGTGTTCTCAGGTCTGGGTAGCCTTGTCCGGCTTTTCGTGACTGGTAATAATAGAGATAATAATGTTCTGGCGACTTTGCCACCGGATGTGTTCTCAGGTCTGGATAATCTTATCAACCTTGAGCTGCATAATAATGGACTGACTTCTTTGCCACCGGATGTGTTCTCGGGTCTGGGTAGTCTTATCAACCTTAGCCTGAGTGATAACGCTCTGACTTCTTTGCCACCGGATGTGTTCTCTGATCTGGGTATGCTTGCCGAGCTTCACCTGAATGATAATGCTCTGACGTCTTTGCCACCTGGTCTAATATCAGCTGAGCTGGAAACGAGACTCCGTGTTCTAGGGCTGAGTAACAACCCCTGGGCTTCTCCCCTTTCTGTATCTGACGAGAGAGTGTTTGAAGACGCGGGGACTGTGTCTGTAACCGTTGAACTGTTGACAGACCTGGATTACGACCTGGAGTTGTCAGTCTCTACAGTTGACGTTACTGCGGAGTCAGGTTCGGACTACGTTGCGTTGTCTAATGTGTTGCTTGGGATAGGATCTGAAGATGCAATAACCGGCGCCATAGTAGGCACATTTGATGTTGGTATATTGCCAGACTCTCTATTGGAAAGGGATGAGACATTTGAGCTGTTGTTCACAAATGTTCCTTTGATATATGATGAGTCTGCGGATGCCCTTGTGCGTGAGTTTAGATCTGCGGTGACAATACTTGGCCCTGTCCCTGTATCATTCGTTGAGCCTGTTTATAATGTAGCGGCTGGCGAGACAGTAGAGGTGGAAGTATCTTTGAATGCTGACCCTCCACGAGCGGTAACGGTAACGCTAGCTGTATCAGGTGCCGAATCGCTTGTGTCGTTGAGTAGTGATACGTTGGAGTTTATTCCGGGCGGCGTACGTACCCAGTCAGTGACGGTAACGGCATCAGTGGTAGGCACGTCAACGTTGAGCTTTATTGATCTTCATCCGGATGTAACAGCTGGGACACATTCTACGACGGTTATAGATGTTGCGGCTAATGAACTACCTGTATCGGATGCTGGCCCTGACCAGACAGTGGCAGAAGGTGTGTTGGTGACGTTGGACGGTAGTGGGAGTGCGGATCCTGAAGGCACGGATCTGTCATATTCGTGGGTTCAGGCTTCAGGTGATTCTGTAACACTGTCGGATTCTACTATTGCTCAACCTATGTTTACTTCCCCGGTTGATCTTTCAAGAGACGCGGAGCTTTCATTCACCCTAGTTGTGACAGATGACACTGACCAGACAAGTGCCATTTCGGATACAGTATTGATAACGGTTGAAGCATCTACTCCTACTGTGGTTGTGTCTTTCGTATCAGCTGATTATCAGGTATTGGAAGGATCTTCTGTGGAGGTTCTTGCAGTTCTGGATATGGCACCTCGTCGGACGGTGTCTGTAAATGTATTAGCGAGTGGTTTGGGTGGAGCAACGGAAGATGACTACCGTTTGTCGGCCACTTCATTCACGTTTGGTCCTGAAGCAAGCGAAGCAACGCTGGTTGTAACTGCGGTTGACGATCTGGTTGACGATGACGGGGAGAGGGTATCTCTGGATCTGATGATAGATTCTTCATCGTCCAATGTATCGTTGGGATCTCCGTCAACTGAGGAAGTGTTGATACTGGATGACGAGGTAGTAGTTAATGAACGACCTGTAGCTGATGCTGGCCCTGATCAGACAGTGGCGGAAGGTGTGTTGGTGACGTTAGACGGTAGTGGCAGTACGGATCCTGAAGGCGGTGCACTGTCATATTCCTGGGTTCAGGCTTCAGGTGAGACTGTGACACTGTCGGATTCTACTATTGCTCAACCTACGTTTACTTCCCCGGTTGATCTGTCAAGAGACACGGAGCTTTCGTTCACCCTAGTTGTGACAGATGACACTGACCAGACAAGTGCCATTTCGGATACAGTATTGATAACGGTTGAAGCGTCTAACCCTGCAGTGGTTGTGTCTTTCGTATCAGATGATTATCAGGTATCGGAAGGATCTTCAGTGCCAGTGGTTATAGTTCTGGATATAGTACCTCGTCGTTCGGTGTCTGTAAATGTATTAGCGAGCGGTGTGGGCGGAGCAACGGAAGATGACTACCGTTTGTCGGCCACTTCATTCACGTTTGGTCCTGAAGCAAGCGAAGCAACGCTGGATGTAACTGCGGTTGACGATCTGGTTGACGATGACGGGGAGAGCGTGTCTCTGGATCTGATGATAGATCCTTCATTGTCCAATGTATCGTTGGGATCTCCGTCAACTGAGGAAGTGTTGATATTGGATGACGATGAAGCAGTTAATGAACGACCTGTTGCGGATGCTGGTCCTGACCAGACAGTGGCGGAAGGTGTGTTGGTGACGTTAGACGGTAGCGGCAGTACGGATACTGAAGGCGGTGCACTGTCATATTCTTGGGTTCAGGCTTCAGGTGAGACTGTGACACTGTCGGATTCTACTATTGCTCAACCTACGTTTACTTCCCCGGTTGATCTGTCAAGAGACGCGGAGCTTTCGTTCACCCTGGTTGTGACAGATGACACTGACCAGACAAGTGCCATTTCGGATACAGTATTGATAACGGTTGAAGCGTCTACTCCTACTGTGGTTGTGTCTTTCGTATCAGCTGATTATGAGGTATCGGAAGGATCTTCCGTGGAGGTTCTTGCAGTTCTGGATATAGTACCTCGTCGGACGGTGTCTGTAAATGTATTAGCGAGCGGTTTGGGTGGAGCCACGGAAGATGACTACCGTTTGTCGGCCACTTCATTCACGTTTGGTCCTGAAGCAAGCGAAGCAACGCTGGTTGTAAGTGCGGTTGACGATCTGGTTGACGAAGACGGGGAGAGCGTATCTCTGGCGCTGATGATAGATTCTTCATCGTCCAATGTATCGTTGGGTTCTCCATTGACTGCTGAAGTGTCAATATTGGATGACGATGCAGTAGTTAATGAACGACCTGTTGCGGATGCTGGCCCTGATCAGACAGTGACGGAAGGTGTGTTGGTGACGTTAGACGGTAGTGGCAGTACGGATCCTGAAGGCGGTGCACTGTTATATTCGTGGGTTCAGGCTTCAGGTGAGGCTGTGACACTGTCGGATTCTACTGTTGCTCAACCTACGTTTACTTCCCCTGTTGATCTGTCAAGAGACGCTGAGCTTTTGTTCACCCTGGTTGTGACAGATGACACTGGCCAGACAAGTGCCATTTCGGATACAGTATTGATAACGGTTGAAGCATCTACTCCTACTGTAGTTGTGTCTTTCGTATCAGCTGATTATCAGGTATCGGAAGGATCTTCCGTGGAGGTTCTTGCAGTTCTGGATATAGTACCTCGTCGTTCGGTGTCTGTAAATGTATTAGCGAGCGGTTTGGGTGGAGCCACGGAAGATGACTACCGTTTGTCGGCCACTTCATTCACGTTTGGTCCTGAAGCAAGCGAAGCAACGCTGGTTGTAAGTGCGGTTGACGATCTGGTTGACGAAGACGGGGAGAGGGTATCTCTGGCGCTGATGATAGATCCTTCATTGTCCAATGTATCGTTGGGTTCTCCATTGACTGCTGAAGTGTCAATATTGGATGACGATGCAGTAGTTAATGAACGACCTGTTGCGGATGCCGGCCCTGATCAGACAGTGACGGAAGGTGTGTTGGTGACGTTAGACGGTAGTGGCAGTACGGATACTGAAGGCGGTGCACTGTCATATTCGTGGGTTCAGGCTTCAGGTGAGACTGTGACACTGTCGGATTCTACTGTTGCTCAACCTACGTTTACTTCCCCGGTTGATCTGTCAAGAGACGCTGAGCTTTTGTTCACCCTGGTTGTGACGGATGACACTGACCAGACAAGTGCCTCGGATACAGTATTGATAACGGTTGAAGCTTCTACTCCTATTGTGGTTGTGTCTTTCGTATCAGCTGATTATCAGGTATCGGAAGGATCTTCCGTGGAGGTTCTTGCAGTTCTGGATATGGCACCTCGTCGTTCGGTGTCTGTAAATGTATTAGCGAGTGGTTTGGGTGGAGCAACGGAAGATGACTACCGTTTGTCTGCCACTTCATTCACGTTTGGTCCTGAAGCAAGCGAAGCAACGCTTGCTGTAACTGCGGTTGACGATCTGGCTGACGAAGACGGGGAGAGGGTGTCTCTGGATCTGATGATAGATCCTTCATTGTCCAATGTATCGTTGGGTTCTCCATCGACTGCTGAAGTGTTGATACTGGATGACGAGGTAGTAGTTAATGAACGACCTGTAGCGGATGCTGGCCCTGACCAGACAGTGTCAGAAGGTGTGTTGGTGACGTTAGACGGTAGTGGCAGTACGGATCCTGAAGGCGGTGCACTGTCATATTCGTGGATTCAGGCTTCAGGTGAGTCTGTGACACTGTCGGATTCTTCTATTGCTCAACCTATGTTTACTTCCCCGGTTGATCTTTCAAGAGACGCGGAGCTTTCATTCACCCTAGTTGTGACAGATGACACTGACCAGACAAGTGCCATTTCGGATACAGTATTGATAACGGTTGAAGCATCTACTCCTACTGTGGTTGTGTCTTTCGTATCAGCTGATTATCAGGTATTGGAAGGATCTTCTGTGGAGGTTCTTGCAGTTCTGGATATGGCACCTCGTCGGACGGTGTCTGTAAATGTATTAGCGAGTGGTTTGGGTGGAGCAACGGAAGATGACTACCGTTTGTCGGCCACTTCATTCACGTTTGGTCCTGAAGCAAGCGAAGCAACGCTGGTTGTAACTGCGGTTGACGATCTGGTTGACGATGACGGGGAGAGGGTATCTCTGGAGCTGATGATAGATTCTTCATCGTCCAATGTATCGTTGGGATCTCCGTCAACTGAGGAAGTGTTGATACTGGATGACGAGGTAGTAGTTAATGAACGACCTGTAGCGGATGCTGGCCCTGATCAGACAGTGGCGGAAGGTGTGTTGGTGACGTTAGACGGTAGTGGCAGTACGGATCCTGAAGGCGGTGCACTGTCATATTCGTGGGTTCAGGCTTCAGGTGAGTCTGTGACACTGTCGGATTCTACTATTGCTCAACCTACGTTTACTTCCCCGGTTGATCTGTCAAGAGACACGGAGCTTTCGTTCACCCTAGTTGTGACAGATGACACTGACCAGACAAGTGCCATTTCGGATACAGTATTGATAACGGTTGAAGCGTCTAACCCTGCAGTGGTTGTGTCTTTCGTATCAGATGATTATCAGGTATCGGAAGGATCTTCAGTGCCAGTGGTTATAGTTCTGGATATAGTACCTCGTCGTTCGGTGTCTGTAAATGTATTAGCGAGCGGTGTGGGCGGAGCAACGGAAGATGACTACCGTTTGTCGGCCACTTCATTCACGTTTGGTCCTGAAGCAAGCGAAGCAACGCTGGATGTAACTGCGGTTGACGATCTGGTTGACGATGACGGGGAGAGCGTGTCTCTGGATCTGATGATAGATCCTTCATCGTCCAATGTATCGTTGGGATCTCAGTCAACTGAGGAAGTGTTGATATTGGATGACGATGAAGCAGTTAATGAACGACCTGTTGCGGATGCTGGTCCTGACCAGACAGTGGCGGAAGGTGTGTTGGTGACGTTAGACGGTAGCGGCAGTACGGATCCTGAAGGCGGTGCACTGTTATATTCGTGGGTTCAGGCTTCAGGTGAGACTGTGACACTGTCGGATTCTACTATTGCTCAACCTACGTTTACTTCCCCGGGTGATCTGTCAAGAGACGCTGAGCTTTTGTTCTCCCTGGTTGTGACAGATGACACTGACCAGACAAGTGCCATTTCGGATACAGTATTGATAACGGTTGAAGCGTCTAACCCTGCTGTGGTTGTGTCTTTTGTATCAGATGATTACGCGGTATCGGAAGGTTCTTCTGTGTCAGTGGGTATAGTTCTGGATATAGTACCTCGTCGTTCGGTGTCTGTAAATGTAGTAGCGAACGGTTTGGGTGGAGCAACGGAAGATGATTACATTTTGTCCTTCACTTCATTCACGTTTGGCCCTGAAGAAAGAGAAGCAACGCTGGATGTAAGTGCGGTTGAGGATTCGGCTGATGAAGATGGGGAGAGGGTATCTCTGGAGCTGACTCTGGACTCTTCATCTTCCAATGTGTCTTTGGGATCTCCTTCAATTGAGGAAGTATTGCTACTGGACGATGAGGTGACAGTATCGTTTGGTGAACCGGACTATAGGATAGTTGAAGGTCAAACATTGAACGTGTCGGTGGTTCTGGATGTGGATCCTGGGCGTAATTTGGCAATAACTATAGTGGGTTCAGGTGTTGGCACATCGGCTGTTGTATCTGGTTTGCCAGCGACAGTGGAGTTTAGTCCAGGTGTGACGGAGGTGTCGTTCTCCTTGTCCGCAATAGACGACTCAGCGGACGACGACGGGGAGACATTGCTTCTGGAGTTTGATGAATTGCCATTGGGTGTATCTGTCGGCACTCAATCAAGTGCACTAGTGTCAATAATAGACAACGACCCTGTTCTTAATGTGTGTGACAGGACCGAGGAAGTTCAGGCTGCGATTATAACTGCAGCTAATGCTCTTTCCGGTGTTACGGTCACGGGTTGTGAAGAAATTACCGAGGCTCATCTGTCAGGCATAAGCGAGTTGACTATTAGTAATGAACCAGGCCTTACTAGACTGCAGTTTGGAGATTTTTCCGGGCTGACTTCGTTGCAGACACTTAGTATATTTTTCAACCGGAATCTGACTTCTTTGCCATCGGATGTGTTCACTGGTCTGAATAACCTTGAGCGCCTTGACTTGGGTAATAATGGTCTGACATCTTTGCCTTCGGGTGTGTTCACTGATCTGGTCTCGCTTCAGACCCTTAGGCTGGATGGTAATAATGGTCTGACATCTTTGCCTTTGGGTGTGTTCACTGGTCTGGGCTCGCTTCGGGAACTTAACTTGAGTAATAATGGTCTGGCGACTTTGCCATTGGATGTGTTCACTGGTCTGGGTAATCTTACGAACCTTAATCTGGGGCGTAATAGTCTGGTGTCTTTGCCACCGGATGTGTTCTCTGGTCTGAATAACCTTAATCGCCTTCAACTGCAGGGTAATGATCTGACATCTTTGCCGTCGGGTGTGTTCACTGATCTGGATAACCTTGATCGCCTTGACCTGGCTGAGAATGGTCTGACATCTTTGCCTTCGGGTGTGTTCACTGGTCTGGGCTCGCTTCGGACCCTTGACCTGGCTGAGAATGATCTGACATCTTTGCCGTCGGGTGTGTTCACTGGTCTGGGCTCACTTCGGACCCTTGACCTGGCTGAGAATGATCTGACTTCTTTGCCATCGGATGTGTTCGCTGGTCTGGGCTCGCTTGGATTCCTTCTCCTGAATGAGAATGATCTGACTTCTTTGCCATCGGATGTGTTCTCTGGTCTGGGTAGTCTTGAGACCCTTCTCCTGAATGAGAATGATCTGACTTCTTTGCCGTCGGATGTGTTCTCTGGTCTGGCTAACCTTGTGAGCCTTGTCCTGAATGAGAATGATCTGACTTCTTTGCCTCCTGGTGTGATATCACCTGAACTGGAAGCGAGATTGGTTTTCCTTGGTCTGGGTGGCAACCCCTGGGCTTCTCCCCTTTCTGTATCTGACGAGAGAGTGTTTGAAGACGCGGGGGCTGCGTCTGTAACCGTTGAACTGTTGACAGACCTGGATTACGACTTGACGTTGTCAGTCTCTACAGTTGACGTTACTGCGGAGTCAGGTTCGGACTACGTTGCTCTCTCTAGTGTGTTGCTTGGGATAGGATCCGAGGATGCAGTAACCGGCGCCATAGTAGGCACATTTGATGTAGGCATATTGCCAGACTCTCTATTGGAAGGGGATGAGACATTTGAGCTGTTGTTCACAAATGTTCCTTTGATATATGATGAGTCTGCGGATGCCCTTGTGCGTGAGTTTAGATCTGCGGTGACAATACTTGGCCCTGTCCCTGTATCATTCGTTGAGCCTGTTTATAATGTAGTGGCTGGCGAGACTGTAGAGGTGGAAGTATATTTGACCTCCGACCCTCTACGAGCGGTAACGGTAACGCTGGCTGTATCAAGTGCCGAATCGCTTGTGTCATTGAGTAGTGATACGTTGGAGTTTATTCCGGGCGGCGTACGTACCCAGTCAGTGACGGTAACGGCATCATCGGTAGGCACGTCAACGTTGAGCTTTATTGATCTTCATCCGGATGTAACAGCTGGGCCACATTCTACGACGGTTATAGATATTACCTCTACTGAACGACCTGTATCGGATGCTGGCCCTGACCAGACAGTGATGGAAGGGGTGTTGGTGACGTTGGACGGTAGTGGTAGTGCGGATCCTGAAGGCGGTGCACTGTCATATTCGTGGGTTCAGTCTTCAGGTGAGACTGTGACACTGTCCGATTCTGCTGTTGCTCAACCTATGTTTACTTCACCGGTTGGTCTTTCAACAGACGCGGAGCTTTCGTTCTCCCTTGCTGTGACAGATGACACTGGCCAGACAAGTGCGGTTTCGGATACAGTATTGATAACAGTTGCAGCATCTACTCCTGCCGTGGTTGTGTCATTCGTATCAGCTGATTACGCGGTATCGGAAGGATCTTCTGTGGAGGTTCTTGCAGTTCTGGATATAGCACCTCGTCGTTCGGTGTCTGTAAATGTATTAGCGAGTGGTTTGGGCGGAGCAACGGAAGATGACTACATTTTGTCTGTCACTTCATTCACGTTTGGTCCTGAAGAAAGAGAAGCAACGCTTGATGTAAGTGCGGTTGAGGATTCGGCTGACGAAGACGGAGAGAGGGTATCTCTGGCGCTGGCGCTGGACTCTTCATCGTCCAATGTATCGTTGGGATCTCCGTCAACTGAGGAAGTGTTGCTACTGGACGACGCGGTGTCAGTATCGTTTGGTGAACCGGACTATAGGATAGTTGAAGGTCAAACATTGGACGTGTCGGTGGTTCTGGATGCTGATCCTGGGCGCAATTTGGCAATAACTATAGTGGGTTCAGGTGTTGGCACATCGGCTGTTGTATCTGGTTTGCCGGCGACAGTGGAGTTTAGTCCAGGCGTGACGGAGGTGTCCTTCTCCTTGTCCGTAATAGATGACTCAGCGGACAACGATGGGGGGACATTGCTTCTGGAGTTTGATGAATTGCCGTTGGGTGTATCTGTCGGCACTCAATCAAGTGCACTAGTGTCAATAATAGACAACGACCCTTTCCTTAATGTGTGCGACAGGACCGAGGAAGTTCAGGCTGCGATTATAACGGCAGCTAATGCTCTTTCCGGTGTTACGGTCACGGGCTGTGAAGAAATTACCGAGGCTCATCTGTCAGGCATAAGCGGGTTGTTTATTAGTAATGAACCAGGCCTTACTAGACTGCAGTTTGGAGACTTCTCTGGGCTGACTTCTTTGACGACACTTGATATATCGCGCAACCAGAATCTGATGATCCTTTCTTCGGGACTGTTTGCCGATCTGGGTATGCTTCAAACCATTATCCTGAATCAAAATTCTCTGACGACCTTGCCATCGGATGTGTTCTCAGGTCTGGATAGGCTTGAGAATATTACACTGGATGATAATCCTCTGACGACCTTGCCATCGGATGTGTTCTCAGGTCTGGATAGGCTTGAAAGACTTTCTCTGAGACGTAATGGTCTGACTTCTTTGCCACCGGATGTATTCTCTGACCTGGACATGCTTCGCATCTTTGCCCTGACTGGTAATACTACAGATAATAATGTTCTGACTTCTTTGCCATCGGATGTGTTCTCTGGTCTGGATATGCTTGAGAACATCTCACTGAATAATAATGGTCTGACTTCTTTGCCACCGGATGTGTTCTCAGGTCTGGATATGCTTGAGAACATTAACCTGAGTGAAAATGCTCTGACCGCTTTACCACCAGATGTGTTCTCAGGTCTGGATATGCTTACGAGCCTTTCCCTGAGTGATAATGCTCTGACCTCTTTGCCACCTGGTCTAATATCAGCTGAGCTGGAAGCGAGACTCAATATTCTAAGGCTGGATGACAACCCCTGGGCTTCTCCCCTTTCTGTATCTGACGAGAGAGTGTTTGAAGACGCGGGGACTGCGTCTGTAACCGTTGAACTGTTGACAGACCTGGATTACGACCTGGAGTTGTCAGTCTCTACAGTTGACGTTACTGCGGAGTCAGGTTCGGACTACGTTGCTCTCTCTAGTGTGTTGCTTGGGATAGGATCTGAAGATGCAATAACCGGCGCCATAGTAGGCACATTTGATGTAGGTATATTGCCAGACTCTCTATTGGAAGGGGATGAGACATTTGAGCTGTTGTTCACAAATGTTCCTTTGATATATGATGAGTCTGCGGATGCCCTTGTGCGTGAGTTTAGATCTGCGGTGACAATACTTGGCCCTGTCCCTGTATCATTCGTTGAGCCTGTTTATAATGTAGTGGCTGGCGAGACAGTAGAGGTGGAAGTATCTTTGAATGCTGACCCTCCACGAGCGGTAACGGTAACGCTGGCTGTATCAGGTGCCGAATCGCTTGTGTCGTTGAGTAGTGATACGTTGGAGTTTATTCCGGGCGGCGTACGTACCCAGTCAGTGACTGTAACGGCATCAGTGGTAGGCACGTCAACGTTGAGCTTTATTGATCTTCATCCGGATGTAACAGCCGGGACACATTCTACGACGGTTATAGATGTTGCGGCTAATGAACTACCTGTATCGGATGCTGGCCCTGACCAGACAGTGGCAGAAGGTGTGTTGGTGACGTTGGACGGTAGTGGGAGTGCGGATCCTGAAGGCACGGATCTGTCATATTCGTGGGTTCAGTCTTCAGGTGATTCTGTAACACTGTCCGATTCTACTATTGTTCAACCTACGTTTACTTCCCCTGTTGATCTTTCAAGAGACGCTGAGCTTTTGTTCACCCTAGTTGTGACAGATGGATTTGGGCATACAAGTGCGGTTTCGGATACAGTATTGATAACGGTTGAAGCGACTACTCCTACTGTGGTTGTATCTTTCGTATCAGCTGATTATGAGGTATCGGAAGGTTCTTCAGTGCCGGTGGTTATAGTTCTGGATATAGTACCTCGTCGTTCGGTATCGGTAAATGTATTAGCGAGCGGTTTGGGCGGAGCAACGGAAGATGATTACATTTTGTCCTTCACTTCATTCACGTTTGGTCCTGAAGCAAGCGAAGCAACGCTGGATGTAAGTGCGGTTGAGGATTCGGCTGATGAAGACGGAGAGAGGGTATCTCTGGAGCTGATGATAGATTCTTCATCGTCCAATGTATCGTTGGGTTCTCCATCAACTGAGGAAGTGTTGATATTGGATGACGCTGCAGTAGTTAATGAACGACCTGTTGCGGATGCTGGCCCTGACCAGACAGTGTCAGAGGGTGTGTTGGTGACGTTAGACGGTAGCGGCAGTACGGATCCTGAAGGCGGTGCGCTGTCATATTCGTGGGTTCAGGCTTCAGGTGAGGCTGTAACACTGTCGGATTCTTCTATTGCTCAACCTACGTTTACTTCCCCTGTTGATCTTTCAAGAGACGCTGAGCTTTTGTTCACCCTGGTTGTGACAGATGACACTGACCAGACAAGTGCCATTTCGGATACAGTATTGATAACGGTTGAAGCGTCTAACCCTGCGGTGGTTGTGTCTTTCGTATCAGCTGATTATGAGGTATCGGAAGGTTCTTCTGTGCCAGTGCGTATAGTTCTGGATATAGTACCTCGTCGTTCGGTATCGGTAAATGTATTAGCGAGCGGTTTGGGCGGAGCAACGGAAGATGACTACCGTTTGTCCTTCACTTCATTCACGTTTGGTCCTGAAGCAAGCGAAGCAACGCTTGCTGTAACTGCGGTTGACGATCTGGTTGACGATGACGGGGAGAGGGTGTCTCTGGAGCTGATGATAGATCCTTCATCGTCCAATGTATCGTTGGGATCTCCGTCAACTGAGGAAGTGTTGATATTGGATGATGACGCAGCAGTTAATGAACGACCTGTATCGGATGCTGGCCCTGACCAGACAGTGGCGGAAGGTGTGTTGGTGACGTTAGACGGTAGCGGCAGTACGGATCCTGAAGGCGGTGCACTGTTATATTCGTGGGTTCAGGCTTCAGGTGAGGCTGTGACACTGTCGGATTCTACTGTTGCTCAACCTACGTTTACTTCCCCGGTTGATCTTTCAAGAGACGCGGAGCTTTCGTTCACCCTTGTTGTGACAGATGACACTGACCAGACAAGTGCCATTTCGGATACAGTATTGATAACGGTTGAAGCGTCTACTCCTGCAGTGGTTGTGTCTTTCGTATCAGCTGATTATCAGGTATCGGAAGGATCTTCTGTGTCAGTGGGTATAGTTCTGGATATGGTACCTCGTCGTTCGGTGTCTGTAAATGTATTAGCGAGCGGTTTGGGTGGAGCAACGGAAGATGATTACATTTTGTCCTTCACTTCATTCACGTTTGGCCCTGAAGAAAGAGAAGCAACGCTGGATGTAAGTGCGGTTGAGGATTCGGCTGATGAAGACGGAGAGAGGGTATCTCTGGAGCTGACTCTGGACTCTTCATCTTCCAATGTGTCTTTGGGATCTCCTTCAATTGAGGAAGTATTGCTACTGGACGACGACGATCCTCTAGTGGAGGTGTCATTCGGCTCTGTGTCTTATGACTTGTCGGAAGACGGATCAACGACGGTATCGGTTGAGCTTAGTGTGGATCCTGAGCGGGATCTGTTGGTAACGGTGTTCTCTACGGGAGCTGTTTCATCATTGAGTGGAGTTCCTTCATCCGTAACGTTTGTTTCGGGAGAAACGTTACAACAGTTTGTTGTATCAGGTGTAGATGACGCGGACCTTCTGGATGGAGTAGTGGAACTTACGTTGAGTGTTCCATTGGAAGATACTCGTGCGTTGTTAGGTGATCCTTCGGCTACAACGTTGAACGTTTTGGATGACGATGTACCATTACTGGATGTGTCATTCGGTTCATCTGTTTACAGAGTTGAGGAGGGCAGATCTGTAACTGTAACTGTAATTTTGAGTGGCGTCCCTGATCGTGAGGTTACCCTGGATATACTGTCTCTGGGTCAAGGCGGAGCTGAGGAAGAGGTTGACTACAGTTTGTCTGTTGTCTCTGTAACGTTTGATTCTGACGCGACTAGAGCGACCTTTACGCTGAGTGCTTCTTCGGACGACTTTGACGACGATGATGAGAGCGTTGTTTTGAGCTTTGCGGATCCACTTCCTTCTGGTATTTCACGAGTGGAACCATCGACTACAGAGGTGTCAATATTGGACGATGATGCAGCAGTTAATGAACGCCCTGTAGCGGATGCTGGCCCTGACCAGACAGTGACGGAAGGTGTGTTGGTGACGTTAGACGGTAGCGGCAGTACGGATCCTGAAGGCGGTGCACTGTCATATTCGTGGGTTCAGGCTTCAGGTGAGACTGTGACACTGTCGGATTCTACTATTGCTCAACCTACGTTTACTTCCCCTGTTGATCTGTCAAGAGACGCTGAGCTTTTGTTCACCCTAGTTGTGACAGATGACACTGACCAGACAAGTGCCTCTGATACAGTATTGATAACGGTTGAAGCTTCTAATCCTGCGGTGGTTGTGTCTTTCGTATCAGATGATTATGAGGTATCGGAAGGATCTTCAGTGCCAGTGGTTATAGTTCTGGATATAGAACCTCGTCGTTCGGTGTCTGTAAATGTATTAGCGAGCGGTTTGGGTGGAGCCACGGAAGATGATTACATTTTGTCCTTCACTTCATTCACGTTTGGTCCTGAAGAAAGAGAAGCAACGCTGGATGTAAGTGCGGTTGACGATCTGGTTGACGATGACGGGGAGAGGGTGTCTCTGGAGCTGATGATAGATTCTTCATCGTCCAATGTATCGTTGGGATCTCAGTCAACTGAGGAAGTGTTGATATTGGATGATGACGCAGCAGTTAATGAACGACCTGTTGCGGATGCTGGCCCTGACCAGACAGTGTCAGAAGGTGTGTTGGTGACGTTAGACGGTAGTGGCAGTACGGATCCTGAAGGCGGCGCACTGTCATATTCCTGGATTCAGGCTTCAGGTGAGACTGTAACACTGTCCGATTCTACTATTGTTCAACCTACGTTTACTTCCCCTGTTGATCTGTCAAGAGACGCGGAGCTTTTGTTCACCCTGGTTGTGACAGATGGATTTGGGCATACAAGTGCGGTTTCGGATACAGTATTGATAACGGTTGAAGCGACTACTCCTACTGTGGTTGTATCTTTCGTATCAGCTGATTATGAGGTATCGGAAGGTTCTTCAGTGCCGGTGGTTATAGTTCTGGATATAGAACCTCGTCGTTCGGTATCGGTAAATGTATTAGCGAGCGGTTTGGGCGGAGCAACGGAAGATGACTACCGTTTGTCCTTCACTTCATTCACGTTTGGTCCTGAAGCAAGAGAAGCAACGCTGGATGTAAGTGCGGTTGAGGATTCGGCTGATGAAGACGGAGAGAGGGTATCTCTGGAGCTGACGCTGGACTCTTCATCTTCCAATGTGTCTTTGGGATCTCCTTCAATTGAGGAAGTATTGCTATTGGACGATGATGAAGCAGTTAATGAACGACCTGTAGCGGATGCTGGCCCTGACCAGACAGTGACGGAAGGTGTGTTGGTGACGTTGGACGGTAGTGGCAGTACGGATCCTGAAGGCGGTGCGCTGTCATATTCGTGGGTTCAGGCTTCAGGTGAGACTGTGACACTGTCGGATTCTACTATTGCTCAACCTACGTTTACTTCCCCTGTTGATCTGTCAAGAGACGCGGAGCTTTCGTTCACCCTGGTTGTGACAGATGACACTGACCAGACAAGTGCCATTTCGGATACAGTATTGATAACGGTTGAAGCGTCTACTCCTACTGTGGTTGTGTCTTTCGTATCAGCTGATTATGAGGTATTGGAAGGATCTTCCGTGGAGGTTCTTGCAGTTCTGGATATAGTACCTCGTCGGACGGTGTCTGTAAATGTATTAGCGAGTGGTTTGGGTGGAACAACGGAAGATGACTACCGTTTGTCGGCCACTTCATTCACGTTTGGTCCTGAAGCAAGCGAAGCAACGCTTGCTGTAACTGCGGTTGACGATTCGGTTGACGAAGACGGGGAGAGCGTATCTCTGGAGCTGATGATAGATCCTTCATCGTCCAATGTATCGTTGGGATCTCCGTCAACTGAGGAAGTGTTGATATTGGATGACGATGCAGCAGTTAATGAACGACCTGTAGCGGATGCTGGCCCTGACCAGACAGTGGCAGAAGGTGTGTTGGTGACGTTAGACGGTAGCGGCAGTACGGATCCTGAAGGCGGTGCACTGTCATATTCCTGGATTCAGGCTTCAGGTGAGTCTGTGACACTGTCGGATTCTACTATTGCTCAACCTACGTTTACTTCCCCTGTTGATCTTTCAAGAGACGCGGAGCTTTCGTTCACCCTTGTTGTGACAGATGACACTGACCAGACAAGTGCCATTTCGGATACAGTATTGATAACGGTTGAAGCTTCTACTCCTACTGTGGTTGTGTCTTTCGTACCATCTGATTACGAGGTATCGGAAGGTTCTTCTGTGTCAGTGGGTATAGTTCTGGATATGGTACCTCGTCGTTCGGTGTCTGTAAATGTACTAGCGAGCGGTTTGGGTGGAGCCACGGAAGATGATTACATTTTGTCCTTCAATTCATTCACGTTTGGCCCTGAAGAAAGAGAAGCAACGCTGGTTGTAAGTGCGATTGACGATTCGGCTGACGATGACGGGGAGAGGGTATCTCTGGAGCTGATGATAGATCCTTCATCGTCCAATGTATCGTTGGGATCTCAGTCAACTGCCGAAGTGTTGATATTGGATGATGACGCAGCAGTTAATGAACGACCTGTTGCGGATGCTGGCCCTGACCAGACAGTGTCAGAAGGTGTGTTGGTGACGTTAGACGGTAGTGGCAGTACGGATCCTGAAGGCGGTGCACTGTCATATTCTTGGGTTCAGGCTTCAGGTGAGTCTGTGACACTGTCCGATTCTGCTATTGCTCAACCTACGTTTACTTCACCGGTTGATCTGTCAAGAGACGCTGAGCTTTTGTTCACCCTGGTTGTGACGGATGACACTGACCAGACAAGTGCCATTTCGGATACAGTATTGATAACAGTTGAAGCATCTACTCCTACTGTGGTTGTGTCTTTCGTATCAGCTGATTATCAGGTATCGGAAGGATCTTCCGTGGAGGTTCTTGCAGTTCTGGATATGGTACCTCGTCGGACGGTGTCTGTAAATGTAGTAGTGAGCAGTTTGGGTGGAGCCACGGAAGATGACTACATTTTGTCGGACACTTCACTCACGTTTGGTCCTGAAGAGAGAGAAGCAACGCTGGATGTAACTGCAGTTGAGGATTCGGCTGAGGAATCCGGGGAGGGCGTATCTCTAGAGCTGATGCTAGACCCTTCATCGTCCAATGTATCGTTGGGATCTCCTTCAACTGAGGAAGTATTGCTACTGGACGACGCAGTAGTTAATGAACGACCTGTATCGGATGCTGGCCCTGACCAGACAGTGACGGAAGGCGTGTTGGTGACGTTAGACGGTAGTGGCAGTACGGATCCTGAAGGCGGTGCGCTGTCATATTCGTGGGTTCAGGCTTCAGGTGAGACTGTGACACTGTCGGATTCTTCTATTGCTCAACCTACGTTTACTTCCCCGGTTGATCTGTCAAGAGACGCTGAGCTTTCGTTCACCCTGGTTGTGACGGATGACGCTGACCAGACAAGTGCCATTTCGGATACAGTATTGATAACGGTTGAAGCATCTACTCCTACTGTGGTTGTGTCTTTCGTATCAGCTGATTATCAGGTATTGGAAGGATCTTCTGTGGAAGTTCTTGCAGTTCTGGATATTGCACCTCGTCGGACGGTGTCTGTAAATGTATTAGCGAGCGGTTTGGGTGGAGCCACGGAAGATGATTACATTTTGTCGGCTACTTCATTCACGTTTGGTCCTGAAGAAAGCGAAGCAACGCTTGCTGTAACTGCGGTTGACGATTCGGCTGACGATGACGGAGAGAGCGTGTCTCTGGATCTGATGATAGATCCTTCATTGTCCAATGTGTCTTTGGGATCTCCTTCAACTGAGGAAGTGTTGATATTGGATGACGACGTAGTAGTTAATGAACGACCTGTAGCGGATGCTGGCCCTGATCAGACAGTAGCAGAAGGTGTGTTGGTGACATTAGACGGTAGCGGCAGTACGGATCCTGAAGGCGGTGCACTGTCATATTCGTGGGTTCAGGCTTCAGGTGAGGCTGTGACACTGTCGGATTCTACTGTTGCTCAACCTACGTTTACTTCCCCGGTTGATCTGTCAAGAGACGCGGAGCTTTCGTTCACCCTGGTTGTGACAGATGACACTGACCAGACAAGTGCCATTTCGGATACAGTATTGATAACGGTTGAAGCGTCTAACCCTGCGGTGGTTGTGTCTTTCGTATCAGATGATTATGAGGTATCGGAAGGTTCTTCTGTGTCAGTGGGTATAGTTCTGGATATAGAACCTCGTCGTTCGGTGTCTGTAAATGTATTAGCGAGCGGTTTGGGTGGAGCAACGGAAGATGATTACATTTTGTCCTTCACTTCATTCACGTTTGGTCCTGAAGAAAGCGAAGCAACGCTGGATGTAACTGCGGTTGAGGATTCAGCTGATGAAGATGGGGAGAGGGTATCTCTGGAGCTGACTCTGGACTCTTCATCTTCCAATGTGTCTTTGGGATCTCCTTCAATTGAGGAAGTATTGCTACTGGACGATGAGGTGACAGTATCGTTTGGTGAACCGGACTATAGGATAGTTGAAGGTCAAACATTGGACGTGTCGGTGGTTCTGGATGTGGATCCTGGGCGTAATTTGGCAATAACTATAGTGGGTTCAGGTGTTGGCACATCGGCTGTTGTATCTGGTTTGCCAGCTACAGTGGAGTTTAGTCCAGGTGTGACGGAGGTGTCGTTCTCCTTGTCCGCAATAGACGACTCAGCGGACGACGACGGGGAGACATTGCTTCTGGAGTTTGATGAATTGCCGTTGGGTGTATCTGTCGGCACTCAATCAAGTGCACTAGTGTCAATAATAGACAACGACCCTGTTCTTAATGTGTGTGACAGGACCGAGGAAGTTCAGGCTGCGATTATAACTGCAGCTAATGCTCTTTCCGGTGTTACGGTCACGGGTTGTGAAGAAATTACCGAGGCTCATCTGTCAGGCATAAGCGGGTTGTTTATTAGTAATGAACCAGGCCTTACTAGACTGCAGTTTGGAGACTTCTCTGGTCTGACTTCGTTGACGAGACTTGATATATCTCTCAACGATAATCTGCGGACCCTTCCTTCGGGACTGTTTGCCGATCTGGATATGCTTGAAGAACTTAACCTGAATAATAATAGTCTGACATCTTTGCCATCGGATGTGTTCACTGGTCTGAATAACCTTCAGCGCCTTAACCTGAATAATAATGATCTGACATCTTTGCCGTCGGGTGTGTTCACTGGTCTGGGTAGTCTTGAGATCCTTGACCTGGGTAGGAATGATCTGACATCTTTGCCGTCGGATGTGTTCACTGGTCTGGGTAGTCTTGAGACCCTTGACCTGGATAATAATCGTCTGGCGTCTTTGCCGTCGGATGTGTTCACTGGTCTGAATAACCTTGATCGCCTTGACCTGTTTGTGAATCGTCTGACATCTTTGCCACCGGATGTGTTCACTGGTCTGAATAACCTTAATCACCTTAGCCTGCAGAATAATGATCTGACTTCTTTGCCGTCGGGTGTGTTCACTGATCTGGATAACCTTAATCGCCTTAACCTGAATGAGAATCGTCTGACTTCTTTGCCGTCGGGTGTGTTCACTGGTCTGGGCTCGCTTACGTTCCTTTTCCTGAGTGAGAATCGTCTGACTACTTTGCCGTCGGGTGTGTTCTCAGGTCTGGATATGCTTACGAGCCTTCGCCTGGATGAGAATCGTCTGACTACTTTGCCGTCGGGTGTGTTCACTGGTCTGGATAACCTTGAGCGCCTTCTCCTGGATGAGAATCGTCTGACTACTTTGCCGTCGGGTGTGTTCACTGGTCTGGATAACCTTGAGCGCCTTATCCTGCATGATAATTCTCTGATGTCTTTGCCTCCTGGTGTGATATCACCTGAACTGGAAGCGAGATTGGTTTTCCTAAGTCTGTCTGACAACCCCTGGGCTTCTCCCCTTTCTGTATCTGACGAGAGAGTGTTTGAAGACGCTGGGACTGCGTCTGTAACCGTTGAACTGTTGACAGACCTGGATTACGACTTGACGTTGTCAGTCTCCACAGTTGACGTTACTGCGGAGTCAGGTTCGGACTACGTTGCTCTCTCTAGTGTGTTGCTTGGGATAGGATCTGAAGATGCAGTAACCGGCGCCATAGTAGGCACATTTGATGTAGGTATATTGCCAGACTCTCTATTGGAAGGGGATGAGACATTTGAGCTGGTGTTCACAAATGTTCCTTTGATATATGATGAGTCTGCGGATGCCCTTGTGCGTGAGTTTAGATCTGCGGTGACAATACTTGGCCCTGTTCCTGTATCATTCGTTGAGCCTGTTTATAATGTGGTGGCTGGCGAGACAGTAGAGGTGGAAGTATATTTGACTGCTGACCCTGTACGAGCGGTAACGGTAACGCTGGCTGTATCAAGTGCCGAATCGCTTGTGTCGTTGAGTAGTGACGCGTTGGAGTTTATTCCGGGCGGCGTACGTACCCAGTCAGTGACGGTAACGGCATCAGTGGTAGGCACGTCAACGTTGAGCTTTATTGATCTTCATTCGGATGTAACAGCAGGGACACATTCTACGACGGTTATAGATATTACCTCTACTGAACGACCTGTATCGGATGCTGGCCCTGACCAGACAGTGATGGAAGGGGTGTTGGTGACGTTGGACGGTAGTGGTAGTGCGGATCCTGAAGGCGGTGCGCTGTCATATTCGTGGGTTCAGGCTTCAGGTGAGACTGTAACGTTGTCCGATTCTACCGTTGCTCAACCTACGTTTACTTCACCGGTTGGTCTGTCAAGAGACGCTGAGCTTTCGTTCACCCTGGTTGTGACAGATGACACTGGCCAGACAAGTGCCATTTCGGATACAGTATTGATAACGGTTGAAGCGTCTACTCCTATTGTGGTTGTGTCATTCGTATCAGCTGATTACGCGGTATCGGAAGGATCTTCTGTGGAGGTTCTTGCAGTTCTGGATATAGTACCTCGTCGGACGGTGTCTGTAAATGTAATAGCGAGCGGTTTGGGTGGAGCCACGGAAGATGACTACCGTTTGTCTGCTACTTCATTCACGTTTGGTCCTGAAGCAAGCGAAGCAACGCTGGCTGTAACTGCAGTTGACGATCTGGTTGACGATGACGGGGAGAGGGTATCTCTGGAGCTGATGATAGATCCTTCATCGTCCAATGTATCGTTGGGATCTCCATCGACTGCTGAAGTGTCAATATTGGATGACGACGCAGTAGTTAATGAACGACCTGTTGCGGATGCTGGCCCTGATCAGACAGTGTCAGAAGGTGTGTTGGTGACGTTAGACGGTGGCGGCAGTACGGATCCTGAAGGCGATGCACTGTTATATTCGTGGGTTCAGGCTTCAGGTGAGGCTGTAACACTGTCGGATTCTACTGTTGCCGAACCTACGTTTACTTCCCCGGTTGATCTGTCAAGAGACGCGGAGCTTTCGTTCACCCTGGTTGTGACAGATGACACTGGCCAGACAAGTGCCCCGGATACAGTATTGATAACGGTTGAAGCGTCTAACCCTGCGGTGGTTGTGTCTTTCGTATCAGCTGATTATCAGGTATTGGAAGGATCTTCTGTGGAGGTTCTTGCAGTTCTGGATCTGGCACCTCGTCGGACGGTGTCTGTAAATGTATTAGCGAGCGGTTTGGGTGGAGCCACGGAAGATGATTACATTTTGTCTGTCACTTCACTCACGTTTGGTCCTGAAGAAAGCGAAGCAACGCTTGCTGTAACTGCGGTTGACGATTCGGCTGAGGAAGACGGAGAGAGGGTGTCTCTGGAGCTGATGATAGATCCTTCATTGTCCAATGTATCGTTGGGTTCTCCATCGACTGCTGAAGTGTTGATACTGGATGACGAGGTAGTAGTTAATGAACGCCCTGTAGCGGATGCTGGCCCTGACCAGACAGTGACGGAAGGTGTGTTGGTGACGTTAGACGGTAGCGGCAGTACGGATCCTGAAGGCGGTGCACTGTCATATTCGTGGGTTCAGGCTTCAGGTGAGTCTGTGACCCTGTCGGATTCTACTGTTGCTCAACCTACGTTTACTTCCCCTGTTGATCTTTCAAGAGACGCGGAGCTTTCGTTCACCCTGGTTGTGACGGATGACACTGGCCAGACAAGTGCGGTTTCGGATACAGTATTGATAACGGTTGAAGCATCTACTCCTACTGTGATTGTGTCTTTCGTATCAGATGATTATGAGGTATCGGAAGGTTCTTCTGTGGAGGTTCTTGCAGTTCTGGATCTGGCACCTCGTCGGACGGTGTCTGTAAATGTATTAGCGAGCGGTTTGGGTGGAGCCACGGAAGATGATTACATTTTGTCTGTCACTTCACTCACGTTTGGTCCTGAAGAAAGCGAAGCAACGCTGGATGTAAGTGCGGTTGAGGATTCGGCTGATGAAGACGGAGAGAGGGTATCTCTGGAGCTGACGCTGGACTCTTCATCTTCCAATGTGTCTTTGGGATCTCCTTCAATTGAGGAAGTATTGCTATTGGACGATGATGAAGCAGTTAATGAACGACCTGTTGCGGATGCTGGCCCTGACCAGACAGTGTCAGAAGGTGTGTTGGTGACGTTAAACGGTAGAGGCAGTACGGATACTGAAGGCGGTGCACTGTCATATTCGTGGGTTCAGGCTTCAGGTGAGACTGTGACACTGTCGGATTCTTCTGTTGCTCAACCTACGTTTACTTCACCGGTTGGTCTTTCAAGAGACGCTGAGCTTTCGTTCTCCCTCGTTGTGACAGATGACACTGGCCAGACAAGTGCCATTTCGGATACAGTATTGATAACGGTTGAAGCGTCTAACCCTGCGGTGGTTGTGTCTTTCGTATCATCTGATTACGAGGTATCGGAAGGTTCTTCTGTGGAGGTACGTGCAGTTCTGGATATAGTACCTCGTCGGACGGTGTCTGTAAATGTAATAGCTAGCGGTTTGGGTGGAGCCACGGAAGATGATTACATTTTGTCCTTCACTTCATTCACGTTTGGTCCTGAAGAAAGAGAAGCAACGCTGGTTGTAACTGCGGTTGACGATCTGGTTGACGATGACGGAGAGAGGGTATCTCTGGATCTGATGATAGATCCTTCATTGTCCAATGTATCGTTGGGATCTCCGTCAACTGAGGAAGTGTTGATATTGGATGATGACGCAGCAGTTAATGAACGACCTGTAGCGGATGCTGGCCCTGACCAGACAGTGACGGAAGGTGTGTTGGTGACGTTAGACGGTAGTGGTAGTACGGATCCTGAAGGCGGTGCACTGTCATATTCCTGGGTTCAGGCTTCAGGTGAGACTGTGACACTGTCGGATTCTACTGTTGCCGCACCTACGTTTACTTCCCCGGTTGATCTTTCAAGAGACGCTGAGCTTTTGTTCTCGCTTGCTGTGACAGATGGCTTTGGGCAGACAAGTGCCATTTCGGATACAGTATTGATAACGGTTGAAGCATCTACTCCTGCCGTGGTTGTGTCTTTCGTATCAGATGATTATGAGGTATCGGAAGGTTCTTCCGTGGAGGTTCTTGCAGTTCTGGATATGGTACCTCGTCGGACGGTGTCTGTAAATGTAGTAGTGAGCAGTTTGGGTGGAGCCACGGAAGATGACTACATTTTGTCGGACACTTCACTCACGTTTGGTCCTGAAGAGAGAGAAGCAACGCTGGATGTAACTGCAGTTGAGGATTCGGCTGAGGAATCCGGGGAGGGCGTATCTCTAGAGCTGATGCTAGACCCTTCATCGTCCAATGTATCGTTGGGATCTCCTTCAACTGAGGAAGTATTGCTACTGGACGACGCAGTAGTTAATGAACGACCTGTGGCGGATGCTGGCCCTGACCAGACAGTGACGGAAGGTGTGTTGGTGACGTTAGACGGTAGTGGCAGTACGGATCCTGGAGGCGGTGCGCTGTCATATTCGTGGGTTCAGGCTTCAGGTGAGACTGTGACACTGTCGGATTCTTCTATTGCTCAACCTACGTTTACTTCCCCTGTTGATCTTTCAAGAGACGCTGAGCTTTTGTTCACCCTGGTTGTGACGGATGACGCTGACCAGACAAGTGCCATTTCGGATACAGTATTGATAACGGTTGAAGCATCTACTCCTACTGTGGTTGTGTCTTTCGTATCAGCTGATTATCAGGTATTGGAAGGATCTTCTGTGGAAGTTCTTGCAGTTCTGGATATAGTACCTCGTCGGACGGTGTCTGTAAATGTATTAGCGAGCGGTTTGGGTGGAGCCACGGAAGATGATTACATTTTGTCCTTCACTTCATTCACGTTTGGTCCTGAAGCAAGCGAAGCAACGCTTGCTGTAACTGCGGTTGACGATCTGGTTGACGATGACGGAGAGAGGGTGTCTCTGGAGCTGATGATAGATCCTTCATCGTCCAATGTATCGTTGGGATCTCAGTCAACTGAGGAAGTGTTGATATTGGATGATGACGTAGCAGTTAATGAACGACCTGTATCGGATGCTGGCCCTGACCAGACAGTGGCGGAAGGTGTGTTGGTGACGTTAGACGGTAGTGGCAGTGCGGATCCTGAAGGCGGTGCACTGTCATATTCGTGGGTTCAGGCTTCAGGTGAGGCTGTGACACTGTCGGATTCTACTGTTGCTCAACCTACGTTTACTTCCCCGGTTGATCTTTCAAGAGACGCGGAGCTTTCGTTCACCCTTGTTGTGACAGATGACACTGACCAGACAAGTGCCATTTCGGATACAGTATTGATAACGGTTGAAGCGTCTACTCCTGCAGTGGTTGTGTCTTTCGTATCAGCTGATTATCAGGTATCGGAAGGATCTTCTGTGTCAGTGGGTATAGTTCTGGATATGGTACCTCGTCGTTCGGTGTCTGTAAATGTATTAGCGAGCGGTTTGGGTGGAGCAACGGAAGATGATTACATTTTGTCCTTCACTTCATTCACGTTTGGCCCTGAAGCAAGAGAAGCAACGCTGGATGTAAGTGCGGTTGACGATCTGGCTGACGATGACGGGGAGAGGGTATCTCTGGAGCTGATGATAGATTCTTCATTGTCCAATGTGTCTTTGGGATCTCAATCAACTGAGGAAGTGTTGATATTGGATGACGACGTAGCAGTTAATGAACGACCTGTTGCGGATGCTGGCCCTGACCAGACAGTGGCAGAAGGTGTGTTGGTGACATTAGACGGTAGCGGCAGTACGGATACTGAAGGCGGTGCGCTGTCATATTCGTGGGTTCAGGCTTCAGGTGAGACTGTGACACTATCGGATTCTACTATTGCTCAACCTACGTTTACTTCCCCGGTTGGTCTTTCAAGAGACGCGGAGCTTTCGTTCTCCCTCGTTGTGACAGATGACACTGGCCAGACAAGTGCGGTTTCGGATACAGTATTGATAACGGTTGAAGCTTCTACTCCTACTGTGGTTGTGTCTTTCGTATCAGATGATTATGAGGTATCGGAAGGATCTTCAGTGCCAGTGGTTATAGTTCTGGATATAGTACCTCGTCGGACGGTGTCTGTAAATGTATTAGCGAGTGGTTTGGGTGGAGCAACGGAAGATGACTACCGTTTGTCGGCCACTTCATTCACGTTTGGTCCTGAAGAGAGTGAAGCAACGCTTGATGTAACTGCGGTTGACGATCTGGCTGACGATGACGGGGAGAGTGTGTCTCTGGAGCTGATGCTGGACTCTTCATCGTCCAATGTATCGTTGGGATCTCCGTCAACTGAGGAAGTGTTGATACTGGATGACGATGCAGTAGTTAATGAACGACCTGTTGCGGATGCTGGCCCTGACCAGACAGTGTCAGAAGGTGTGTTGGTGACGTTAGACGGTAGTGGTAGTACGGATCCTGAAGGTGGTGCACTGTCATATTCTTGGGTTCAGGCTTCAGGTGAGACTGTGACACTATCGGATTCTACTATTGCTCAACCTACGTTTACTTCCCCGGTTGGTCTGTCAACAGACGCGGAGCTTTCGTTCTCCCTAGTTGTGACAGATGACACTGGCCAGACAAGTGCCATTTCGGATACAGTATTGATAACGGTTGAAGCGTCTAACCCTGCTGTGGTTGTGTCTTTCGTATCAGATGATTATGAGGTATCGGAAGGTTCTTCTGTGTCAGTGGGTATAGTTCTGGATATAGTACCTCGTCGTTCGGTGTCTGTAAATGTATTAGCGAGCGGTTTGGGTGGAGCCACGGAAGATGATTACATTTTGTCCTTCACTTCATTCACGTTTGGTCCTGAAGAAAGAGAAGCAACGCTGGATGTAAGTGCGGTTGACGATTCGGCTGACGATGACGGGGAGAGGGTATCTCTGGAACTGATGATAGATCCTTCATCGTCCAATGTATCGTTGGGATCTCCTTCAATTGAGGAAGTATTGCTATTGGACGATGATGAAGCAGTTAATGAACGACCTGTAGCGGATGCTGGCCCTGACCAGACAGTGTCAGAAGGCGTGTTGGTGACGTTAGACGGTAGCGGCAGTACGGATCCTGAAGACGGCGCACTGTTATATTCGTGGGTTCAGGAGTCAGGTCAGTCTGTGACACTGTCGGATTCTTCTGTTGCTCAACCTACGTTTACTTCCCCGGTTGGTCTTTCAAGAGACGCGGAGCTTTCGTTCTCCCTCGTTGTGACAGATGACACTGGCCAGACAAATGCTGTTGCGGATACAGTATTGATAACAGTTGAAGCGTCTACTCCTACTGTGGTTGTGTCTTTCGTATCAGATGATTATGAGGTATCGGAAGGATCTTCAGTGCCAGTGGTTATAGTTCTGGATATAGTACCTCGTCGTTCGGTGTCTGTAAATGTAGTAGCGAGCGGTTTGGGTGGAGCAACGGAAGATGATTACATTTTGTCTTTCACTTCATTCACGTTTGGTCCTGAAGAAAGAGAAGCAACGCTGGATGTAAGTGCGGTTGACGATTCGACTGATGAAGACGGAGAGAGGGTATCTCTGGAGCTGACTCTGGACTCTTCATCTTCCAATGTGTCTTTGGGATCTCCGTCAACTGAGGAAGTGTTGCTATTGGATGACGACGTAGCAGTTAATGAACGACCTGTTGCGGATGCTGGCCCTGACCAGACAGTGGCAGAAGGTGTGTTGGTGACATTAGACGGTAGCGGCAGTACGGATACTGAAGGCGGTGCGCTGTCATATTCGTGGGTTCAGGCTTCAGGTGAGACTGTGACACTATCGGATTCTACTATTGCTCAACCTACGTTTACTTCCCCGGTTGGTCTTTCAAGAGACGCGGAGCTTTCGTTCTCCCTCGTTGTGACAGATGACACTGGCCAGACAAGTGCGGTTTCGGATACAGTATTGATAACGGTTGAAGCTTCTACTCCTACTGTGGTTGTGTCTTTCGTATCAGCTGATTATCAGGTATTGGAAGGATCTTCTGTGGAGGTTCTTGCAGTTCTGGATATAGAACCTCGTCGGACGGTGTCTGTAAATGTATTAGCGAGCGGTTTGGGAGGAGCAACGGAAGATGATTACATTTTGTCCTTCACTTCATTCACGTTTGGTCCTGAAGAAAGAGAAGCAACGCTGGATGTAAGTGCGGTTGAGGATTCGGCTGATGAAGACGGAGAGAGGGTATCTCTGGAGCTGACTCTGGACTCTTCATCTTCCAATGTGTCTTTGGGATCTCCTTCAATTGAGGAAGTATTGCTACTGGACGATGAGGTGACAGTGTCGTTTGGTGAACCGGACTATAGGATAGTTGAAGGTCAAACATTGGACGTGTCGGTGGTTCTGGATGTGGATCCTGGGCGTAATTTGGCAATAACTATAGTGGGTTCAGGTGTTGGCACATCGGCTGTTGTATCCGGTTTGCCGGCGACAGTGGAGTTTAGTCCAGGCGTGACGGAGGTGTCGTTCTCCTTGTCCGCAATAGACGACTCAGCGGACAACGACGGGGAGACGTTGCTTCTGGAGTTTGATGAATTGCCGTTGGGTGTGTCTGTCGGCACTCAATCAAGTGCACTAGTGTCAATAATAGATAACGACCCTGTTCTTAATGTGTGCGACAGGACCGAGGAAGTTCAGGCTGCGATTATAACTGCAGCTAATGCTCTTTCCGGTGTTACGGTCACGGGTTGTGAAGAAATTACCGAGGCTCATCTGTCAGGCATAAGCGAGTTGACTATTAGTGATGAACTAGGCCTTACTAGACTGCAGTTTGGAGACTTCTCTGGTCTGACTTCGTTGCAGACACTTAATATATCTGTCAACCGGAATCTGCTCACCCTTCCTTCGGGACTGTTTGCCGATCTGGATATGCTTACGCATCTTTTCCTGAATAATAATGGTCTGGTGTCTTTGCGATCGGATGTGTTCACTGGTCTGAATAACCTTCAGCACCTTAGCCTGTTTAATAATGCTCTGACTTCTTTGCCACCGGATGTGTTCACTGGTCTGGGTAGTCTTGAGATCCTTGACCTGGGTAGGAATGCTCTGACATCTTTGCCATCGGATGTGTTCACTGGTCTGGGTAGTCTTGCTCGCCTTGGCCTGGGTAGGAATGCTCTGACATCTTTGCCACCGGATGTGTTCACTGGTCTGAATAACCTTGATCGCCTTGAACTGTTTGTGAATCGTCTGGAGTCTTTGCCACCGGATGTGTTCACTGGTCTGAATAACCTTAATCGCCTTCAACTGCAGGATAATGATCTGACTTCTTTGCCGTCGGGTGTGTTCACTGATCTGGGCTCGCTTGGGTTCCTTTTCCTGGATGATAATCGTCTGGAGTCTTTGCCGTCGGGTGTGTTCACTGGTCTGAATAACCTTGAGTCCCTTAGGCTGGAGGATAATCGTCTGGAGTCTTTGCCGCCTGGTGTGATACCACCTGAACTGGAAGCGAGACTCGGTTTTAATCTAAGGCTGGATAACAACCCCTGGGCATCTCCCCTTTCTGTATCTGACGAGAGAGTGTTTGAAGACGCTGGGACTGTGTCTGTAACCGTTGAACTGTTGACAGACCTGGATTACGACCTGGAGTTGTCAGTCTCTACAGTTGACGTTACTGCGGAGTCAGGTTCGGACTACGTTGCTCTCTCTAGTGTGTTGCTTGGGATAGGATCTGAAGATGCAATAACCGGCGCCATAGTAGGCACATTTGATGTTGGTATATTGCCAGACTCTCTATTGGAAGGGGATGAGACATTTGAGCTGTTGTTCACAAATGTTCCTTTGATATATGATGAGTCCACGTTTACCCTTGTGCGTGAGTTTAGATCTGCGGTGACAATACTTGGCCCTGTCCCTGTATCATTCGTTGAGCCTGTTTATAATGTAGCGGCTGGCGAGACGGTAGAGGTGGAAGTATCTTTGACCTCCGACCCTCTGCGAGCGGTAACGGTAACGCTAGCTGTATCAGGTGCAGAATCGCTTGTGTCGTTGAGTAGTGATACGTTGGAGTTTATTCCGGGCGGCGTACGTACCCAGTCAGTGACGGTAACGGCATCATCGGTAGGCACGTCAACGTTGAGCTTTATTGATCTTCATCCGGATGTAACAGCTGGGACACATTCTACGACGGTTATAGATATTACCTCTACTGAACGACCTGTATCGGATGCTGGCCCTGACCAGACAGTGATGGAAGGGGTGTTGGTGACGTTGGACGGTAGTGGTAGTACGGATCCTGAAGGCGGTGCGCTGTCATATTCGTGGGTTCGAAGCAACGCTGGATGTAAGTGCGGTTGAGTCTTCAGGTGAGACTGTAACGTTGTCCGATTCTGCTATTGCTCAACCTACGTTTACTTCACCGGTTGATCTTTCAAGAGACGCTGAGCTTTCGTTCACCCTAGTTGTGACAGATGACACTGACCAGACAAGTGCCATTTCGGATACAGTATTGATAACGGTTGAAGCGTCTAACCCTGCCGTGGTTGTGTCTTTCGTATCAGCTGATTATCAGGTATCGGAAGGTGGTTCTGTGGAGGTTCTTGCAGTTCTGGATATAGTACCTCGTCGTTCGGTGTCTGTAAATGTATTAGCGAGCGGTTTGGGTGGAGCCACGGAAGATGACTACCGTTTGTCGGCCACTTCATTCACGTTTGGTCCTGAAGAGAGTGAAGCAACGCTTGATGTAACTGCGGTTGACGATCTGGCTGAGGAAGACGGGGAGAGCGTATCTCTGGAGCTGATGATAGATCCTTCATCGTCCAATGTATCGTTGGGATCTCCGTCAACTGAGGAAGTGTTGATACTGGATGACGATGCAGCAGTTAATGAACGACCTGTATCGGATGCTGGCCCTGACCAGACAGTGGCAGAAGGTGTGTTGGTGACGTTAGACGGTAGCGGCAGTACGGATCCTGAAGGCGGTGCACTGTCATATTCCTGGGTTCAGGAGTCAGGTCAGCCTGTGACACTGTCCGATTCTGCTGTTGTTCAACCTACGTTTACTTCACCGGTTGATCTTTCAAGAGACGCTGAGCTTTCGTTCACCCTAGTTGTGACAGATGACACTGACCAGACAAGTGCCTCTGATACAGTATTGATAACGGTTGAAGCGTCTAATCCTGCTGTGGTTGTGTCTTTCGTACCATCTGATTACGAGGTATCGGAAGGTTCTTCTGTGTCAGTGGGTATAGTTCTGGATATGGTACCTCGTCGTTCGGTGTCTGTAAATGTACTAGCGAGCGGTTTGGGTGGAGCCACGGAAGATGATTACATTTTGTCCTTCAATTCATTCACGTTTGGTCCTGAAGAAAGAGAAGCAACGCTGGATGTAAGTGCGGTTGAGGATTCGGCTGATGAAGACGGAGAGAGGGTATCTCTGGAGCTGACGATAGATCCTTCATCGTCCAATGTATCGTTGGGATCTCAATCAACTGAGGAAGTGTTGATATTGGATGACGCTGCAGTAGTTAATGAACGACCTGTATCGGATGCTGGCCCTGACCAGACAGTGGCAGAAGGTGTGTTGGTGACGTTAGACGGTAGTGGCAGTACGGATCCTGAAGGCGGTGCACTGTCATATTCCTGGGTTCAGGAGTCAGGTCAGCCTGTGACACTGTCCGATTCTGCTGTTGTTCAACCTACGTTTACTTCCCCGGTTGATCTGTCAAGAGACGCTGAGCTTTCGTTCTCCCTCGTTGTGACAGATGACACTGGCCAGACAAGTGCGGTTTCGGATACAGTATTGATAACGGTTGAAGCGTCTAACCCTGCTGTGGTTGTGTCTTTCGTATCAGCTGATTATGAGGTATCGGAAGGATCTTCAGTGCCAGTGGTTATAGTTCTGGATATAGTACCTCGTCGTTCGGTGTCTGTAAATGTATTAGCGAGCGGTTTGGGTGGAGCAACGGAAGATGATTACAGTTTGTCGGCCACCTCATTCACGTTTGGTCCTGAAGGGAGAGAAGCAACGCTGGATGTAACTGCGGTTGACGATCTGGTTGACGAAGACGGGGAGAGGGTGTCTCTGGAGCTGATGATAGATCCTTCATCGTCCAATGTATCGTTGGGATCTCCGTCAACTGAGGAAGTATTGATATTGGATGACGATGAAGCAGTTACACCCCCTGTTGAACCTGTTGCGGTGTCAGTGTCATTCGGTGCTGCTCGTTACCAAGTAGAGACTGGCGGCATGGTACCGGTGACAGTATCTTTGGACGCAGACCCTATTCAAAAGGTAACGATATCTGTATCAAGCAACCCTGCGATTGTGTCACTGAGTAGTGATGAGCTGGTATTCATGCCAGGGGCAAGTCGTGATCAGGACCTGATGGTAACGGCGTTAGCGGTAGGCACAGCAACGTTGAGCTTTATTAATCTTCCTTCAGGCGTAACAGGGGGGACACCATCTACGGCGGTTATTGAGGTTACGGGTGCTCCTGTTGAACCTGTTGGGGTGTCAGTGTCATTCGGTGCATCTAGTTATACCGTCAGGGAAGGTGAAGAAATACCTGTGACAGTTATACTGGACATGGATCCTGGACGTGATGTGACGATAAGAATATTGGCAGACAACACTAATATCTCTTTGCGTACACAAGACGTAATGTTCCTGTCAGGTAGTGTTCTTACGATGGAGTTGAGGGTATCAGGTTCTGGCCAAGGTATGACTACTCTGAGCTTTGATACTCTTCCTGAAGGCGTGATACGAGGTACTCATCCTACGACTAATATAATCATTCTTGACAGTGATGGCGGTGTTTGCAGTAGGACGGGGAAGGTAGCGGCAGCCCTTGCTCAGGTTTCAGCTGTTGATCACTGTGCAGACGTTACCGCTGAGCACTTGATGGCGATAACGGATTTGGATCTGTCTATTATGTCAATAGAGAATCTGTCGGTTGGTGATTTTGCTGGTCTGACGGCGTTAGAGGAACTGAACCTGGGCAACAACTTACTAGATACCTTGCCTGCTGATTTGTTTGCTGGTCTGGCGGCGTTAGAGGAACTGAACCTGGACAACAACTCACTAGATACCTTGCCTGCTGGTTTGTTTGCTGGTCTGACGGCGTTAGAGAGGCTGTTATTGGATCACAACTCACTAGATACCTTGCCTGCTGGTTTGTTCAACGATCTGACGTTTTTGGGAACTCTAGATCTTTCCAACAACGCACTGTCGGAGTTGTCTTCAGATCTGTTCAGCTCTTTGACGAGGTTACAGCTCCTTGAGCTGGACAACAACGCCTTGATGGACTTACCTTCCGATATATTCACAGGGCTGGGTATGCTGGAACGTTTGTGGCTGAACAGTAACCGGTTCCACTCTTTGCCCGCTGATATATTTATGGATCAAGCCGGACTGGCTATAGGTATAACACCTGGTAATATGTTGCGTTTGGATGACAACCCTTGGGACTTTGGACTTTCCTCTACGGATGTATCTGTAGCAGAAGAAGCTGGAGCTGTAACCGTTATGGTTTCGCTTACGCATTCTTTGGACTATGACCTTGTGTTGAGTGTGTCAACTATAGCCGATACAGCAGGTAGTTCGGATTACACTTTGTTAGCTACGGAGTTGAGGATTCCTGCTGGCACACGTTCTGGGACGATCTCTGTATCTATTGACGACGATACGGACTATGAAATGGCAGAGAGGTTTGAGGTGTTGTTCAGTGATGGTCCTGGGGTTCTGTCTGGTGGTTCCTTTGAAAGTGCCAGTTCGACTTCCGAGGTAACCATTCTGGAGAGCGATGGTTCTGCTGTAACGGTGTCCTTTGAACAATCGGATTATGTTGTTGCGGAGGGTGCTTCTATGGAATTGTCGTTAGTTCTTGATAGACAGTCTGGTCGGACATTGGCGATAGGTGTGGAGACTCTCGAAGGCTCAACTACTTCCGCCGATTACGAAATACTTCCTGCTACTGTAACGTTCGGACCTACTGAAACGGTTGTGACTATCACATTTGAAGCTGTGAATGACACTGTGGATGACGATGATGAGGTTGTAGTTCTGGGACTAGACCTTACTGGTCTTCGTGGTGTGAGTGAAGGAACGCACGTGCCTGCGCGTGTGACTATAGAGGACGATGATGATCCTGAAGTATCTGTGTCATTTAGAACTTCTACTTATGAGCTATCGGAGGAATCGTCACCAATGCCCGTAGAGGTGATATTAAGTGCGGATCCTGAGAGGACGTTGGTGGTATCTATAGCCGTCACGGGAGACGCTGCTTCATCATTGATGGGGATTCCAGAATCATTAACGTTTATGGCAGGTGGTGCCGTTATCCAAAGCTTCACAGTTACTGCCTCGGATGACGCTAACTTGATCGATGAACAGGTGGTACTGATGTTGAGTGTTCCTGCGGAAGATACTCGTGCTGATGTAGGGGATCCTGGGACCACAACGTTGAGTGTGCTGGATAACGACATACCTAGCGTGGAGGTGTCATTCGGACAGGACATTTACATATTGCCTGAGGGCGGTATGGTGTCATTATTTGTGAACTTGAGCGAGCCCCCCCTCCGTGACGTTGAGATATCGGTATCAAGTACTGGGGACGTTTCAGACATTGCTGAGACTATTCCAACGACAATAACGTTTGCAGCGGATGCGACGAGGGCTGTTGTTACATTGACCGGTATATCAGAGGAAGAGGATGACGATGACAAGAGCGTAACGCTGTCCTTGGATGCTACTGATCTTCCACGCGGGTTTTCAGTCGTTACTCCTTCGATTACGACTGTGATGATAGAAGACGATGATGATCCTGAAGTATCTGTGTCATTTGAAGCTACTACTTATGAGCTATCGGAGGGATCGTCATCAATGCCCATAAGTGTGATATTAAGTGCGGATCCTGAGAGGACGTTGGTGGTATCTATAGCCGTCACGGGAGGCGATGCTGCATCATTGATGGGGATTCCAGAATCATTAACGTTTATGGCAGGTGGTGACGTTGTCCAAAGCTTCACAATTACTGCCCCGAATGACACTAACTCGATCGATGAACAGGTGGTACTGATGTTGAGTGTTCCTGCGGAAGATACTCGTGCTGGTGTAGGGGATCCTGGGACCACAACGTTGAGTGTGCTGGATGACGACATACCTAGCGTGGAGGTGTCATTCGGACAGGACATTTACATATTGCCTGAGGGCGGTATGGTGTCATTATTTGTGAACTTGAGCGAGCCCCCCCTCCGTAACGTTGAGATATCGATATCAAGTACTGAGGACGTTTCAGACATTGCTGATATTCCAACGACAATAATGTTTGCAGCGGATGCGACGAGGGCTGTTGTTACATTGACCGGTATACCAGAGGAAGAGGATGACGATGACAAGAGCGTAACGCTGTCCTTGGATGCTACTGATCTTCCACGCGGGTTTTCAGTCGTTACTCCTTCGACTACGACTGTGATGATAGAAGACGATGATGATCCTGAAGTATCTGTGTCGTTTGGCCGTTCCCGTTATGTTGTGCCTGAAGATGGGGAAGTAACTATACCAGTAACCCTGAATGTGGATCCTGAGCGTATATTGACGATAGCTATAGAGGCTTCTGGAGAAGGTGGCGCAGATTCTTCAGACTACAGTTTGTCTCCTACTTCATTGATGTTTAGTCCTGGCGTTACCTCTGGGAACGTCATTGTAACTGCGACGGACGATGACGTAGACGATGATGATGAGAATGTGCGCCTGAGCTTTGGGCCTCTTCCCGCTATGGTGAACAATGGCGATCACGTGAATGCAATAGTGTCTATAACTGATAACGACGATCCTTTGGTATCTGTGTCGTTTGGCTCTTCCAGTTATGTTGTGTCTGAAGGTGGGGAAGTAACTATACCAGTAACGCTGGATGTGGATCCTGAGCGTATATTGACGATAGCTATAGAGGCTTCTGGAGAGGGTGGCGCAGCTTCTTCAGACTACAGTTTGTCTCCTACTTCATTGGTGTTTAGTCCTGGCGTTACCTCCAGGAACGTCACTGTAACGGTACGGGACAATGATATAGATGATGATGGCAAGAGTGTGCGCCTGAGCTTTGGGCCTCTTCCCGCTATGGTGATAGAGGGTTCCAATCGGACTGCTGCTGCAGTGTCGATATCTGATGACGATGTGCCTGAAGTGTCGGTGTCGTTCGACTCTAACGCTTACAGCGTGTCGGAAGGTAAGGCTATAACAGTGATGGTAACTCTAACTGTTGCTCCGGAACGTACTGTTACGATATCGTTAGACGTTGTGCGTAATGCGGGTGCTTCAACCTCTGACTACATGTTGTCTGCTACATCACTAACCTTCTCTCCTGGAGAAAGTATGAAGAGTATCACTTTGAGTGCTGCACAAGATACTTTTAACGACGATGATGAGAACCTGAGTCTGAGCTTTGTCAGGCCTCTTCCCGATATGGTGAACAATGGCGATCACGTGAATGCGGTAGTGTCTATAGTTGACGATGACGTGCCGTCCACCGGCGGACGACCCGGTTCCGGTGGACAGCCCGGTTCCGGTGGACAGCCCGGTTCCGGTACTCCCGATGATACCGGTGGTCGTGGATCTATAGAGGTACAGTTTGGCTCTACTCGTTACAGTGTGCTTGAGGGATCCTTTGTAAGTGTTACAGTGAGACTTACCCGAACTCCTGGCACCACGATAAATATACCGATAAGACTGGTCGGAGGTACCGCTAGTGAGGATGATTACTATCTCAGCGATATTCCGGATGAGTTACAGTTCAACTCCCATCAAACCATTCGCAGCTTCACGGTTAGAGCAAGGCCTGATATTGTGATTGACGATGGCGAGACGATTGAACTGAGCTTGAGTGCTCGTAACGGTGTAGACAGGTGCATTCTCCCTTGTACAACAACCTTGACTATCCTTGAGCCGGTAGACGATGATGATACCGTTCGCCGTGGTCTGCTTCCGCCTACGGGTGGTGTATCCTTGTCTACGTTGTGGCTTGTAAGTCTGTTTGCCGGGGGTGTTGTACTGCTGCTGCTCAGTGCAGGGATGCTTAGACTCTCATTCCGCCGGAATCATGATAAATAGCTGACTGCTGACGTCAATCGTTCTATCAGTAAATTACCCATATAGTGGTTGATCAACTTGAGACTTCTGGAGATCTTACGCGGAAGGTGATTATAGATGCTCTTGAGTCTCAACGGCAACCTACAAAGACGGTTCTTTCTTGTCTTTTGGCTATCTCTGACGCGCTTCATTATTTACCTGACGAAGCTATAAAGGAGACCGCTCATTTTTGCGGAGTTACGCTAAACGAAGTTTGGAACGTTGCGGATTTCTACACGAACTTTCGCTTCACACCTCCAGGTCGGAACCTCCTGGAGGTGTGTTGGGGTCCTGCTTGCCACGTAATGGGTGCTCAAGTGATATTGCAGATGGTTCAGAGCACCTTGAATCTTGACGGTGAAGGTGAGACAGCGGATGGTGGAGTTACCTTGAAATATAATAATACTTGCCTAGGAGCTTGTGCACATGCTCCCGTCATATCTGTAAACCATAGTCTCATTGGACGTGTTACCCCTGAGAGCGCATCTGAAACGGCTTCAACACTACTTTGAACCGAGTCCGTATCGTCTGACTATCCTAATGTCCTTTAATTTCACAGATATCGTCAATAAAGCTAACCTCCGATGGAAGGAACTAACCGATGATAAACCCTGGATAAGGGTCGGTGGAGGATCTTCTGGCCAAGCTGCTGGCTTCAAGAGGGTATATGAGACTATCTCCGCTTCCGTAATGGAGACGGGCCTAGATGTAAACGTCTCTATTGTAGGTTCGCTCGGCCTGATGAGCCGTGAGCCTGTTATAGACGTTACCACTGATGCCGTTCGGATATTTTTTGGAAACATGTCATCAGAAGACGCTGATCGTGTGGTACGAAAAATGGTTTCTCGAGCAGATTTGTTGCCCGACCCGAATGCCTTCGCAGTATCCGGCGCCACACACTCGACCTCTTCCAACGTCCCTAGGATCGAATCGTTGCCAGAGTGGAATGTGCAGGTGAAAATCGCCACAAGGAACTTCATACTGAACGGTTACGCGACTCGCTCTCATAAAGGGTACGTTTTCATTCGGCATGGGCACGACCTGCCTATAGAGGCGATGCGAACGGCTATATCACAGGCTTACGAGTACGGTCTGCTGGGCAAGAATCTGTTTGGTTCGACCTTCTCATTTGACGTAGAGGTGGCTCTCACAGGCGACTCGTACGTTGCAGGTGAGGAGACCGCCCTTATGGAGGCTATTGAGGGTAAACGCTCCACTCCCAGATTTAAGCCGCCTTTTCCCGCTGCCGCCGGCCTTTGGGAGAAACCGACCAACATTAATAATGTTAAGACCCTGTCTTATGTACCTTGGATAATCTCCAATGGTTCAGATGCATTTAAGAACATAGGAACAAGCAAGAGCTCCGGCACAGCTATCCTCTGCCTTTCAGGACACATATCCCGCCCGGGTCTTTACGAAGTTCCAATGGGTATAACGATACGTGAAGCGTTGGAAAAAGCAGGAGGAGGTACGCCGAGCGGCAGGCCGATCAAGTTATTGCAAACAGGCGGCCCACTTGGAGGCGTGATGGGTGAGGAGTCTTTTGATACACCGATAGACTTTGACGCTATGTCCAAAGCCGGCGCAATACTGGGTTCGGGCGGTTTGATAGTGTGCGATGAGACTGTGGATACCGTTGATCTGATACGCAACTTGGTGGCTTTCAACCAGTTTGAATCTTGTGGAAAGTGTTTCCCGTGCCGATTAGGAAATACACACATGTTGGAGATGCTAGACAGGATGTGCAAAAGGGAGGCACGTCCCGACGATCTTCAGCATATAGAGAAGATAGGACGCGACATGAAGGCAGGTTCCCGTCTCAAGAAAGCGTTTGCGCGCAACAAAAAGGGAGATTCAAAAAAGCAAATTCTCTCTTTTGAAGAGGCTACTACCCGTATAGCGGAGACACTTAAGCAGTATCCTCCCGACCAAACAGCGATTATAACCTCTCTCCGATCCTCAAACGAAGATCACTACGTTGCCCAGAAGTTTGTCCGTTCTATCTTAGTCTGAGTTCTGTATACTATTTGCATGGTAGCTATTTTGTATACCGTACCTAAATCCATCTATATAAGCTTTACAGTCATTGCCGCGTGCGCAGTTACTATGCTCGTTTTTGCGTTGGACTTGACTCCTGTTGCTCGTGCATCGCCTGTATTGTATGACCCTCCTGCTGAAGGAGTGTCTTCGCTTTCTGCGAACCTCCAATATCCGGCTTCCTTACCGTTGCTTTCAGGGGAGGGAAGAGAGTTTATCCCTGCGTCAACGGGTTATTTCCCAATCTCTTTGGGCGCAAATCCGTTGCCGTTTGTGGCACAAATACCTGGTGAGGAAGGCATTTGTGACAGAACAGAACAGGTTCGCGATGCCATTTTAGCTCGGCTGCCGGAAGGCCTGAGTTGTTCGGACGTTACCCCAGAACATTTGTCTGGTATAGGTGGCCAACTCAGGCTTATTGGACAAGGGATTGACAGTCTGGACGAGGGAGATTTTTCCGGCCTGACTTCTTTGCAGATATTGTTACTGGGCAATAATCAGCTGACGTCTTTGCCTTCGGATGTTTTCTCTGATCTGGAAGCACTTTACGACCTTAGGCTGGCTGGTAATCGTTTGGAGGCTTTGCCTCCGGGACTGTTTTCTGGTCTGAATGCGCTTTCGAATCCGCCTTCCGATGAGGATTCCAGACTTGACCTGAGTAGTAATCTTCTGACGTCTTTGCCTCCTGGTGTAATATCAGCTGAACTGGAAGCGGGACTCGATATTCTAAATCTGACTGACAATCCTTGGGCTTCTCCCCTTGACGTATCTGACGTGAGAGTGTCTGAAGATGTGGGGACTGCGTCCATAACCGTTGAGCTGCTGACAGCATTGGGTTACGACTTGACGTTATCAGTCTCTACGTCTGATGCTGGTACTACTGCGACGTCAGATTTGGACTACGTTGCATTGTCTGGAAGTGCGGTAACTATCGGTGCGGCTGACCCTGCTGGTACGGTATACACGGTTGATGTTGAGCTTACACCCGACAACGAAATAGAATCTGATGAGAATTTTGAGGTTCATTTTGACAACGTGCCGTTGTACTACGATGGGAGTGTTCTTGTAAGGAGCTTGAGGAGCGAAGTAACGATAGAGAACGACGACTATAGTGAAGTGTTAGTGTCTTTTGATTCTGACGCCTACGAGTTACTGGAAGGAGATACTGCTACGTTAGCAGTAACGTTGGACAGAGCTCCCGGTCGCCTGCTGTCCATACCGCTATTGAGTCAAGGTTTTGGTGTGTCGGTCGTGTCTGGTATTCCTGAGACGTTAGAGTTTGCATCTGGGCAGACGCTATCGACTTTCACGTTGCGAGGTTTAGAGGACGTTGGCACCAGGGATGATAACTTAACGCTGGAGTTTGGTCCGCTTCCTGTTAATGTTTCGGGTGGTGTATTTACGCGTGCAGAGGTGTCAATAGTGGACAACGACCCTATACTTGATGTGTGCGACAGGACCTCTGAAGTTCAGGCTGCGATTATAACGTCAGTTAATTCTCTTTCTGGGGTTACGGTCACGGATTGTGATGAAGTTACCGAGTCTCATGTGAGGGGAATAGGGGAATTGCGGTTGATGAGAACAGACGTTACTGGACTGCAGGTTGAAGACTTCTCTGGGTTGTCTGGGCTTTCTCTTCTTTCATTGGGTATGAATGATAATCTGACATCTCTTCCTTCGGGACTGTTTACCGATCTGGAATCGCTTTTTAGCCTTCTCTTGGCTAATAACGGTCTGACGTCTTTACCACCGGATCTGTTTTCTGGCTTGAATTCGCTTGAGTTCTTTACCCTGCATAATGAGCACATGACGTCTTTACCACCGGATCTGTTTTCTGGCTTGAATTCGCTTCGTGAGATTGAGATGAGTAGTAATAATCTTCTGACGTCTTTACCACCGGGTCTGTTTTCTGGCCTGGATACGCTCCGGACCCTTCGCTTGAATGGAAATGCTCTGAGTTCTTTGCGACCTGGTGTGATATCAGCTGAACTGGAAGATCAACTTGGTGTTCTAAATCTGTCTAATAATCCCTGGACTTCTCCTCTTGCCGTATCTGACATGAGAGTGTTTGAAGACGCGGGGACTGTGTCCATAGCCGTTGACCTGTTGGAAGACCTGGGTTACGACTTGATGTTGTCAGTCTCCACGTCTGATATTACTGCTACGTCAGGTTTGGACTACATTGCGTTGTCTGTAGGTGTGGTAACTATCGGTGCTGCCGACCTTGCTGGTACGGTATACACGGCTGGTGTTCAGCTTATAGACGATGATGAGGTAGAGTCTGATGAGAGTTTTGAGGTTCGTTTTGACAACGTGCCGGTTTACTACGATGGGAGTGTTCTTGTAAGGAGCTTAAGGAGCGAAGTAACGATAGCGAACGACGAATATAATGAGGCTTCGGTCTCTTTTGGTTCTGATAGTTACGTGGTATCAGAAGGTGCAACGGTTGAGGTGGAAGTATTTCTTGATTCAGCTCCTGGGAGTCAACTGGAAATAAGTGTGATCGGTTCTGGTAGTGGTTTATCCCTGCCAGCGATTGCGACGTTTGGTCCATCTTCCAGGATGGCTACGTTCACCTTGATGGCATTGGAGGACCTGGACGGCAACGACGAGTCAGTAACTCTTATGTTTGATTCACTGCCTTCGGGTATTTCTCTCGGCACTCAACCAACTGCTGTGGTATCAATCTTGGACGACGATGATCCTATCGTTTCGGTGTCCTTTGATGCCGATAGCTATTCATTGTCTGAAGGATCATCAGTTGTAGTAACCGTAAGGTTGAACGTAGATCCGGAGCGCAGGCTTGATTTGGGCATAGAGACGGACGATGCATCTGGCAGTTTATTGAGTTTTAGTCCATCCTCTGTAGTGACGTTTGTTTCCGGGGAGCTTGTGAGGACGTTTACTGTAACGGCACTTCATGATAATGATTTTACGAATGACGAAGTGGAGTTGAGCTTCTCGGCTCCTCTTCCTGATCGTGTAACTCTTGGGACTCCCTCTTCATCAAGGGTTGTTATATCGGATGACGAATTGGAACCCGTGGAGATATCGTTTGATTCATCTATGTATGGATTTACTGAGGGAAATACCACGGTTTTGACTGTAAATGTGAATCGGGCTTCTGTTGAAGAGCTGTTTGTGCCGTTGAGCTTGTCAGGTGATTCATTTGCTTTGCATGGTGTGCCCTCTGGTGTAACGATTGATTCTGGTTCTTTGAGTTCGAGTTTTGAAGTATCAGTTCCCGAGAATGACGTGCCTTTTGATGCCCGTCTGGTGTCTTTTGGCTTTGACTTAAGCACTCTGTCTGGTGTAGCAATAACCGGAGATATCGGCACGGCGGAGTTGAGAGTTTTGGATGACGACGTTGTGGACTGTACAGGGAGCGTTGCGTTGAGGAACTTGAATACTGGTGCCCCATCCCGCGAACTTCTGAGTGATTGTAGCGTTCTTCTGTCAGTGAAGGACATACTTAGAGGTGATGGTGCGCCTAATCTGAATTGGAGTCTGGACATTCCGATAGATAATTGGCATGGATTGGCTAGAGTTAGGAGCGCCACCCCTGCTGATCGTGTTGACATTCTGGATTTGCACGGGGGAAGATCTTCTGACCGGAATAATATAGGCGGTCGTCTGAACGGTGTTCTTCCGTGGCAACTTTATTTGATGCAAGGTCTCACTAAGTATCCTTTCAACCTAGGTCTTCGCCTTCCGGATCATAACTTACGGGGTTATTATCCTGTTGATTATGAGCGGTTTGGGGAGGGTGAGCCACACTTCGCGTTGAATTTCGGTGTCATAGATATTGCTGGCAACCTTATTTTAGGTTGTATACCTCCTTATCCTACTGGCACGAGTCATTCACAGGGATTCTTGTCACCATTTGGGAATGTATCAAGGCCTGGGGAGGGTTTAAATCTTGCGGACGTGTTCACACAAGGCGAGGGCTCTGGTACGGATATGAGTAGGAATATATGTGAGTCCGGCTTTACGGTTTCGGATACTTCATTGGAACTGCCAGAAGGTGGTACAGCGGAATACACGTTTGTTCTGGATTCACCACCAGGTGAAGTGCCTCCTCAACCTAACCCAAATGTAAGGCCACCTGTGATATTTACCCCAGAGGACGAAGAAGTGGAGATAACTGTGAGCAGCGACAATCCTGACGTATTGCTATCGGTTCCTGGTCAGCCTATCACGGATTTGGATCCTATGGAGGTAACGCTGATATTCCGCCGTTACGAAGGGAGCTGGCATACACCTCAGCCAGTACAAGTGCATGGCCTGGAGGATGATGATGACTTCCTGGATGAGGTAGTAACTTTGAGCCATACAGTCTTCACCTCTGACGTAAATTATGAATCTTTGACCCCTTCCGACGTAACTGTAAGTCTGCGCGACAACGATCTTAAGCCCGTTGACGTGTCATTTGATATGTCGGGTTACAGTTTATTGGAAAGTGGTGACGTTGAGGTAATCCTGACCCTTGACTCGATTCCTCTTCGTGAAGTTGTTGTGCCTTTGACCTACATTGACACAGGTGCTGTGGATGTTTCCGGTCCTGATTCTGTGACATTTGGTGAGAACTCAACTACTGCTGTAATAACTATAAGCGGCGTGGAAGAGGTAAGGAACGATGATGGGGATACAGTGGAGCTTCGTCTGGGGACGCCTCTGCCTGAGGAAGTGTTTGTTGGTTCTTTGAGCAGTACTGTGTTGTCAATAATAGACGATGACGGACCGGAGGTTCAGATATCTTTCAGTTCTGCCAGCTATGAAGTTCTGGAAGGCGGGGACGTCACGACGGATATAACGGTTGTTTTGAGTGGTAATCCTGAGCGTCTGGTAGAGGTGCCTGTATTGTTGTCCGGGTCAGTTGAGCTTCTTCTTGGGGATATACCTGATGTTGTGAGGTTTGAATCTGGCACGGTTCTTACGGTCTCATATTCTTTGTCTGGGTCTTCGGATCCGGACTTTGCTGATGATACAGTGTTGTTTAGTTTTGATACCGCTGCTCTTCCAGGTGGAGTAACTGTTGGTGACGTAGGAGTTTCCGAACTGACGATATTGGACGACGACGTGCAGATATCGTTTGATTCGGCCACGTACATTGTGTCTGAGGGTGATGAAACGACAGTTGCTGTAAGGTTGAGCAGACCGACGCGTCGTAACTTTAGCGTAGAGTTAGAGGTGAGCGGTGATTCCTCTTCATTGAGTGACCCTGGGTCATTGATATCGCCATTGATATTCAGTGTTGGTGACTCTGTTAAAGATCTGCCCCTGATGGCGCTTGAGGATTCAGATTTCTCGAATGAGAATATATTCCTTGAGTTCGGTGATCTTCCTGGTTTTGTATCTTTAGGTGTTGTTACTAGCGCAGTGCTGTCAATAAACGACAATGACGTTGAACTGTTAAGTATAGAAGTTTCACTGTCCACGGATCAGGCTGGCGTTATATTTAGAGACTCTGACCTTGTAGACATTCGGGAAACGATAGGCACAGCTTTATTTGACGTAACATTTATGTTGCTTCCGAGGGGTGCGCTTGCTTCATCTGATATTCCTATAGAAATAACGGTTGCGGCGTTTACGAGTGATTCTCCTGACCCTTCTCTGGCATCTGAGGCTATTGATTTTGAGGGTTTTGTGCTTAGAGACGTGATAGAAGCAGGGTTAGGGGAGAAGGTATTCCGTGTTGAGATTCCGATAATATCTGATAGAGTAGTGGAGTTTGATGAGCGCTTCTCTTTGTTAGCCGGGGTGACGGAGAGTCCTGCTTCAGTATCTTCTGCGGATATACAGGCTGAGTTGAGGATCATTGACACTCCATTAGATGGAATAGTCCTGACTTTGTCTCCATCAGTTGTGTATGAGGGCGATACTTCGGTGGATGGTTCTACCCTTGCTGTCAGGGCTGTTTTGGAGCCTTTAGGATCGTCTTTGGAACGTGAGCTTGAGGCTAGCCTGTCAATAACGGGTGGTAGTGCAGTAAGTGAATCGGACTTTGTTATTGTGGATTTTCCGATTGATGGTGAGCTTCCGATCACGAATGACGAGGATGGCGAAGGCACTTCGTTTGGCTTCCACGTATTGTCAGAGGGTGAGTTTGAAGAGGACGAGACTGTTGTGTTCTCAGCTTCCACGTTCACCGCCGACGGCACCCTGTCAGCTTCTACGATTTTGACCATTAAGGATCAACCTTTTGCGCTCGTAGATAATCGCGGCCCAACAAGGTCACTACCGGAGCATGAACTTGAAGGCGGGGAGATTTTGGTAGATTTGGCAGGAGCGGAGTTTGTGAGTGATATTCTCCCTTCCCACTTCTCCTTAGTCAGTGATTTGTCAGGGATCAGTGTGTCTTCAGTATCTCGTTTGGCACCTTCACGTGTTATTCTCGTGCTGAGCTATAATGGTGAGAGCCTTCAGGGAGTGGATTCGGAATTCAGGGTGACAGTATTGCGCGATGGGCATCTTGCGAATCAAGATATAGTTTCACTCACAGCGATATCAGTGGAAGCATCGGTCCTTGTGGAAGTGTCATTCGGATCGGCCTCTTATGAGGTTAATGAAGACGGGGAGACCGCAGTAGATGTCTCGGTGTTTCTGAACGAGGATCCAGGTCGCGATTTGTCAATAACTATCCTGGGTTCAGGTGTTGGAGCGTCGGATGTATCCGGGTTGCCAGCGACAGTGGAATTTAGCTCAGGTGTGACCGAAGCGACTTTCTCATTGTCTGCTATAGACGATTTGATAGACGACGACGGAGAGACGCTGCTTTTAGAGTTTGATGTATTGCCTTTGGGTGTATCTGCCGGCGATACATCAATTGCGGAGGTGTCCATACTGGACAATGATGATCCTTTGGTTCAGGTGTCTTTTGGTGCTTCTAGTTACGAGGTAGCTGAAGGAGGAAGGGTAGAAGTAGAAGTGGTTCTGGATGCTGTGCCGGAGCGTCCTGTAACGCTGGATATATTGAGTTCAGGTTCGGGCTTGAATGACGTGAGTGGTGTTGCATCATCTGTAACGTTCGGTGTATCTGACCTAACTCAGAGGTTCATAGTTTCAGCTCTGGACGATGATGAAGACGACGATCTTGAGCGAGTGGAGCTTTCATTTGCTCCTGTGTCTTCCCTCCCGTCAGGTGTTGAGTATGGTTCTATTCCTTCATCTGTGATTCTGATATTGGACGATGATGAGCCGCCAGCTGAGATAAGACCCGTTACTGTGTCCTTCGTCCAATCGGAATATCTGGTAGGTGAAGGTAGGACATTAGCTGTGTCGGTGGTTCTGAACGAGGATCCTGGTCGCAGTTTGTCAATAACTATCCTGGGTTCAGGTGTTGGAGCATCGGATGTATCCGGGTTGCCAGCGACAGTGGAATTTAGTCCAGATGCGACAGATGCGTTCTTCGTATTGTCTGTTATAGAAGACTTGGTGGATGACGACGACGAGACGTTGCTTTTGGAGTTTGACGGATTGCCGCCGGGTGTATCTGCCGGCGATATATCAAGCGTAGAGGTGTCTATACTTGATAACGACGATCCTGAAGTGCTGGTGTCTTTTGGCGCTGCCAGTTACGAGATAGACGAAGGTGGGACAGTAACTGTGGAAGTGGTTCTGGATGCTGTGCCGGAGCGTACTTTGGCGCTAGAGGTAAGGGGTTCAGGTAGCGGCCTATCCGACGTGCAAGGATTGCCTTTTGTTGTGACGTTTGGTCGATCTTCTACGGTTGAGACGTTCATCCTGGAATCACCAGATGATACGGAGGACGACGATGATGAGTCGGTAACCCTTTCGTTTGGTTCACTGCCATCGGGTGTATTTGCCGGCACTCCTTCAAGTGCAGAGGTGTTCATATTGGATGACGATGTTGATGTGTTTGTGTCGTTTGGTTCTGACGCCTATGAGTTGTTGGAAGGAGGTGCTGTTGCAGTAACAGTAACGTTGGATAGAGCTTTCGGCCTCGAGTTGTCAATACCGCTATTGAGTCAAGGTTCTGGTGTGTCGGTCGTGTCTGGTGTTCCTGAGACGTTAGAGTTTGCATCTGATGAGACGATGTTGACCTTCACGGTGATTGGTTTAGAGAGCGCTGAGATCGCTGATCAGAGTTTCACTCTGGAGTTTGGTCAGCTTCCCGTTGGTGTTTCGGTTGGCGAATTGCCGCGTGCAGTAGTGTCAATAATGGACGCCGACTCTGTGTGCAATAGGACTCTTGAAGTCCAGAATGCTATTTTAGATACAACTGGTAAGAGGAATTGTGATGAAGTTAACGCGGAGGATCTGCGATTAATAACGTTCGGGTTTACGATTGAGAACACAGAGGTTAGTGCATTTCAGGTTGGAGACTTCTCTGGAATGCCTCTTTTGAGGGCATTGACTATATCTGACAATACGAATCTGACGTCTGCTCTTGCCTTTCCTTCGGGACTGTTTTCTGATCTGGAAGGGCTTCGGCGCTTTGATCTGGGTGGTAATGCTCTGACGACTTTGCCTCCGGATATTTTCTCTGATCTGGAAACGCTTGAGGTTATTTTTCTGGGCGGTAATATTTTTCTGACTGATAATGCTCTGACGACTTTGCCTCCTGGTGTGTTCTCTGGTCTGGAAGCGCTTGAATCCCTTGACCTGAGGAATAATAAACTGAGTTCTTTGCCTCCTGATTTGATATCACCTGAACTGGAAACGAGACTTGGTTCTGGACTACTTCTGGCTAACAATCCCTGGGACTTTGCTCTTTCCTCTCCAGATGTATCTGTAACAGAAGAAGCTGGAGCTGTAACCCTTATGGTTTCGCTTACGCATTCCCTGGACTATGACCTTGTGTTGAATGTGTCGTCTTCTGTAGACACAGCGGATGGTTCGGATTATACTTTGTCATCTACGGATCTGATGATTCCTGCCGGTGCACTTTCTGGGATGATCTCTGTATCCATTACCGATGACCCGGACTATGAAGCTGCGGAGAGTTTTGAAGTGTTGTTCAGCGATGGTCCTCAGGTTGCTCGTTCTGCTAGTTCTCTTGAAAGCACCAGTTCAACTTCCGAGGTAACTATTCTGGAGAGCGATGGTTCTGCTGTAACGGTGTCCTTTGACCAATCGGAATACGTTGTTGCCGAGGGTGATTCTGAGGCATTGTCATTAGTACTGGATACCCCACCTGGTCGGACATTGGCGATAGGTATATCGGCTTCTCCTGAAGGCTCAACTACTCCCGCCGACTACGATATCCCTGCTACTGTAACGTTCGGACCTACCGATACAGTTGCGCTTATCAGATTTGAGGCTGTGGATGACGCTGTGGATGACGATGATGAGGTTGTAGTTCTGGGACTAGACCTTACTGGCCTTAGTGGTGTTAGTGAAGGCAGGATTACGTCTGTGCGCGTGGCTATAGAGGACGATGATGATCCTTTGGTACCTGTGTCAGTGTCATTTGGTGCATCGGAATATATTGTTGATGAGGGTGATTCTGTTGACGTGAGAGTGTTTCTGGATGCAGATCCTGTGCGCAGTTTGTCAATAAACATATTGGGTTCAGGTGTCGGAGCATTGGCTGTATCGGGGTTGCCAGCGACAGTGGAGTTTAGTTCAGGTGTGACGGAGGCGTCCTTCTCCCTGTTTGCTATAGACGACTTGGTGGACGACGACGGCAAGACGTTTGTTCTGGAATTTGGCGAATTGCCACCGGATGTATTTGCCGGCGATCCATCAAGTGCAGAGGTGTTCATATTGGACAATGATGAACCTTTGGTTTCGGTATCGTTTGATTCTGATGTCTACGGGTTGTTGGAAGGAGGTACTGTTGCAGTAACAGTAACGTTGGACAGACTATCCGATCGTCAGTTGTCTATACCGCTATTGAGTCGAGATTCTCGCGTATCGGCGGTGTCTGGTATTCCTGAGACGTTAGAGTTTGCACCTGATCAGACGATAGCGATTTTCACGTTGAGTGGTTTAGAGGACTTTGACACTATAGATGATAGTTTCATTCTGGAGTTTGGCCTGCTTCCCGTTGGTGTTTCGGGTGGTGAATTTGAGCGTGCAGAGGTCTCAATAATGGATAATGACTCTATAGTTCCTGTGTGCGACAGGACCCCTGCAGTTCGGGATGCGATTATAGCGGCAGTTAATTCTCTTGCTGGGATTACGGTTACGCGTTGTGATGAGGTTACCGAGGATCATCTGGCAAGCATAACAGCAAGTTTGAGTATTACGGATCCAGAGGTTACCGAACTGCAACCTGGAGACTTCTCCGGGCTGGTTTCGCTAAATGATACTCTTACTATATCGGCCAACCCGAATCTGACGACTCTTCCTACGGGACTGTTCGCCGATCTGAGGATGCTTAGCGTCCTTGTCCTGAGTAATAATGGTCTGGAGTCTCTTCCTACGGGACTGTTCTCTGGTCTGGACTCGGTTGCCGGCATTCCCCTGAATGGTAATGCTCTGACGACTTTGCCTGCGGGTCTGTTTTCTGATTTGGATGAGCTTCAAGCCCTTAGACTAGAGAATAATGCTCTGAAATCTCTGCCTCCTGGTGTGATATCAGCTCAACTGGAAGCGAGACTCGGTTCTGCCCTAACTCTGGGTGGCAATCCTTGGGTTCTTCCTCCTCTCCGTGCGGTATCTGGGATGAGAGTGTTTGAAGATACGGGGACTGCGTCTATAACCGTTCAGCTGTTAACGGACCTGGATTACGACCTGGAGTTGTCAGTCTCCACGGTTGACGTTACTGCGGAGTCAGGTTCGGACTACGTTGCGTTGTCTAATGTGTTGCTTGCGCTAGGATCTGAAGATGCAATAACCGATGCAATAATAGGCACAGTTGATGTAGGTATATTGCCAGACTCTCTAGTGGAAGAGGATGAGACGTTTGAGCTGGTGTTCACAGGTGTTCCGGTGACTTATGATGGGTCTGGGCTTGTGCGCGAGTTTAGATCTGCGGTGACTATATCTAGCCCTGAACTTGTATCATTCGGTTCTGACCGTTACGAGTTAGATGAAGATGGGACAGTAGTAATAGAAGTAACGCTGGATGGAATTCCGGGCCGTCCGCTGTCAATACCGATATTGGGTCAAGGATTGAGTCGAGATTCTGTTGAGTCGATCGTGAGTGGCGTTCCTGAGACGTTAGAGTTTGCACCTGATCAGACGGTGGCAACTTTCACATTGAGTGGTGTACAGGACATTGACATTACTGGTGAGAGATTAAGTCTGGAGTTTGGCCTGCTTCCTGTTGGTGTTTCGGGTGGTGAATTTGAGCGTGCAGAGGTGTCAATAATAGACAGCGACTCTATAGTTTCCGTGTGCGATAGGACCCCTGAAGTTCGGGATGCGATTGTAGCGGAAACTGGTAGGAGTTGTGATCAAGTTACCGAGGCTCAACTGGCAGGGATACGCGATTTGGCGATTGAGAATAACCCAGGCCTTACTGGACTGCAGCTTGGAGATTTCTCTGGTCTGACTGGGTTGAGATTTCTTATGATGCAGAACAACAGACTGGCGACTTTGCCAGAGGGTCTGTTCTCTGATTCGCGCATGCTTCAGGCCCTTGACCTGGAGAATAATCATCTAACGTCTTTGCCAGAGGGTCTGTTCTCAGGTTTGAATAATCTTACTTCCCTTGATCTGGAGACCAATCGTCTGAAGTCTCTGCCTCCTGGTTTGATATCAGCTGAACTGGAAACGGGACTTACTATGCACCCCATATTTGGTTCGGTTATTCTAATTCTGGCTAACAATCCTTGGGCTTCTCCCCTTGCCATATCTGAAGATAGTGTGTTTGAATACGCGGGGCCTGCATCCATAACTGTTGACCTGTTGGAAGACCTGGATTACGACTTGGAGTTGTCAGTCTCCACGGTTGATGCTACTGCGACGTCAGGTTTGGACTATGTTGCGTTGTCTGATGAGTTGCTTGCGATAGGCTCTGATGCTTTGTCCGGCACACTTGATGTGTCTATATTGCGAGACTCTCTATTGGAAGAAGATGAGACATTTGAGCTAGTGTTCGCAAACGTTCCTTTGACTTATGATGAGGCCAACAATGTACTTGTGCGCGAGTTTAGATCTACGGTGACTATATCTGACGCTGTCCTTGTATCATTCGTTGAGCCTGGCTATGATGTAGTGGCTGGGGAGCCTTTAACGGTGACAGTATCTTTGGACTCCGACCCTCTGCGAACGGTAACGATAGCTGTATCAAGTGCGGAATCGTTTGTGTCCTTGAGCAGTAGTGAGTTGGTGTTCAGGTCGGGCGGCGTTCGTACTCAGGACCTGATAGTAACGGCTTCTTCAGCAGGCACAGCAACGTTGAGCTTTACTGATCTTCCTCCAGATATAATAACCGGGACGCCATCTACGGCGGTTATAGATATTACCGATAATGAACGACCTGTAGCAGATGCTGGTCCTGACCAGACAGTGGCGGAAGGCGTGTTGGTGACGTTGGACGGTAGTGGGAGTACGGATCCTGAAGGCACGGATCTGTCATATTCGTGGGTTCAGACTTCAGGTGAGACTGTAACATTGTCCGATTCTGCCGTTGCCCAACCTACGTTTACTTCACCGGTTGGTCTTTCAAGAGACGCGGAGCTTTTGTTCTCGCTTGTTGTGACAGATGGATTTGAACAGACAGGTGCGGTTTCCGATACAGTATTGATAACAGTTGAAGCGTCCAATCCTTCTGTGGTTGTGTCTTTCGTGTCATCTGATTACGAGGTATCGGAAGGATCTTCCGTGGAGGTTCGTATAGTTCTGGACGTGGCCCCCCGCCGTTCGGTATCGGTAAATGTAATAGCTAGCGGTTTGGGCGGAGCAACTGAAGATGACTACCGTTTGTCCTTCACTTCATTCACGTTTGGTCCTGAAGCAAGAGAAGCAACGCTGGCTGTAACGGCGGTTGACGATTTGACTGACGATGACGGAGAGAGCGTATCTCTAGAGCTGATGCTGGACTCTTCATCTTCCAATGTATCGTTGGGTTCTCCGGCAACGGAGGAAGTATTGATACTGGATGACGATGATCCTGTTGAACCTTTGGTGACTGTGTCATTCGGTGCTGCTCGTTACCCAGTAGAGACTGGCGGCATGGTACCGGTGACAGTATCTTTGGACGCAGACCCTATTCAAAAGGTAACGATATCTGTATCAAGCAACCCTGCGATTGTGTCACTGAGTAGTGATGAGCTGGTATTCATGCCAGGGGCAAGTCGTGATCAGGACCTGATGGTAACGGCGTTAGCGGTAGGCACAGCAACGTTGAGCTTTATTAATCTTCCTTCAGGCGTAACAGGGGGGACATATTCTACGGCGGTTATTGAGGTTACGGATGCTCCTGTTGAACCTGTTGGTGTGTCAGTGTCATTCGGTGCATCTAGTTATACCGTCAGGGAAGGTGAAGAAATACCTGTGACAGTTATACTGGACATGGATCCTGGACGTGATGTGACGATAAGAATATTGGCAGACAGCCCTAATATCTCTTTGCCTACACCAGACGTAATGTTCCTGTCAGGTAGTGTTCTTACGATGGAGTTGAGGGTATCAGGTTCTGGCGAAGGTATAGCTACTCTGAGATTTGATACTCTTCCTGAAGGCGTGATACGAGGTACTCCTCCTACGACTAATATAATGATTCTTAACAGTGATGGCGGTGTTTGCAGTAGGACGCAGGAGGTAGCGGCAGCCCTTGCTCAGGTTTCAACTGTTGATCACTGTGCAGACGTTACCGCTGCTCACTTGATGACGATAACGGATTTGGATCTGTCTATTATGTCAATAGAGAATCTGTCGGTTGGTGATTTTGCTGGTCTGACGGCGTTAGAGAGGCTGTTATTGGATCACAACTCACTAGATACCTTGCCTGCTGGTTTGTTCAACGATCTGACGTTTTTGGAAACTCTAGATCTTTCCAACAACGAACTGTCGGAGTTGTCTTCAGGTCTGTTCAGCTCTTTGACGAGGTTACAGCTCCTTGAGCTGGACAACAACGCCTTGATGGACTTACCTTCCGATATATTCACAGGGCTGGGTATGCTGGAACGTTTGTGGCTGAACAGTAACCGGTTCCACTCTTTGCCCGCTGATATATTTATGGATCAAGCCGGACTGGCTATAGATACAACACCTGGTAATGTGTTGCGTTTGGATGGCAACCTTTGGGACTTTGGACTTTCCTCTACGGATGTATCTGTAGCAGAAGAAGCTGGAGCTGTAGACGTTATGGTTTCGCTTACGCATTCTTTGGACTATGACCTTGTGTTGAGTGTGTCAACTATAGGCGATACAGCAGGTAGTTCGGATTACACTTTGTCAGCTACGGAGTTGATGATTCCTGCTGGCACACGTTCTGGGACGATCTCTGTATCTATTGACGACGATCCGGACTATGAAATGGCAGAGAGGTTTGAGGTGTTGTTCAGCGATGGTCCTGGGGTTCTGTCTGGTGGTTCCTTTGAAAGTACCAGTTCGACTTCCGAGGTAACTATTCTGGAGAGCGATGGTTCTGCTGTAACGGTGTCCTTTGACCAATCGGATTATGTTGTTGCGGAGGGTGCTTCTATGGAATTGTCGTTAGTTCTTGATAGACAGTCTGGTCGGACATTGGAGATAGGTGTATTGGTGACTCTCGGAGGCTCAACTACTTCCGCCGATTACGAAATACTTCCTGCTACTGTAACGTTCGGACCTGCTGAAACGGTTGCGACTATCACATTTGAAGCTGTGAATGACACTGTGGATGACGATGATGAGGTTGTAGTTCTGGGACTAGACCTTACTGGTCTTCGTGGTGTGAGTGAAGGAACGCACGTGCCTGCGCGTGTGACTATAGAGGACGATGACGATCCTGAAGTATCTGTGTCATTTAGAACTTCTACTTATGAGCTATCGGAGGAATCGTCATCAATGCCCGTAGAGGTGATATTAAGTGCGGATCCTGAGAGGACGTTGGTGGTATCTATAGCCGTCACGGGAGACGCTGCTTCATCATTGATGGGGATTCCAGAATCATTAACGTTTATGGCAGGTGGTGCCGTTATCCAAAGCTTCACAGTTACTGCCTCGGATGACGCTAACTTGATCGATGAACAGGTGGTACTGATGTTGAGTGTTCCTGCGGAAGATGATCGTGCTGATGTAGGGGATCCTGGGACCACAACGTTGAGTGTGCTGGATAACGACATACCTAGCGTGGAGGTGTCATTCGGACAGGACATTTACATATTGCCTGAGGGCGGTATGGTGTCATTATTTGTGAACTTGAGCGAGGCACCCCTCCGTGACGTTGAGATATCGGTATCAAGTACTGGGGACGTTTCAGACATTGCTGAGACTATTCCAACGACAATAACGTTTGCAGCGGATGCGACGAGGGCTGTTGTTACATTGATCGGTATACCAGAGGAAGAGGATGACGATGACAAGAGCGTAACGCTGTCCTTGGATGCTACTGATCTTCCACGCGGGTTTTCAGTCGTTACTCCTTCGATTACGACTGTGATGATAGAAGACGATGATGATCCTGAAGTATCTGTGTCATTTAGAACTTCTACTTATCGGCTAGAGGAATCGTCATCAATGCCCGTAGAGGTGATATTAAGTGCGGATCCTGAGAGGACGTTGGTGGTATCTATAACCGTCACGGGAGGCGGTGCTGCATCATTGACGGGGATTCCAGAATCATTAACGTTTATGGCAGGTGGTGACGTTGTCCAAAGCTTCACAATTACTGCCCCGAATGACGCTAACTCGATCGATGAACAGGTGGTACTGATGTTGAGTGTTCCTGCGGAAGATACTCGTGCTGATGTAGGGGATCCTGGGACCACAACGTTGAGTGTGCTGGATGACGATGAAGCAGTTACAACCCCTGTTGAGGTGTCAGTGTCGTTCGACGAACCGGCCTATAGGATATTTGAAGGTCAAACATTGGACGTGTCGGTGGTTCTGGATGTGGATCCTGGCCGCAATTTGGCAATAACTATAGTGGGTTCAGGTGTTGGCACATCGGCTGTTGTATCTGGATTGCCAGCGACAGTGGAGTTTAGTCCAGGTGTGACGGAGGTGTCCTTCTCTTTGTCTGCAATAGACGACTCAACGGACGAAGATGGGGAGACATTGCTTCTGGAGTTTGATGAATTGCCGTCGGATGTATCTGTCGGCACTCAATCAAGTGCAATAGTGTCAATAATGGATAACGACTCCATATTGGGTGTGTGTTCCAGGACTGAAGAAGTTCAGGATGCGATTATAGAGGCAGTTAATGGACTTCCTGGCGTTACGGTTGAGAGTTGTACTGATGTTACCGTGGCTCATCTGGGCCAAATAGGGGATTTGGGGATTGATGGGACAGAGGTTATGACGCTGCAGTCTGGCGACTTTTCCGGACTGACTTCGTTGCAGAGACTTGAGATATTTGACAACCAGAATCTGACGACCCTTCCTCAAGGACTGTTTGCCGATCTGGGCTCGCTTCGGACCCTTGACCTGCGTAGTAATGCTGTGACTACTTTGCCATCGGACGTGTTTGCTGGTCTGAATAACCTTGAGCTCCTTTTCCTGGATGATAATGGTCTGACATCTTTGCCATCGGATGTGTTCACTGGTCTGAATAACCTTGAGTCCCTTTCCCTGTCTAATAATTCTCTGACTACTTTGCCGCCTGGTGTGATATCACCTGAACTGGAAGCGAGAGCTTTTATAACTCTGGCTGGCAATCCCTGGGCTTCTCCCCTTTCTGTATCTGACGCGAGTGTGTCTGAAACCGCTGGTGCTGTGTCCATAACCGTTAACCTCTTGGAAAACCTGGGTTATGACCTGACGTTGTCAGTATCCACGTCTGATGTTAGTGCGACGTCAGGTTCTGACTATGTTGCGTTGTCTGATGAGTTGCTGACGATAGGCTCTGATGCTTCAATGGGCACAGTTGCTGTGTCTATATTGCCAGACTTTCTACCTGAAGGCGATGAGACGTTTGAGCTGGTGTTCACGAACGTTCCGTTAATTCCTGATGAATCCACGGGTGAGCTTGTGCGCGAGGTTAGATCTACGGTGACTATATCTGACTCTGATACTGTCTTTGTATCATTCGTTGAGCCTGTTTATAATGTGGTGGCTGGCGAGACTGTAGACGTGGAAGTATATTTGACCTCCGACCCTCTACGAGCGGTAACGGTAACAATAGGTGTATCAAGTGCCGAATCGCTTGTGTCATTGAGTAGTGATACGTTGGAGTTTATTCCGGGAGGCGTTCGTACCCAGTCAGTGACAGTAACGGCATCATCGGTAGGCACGTCAAGGTTGAGCTTTATTGATCTTCATTCAGATGTAACAGCTGGGACACATTCTACGACGGTTATAGATATTACCTCTACTGAACGACCTGTAGCGGATGCTGGCCCTGACCAGACAGTGATGGAAGGGGTGTTGGTGACGTTAGACGGTAGCGGGAGTACGGATCCTGAAGGCACGCCTCTGTCATATTCGTGGGTTCAGTCTTCAGGTGAGACTGTAACACTGTCCGATTCTGCTATTGCTCAACCTACGTTTACTTCACCGGTTGGTCTGTTAACAGACGCGGAGCTTTTGTTCACCCTCGTTGTGACAGATGACACTGGCCAGACAAGTGCGGTTTCGGATACAGTATTGATAACAGTTGAAGCATCTACTCCTGCCGTGGTTGTGTCATTCGTATCAGCTGATTACGCGGTATCGGAAGGATCTTCCGTGGAGGTTCTTGCAGTTCTGGATATATTACCTCGTCGGACGGTGTCTGTAAATGTATTAGCGAGCGGTTTGGGTGGAGCCATGGAAGATGACTACATTTTGTCTGTCACTTCATTCACGTTTGGTCCTGAAGAAAGAGAAGCAACGCTTGCTGTAACTGCAGTTGACGATCTGGCTGAGGAAGACGGAGAGAGGGTATCTCTGGCGCTGATGCTGGACTCTTCATCGTCCAATGTATCGTTGGGATCTCCTTCAACTGAGGAAGTATTGCTACTGGACGTTAATGTGTGCGACAGGACCGAGGAAGTTCGGGATGCGATTATAACGGCAGCTAATGCTCTTCCCGGGGTTACGGTCACGGGTTGTGAAGAAATTACCGAGGCTCATCTGTCAGGCATAAGCGAGTTGACTATTAGTAATGAACCAGGCCTTACTAGACTGCAGTTTGGAGACTTCTCCGGGCTGACTTCGTTGATGACAGTTGCTATATCTTTCAACTATAATCTGCGGACCCTTCCTCAAGGACTGTTTGCCAATCTGGGTATGCTTGAGAGACTTGACCTGTATGATAATTCTCTGACTTCTTTGCCTTCGGGTGTGTTCACTGGTCTGGATAACCTTGAAGAACTTGACCTGGGTGGTAATGGTCTGACATCTTTGCCTTCGGGTGTGTTCACTGGTCTGGATAACCTTGAGTCCCTTTTCCTGGATAGTAATGGTCTGACATCTTTGCCTTCGGGTGTGTTCACTGGTCTGGATAACCTTGAGTCCCTTTTCCTGGATAGTAATGGTCTGACATCTTTGCCTTCGGGTGTGTTCACTGGTCTGGATAACCTTGAGTCCCTTTTCCTGGATAGTAATGGTCTGACTTCTTTGCCGCCTGGTGTGATATCACCTGAACTGGAAGCGAGACTCGGTTCTAGTCTAGCTCTGACGGACAACCCCTGGGCTTCTCCCCTTTCTGTATCTGACGCGAGTGTGTCTGAAGCCGCTGGAACTGTGTCCATAACCGTTAACCTCTTGGAAAACCTGGATTACGACCTGGCGTTGTCAGTATCCACGTCTGATGTTAGTGCGACGTCAGGTTCTGACTATGTTGCGTTGTCTGATAAGTTGCTGGCGATAGGATCTGAAGATGCAGTAACCGGCGCAATAGTAGGCACAGTTGATGTGGATATATTGCCAGACTCTCTACCTGAAGGTGCTGAGACGTTTGAGCTGGTGTTCACAAACGTTCCTGTGATTTATGATGAATTCACGCGTGAGCTTGTGCGCGAGGTTAGATCTACGGTGACTATATCTGATCCTTTTGAGGTGTCAGTGTCGTTCGGCGAACCGGCCTATAGGATATTTGAAGGTCAAACATTGGATGTGTCGGTGGTTCTGGATGCGGATCCTGGCCGTAATTTGGCAATAACTATAGTGGGTTCAAGTGTTGGCACATCGGCTGTTGTATCCGGGTTGCCAGCGACAGTGGAGTTTAGTCCAGGTGTGACGGAGGTGTCCTTCTCCTTGTCTGCAATAGACGACTCAACGGACGAAGATGGGGAGACATTGCTTCTGGAGTTTGATGAATTGCCGTCGGATGTATCTGTCGGCACTCAATCAAGTGCAATAGTGTCAATAATGGATAACGACTCCATATTGGGTGTGTGTTCCAGGACTGAAGAAGTTCAGGATGCGATTATAGAGGCAGTTAATGGACTTCCTGGCGTTACGGTTGAGAGTTGTACTGATGTTACCGTGGCTCATCTGGGGGCAATAAGGGTGTTGGAGATTGCCTTCACAGAGATTACTGAACTGCAGTTTGGAGACTTTTCCGGACTGACTTCGTTGCAGATACTTGAGATATTGTACAACCAGAATCTGACGACCCTTCCTCAAGGACTGTTTGCAGATCTGGGTATGCTTGAGAGACTTGAGCTGGATGATAATTCTCTGACTTCTTTATCTTCGGCTGTATTCACTGGTCTGGATAACCTTGAGCGCCTTTCCCTTTTTGATAATTCTCTGACTTCTTTGCCTTCGGCTGTGTTCACTGGTCTGGCTAACCTTGAAGAACTTGACCTGGGTGGTAATTCTCTGACTTCTTTGCCTTCGGCTGTGTTCACTGGTCTGGCTAACCTTGAGTCCCTTTTACTGGATAGTAATGGTCTGACATCTTTGCCGCCTGGTGTGATATCACCTGAGCTGGAAGCGAGCCTCAGTATTCTAAGGCTGAATAACAACCCCTGGGCTTCTCCCCTTTCTGTATCTGACGCGAGGGTGTCTGAAGCCGCTGGTGCTGTGTCCATAACGGTTAACCTCTTGGAAAACCTGGATTACGACCTGGCGTTGTCAGTATCCACGTCTGATTTTAGTGCGACGTCAGGTTCTGACTATGTTGCGTTGTCTGATGAGTTGCTGGCGATAGGATCTGAAGATGCAGTAACCGGCGCAATAGTAGGCACAGTTAATGTAGATATATTGCCAGACTCTCTACCTGAAGGCGCTGAGACGTTTGAGCTGGTGTTCACAAACGTTCCTGTGATTTATGATAGATTCACGGGTGAGCTTGTGCGCGAGATTAGATCTACGGTGACTATATATGATCCTTTTGCGGTGTCAGTGTCGTTCGGCGAACCGGCATATAGGATATTTGAAGGTCAAACATTGGACGTGTCGGTGGTTCTGAATTCGGATTCTGGCCGCAATTTGGCAATAACTATAGTGGGTTCAAGTGTTGGCACATCGGCTGTTGTATCCGGGTTGCCAGCGACAGTGGAGTTTAGTCCAGGTGTGACGGAGGTGTCCTTCTCCTTGTCCGCAATAGACGACTCAACGGATGAAGATGGGGAGACATTGCTTCTGGAGTTTGGTGAATTGCCGTCGGATATATCTGTCGGCACTCAATCAAGTGCAATAGTGTCAATAATGGATAACGACTCCATATTGGGTGTGTGTGCCAGGACTGAAGAAGTTCAGCGTGCGATTATAGAGGCAGTTGATGGACTTGCTGGCATTACGGTTGAGAGTTGTACTGAGGTTACCGTGGCTCATCTGGGCCAAATAGGGGAGTTGGGGATTGATGGGACAGAGGTTGTGACTCTGCAGTCTGGCGACTTTTCCGGACTGACTGGATTGGGAGAACTTACTATAAGGCGTAACCAGAATCTGACGACCCTTCCTCAAGGACTGTTTGCCGATCTGGGCTCGCTTCGGACCCTTGACCTGCATAGTAATGCTGTGACTACTTTGCCATCGGATGTGTTCGCTGGTCTGGATAACCTTGAAGAACTTACCCTGTCTAATAATTCTCTGACTACTTTGCCTTCGGGTGTGTTCACTGGTCTGGGCTCGCTTCGGGGACTTGGCCTGCATAATAATTCTCTGACTACTTTGCTATCGGATGTGTTCGCTGGTCTGAATAACCTTGAGGGACTTGACCTGGATAATAATTCTCTGACTACTTTGCCATCGGATGTGTTCACTGGTCTGGATAACCTTGAGCGCCTTGAGCTGAATGATAATTCTCTGACTACTTTGCCATCGGATGTGTTCGCTGGTCTGGACTCGCTTCAGTGGCTTTTCCTGTCTAATAATTCTCTGACTACTTTGCCATCGGATGTGTTCGCTGGTCTGAATAACCTTGATTTCCTTTTCCTGTCTAATAATTCTCTGACTACTTTGCCATCGGATGTGTTCGCTGGTCTGGACTCGCTTCAGTGGCTTTTCCTGTCTAATAATTCTCTGACTACTTTGCCATCGGACGTGTTCACCGGTCTGAATAACCTTTATATCCTTAGACTGAATAATAATTCTCTGACTACTTTGCCATCGGATGTGTTCACTGGTCTGAATAACCTTGAGAGGCTTTACCTGGATAATAATTCTCTGACTACTTTGCCATCGGATGTGTTCACTGGTCTGGTTAGTCTTGAGGACCTTTTCCTGTCTAATAATGGTCTGACTACTTTGCCATCGGGTGTGTTCACTGGTCTGGTCTCGCTTCAAGAACTTTACCTGGGTGTTAATTCTCTGGCTGTGACTACTTTGCCATCGGACGTGTTCACCGGTCTGAATAACCTTTATATCCTTAGACTGAATAATAATTCTCTGACTACTTTGCCATCGGATGTGTTCACTGGTCTGAATAACCTTGAGAGGCTTTACCTGGATAATAATTCTCTGACTACTTTGCCATCGGATGTGTTCACCGGTCTGGATAACCTTGTTTTGCTTTGGCTGAATAATAATTCTCTGACTACTTTGCCATCGGATGTGTTCACTGGTCTGGATAACCTTGAGTACCTTATCCTGTTTAGTAATTCTCTGACTACTTTGCCATCGGATGTGTTCACTGGTCTGGATAGGCTTGAGGCACTTCGCCTGGATTATAATTCTCTGACTACTTTGCCACCGGATGTGTTCTCTGGTCTGTATGACCTTGGGGTACTTCTCCTGGATAATAATTCTCTGACTACTTTGCCTTCGGGTGTGTTCACTGATCTGGACTCGCTTTCCCGACTTCGCCTGGATAATAATTCTCTGACTACTTTGCCATCGGATGTGTTCTCTGGTCTGGGTAGGCTTGAGGACCTTTTCCTGTTTAATAATTCTCTGACTACTTTGCCATCGGATGTGTTCACTGGTCTGTATGACCTTGAGGTACTTCTCCTGTCTAATAATTCTCTGACTACTTTGCCATCGGATGTGTTCACTGGTCTGGATAGGCTTGAGAGCCTTTCCCTGTTTAATAATTCTCTGACTACTTTGCCATCGGGTGTGTTCACTGGTCTGTATGACCTTGAGGTACTTCGCCTGCATAGTAATTCTCTGACTTCTTTGCCGCCTGGTGTGATATCACCTGAACTGGAAGCGGGACTCAATGTTCTAAGTCTGAGCAACAACCCCTGGGCTTCTCCCCTTTCTGTATCTGACGCGAGTGTGTCTGAAGCCGCTGGAACTGTGTCCGTAACCGTTAACCTCTTGGAAAACCTGGATTACGACCTGGCGTTGTCAGTATCCACGTCTGATGTTAGTGCGACGTCAGGTTCTGACTATGTTGCGTTGTCTGATGTGTTGCTGACGATAGGATCTGAAGATGCAGTAACCGGCGCAATAGTAGGCACAGTTGATGTAGATATATTGCCAGACTCTCTACCTGAAGGCGCTGAGACGTTTGAGCTGGTGTTCACAAACGTTCCTGTGATTTATGATAGATTCACGGGTGAGCTTGTGCGCGAGATTAGATCTACGGTGACTATATATGAACCTGTTGAGGTGTCAGTGTCGTTCGGCGAACCGGCCTATAGGATATTTGAAGGTCAAACATTGGACGTGTCGGTGGTTCTGGATGTGGATCCTGGGCGTAATTTGGCAATAACTATAGTGGGTTCAGGTGTTGGCACATCGGCTGTTGTATCCGGGTTGCCAGCAACAGTGGAGTTTAGTCCAGGTGTGACGGAGGTGTCCTTCTCCTTGTCCGCAATAGACGACTCAACGGACGAAGATGGGGAGACATTGCTTCTGGAGTTTGATGAATTGCCGTCGGATGTATCTGTGGGCACTCAATCAAGTGCAATAGTGTCAATAATGGATAACGACTCCATATTGGGTGTGTGTGCCAGGACTGAGGAAGTTCAGCGTGCGATTATAGAGGCAGTTAATGGACTTGCTGGCGTTACGGTTGAGAGTTGTACTGAGGTTACCGTGGCTCATCTGGGCCAAATAGGGAGTTTGTTTATTGAGAGTACAGAGGTTGTGACTCTGCAGTCTGGAGACTTTTCCGGACTGACTTCGTTGCAGAGACTTGAGATATTTGACAACCAGAATCTGACGACCCTTCCTCAAGGACTGTTTGCCGATCTGGGTATGCTTGAGCGCCTTACGCTGTTTGATAATGGTCTGACTACTTTGCCATCGGATGCGTTCACTGGTCTGGATAACCTTCAGGTACTTAGGCTGCATAATAATTCTCTGACTACTTTGCCATCGGGTGTGTTCACTGGCCTGGTCTCGCTTCAGCTCCTTTTACTGGATAATAATTCTCTGACTACTTTGCCATCGGATGTGTTCGCTGGTCTGGACTCGCTTCAGTGGCTTTACCTGTTTAATAATTCTCTGACTACTTTGCCATCGGGTGTGTTCACTGGCCTGGTCTCGCTTCAGGTACTTTGGCTGCATAATAATTCTCTGACTACTTTGCCATCGGGTGTGTTCACTGGTCTGGTCTCGCTTCGGGAGATTACCCTGAATAATAATTCTTTGACTACTTTGCCATCGGATGTGTTCTCTGGTCTGGGTAGTCTTGAGGACCTTCTCCTGGATAATAATTCTCTGACTACTTTGCCACCGGATGTGTTCACTGGTCTGGTCTCGCTTCGGATCCTTCACTTGGATAATAATGGTCTGACTACTTTGCCATCGGATGTGTTCACTGGTCTGGGTAGTCTTGAGGACCTTCGCCTGGATAATAATGGTCTGACTACTTTGCCATCGGATGTGTTCACTGGTCTGGGTAGTCTTGAGGACCTTCGCCTGGATAATAATGGTCTGACTACTTTGCCATCAGGTGTGTTCACTGGTCTGGGCTCGCTTGGGGACCTTTACCTGTTTGGTAATGATCTGACTACTTTGCCATCGAGTGTGTTCACTGATCTGGGCTCGCTTTCCCGACTTTGGCTGTTTAATAACTCTCTGACATCTTTGCCGCCTGGTGTGATATCACCTGAACTGGAAGCGAGACTCGGTTCTGATCTAAATCTGAATAACAACCCCTGGGCTTCTCCCCTTTCTGTATCTGACGTGAGGGTGTCTGAAGCCGCTGGTGCTGTGTCTATAACCGTTAACCTCTTGGAAAACCTGGATTACGACCTGACGTTGTCAGTATCCACGTCTGATGTTAGTGCGACGGCAGGTTCTGACTATGTTGCGTTGTCTAATGCGTTGCTGACGATAGGATCTGAAGATGCAGTAACCGGCGCAATAGTAGGCACAGTTGATGTAGGTATATTGCCAGACTCTCTACCTGAAGGCGCTGAGACGTTTGAGCTGGTGTTCACAAACGTTCCTGTGATTTATGATAGATTCACGCGTGAGCTTGTGCGCGAGGTTAGATCTACGGTGACTATATCTGATCCTTTTGAGGTGTCAGTGTCTTTCGGCGAACCGGCCTATAGGATATTTGAAGGTCAAACATTGGACGTGTCGGTGGTTCTGGATGTGGACCCTGGTCGCAATTTGGCGATAACTATAGTGGGTTCAGGTGTTGGCACATCGGCTGTTGTATCTGGATTGCCGGCGACAGTGGAGTTTAGTCCAGGTGTGACGGAGATGTCCTTCTCCTTGTCCGCAATAGACGGATCAGCGGACGAAGATGGGGAGACATTGCTTCTGGAGTTTGATGAATTGCCGTCGGATGTATCTGTGGGCACTCAATCAAGTGCAATAGTGTCAATAATGGATAACGACTCCATATTGGGTGTGTGTGACAGAACTGAGGAAGTTCAGCGTGCGATTATAGAGGCAGTTAATGGACTTGCTGACGTTACGGTTGAGAGTTGTACTGAGGTTACCGTGGCTCATCTGGGCCAAATAGGAGATTTGGGGATTGATGGGACAGAGGTTATGACTCTGCAGTCTGGCGACTTTTCCGGACTGACTGGATTGGGAGAACTTACTATAAGGCGTAACCAGAATCTGGAGACCCTTCCTCAAGGACTGTTTACCGATCTGGGCTCGCTTAGGACCCTTGACCTGCGTAGTAATGCTGTGACTACTTTGCCATCGGACGTGTTCGCTGGTCTGAATAACCTTGAGATACTTTTCCTGGGTAATAATTCTCTGACTACTTTGCCTTCGGGTGTGTTCACTGGTCTGAATAACCTTGAGTTCCTTTTACTGGATAATAATTCTCTGACTACTTTGCCATCGGATGTGTTCACTGGTCTGGGCTCGCTTCTGGGACTTGGCCTGAGTAATAATTCTCTGACTACTTTGCCATCGGATGTGTTCACTGGTCTGGGCTCGCTTCTGGGACTTGGCCTGAGTAATAATTCTCTGACTACTTTGCCATCGGATGTGTTCACTGGTCTGGGCTCGCTTCTGGGACTTGGCCTGAGTAATAATTCTCTGACTACTTTGCCATCGGATGTATTCACTGGTCTGGGCTCGCTTCAGAACCTTCTCCTGGATAATAACTCTCTGACTACTTTGCCATCGGATGTGTTCGCTGGTCTGAATAACTTTGAGATACTTTTCCTGCATGATAACTCTCTGACTACTTTGCCATCGGATGTATTCGCTGGTCTGGGTAGTCTTACGAACCTTGGCCTGTCTAATAATTCTCTGACTACTTTGCCATCGGATGTGTTCGCTGGTCTGAATAACCTTGAGTTCCTTGACCTGAATGATAATTCTCTGACTACTTTGCCATCGGATGTGTTCACTGGTCTGGACTCGCTTCTGGTCCTTGGGCTGCATAATAATTCTCTGACTACTTTGCCATCGGATGTGTTCGCTGGTCTGAATAACCTTGAGGTACTTAGGCTGCATAATAATTCCCTGACTACTTTGCCTTCGGATGTGTTCGCTGGTCTGAATAACCTTGAGGTACTTAGGCTGCATAATAATTCCCTGACTACTTTGCCTTCGGATGTGTTCACTGGTCTGGGCTCGCTTAGGGAACTTCACCTGCAGGCTAATTCTCTGACTACTTTGCCGCCTGGTGTGATATCACCTGAACTGGAAGCGAGACTCGGTTCTGATCTAGACCTGACGGACAATCCCTGGGCTTCTCCCCTTTCTGTATCTGACGCGAGGGTGTCTGAAACCGCTGGCGCTGTGTTCATAACCGTTAACCTCTTGGAAAACCTGGGTTATGACCTGACGTTGTCAGTATCCACGTCTGATGTTAGTGCGACGTCAGGTTCTGACTATGTTGCGTTGTCTGATGAGTTGCTGACGATAGGCTCTGATGCTTCAATGGGCACAGTTGCTGTGTCTATATTGCCAGACTCTCTACCTGAAGGCGATGAGACGTTTGAGCTGGTGTTCACGAACGTTCCGTTAATTCCTGATGAATCCACGGGTGAGCTTGTGCGCGAGGTTAGATCTACGGTGACTATATCTGACTCTGATACTGTCTTTGTATCATTCGGTTCAGACAGTTACACAGTAGCGGAGGGTGGAACGATAGACGTGCCGGTATCTTTGAGCGCCGACCCTCTACGAACGGTAACGATAGCTGTATCAGTGGACAATACGAACGTGTCGTTGAGCAGTACTGAGTTAGAGTTCATTTCAGGGGACGTGCGTACTCAGTCAGTGACATTAACGGCTTCTTCAGCAGGCACAGCAACGTTGAGCTTTATTGACCTTCCTCCGGGTGTAGCAGTTGGGACACCATCTACGACAGTTATAAATATTACCGCTGCTCCTGAACCTGAACCTGTGGAGGTGTCGGTGTCATTTGGTGAGGCCTCTTATGAGGTTAATGAAGGCATGGCAGTAGACGTGAAAGTGTTTCTGGATGCGGATCCTCTGCGCAATTTATCAATAAACATATTGGGTTCAAGTGTCGGAACATCGGCTGTATCGGGGTTGCCAGCGACAGTGGAGTTTAGTCCAGGTGTGACGGAGGCTTCCTTCTCACTGTTTGCTATAGACGACTTGGTAGACGATGACGGCGAGACGTTACTTCTGGAGTTTGGTCTGCTTCCTGTTGGTGTTTCGGGTGGTGCATTTACGCGTGCAGTGGTGTCAATAACGGACGACTCTATACTTGGCGTGTGCCTTAGGGCCTCCGAAGTTCGGGATGCGATTGTAACTGCAACAGGTAATACGGATTGTGCTGAAATTACCGACGATCAGCTGAGCAACATAGAGATATTGCAGCTTGAAGGAAGAAGCGTTGGTGAATTGCAGGTTGGAGACTTCTCCGGACTGACTTCGTTGATGATCCTTTCTATCTCTGGCGCCAGTCTGATTGAGCCTTTGCCTTCGGGACTGTTCTCTGGTCTGGGATCGCTTACTGACCTTAACCTGGGTAGTAATGATCTGACGACTTTGCCTTCGGATCTGTTCTCTGGTCTGGGATCGCTTACTGACCTTAACCTGGGTAGTAATGATCTGACGACTTTGCCATCGGGACTGTTCTCTGGTCTGGGATCTCTTACTGACCTTGACCTGAGTGATAATGCACTGGCTCCAACCGATTCGCCTTCGGGACTGCCCTCTGGTTCTGGCGCCAATCTGGTTGAACCTTTGCCAGAGGATCTGTTCTCTGATCTGGAATCTCTTACTGACCTTGACCTGAGTAGTAATGCTCTGACGACTTTGCCACCGGATGCGTTCTCTGGTCTGGCATTGCTTGAATCCCTTGACCTGAGTAGTAATGCTCTGACGACTTTGCCAGAGGGTGTGTTCTCTGATCTGGAATCGCTTACGGAGCTTGACCTGAGTAGTAATGCTCTGAGTTCTTTGCCTCCTGGTTTGATATCAGCTGAACTGGAAGCGAGACTCGGCTCTGGACTAAATCTGGCTGACAATCCGTGGGACTTTGCACTTTCCTCTCCAGATGTATCTGTGGCAGAAGAAGCTGGAACTGTAACCGTTACGGTTTCGCTTACGCATTCTTTGGACTATGACCTTGTATTGAGTGTGTCAACTATAGAGGGCACAGCGGATGGTTCGGATTACACTTTGTCATCTACGGATCTGACGATTGCTACTGGTGCACTTTCTGGGCTGATCTCTGTATCTATTACCGACGACCTGGACTATGAAGCAGCGGAGAGTTTTGAGGTGTTGTTCAGCGATGGTCCTCAGGTTCTGTCTGGTGATTCTCTTGAAAGCACCAGTTCGACTTCCGAGGTAACTATTCTGGAGAGCGATGTTCCTGCTGTAACGGTGTCTTTTGAACAATCGGAGTATGTTGTTGCGGAGGGTGCTTCTGAGGCATTGTCATTAGTACTGGATACATCACCTGCCCGGACATTGGTGATAGGTATATTGGCTTCTCCCGAAGGCTCAACCATTTCCTCCGATTACGATATTCCTGCTACTGTAACGTTCGGACCTACTGAAACGGTTGGGACTATCATATTTGAGGCTTTGGATGATGTGGACAACGATGATGAGGTTGTAGTTCTGGGACTAGACCTTACTGGCCTTAGTAATGTGAGTGAAGGGACGAACGTACCTGCGCGTGTGACCATAGAGGACGATGACGATCCTTTGGTACCTGTGTCGGTGTCATTTGGTGAGTCCTCTTATGAGGTTAATGAAGGCATGGAAGTAGACGTGGAAGTGTTTCTGGATGCAGATCCTGTGCGCAATTTATCAATAAACATATTGGGTTCAGGTGTTGGAATATCGACTGTATCGGGGTTGCCAGCGACAGTGGAGTTTAGTCCAGGTGTGACGGAGGCTTCCTTCTCATTGTTTGCTATAGATGGCCTGGCGTTTGAAGGAGCGACGCTTGTTCTGGAGTTTGACGAATTGCCAGCAGGTGTGTCTACCGGGGATCAGTCAAGTGCAGAGGTGTCAATAATTGATGAAGACCCTGTACTTGGCATATGCGGTAGAACCCCCGAAGTTCAGGATGCGATTATATCGGTACTTAGGTTTATTACTGGGGATGCGGTCACGCGTTGTGATGAAGTTTCCATGGATCATCTGAGCCAAATAACGGGTTTGAGGATTGTGGGAACAGGCATTACTGCATTTCAGCCTGGAGACTTATTTGGACTGACTAATTTAGGTGAACTTAATATATCGCAGAACAGGGATCTGACGTCTCTTCCTTCAGGATTGTTCTCTGGTTTGAGTGCACTTCACACTCTTGATCTGACTGATAATGTTCTGACGTCGGCTTTGCCATCGGATCTGTTCTCCGGTCTGAATAACCTTATGTTCCTTAACCTGAATAGTGAAAGGGGTGCCGAGAATGCTTTGGAGCCTTTGCCATCGGATGTGTTCTCTGGTCTGAATAACCTTGAGTTCCTTAACCTGAATGGGAATGGTCTGACGACTTTACCATCGGATGTGTTCTCTGGTTTGAATTCGCTTCGCGACCTTCAGTTGATTAATAATGATCTGACGACCTTGCCCCCGGATGTGTTCTCTGGTTTGAATGCGCTTAGCAACCTTCACCTGAGTAATAATGATCTGATGTCTTTGCCCCCGGATCTGTTCTCTGGTCTGAATGCGCTTAGCAACCTTCAGTTGATTGATAATGATCTGACGACTTTGCCATCGGATCTGTTTTCTGATCTACCTGTGTTTGTCATCCTTAACCTGAGGAATAATCGTCTGATGTCTTTGCCCCCGGATCTGTTCTCTAGTCTGAATTTTCTTACTGAAATTGACCTGAGGAATAATGATCTGAGGTCTTTGCCCCCGGATCTGTTCTCTGGTCTGAATTTTCTTACTAGGCTTGACCTCGCTAATAATCTTTGGGTTTCTTCTCCCCTTGCCGTATCTGATGAAGTGGATGAAGTGAGGGTGTTTGAAAATGTGGGGACTGCGTCCATAACCGTTGAGCTGTTGACAGACCTGGGTTATGATTTGACGTTGTCAGTCTCCACATCTGATGCTGATGCTAGTGCGACGTCAGGTTTGGACTACGTTGCGTTGTCTAATGTGTTGCTTACGATAGGATCTGAAGATTCAACAACCGGCACAATAATAGGCACAGTTGATGTGGATATATTGCGAGACTCTCTCCTGGAAGACGAAGAGACGTTTGAGTTAGTGTTCACAAACGTTCCGTTGATTTATGATGAGTCTACGGGAGAACTTGTGGACGAGTTTAGAGCTACGGTGATTATATCTGACCCTGACCCTGACCTTGTCCTTGTATCATTCGTTGAGCCTGTTTATAATGTAGTGGCTGGCGAGACAGTAGAGGTGGAAGTATCTTTGACCTCCGATCCTCCAGGAGCGGTAACGGTAACTCTAGCTGTATCAGGTGCCGAATCGCTTGTGTCATTGAGTAGTGATACGTTGGAGTTTATTCCAGGAGGCGTGCGTACCCGGTCAGTGACGGTAACGGGATCATCGGTAGGCACATCAACGTTGAGCTTTATTGATCTACCTTCAGGAGTAACGGAGGTTACACCATCTACGACTGTTATAGATGTTTCTGCGAATGAACGCCCTGTATCGGATGCTGGCCCTGACCAGACAGTGTCGGAAGGCGTGCTGGTGACGTTGGACGGTAGTGGGAGTACGGATCCTGAAGGCACGGATCTGTCATATTCGTGGGTTCAGTCTTCAGGTGAGACTGTAACACTGTCGGATTCTGCTATTTCTGAACCTACGTTTACTTCCCCTGTTGATCTTTCAAGAGACGCGGAGCTTTTGTTCTCGCTTGCTGTGACAGATGGCTTTGGGCATACAAGTGCCATTTCGGATACAGTATTGATAACTGTTGAAGCATCTACTCCTACTGTGGTTGTGTCTTTCGTATCAGCTGATTATGAGGTATCGGAAGGTTCTTCCGTGGAGGTTCTTGCAGTTCTGGATATGGTACCTCGTCGGACGGTGTCTGTAAATGTATTAGTGAGCAGTTTGGGTGGAGCCACGGAAGATGACTACATTTTGTCGGACACTTCACTCACGTTTGGTCCTGAAGAAAGCGAAGCAACGCTTGCTGTAACTGCGGTTGACGATTCGGCTGAGGAATCCGGGGAGAGGGTGTCTCTGGATCTGATGATAGATCCTTCATCGTCCAATGTGTCTTTGGGATCTCCTTCAATTGAGGAAGTATTGCTACTGGACGACGCAGTAGTTAATGAACGACCTGTGGCGGATGCTGGCCCTGACCAGACAGTGACGGAAGGTGTGTTGGTGACGTTAGACGGTAGCGGCAGTACGGATCCTGAAGGTGGTGCACTGTCATATTCCTGGGTTCAGGAGTCAGGTCAGCCTGTAACACTGTCCGATTCTGCTGTTGTTCAACCTACGTTTACTTCCCCGGTTGATCTTTCAAGAGACGCGGAGCTTTTGTTCTCACTTGTTGTGACGGATGACGCTGACCAGACAAGTGCCATTTCGGATACAGTATTGATAACGGTTGAAGCATCTACTCCTACTGTGGTTGTGTCTTTCGTATCAGCTGATTACGAGGTATCGGAAGGATCTTCTGTGGAGGTTCTTGCAGTTCTGGATATAGTACCTCGTCGGACGGTGTCTGTAAATGTATTAGCGAGCGGTTTGGGCGGAGCAACGGAAGATGACTACATTTTGTCGGACACTTCACTCACCTTTGGTCCTGAAGAAAGCGAAGCAACGCTTGCTGTAACTGCGGTTGACGATTCGGCTGACGATGACGGGGAGAGGGTGTCTCTGGAGCTGATGATAGATCCTTCATTGTCCAATGTATCGTTGGGATCTCAGTCAACTGAGGAAGTGTTGATATTGGATGACGATGCAGCAGTTAATGAACGACCTGTATCGGATGCTGGCCCTGACCAGACAGTGTCAGAGGGTGTGTTGGTGACGTTAGACGGTAGTGGCAGTACGGATCCTGAAGGCGGTGCACTGTCATATTCGTGGGTTCAGGCTTCAGGTGAGACTGTAATACTGTCCGATTCTACTGTTGCCGCACCTACGTTTACTTCACCGGTTGGTCTTTCAAGAGACGCTGAGCTTTCGTTCACCCTAGTTGTGACGGATGACGCTGACCAGACAAGTGCGGTTTCCGATACAGTATTGATAACGGTTGAAGCGTCTACTCCTACTGTGGTTGTGTCTTTCGTATCAGATGATTATGAGGTATCGGAAGGATCTTCAGTGGATGTGTCAATAGTTCTGGACGTGGCCCCCCGTCGTTCGGTATCGGTAAATGTACTAGCGAGCGGTTTGGGTGGAGCCACGGAAGATGATTACCGTTTGTCGGCCACTTCATTCACGTTTGGTCCTGAAGAAAGCGAAGCAACGCTGGTTGTAACTGCGGTTGACGATCTGGTTGACGATGACGGGGAGAGCGTGTCTCTGGATCTGATGATAGATTCTTCATCTTCCAATGTATCGTTGGGATCTCCATCAACTGAGGAAGTGTTGATATTGGATGACGATGAAGCAGTTAATGAACGACCTGTTGCGGATGCTGGCCCTGACCAGACAGTGACGGAAGGTGTGTTGGTGACGTTAGACGGTAATGGCAGTACGGATCCTGAAGGCGGTGCACTGTCATATTCTTGGGTTCAGGCTTCAGGTGAAGCTGTGACACTGTCGGATTCTACTGTTGCCGAACCTACGTTTACTTCCCCGGTTGATCTGTCAAGAGACGCGGAGCTTTCGTTCACCCTGGTTGTGACAGATGACACTGACCAGACAAGTGCCATTTCGGATACAGTATTGATAACGGTTGAAGCATCTACTCCTACTGTGGTTGTGTCTTTCGTATCAGATGATTACGCGGTATCGGAAGGATCTTCTGTGTCAGTGGGTATAGTTCTGGATATGGCACCTCGCCGTTCGGTGTCTGTAAATGTATTAGCGAGCGGTTTGGGTGGAGCAACGGAAGATGACTACCGTTTGTCGGCCACTTCATTCACGTTTGGTCCTGAAGCAAGTGAAGCAACGCTTGCTGTAACTGCGGTTGACGATCTGGTTGACGATGACGGGGAGAGGGTATCTCTGGAGCTGATGATAGATCCTTCATCGTCCAATGTATCGTTGGGATCTCCATCAACTGAGGAAGTGTTGATATTGGATGACGACGTAGTAGTTAATGAACGACCTGTTGCGGATGCTGGCCCTGACCAGACAGTGTCAGAAGGTGTGTTGGTGACATTAGACGGTAGCGGCAGTACGGATCCTGAAGGCGGTGCACTGTTATATTCGTGGGTTCAGGCTTCAGGTGAGGCTGTGACACTGTCGGATTCTGCTATTGCTCAACCTACGTTTACTTCCCCGGTTGATCTTTCAAGAGACGCTGAGCTTTTGTTCTCCCTCGTTGTGACAGATGACACTGGCCAGACAAGTACCGTTTCGGATACAGTATTGATAACGGTTGAAGCGTCTACTCCTACTGTGGTTGTGTCTTTCGTGCCAGCTGATTATCAGGTATCGGAAGGATCTTCCGTGGAAGTTCTTGCAGTTCTGGATATAGTACCTCGTCGGACGGTGTCTGTAAATGTATTAGCGAGTGGTTTGGGTGGAGCCACGGAAGATGATTACATTTTGTCCTTCACTTCATTCACGTTTGGTCCTGAAGCAAGCGAAGCAACGATTGCTGTAACGGCGGTTGACGATTCGGTTGACGATGATGGGGAGAGCGTGTCTCTGGAGCTGATGATAGATTCATCATCGTCCAATGTATCGTTGGGATCTCCGTCAACTGAGGAAGTGTTGATATTGGATGATGATGCAGTAGTTAATGAACGACCTGTTGCGGATGCTGGCCCTGACCAGACAGTGACGGAAGGTGTGTTGGTGACGTTAGACGGTAGTGGCAGTACGGATCCTGAAGGTGGTGCACTGTCATATTCGTGGGTTCAGGCTTCAGGTGAGTCTGTGACACTGTCGGATTCTACTGTTGCCGAACCTACGTTTACTTCCCCTGTTGATCTGTCAAGAGACGCGGAGCTTTCGTTCACCCTGGTTGTGACAGATGACACTGACCAGACAAGTGCCATTTCGGATACAGTATTGATAACGGTTGAAGCGTCTACTCCTACTGTGGTTGTGTCTTTCGTATCAGCTGATTATGAGGTATCGGAAGGATCTTCCGTGGAGGTTCTTGCAGTTCTGGATATAGTACCTCGTCGGACGGTGTCTGTAAATGTATTAGCGAGCGGTTTGGGTGGAGCCACGGAAGATGATTACATTTTGTCGGCTACTTCATTCACGTTTGGTCCTGAAGCAAGCGAAGCAACGCTGGGTGTAAATGCGGTTGAGGATTCGGCTGATGAAGACGGAGAGAGGGTGTCTCTGGAGCTGATGATAGATTCTTCATTGTCCAATGTATCGTTGGGATCTCCTTCAATTGAGGAAGTATTGCTATTGGACGATGATGAAGCAGTTAATGAACGACCTGTTGCGGATGCTGGCCCTGACCAGACAGTGACGGAAGGTGTGTTGGTGACGTTAGACGGTAGTGGTAGTACGGATCCTGAAGGCGGTGCACTGTCATATTCGTGGGTTCAGGCTTCAGGTGAGACTGTGACACTATCGGATTCTACTATTGCTCAACCTACGTTTACTTCACCGGTTGATCTGTCAAGAGACGCTGAGCTTTTGTTCACCCTGGTTGTGACAGATGACACTGACCAGACAAGTGCCATTTCGGATACAGTATTGATAACGGTTGAAGCATCTACTCCTACTGTGGTTGTGTCTTTCGTATCAGCTGATTATCAGGTATTGGAAGGATCTTCTGTGGAAGTTCTTGCAGTTCTGGATATAGTACCTCGTCGGACGGTGTCTGTAAATGTATTAGCGAGTGGTTTGGGTGGAGCCACGGAAGATGACTACCGTTTGTCGGCCACTTCATTCACGTTTGGTCCTGAAGCAAGCGAAGCAACGCTTGCTGTAACTGCGGTTGACGATCTGGCTGACGATGACGGGGAGAGCGTGTCTCTGGATCTGATGATAGATTCTTCATCGTCCAATGTATCGTTGGGTTCTCCATCGACTGCTGAAGTGTCAATATTGGATGACGATGCAGCAGTTAATGAACGACCTGTAGCGGATGCTGGCCCTGACCAGACAGTGTCAGAAGGTGTGTTGGTGACGTTAGACGGTAGTGGCAGTACGGATCCTGAAGGCGGTGCACTGTCATATTCGTGGGTTCAGGCTTCAGGTGAGTCTGTGGCACTATCGGATTCTACTGTTGCCGAACCTACGTTTACTTCCCCTGTTGATCTGTCAAGAGACGCTGAGCTTTTGTTCACCCTGGTTGTGACAGATGACACTGACCAGACAAGTGCCATTTCGGATACAGTATTGATAACGGTTGAAGCATCTACTCCTACTGTGGTTGTGTCTTTCGTATCAGCTGATTATCAGGTATTGGAAGGATCTTCTGTGGAAGTTCTTGCAGTTCTGGATATAGTACCTCGTCGGACGGTGTCTGTAAATGTATTAGCGAGTGGTTTGGGTGGAGCCACGGAAGATGACTACCGTTTGTCGGCCACTTCATTCACGTTTGGTCCTGAAGCAAGCGAAGCAACGCTTGCTGTAACTGCGGTTGACGATCTGGCTGACGAAGACGGGGAGAGCGTGTCTCTGGATCTGATGATAGATTCTTCATCGTCCAATGTATCGTTGGGTTCTCCATCGACTGCTGAAGTGTCAATATTGGATGACGACGCAGTAGTTAATGAACGACCTGTTGCGGATGCTGGCCCTGACCAGACAGTGTCAGAAGGTGTGTTGGTGACGTTAGACGGTAGTGGCAGTACGGATCCTGAAGGCGGTGCACTGTCATATTCGTGGGTTCAGGCTTCAGGTGAGTCTGTGGCACTATCGGATTCTACTGTTGCCGAACCTACGTTTACTTCCCCTGTTGATCTGTCAAGAGACGCTGAGCTTTTGTTCACCCTGGTTGTGACAGATGACACTGACCAGACAAGTGCCATTTCGGATACAGTATTGATAACGGTTGAAGCATCTACTCCTACTGTGGTTGTGTCTTTCGTATCAGCTGATTATCAGGTATCGGAAGGATCTTCTGTGGAGGTTCTTGCAGTTCTGGATCTGGCACCTCGTCGTTCGGTGTCTGTAAATGTATTAGCGAGCGGTTTGGGTGGAGCCACGGAAGATGACTACCGTTTGTCAGCCACTTCATTCACGTTTGGTCCTGAAGCAAGCGAAGCAACGCTTGCTGTAACTGCGGTTGATGATCTGGCTGACGAAGACGGGGAGAGCGTGTCTCTGGAGCTGATGATAGATTCTTCATCGTCCAATGTGTCTTTGGGATCTCCTTCAATTGAGGAAGTATTGCTATTGGACGACGATGAAGCAGTTAATGAACGACCTGTAGCGGATGCTGGCCCTGACCAGACAGTGTCAGAAGGTGTGTTGGTGACGTTAGACGGTAGCGGCAGTACGGATCCTGAAGGCGGTGCACTGTCATATTCGTGGGTTCAGGCTTCAGGTGAGACTGTGACACTGTCGGATTCTACTGTTGCTCAACCTACGTTTACTTCCCCGGTTGATCTGTCAAGAGACGCGGAGCTTTCGTTCACCCTTGTTGTGACAGATGACACTGACCAGACAAGTGCCATTTCGGATACAGTATTGATAACGGTTGAAGCATCTACTCCTACTGTAGTTGTGTCTTTCGTATCAGCTGATTATCAGGTATCGGAAGGATCTTCCGTGGAGGTTCTTGCAGTTCTGGATATAGTACCTCGTCGGACGGTGTCTGTAAATGTATTAGCGAGTGGTTTGGGTGGAGCCACGGAAGATGACTACCGTTTGTCGGCCACTTCATTCACGTTTGGTCCTGAAGAGAGAGAAGCAACGCTTGCTGTAACTGCGGTTGACGATTCGGCTGACGATGACGGGGAGAGGGTATCTCTGGAGCTGATGATAGATTCTTCATCGTCCAATGTGTCTTTGGGTTCTCCATCGACTGCTGAAGTGTCGATATTGGATGACGATGCAGCAGTTAATGAACGCCCTGTAGCGGATGCTGGCCCTGACCAGACAGTGACGGAAGGTGTGTTGGTGACGTTAGACGGTAGTGGCAGTACGGATACTGAAGGCGGTGCACTGTCATATTCGTGGGTTCAGGCTTCAGGTGAGACTGTGACACTGTCGGATTTTACTGTTGCCGAACCTACGTTTACTTCCCCTGTTGATCTGTCAAGAGACGCGGAGCTTTCGTTCACCCTGGTTGTGACAGATGACACTGACCAGACAAGTGCCATTTCGGATACAGTATTGATAACGGTTGAAGCATCTACTCCTACTGTGGTTGTGTCTTTCGTATCAGCTGATTATCAGGTATTGGAAGGATCTTCTGTGGAGGTTCTTGCAGTTCTGGATCTGGCACCTCGTCGTTCGGTGTCTGTAAATGTATTAGCGAGCGGTTTGGGTGGAGCCACGGAAGATGACTACCGTTTGTCGGCCACTTCATTCACGTTTGGTCCTGAAGCAAGCGAAGCAACGCTTGCTGTAACTGCGGTTGATGATCTGGCTGACGAAGACGGGGAGAGCGTGTCTCTGGAGCTGATGATAGATTCTTCATCGTCCAATGTGTCTTTGGGATCTCCTTCAATTGAGGAAGTATTGCTATTGGACGACGATGAAGCAGTTAATGAACGACCTGCTGCGGATGCTGGCCCTGACCAGACAGTGACGGAAGGTGTGTTGGTGACGTTAGACGGTAGTGGCAGTACGGATCCTGAAGGCGGTGCACTGTCATATTCGTGGGTTCAGGCTTCAGGTGAGACTGTGACACTGTCGGATTCTACTGTTGCTCAACCTACGTTTACTTCCCCTGTTGATCTGTCAAGAGACGCGGAGCTTTCGTTCACCCTTGTTGTGACAGATGACACTGACCAGACAAGTGCCATTTCGGATACAGTATTGATAACGGTTGAAGCATCTACTCCTACTGTGGTTGTGTCTTTCGTATCAGCTGATTATGAGGTATTGGAAGGATCTTCTGTGGAGGTTCTTGCAGTTCTGGATATAGTACCTCGTCGGACGGTGTCTGTAAATGTATTAGCGAGCGGTATGGGTGGAGCAACGGAAGATGATTACATTTTGTCTGACACTTCATTCACGTTTGGTCCTGAAGCAAGCGAAGCAACGCTGGCTGTAACTGCGGTTGACGATTCGGCTGACGATGACGGTGAGAGGGTGTCTCTGGATCTGATGATAGATCCTTCATCGTCCAATGTATCGTTGGGTTCTCCATCAACTGAGGAAGTGTTGATACTGGATGACGATGCAGCAGTTAATGAACGACCTGTTGCGGATGCTGGCCCTGACCAGACAGTAGCAGAAGGTGTGTTGGTGACGTTAGACGGTAGTGGCAGTACGGATCCTGAAGGCGGTGCACTGTTATATTCGTGGGTTCAGGCTTCAGGTGAGACTGTGACACTGTCGGATTCTACTGTTGCTCAACCTACGTTTACTTCCCCTGTTGATCTTTCAAGAGACGCGGAGCTTTCGTTCACCCTGGTTGTGACAGATGACACTGACCAGACAAGTGCCATTTCGGATACAGTATTGATAACGGTTGAAGCGTCTAATCCTGCAGTGGTTGTGTCTTTCGTATCAGCTGATTATCAGGTATCGGAAGGATCTTCCGTGGAGGTTCTTGCAGTTCTGGATATAGTACCTCGTCGTTCGGTGTCTGTAAATGTATTAGCGAGCGGTTTGGGTGGAGCCACGGAAGATGATTACATTTTGTCCTTCACTTCATTCACGTTTGGTCCTGAAGAAAGAGAAGCAACGCTTGATGTAAGTGCGGTTGAGGATTCGGCTGACGATGACGGAGAGAGGGTATCTCTGGAGCTGATGATAGATCCTTCATCGTCCAATGTATCTTTGGGATCTCAGTCAACTGAGGAAGTGTTGATATTGGATGACGATGAAGCAGTTAATGAACGCCCTGTATCGGATGCTGGCCCTGACCAGACAGTGGCAGAAGGTGTGTTGGTGACATTAGACGGTAGCGGCAGTACGGATCCTGAAGGCGGTGCACTGTCATATTCGTGGGTTCAGGCTTCAGGTGAGGCTGTGACACTATCGGATTCTTCTATTGCTCAACCTACGTTTACTTCACCGGTTGATCTGTCAAGAGACGCGGAGCTTTTGTTCACCCTGGTTGTGACAGATGACACTGACCAGACAAGTGCCCCGGATACAGTATTGATAACGGTTGAAGCATCTACTCCTACTGTGGTTGTGTCTTTCGTATCAGATGATTACGCGGTATCGGAAGGTTCTTCTGTGTCAGTGGGTATAGTTCTGGATATAGTGCCTCGTCGGACGGTGTCTGTAAATGTATTAGCGAGCGGTTTGGGTGGAGCCACGGAAGATGACTACCGTTTGTCCTTCACTTCATTCACGTTTGGCCCTGAAGAAAGAGAAGCAACGCTTGCTGTAAGTGCGGTTGAGGATTTGGATGACGATGACGGAGAGAGCGTATCTCTGGAGCTGATGATAGATCCTTCATCATCCAATGTATCGTTGGGATCTCCTTCAATTGAGGAAGTATTGATATTGGACGATGACGTAGTAGTTAATGAACGACCTGTAGCGGATGCTGGCCCTGACCAGACAGTGTCAGAAGGTGTGTTGGTGACGTTAGACGGTAGTGGCAGTACGGATACTGAAGGCGGTGCACTGTCATATTCGTGGGTTCAGGCTTCAGGTGAGTCTGTGACACTGTCGGATTCTACTATTGCTCAACCTACGTTTACTTCCCCGGTTGATCTGTCAAGAGACGCTGAGCTTTTGTTCACCCTAGTTGTGACAGATGACACTGACCAGACAAGTGCCATTTCGGATACAGTATTGATAACGGTTGAAGCGTCTACTCCTACTGTGGTTGTGTCTTTCGTATCAGCTGATTATCAGGTATTGGAAGGATCTTCCGTGGAGGTTCTTGCAGTTCTGGATATGGCACCTCGTCGTTCGGTGTCTGTAAATGTATTAGCGAGTGGTTTGGGTGGAGCCACGGAAGATGATTACATTTTGTCTGTCACTTCATTCACGTTTGGTCCTGAAGCAAGCGAAGCAACACTTGCTGTAACTGCGGTTGACGATCTGGTTGACGATGACGGAGAGAGGGTATCTCTGGAGCTGACTCTGGACTCTTCATCTTCCAATGTGTCTTTGGGATCTCCTTCAATTGAGGAAGTATTGCTACTGGACGACGACGATCCTCTAGTGGAGGTGTCATTCGGCTCTGTGTCTTATGACTTGTCGGAAGACGGATCAACGACGGTATCGGTTGAGCTTAGTGTGGATCCTGAGCGGGATCTGTTGGTAACGGTGTTCTCTACGGGAGCTGTTTCATCATTGAGTGGAGTTCCTTCATCCGTAACGTTTGTTTCGGGAGAAACGTTACAACAGTTTGTTGTATCAGGTGTAGATGACGCGGACCTTCTGGACGGAGTAGTGGAACTTACGTTGAGTGTTCCATTGGAAGATACTCGTGCGTTGTTAGGTGATCCTTCGGCTACAACGTTGAACGTTTTGGATGACGATGTACCATTACTGGATGTGTCATTCGGTTCATCTGTTTACAGAGTTGAGGAGGGCAGATCTGTAACTGTAACTGTAATTTTGAGTGGCGTCCCTGATCGTGAGGTTACCCTGGATATACTGTCTCTGGGTCAAGGCGGAGCTGAGGAAGAGGTTGACTACAGTTTGTCTGTTGTCTCTGTAACGTTTGATTCTGACGCGACTAGAGCGACCTTTACGCTGAGTGCTTCTTCGGACGACTTTGACGACGATGATGAGAGCGTTGTTTTGAGCTTTGCGGATCCACTTCCTTCTGGTATTTCACGAGTGGAACCATCGACTACAGAGGTGTCAATATTGGACGATGATGCAGCAGTTAATGAACGACCTGTAGCGGATGCTGGCCCTGACCAGACAGTGATGGAAGGTGTGTTGGTGACGTTAGACGGTAGTGGTAGTACGGATCCTGAAGGCGGTGCACTGTCATATTCGTGGCTTCAGGCTTCAGGTGAGACTGTAATACTGTCCGATTCTACTATTGCTCAACCTACGTTTACTTCCCCGGTTGGTCTGTCAAGAGACGCGGAGCTTTCGTTCACCCTAGTTGTGACAGATGACACTGACCAGACAAGTGCCCTGGATACAGTATTGATAACAGTTGAAGCGTCTAACCCTGCGGTGGTTGTGTCTTTCGTATCAGATGATTACGCGGTATCGGAAGGATCTTCTGTGTCAGTGGGTATAGTTCTGGATATAGAACCTCGTCGTTCGGTGTCTGTAAATGTATTAGCGAGCGGTTTGGGTGGAGCCACGGAAGATGATTACATTTTGTCCTTCACTTCATTCACGTTTGGCCCTGAAGAAAGAGAAGCAACGCTGGCTGTAACTGCGGTTGAGGATTCGGCTGATGAAGACGGAGAGAGGGTATCTCTGGAGCTGACTCTGGACCCTTCATCTTCCAATGTGTCTTTGGGATCTCCTTCAATTGAGGAAGTATTGCTATTGGATGACGATGCAGTAGTTAATGAACGACCTGTTGCGGATGCTGGCCCTGACCAGACAGTGTCAGAGGGTGTGTTGGTGACGTTGGACGGTAGCGGCAGTACGGATCCTGAAGGCGGTGCACTGTCATATTCTTGGGTTCAGGCTTCAGGTGAGACTGTGACACTGTCGGATTCTACTATTGCTCAACCTACGTTTACTTCCCCGGTTGATCTGTCAAGAGACGCTGAGCTTTTGTTCACCCTAGTTGTGACAGATGACACTGACCAGACAAGTGCCATTTCGGATACAGTATTGATAACGGTTGAAGCGTCTACTCCTACTGTGGTTGTGTCTTTCGTATCAGCTGATTATCAGGTATTGGAAGGATCTTCCGTGGAGGTTCTTGCAGTTCTGGATATGGGACCTCGTCGGACGGTGTCTGTAAATGTATTAGCGAGTGGTTTGGGTGGAGCCACGGAAGATGATTACATTTTGTCTGTCACTTCATTCACGTTTGGTCCTGAAGCAAGCGAAGCAACACTTGCTGTAACTGCGGTTGACGATCTGGTTGACGATGACGGGGAGAGCGTGTCTCTGGATCTGATGATAGATTCTTCATCGTCCAATGTATCGTTGGGATCTCCATCGACTGCTGAAGTGTCAATATTGGATGACGATGCAGTAGTTAATGAACGACCTGTAGCGGATGCTGGCCCTGACCAGACAGTGATGGAAGGTGTGTTGGTGACGTTAGACGGTAGTGGCAGTACGGATCCTGAAGGCGGTGTACTGTTATATTCGTGGGTTCAGGCTTCAGGTGAGACTGTGACACTGTCGGATTCTACTGTTGCTCAACCTACGTTTACTTCCCCTGTTGATCTGTCAAGAGACGCGGAGCTTTCGTTCACCCTGGTTGTGACAGATGACACTGACCAGACAAGTGCCCCGGATACAGTATTGATAACGGTTGAAGCATCTACTCCTACTGTGGTTGTGTCTTTCGTATCAGCTGATTACGCGGTATCGGAAGGTTCTTCTGTGTCAGTGGGTATAGTTCTGGATATAGTGCCTCGTCGGACGGTGTCTGTAAATGTATTAGCGAGCGGTTTGGGTGGAGCCACGGAAGATGACTACCGTTTGTCCTTCACTTCATTCACGTTTGGTCCTGAAGAAAGCGAAGCAACGCTTGCTGTAAGTGCGGTTGACGATTCGGCTGACGATGACGGAGAGAGGGTATCTCTGGAGCTGATGATAGATTCTTCATCGTCCAATGTATCGTTGGGATCTCCATCAACTGAGGAAGTGTTGATATTGGATGACGACGTAGTAGTTAATGAACGACCTGTTGCGGATGCTGGCCCTGATCAGACAGTGGCGGAAGGTGTGTTGGTGACGTTAGACGGTAGTGGCAGTACGGATCCTGAAGGCGGTGCACTGTCATATTCGTGGGTTCAGGCTTCAGGTGAGGCTGTGACACTGTCGGATTCTACTATTGCTCAACCTACGTTTACTTCACCTGTTGATCTTTCAAGAGACGCTGAGCTTTTGTTCACCCTTGTTGTGACAGATGACACTGACCAGACAAGTGCCATTTCGGATACAGTATTGATAACGGTTGAAGCATCTACTCCTACTGTGGTTGTGTCTTTCGTATCAGCTGATTATCAGGTATCGGAAGGATCTTCCGTGGAGGTTCTTGCAGTTCTGGATATAGAACCTCGTCGTTCGGTGTCTGTAAATGTATTAGCGAACGGTTTGGGTGGAGCCACGGAAGATGATTACATTTTGTCGGCCACTTCATTCACGTTTGGTACTGAAGCAAGCGAAGCAACGCTGGTTGTAACTGCGATTGACGATCTGGCTGACGATGACGGGGAGAGCGTGTCTCTGGATCTGATGATAGATTCTTCATCGTCCAATGTATCGTTGGGTTCTCCATCGACTGCTGAAGTGTCAATATTGGATGACGACGCAGTAGTTAATGAACGACCTGTTGCAGATGCTGGCCCTGACCAGACAGTGATGGAAGGTGTGTTGGTGACGTTAGACGGTAGCGGCAGTACGGATCCTGAAGGCGGTGCACTGTCATATTCGTGGGTTCAGGCTTCAGGTGAGACTGTGACACTGTCGGATTCTACTGTTGCTCAACCTACGTTTACTTCCCCTGTTGATCTTTCAAGAGACGCGGAGCTTTCGTTCACCCTAGTTGTGACAGATGACACTGACCAGACAAGTGCCATTTCGGATACATTATTGATAACGGTTGAAGCATCTACTCCTACTGTGGTTGTGTCTTTCGTATCAGCTGATTATGAGGTATCGGAAGGATCTTCCGTGGAGGTTCTTGCAGTTCTGGATATAGTACCTCGTCGGACGGTGTCTGTAAATGTATTAGCGAGCGGTTTGGGTGGAGCCACGGAAGATGACTACCGTTTGTCGGCCACTTCATTCACGTTTGGTCCTGAAGCAAGCGAAGCAACGCTTGCGGTAAGTGCGGTTGACGATTCGGCTGACGATGACGGGGAGAGCGTGTCTCTGGATCTGATGATAGATTCTTCATCGTCCAATGTATCGTTGGGTTCTCCATCGACTGCTGAAGTGTCAATATTGGATGACGACGCAGCAGTTAATGAACGACCTGTAGCGGATGCTGGCCCTGACCAGACAGTAGCAGAAGGTGTGTTGGTGACGTTAGACGGTAGCGGCAGTACGGATCCTGAAGGCGGTGCACTGTCATATTCGTGGGTTCAGGCTTCAGGTGAGACTGTGACACTGTCGGATTCTACTGTTGCTCAACCTACGTTTACTTCCCCGGTTGATCTGTCAAGAGACGCGGAGCTTTTGTTCACCCTGGTTGTGACGGATGACACTGACCAGACAAGTGCCTCGGATACAGTATTGATAACGGTTGAAGCATCTACTCCTACTGTGGTTGTGTCTTTCGTATCAGCTGATTATGAGGTATCGGAAGGATCTTCCGTGGAGGTTCTTGCAGTTCTGGATATAGTACCTCGTCGGACGGTATCTGTAAATGTATTAGCGAGCGGTTTGGGTGGAGCCACGGAAGATGACTACCGTTTGTCGGCCACTTCACTCACGTTTGGTCCTGAAGCAAGCGAAGCAACGCTTGCTGTAACTGCGGTTGAGGATTCGGCTGAGGAAGACGGAGAGAGGGTGTCTCTGGAGCTGATGATAGATCCTTCATTGTCCAATGTATCGTTGGGTTCTCCATCGACTGCTGAAGTGTCAATATTGGATGACGAGGTAGTAGTTAATGAACGACCTGTTGCGGATGCTGGCCCTGACCAGACAGTGACGGAAGGTGTGTTGGTGACGTTAGACGGTAGTGGCAGTACGGATCCTGAAGGCGGTGCACTGTCATATTCGTGGGTTCAGGCTTCAGGTGAGACTGTGATACTGTCCGATTCTGCTATTGCTCAACCTACGTTTACTTCCCCTGTTGATCTGTCAAGAGACGCTGAGCTTTTGTTCACCCTTGTTGTGACAGATGACACTGACCAGACAAGTGCCCCGGATACAGTATTGATAACGGTTGAAGCTGCTACTCCTACTGTGGTTGTGTCTTTCGTATCAGATGATTACGCGGTATCGGAAGGTTCTTCTGTGTCAGTGGGTATAGTTCTGGATATAGTGCCTCGTCGGACGGTGTCTGTAAATGTATTAGCGAGCGGTTTGGGTGGAGCCACGGAAGATGACTACCGTTTGTCCTTCACTTCATTCACGTTTGGTCCTGAAGAAAGAGAAGCAACGCTTGCTGTAAGTGCGGTTGAGGATTTGGATGACGATGATGGGGAAAGCGTGTCTCTGGAGCTGATGATAGATTCATCATCGTCCAATGTATCGTTGGGATCTCGGTCAACTGAGGAAGTATTGATATTGGATGATGATGCAGTAGTTAATGAACGACCTGTTGCGGATGCTGGCCCTGACCAGACAGTGACGGAAGGTGTGTTGGTGACGTTAGACGGTAGTGGCAGTACGGATCCTGAAGGTGGTGCACTGTCATATTCGTGGGTTCAGGCTTCAGGTGAGTCTGTGACACTGTCGGATTCTACTGTTGCCGAACCTACGTTTACTTCCCCTGTTGATCTGTCAAGAGACGTGGAGCTTTCGTTCACCCTGGTTGTGACAGATGACACTGGCCAGACAAGTGCCATTTCGGATACAGTATTGATAACGGTTGAAGCATCTACTCCTACTGTGGTTGTGTCTTTCGTATCAGCTGATTATCAGGTATCGGAAGGATCTTCCGTGGAGGTTCTTGCAGTTCTGGATATGGCACCTCGTCGTTCGGTGTCTGTAAATGTATTAGCGAGCGGTTTGGGTGGAGCAACGGAAGAGGACTACCGTTTGTCGGCCACTTCATTCACGTTTGGTCCTGAAGCAAGCGAAGCAACGCTGGTTGTAACTGCGGTTGACGATTCGGCTGACGATGACGGGGAGAGCGTGTCTCTGGATCTGATGATAGATCCTTCATCGTCCAATGTATCGTTGGGTTCTCCATCAACTGAGGAAGTGTTGATACTGGATGACGATGCAGCAGTTAATGAACGACCTGTTGCGGATGCTGGCCCTGACCAGACAGTAGCAGAAGGTGTGTTGGTGACGTTAGACGGTAGCGGCAGTACGGATACTGAAGGCGGTGCACTGTTATATTCGTGGGTTCAGGCTTCAGGTGAGACTGTGACACTGTCCGATTCTTCTGTTGCTCAACCTACGTTTACTTCCCCTGTTGATCTGTCAAGAGACGCGGAGCTTTCGTTCACCCTGGTTGTGACAGATGACACTGACCAGACAAGTGCCATTTCGGATACAGTATTGATAACGGTTGAAGCTTCTAATCCTGCAGTGGTTGTGTCTTTCGTATCAGCTGATTATCAGGTATCGGAAGGTTCTTCAGTGCCAGTGGTTATAGTTCTGGATATAGTACCTCGTCGTTCGGTGTCTGTAAATGTATTAGCGATCGGTTTGGGTGGAGCAACGGAAGATGATTACATTTTGTCCTTCACTTCATTCACGTTTGGTCCTGAAGAAAGAGAAGCAACGCTTGATGTAACTGCGGTTGATGATTCGGCTGACGATGACGGGGAGAGGGTATCTCTGGAGCTGATGATAGATTCTTCATCGTCCAATGTATCTTTGGGATCTCAGTCAACTGAGGAAGTGTTGATATTGGATGACGATGAAGCAGTTAATGAACGCCCTGTATCGGATGCTGGCCCTGACCAGACAGTGACGGAAGGTGTGTTGGTGACATTAGACGGTAGCGGCAGTACGGATCCTGAAGGCGGTGCACTGTCATATTCGTGGGTTCAGGCTTCAGGTGAGACTGTGACACTATCGGATTCTACTATTGCTCAACCTACGTTTACTTCCCCGGTTGATCTGTCAAGAGACGCTGAGCTTTTGTTCACCCTGGTTGTGACAGATGACACTGACCAGACAAGTGCCATTTCGGATACAGTATTGATAACGGTTGAAGCATCTACTCCTACTGTGGTTGTGTCTTTCGTATCAGCTGATTATGAGGTATCGGAAGGATCTTCCGTGGAGGTTCTTGCAGTTCTGGATATAGTACCTCGTCGTTCGGTGTCTGTAAATGTATTAGCGAGCGGTTTGGGTGGAGCAACGGAAGATGATTACATTTTGTCCTTCACTTCATTCACGTTTGGTCCTGAAGCAAGAGAAGCAACGCTTGCTGTAAGTGCGGTTGAGGATTCGGCTGATGAAGACGGAGAGAGGGTATCTCTGGATCTGATGATAGATCCTTCATCGTCCAATGTATCGTTGGGATCTCCTTCAATTGAGGAAGTATTGCTATTGGATGACGACGCAGTAGTTAATGAACGACCTGTATCGGATGCTGGCCCTGATCAGACAGTGGCGGAAGGTGTGTTGGTGACGTTAGACGGTAGTGGCAGTACGGATCCTGAAGGCGGTGCACTGTCATATTCGTGGGTTCAGGCTTCAGGTGAGTCTGTGACACTGTCGGATTCTACTATTGCTCAACCTACGTTTACTTCCCCTGTTGATCTGTCAAGAGACGCGGAGCTTTCGTTCACCCTGGTTGTGACAGATGACACTGACCAGACAAGTGCCATTTCGGATACAGTATTGATAACAGTTGAAGCATCTACTCCTACTGTAGTTGTGTCTTTCGTATCAGCTGATTATGAGGTATTGGAAGGATCTTCCGTGGAGGTTCTTGCAGTTCTGGATATAGTACCTCGTCGGACGGTGTCTGTAAATGTATTAGCGAGTGGTTTGGGTGGAGCAACGGAAGATGACTACCGTTTGTCGGCCACTTCATTCACGTTTGGTCCTGAAGCAAGCGAAGCAACGCTGGTTGTAACTGCGATTGACGATCTGGCTGACGATGACGGAGAGAGGGTGTCTCTGGAGCTGATGATAGATTCTTCATCGTCCAATGTATCGTTGGGATCTCAGTCAACTGAGGAAGTGTTGATATTGGATGACGACGTAGCAGTTAATGAACGACCTGTTGCGGATGCTGGCCCTGATCAGACAGTGGCGGAAGGTGTGTTGGTGACGTTAGACGGTAGTGGCAGTACGGATCCTGAAGGCGGTGCACTGTCATATTCGTGGGTTCAGGCTTCAGGTGAGTCTGTGACACTGTCGGATTCTACTGTTGCTCAACCTACGTTTACTTCCCCGGTTGATCTGTCAAGAGACGCTGAGCTTTCGTTCACCCTGGTTGTGACAGATGACACTGACCAGACAAGTGCCATTTCGGATACAGTATTGATAACGGTTGAAGCATCTACTCCTACTGTGGTTGTGTCTTTCGTATCAGCTGATTATGAGGTATCGGAAGGATCTTCCGTGGAGGTTCTTGCAGTTCTGGATATAGTACCTCGTCGGACGGTGTCTGTAAATGTATTAGCGAGTGGTTTGGGTGGAGCCACGGAAGATGACTACCGTTTGTCGGCCACTTCATTCACGTTTGGTCCTGAAGCAAGAGAAGCAACGCTGGTTGTAACTGCGATTGACGATCTGGCTGACGATGACGGGGAGAGCGTGTCTCTGGAGCTGATGATAGATCCTTCATCGTCCAATGTATCGTTGGGATCTCAATCAACTGAGGAAGTGTTGATATTGGATGACGACGTAGTAGTTAATGAACGACCTGTTGCGGATGCTGGCCCTGACCAGACAGTGACGGAAGGTGTGTTGGTGACGTTAGACGGTAGTGGCAGTACGGATCCTGAAGGCGGTGCACTGTTATATTCGTGGGTTCAGGCTTCAGGTGAGTCTGTGATACTGTCCGATTCTTCTATTGCTCAACCTACGTTTACTTCACCGGTTGGTCTTTCAAGAGACGCTGAGCTTTCGTTCACCCTGGTTGTGACAGATGACACTGACCAGACAAGTGCCATTTCGGATACAGTATTGATAACGGTTGAAGCTTCTAATCCTGCAGTGGTTGTGTCTTTCGTATCAGCTGATTATCAGGTATCGGAAGGTTCTTCAGTGCCAGTGGGTATAGTTCTGGATATAGTACCTCGTCGTTCGGTGTCTGTAAATGTATTAGCGAGCGGTTTGGGTGGAGCAACGGAAGATGATTACATTTTGTCCTTCACTTCATTCACGTTTGGTCCTGAAGCAAGAGAAGCAACGCTTGCTGTAAGTGCGGTTGAGGATTCGGCTGATGAAGACGGAGAGAGGGTATCTCTGGATCTGATGATAGATCCTTCATTGTCCAATGTATCGTTGGGATCTCCTTCAATTGAGGAAGTATTGCTATTGGATGACGACGCAGTAGTTAATGAACGACCTGTAGCGGATGCTGGCCCTGATCAGACAGTGGCGGAAGGTGTGTTGGTGACGTTAGACGGTAGTGGCAGTACGGATCCTGAAGGCGGTGCACTGTCATATTCGTGGGTTCAGGCTTCAGGTGAGTCTGTGACACTGTCGGATTCTACTGTTGCTCAACCTACGTTTACTTCCCCGGTTGATCTGTCAAGAGACGCGGAGCTTTCGTTCACCCTGGTTGTGACAGATGACACTGACCAGACAAGTGCCATTTCGGATACAGTATTGATAACGGTTGAAGCATCTACTCCTACTGTAGTTGTGTCTTTCGTATCAGCTGATTATGAGGTATTGGAAGGATCTTCCGTGGAGGTTCTTGCAGTTCTGGATATAGTACCTCGTCGGACGGTGTCTGTAAATGTATTAGCGAGTGGTTTGGGTGGAGCAACGGAAGATGACTACCGTTTGTCGGCCACTTCATTCACGTTTGGTCCTGAAGAAAGCGAAGCAACGCTGGTTGTAACTGCGATTGACGATCTGGCTGACGATGACGGAGAGAGGGTATCTCTGGAGCTGATGATAGATCCTTCATTGTCCAATGTATCGTTGGGATCTCCTTCAATTGAGGAAGTATTGCTATTGGATGACGACGCAGTAGTTAATGAACGACCTGTAGCGGATGCTGGCCCTGATCAGACAGTGGCGGAAGGTGTGTTGGTGACGTTAGACGGTAGTGGCAGTACGGATCCTGAAGGCGGTGCACTGTCATATTCGTGGGTTCAGGCTTCAGGTGAGTCTGTGACACTGTCGGATTCTACTGTTGCTCAACCTACGTTTACTTCCCCGGTTGATCTGTCAAGAGACGCAGAGCTTTTGTTCTCGCTTGCTGTGACAGATGGCTTTGGGCATACAAGTGCCATTTCGGATACAGTATTGATAACGGTTGAAGCATCTACTCCTACTGTGGTTGTGTCTTTCGTATCAGCTGATTATGAGGTATCGGAAGGATCTTCCGTGGAGGTTCTTGCAGTTCTGGATATATTACCTCGTCGGACGGTGTCTGTAAATGTAGTAGTGAGCAGTTTGGGTGGAGCCACGGAAGATGATTACATTTTGTCGGACACTTCACTCACCTTTGGTCCTGAAGAGAGAGAAGCAACGCTGGATGTAAGTGCGGTTGACGATCTGGTTGACGATGACGGGGAGAGGGTGTCTCTGGAGCTGATGATAGATTCTTCATCGTCCAATGTATCGTTGGGATCTCAGTCAACTGAGGAAGTGTTGATATTGGATGACGACGTAGTAGTTAATGAACGACCTGTTGCGGATGCTGGCCCTGACCAGACAGTGACGGAAGGTGTGTTGGTGACGTTAGACGGTAGTGGCAGTACGGATCCTGAAGGCGGTGCACTGTTATATTCGTGGGTTCAGGCTTCAGGTGAGTCTGTGATACTGTCCGATTCTGCTATTGCTCAACCTACGTTTACTTCACCGGTTGGTCTTTCAAGAGACGCTGAGCTTTCGTTCACCCTGGTTGTGACAGATGACACTGACCAGACAAGTGCCATTTCGGATACAGTATTGATAACGGTTGAAGCTTCTAATCCTGCAGTGGTTGTGTCTTTCGTATCAGCTGATTATCAGGTATCGGAAGGTTCTTCAGTGCCAGTGGGTATAGTTCTGGATATAGTACCTCGTCGTTCGGTGTCTGTAAATGTATTAGCGAGCGGTTTGGGTGGAGCAACGGAAGATGATTACATTTTGTCCTTCACTTCATTCACGTTTGGTCCTGAAGCAAGAGAAGCAACGCTTGCTGTAACTGCGGTTGACGATTCGGCTGACGATGACGGGGAGAGCGTGTCTCTGGAGCTGACTCTGGACTCTTCATCTTCCAATGTGTCTTTGGGATCTCCTTCAATTGAGGAAGTATTGCTATTGGACGATGATGATCCTCTAGTGGAGGTGTCATTCGGCTCTGTGTCTTATGACTTGTCGGAAGACGGATCAACGACGGTATCGGTTGAGCTTAGTGTGGATCCTGAGCGGGATCTGTTGGTAACGGTGTTCTCTACGGGAGCTGTTTCATCATTGAGTGGAGTTCCTTCATCCGTAACGTTTGTTTCGGGAGAAACGTTACAACAGTTTGTTGTATCAGGTGTAGATGACGCGGACCTTCTGGATGGAGTAGTGGAACTTACGTTGAGTGTTCCATTGGAAGATACTCGTGCGTTGTTAGGTGATCCTTCGTCTACAACGTTGAACGTTTTGGATGACGATGTACCATTACTGGATGTGTCATTCGGTTCATCTGTTTACAGAGTTGAGGAGGGCAGATCTGTAACTGTAACTGTAATTTTGAGTGGCGTCCCTGATCGTGAGGTTACCCTGGATATACTGTCTCTGGGTCAAGGCGGAGCTGAGGAAGAGGTTGACTACAGTTTGTCTGTTGTCTCTGTAACGTTTGATTCTGACGCGACTAGAGCGACCTTTACGCTGAGTGCTTCTTCGGACGACTTTGACGACGATGATGAGAGCGTTGTTTTGAGCTTTGCGGATCCACTTCCTTCTGGTATTTCACGAGTGGAACCATCGACTACAGAGGTGTCAATATTGGACGATGATGCAGCAGTTAATGAACGACCTGTTGCGGATGCTGGCCCTGACCAGACAGTGACGGAAGGTGTGTTGGTGACGTTAGACGGTAGCGGCAGTACGGATCCTGAAGGCGGTGCGCTGTCATATTCGTGGGTTCAGTCTTCAGGTGAGACTGTGACACTGTCGGATTCTTCTATTGCTCAACCTACGTTTACTTCCCCTGTTGATCTGTCAAGAGACGCGGAACTTTCATTCACCCTGGTTGTGACAGATGACACTGGCCAGACAAGTGCGGTTTCGGATACAGTATTGATAACAGTTGAAGCGTCTAACCCTGCTGTGGCTGTGTCTTTCGTATCAGATGATTACGCAGTATCGGAAGGTTCTTCTGTGTCAGTGGGTATAGTTCTGGATATGGCACCTCGTCGTTCGGTGTCTGTAAATGTATTAGCGAGCGGTTTGGGTGGAGCAACGGAAGATGATTACCGTTTGTCCTTCACTTCATTCACGTTTGGTCCTGAAGAAAGAGAAGCAACGCTGGATGTAAGTGCGGTTGAGGATTCGACTGATGAAGACGGAGAGAGGGTATCTCTGGAGCTGACTCTGGACTCTTCATCTTCCAATGTGTCTTTGGGATCTCCTTCAATTGAGGAAGTATTGCTATTGGACGATGATGAAGCAGTTAATGAACGACCTGTTGCGGATGCTGGCCCTGACCAGACAGTGACGGAAGGTGTGTTGGTGACGTTAGACGGTAGTGGCAGTACGGATACTGAAGGCGGTGCACTGTCATATTCCTGGGTTCAGGAGTCAGGTCAGCCTGTAACACTGTCCGATTCTACTGTTGCCGAACCTACGTTTACTTCCCCTGTTGATCTGTCAAGAGACGCGGAGCTTTCATTCTCCCTCGTTGTGACAGATGACACTGACCAGACAAGTGCCATTTCGGATACAGTATTGATAACGGTTGAAGCGTCTAACCCTGCCGTGGTTGTGTCTTTCGTATCAGCTGATTATCAGGTATTGGAAGGATCTTCCGTGGAGGTTCTTGCAGTTCTGGATATGGCACCTCGTCGGACGGTGTCTGTAAATGTATTAGCGAGCGGTTTGGGTGGAGCAACGGAAGATGATTACATTTTGTCCTTCACTTCATTCACGTTTGGTCCTGAAGCAAGAGAAGCAACGCTTGCTGTAACTGCGGTTGACGATTCGGCTGACGATGACGGTGAGAGGGTATCTCTGGAGCTGATGATAGATTCTTCATCGTCCAATGTATCGTTGGGTTCTCCATCGACTGCTGAAGTGTCGATATTGGATGATGACGCAGCAGTTAATGAACGACCTGTAGCGGATGCTGGCCCTGACCAGACAGTGACGGAAGGTGTGTTGGTGACGTTAGACGGTAGTGGCAGCACGGATCCTGAAGGTGGTGCACTGTTATATTCGTGGGTTCAGGCTTCAGGTGAGTCTGTGATACTGTCCGATTCTGCTATTGCTCAACCTACGTTTACTTCCCCTGTTGATCTGTCAAGAGACGCGGAGCTTTTGTTCACCCTGGTTGTGACAGATGACACTGACCAGACAAGTGCCATTTCGGATACAGTATTGATAACAGTTGAAGCTGCTACTCCTACTGTGGTTGTGTCTTTCGTATCAGATGATTACGCGGTATCGGAAGGATCTTCTGTGTCAGTGGGTATAGTTCTGGATATAGTACCTCGTCGTTCGGTGTCTGTAAATGTATTAGCGAGTGGTTTGGGTGGAGCAACGGAAGATGACTACCGTTTGTCGGCCACTTCATTCACGTTTGGTCCTGAAGCAAGCGAAGCAACGCTGGATGTAACTGCGGTTGACGATCTGGTTGACGATGACGGGGAGAGGGTATCTCTGGATCTGATGATAGATCCTTCATCGTCCAATGTATCGTTGGGTTCTCCATCAACTGAGGAAGTGTTGATATTGGACGATGATGAAGCAGTTAATGAACGACCTGTTGCGGATGCTGGCCCTGACCAGACAGTGACGGAAGGTGTGTTGGTGACGTTAGACGGTAGCGGCAGTACGGATCCTGAAGGCGGTGCACTGTCATATTCGTGGGTTCAGGCTTCAGGTGAGACTGTGACACTGTCGGATTCTACTGTTGCCGCACCTACGTTTACTTCACCGGCTGGTCTTTCAAGAGACGCGGAGCTTTCGTTCACCCTTGTTGTGACAGATGACACTGACCAGGCAAGTGCCTCGGATACAGTATTGATAACAGTTGAAGCGTCTAACCCTGCTGTGGTTGTGTCTTTCGTATCAGCTGATTACGCGGTATCGGAAGGATCTTCTGTGTCAGTGGGTATAGTTCTGGATATAGTACCTCGTCGTTCGGTGTCTGTAAATGTATTAGCGAGCGGTTTGGGTGGAGCCACGGAAGATGACTACCGTTTGTCGGCCACTTCATTCACGTTTGGTCCTGAAGCAAGCGAAGCAACGCTTGCTGTAACTGCGGTTGACGATTCGGCTGAGGAAGACGGAGAGAGGGTGTCTCTGGATCTGATGATAGATCCTTCATTGTCCAATGTATCGTTGGGTTCTCCATCGACTGCTGAAGTGTCAATATTGGATGACGAGGTAGTAGTTAATGAACGACCTGTTGCGGATGCTGGCCCTGATCAGACAGTAGCAGAAGGTGTGTTGGTGACGTTAGACGGTAGCGGCAGTACGGATACTGAAGGCGGTGCACTGTCATATTCGTGGGTTCAGGCTTCAGGTGAGACTGTGACACTGTCGGATTCTGCTATTGCTCAACCTACGTTTACTTCCCCGGTTGATCTTTCAAGAGACGCTGAGCTTTTGTTCACCCTAGTTGTGACAGATGACACTGACCAGACAAGTGCCATTTCGGATACAGTATTGATAACAGTTGAGGCGTCTAACCCTGCAGTGGTTGTGTCTTTCGTATCAGATGATTACGCGGTATCGGAAGGTTCTTCTGTGTCAGTGGGTATAGTTCTGGATCTGGCACCTCGTCGTTCGGTGTCTGTAAATGTACTAGCGAGCGGTTTGGGTGGAGCAACGGAAGATGATTACATTTTGTCCTTCACTTCATTCACGTTTGGTCCTGAAGAAAGCGAAGCAACGCTTGCTGTAACTGCGGTTGACGATTCGGCTGAGGAATCCGGGGAGAGGGTGTCTCTGGATCTGATGATAGATCCTTCATTGTCCAATGTGTCTTTGGGATCTCCTTCAATTGAGGAAGTATTGCTATTGGACGACGATGAAGCAGTTAATGAACGACCTGTAGCGGATGCTGGCCCTGACCAGACAGTGACGGAAGGCGTGTTGGTGACGTTAGACGGTAGTGGCAGTACGGATCCTGAAGGCGGTGCGCTGTCATATTCCTGGGTTCAGGAGTCAGGTGAGACTGTGACACTGTCGGATTCTACTATTGCTCAACCTACGTTTACTTCCCCTGTTGATCTTTCAAGAGACGCGGAGCTTTTGTTCTCACTTGTTGTGACGGATGACGCTGACCAGACAAGTGCCATTTCGGATACATTATTGATAACGGTTGAAGCATCTACTCCTACTGTGGTTGTGTCTTTCGTATCAGCTGATTATGAGGTATCGGAAGGATCTTCCGTGGAGGTTCTTGCAGTTCTGGATATAGTACCTCGTCGGACGGTGTCTGTAAATGTATTAGCGAGCGGTTTGGGTGGAGCCACGGAAGATGATTACATTTTGTCGGCTACTTCATTCACGTTTGGTCCTGAAGCAAGCGAAGCAACGCTTGCTGTAACTGCGGTTGACGATTCGGCTGAGGAATCCGGGGAGAGGGTGTCTCTGGATCTGATGATAGATCCTTCATCGTTCAATGTATCGTTGGGATCTCAGTCAACTGAGGAAGTGTTGATATTGGATGACGATGCAGCAGTTAATGAACGACCTGTAGCGGATGCTGGCCCTGACCAGACAGTGACGGAAGGCGTGTTGGTGACGTTAGACGGTAGTGGCAGTACGGATCCTGAAGGCGGTGCGCTGTCATATTCCTGGGTTCAGGAGTCAGGTGAGACTGTGACACTGTCGGATTCTACTATTGCTCAACCTACGTTTACTTCCCCTGTTGATCTTTCAAGAGACGCGGAGCTTTTGTTCTCACTTGTTGTGACGGATGACGCTGACCAGACAAGTGCCATTTCGGATACATTATTGATAACGGTTGAAGCATCTACTCCTACTGTGGTTGTGTCTTTCGTATCAGCTGATTATGAGGTATCGGAAGGATCTTCCGTGGAGGTTCTTGCAGTTCTGGATATAGTACCTCGTCGGACGGTGTCTGTAAATGTATTAGCGAGTGGTTTGGGTGGAGCCACGGAAGATGATTACATTTTGTCTGTCACTTCATTCACGTTTGGTCCTGAAGCAAGCGAAGCAACGCTGGTTGTAACTGCGGTTGACGATTCGGCTGACGATGACGGGGAGAGCGTGTCTCTGGATCTGATGATAGATCCTTCATCGTCCAATGTATCGTTGGGTTCTCCATCAACTGAGGAAGTGTTGATACTGGATGACGATGCAGCAGTTAATGAACGACCTGTTGCGGATGCTGGCCCTGACCAGACAGTAGCAGAAGGTGTGTTGGTGACGTTAGACGGTAGCGGCAGTACGGATACTGAAGGCGGTGCACTGTTATATTCGTGGGTTCAGGCTTCAGGTGAGACTGTGACACTGTCAGATTCTTCTGTTGCTCAACCTACGTTTACTTCCCCTGTTGATCTGTCAAGAGACGCGGAGCTTTCGTTCACCCTGGTTGTGACAGATGACACTGACCAGACAAGTGCCATTTCGGATACAGTATTGATAACGGTTGAAGCTTCTAATCCTGCAGTGGTTGTGTCTTTCGTATCAGCTGATTATCAGGTATCGGAAGGTTCTTCAGTGCCAGTGGGTATAGTTCTGGATATAGTACCTCGTCGTTCGGTGTCTGTAAATGTATTAGCGAGCGGTTTGGGTGGAGCAACGGAAGATGATTACATTTTGTCCTTCACTTCATTCACGTTTGGTCCTGAAGAAAGAGAAGCAACGCTTGATGTAACTGCGGTTGATGATTCGGCTGACGATGACGGAGAGAGGGTATCTCTGGAGCTGATGATAGATTCTTCATCGTCCAATGTATCTTTGGGATCTCAGTCAACTGAGGAAGTGTTGATATTGGATGACGATGAAGCAGTTAATGAACGCCCTGTATCGGATGCTGGCCCTGACCAGACAGTGACGGAAGGTGTGTTGGTGACATTAGACGGTAGCGGCAGTACGGATCCTGAAGGCGGTGCACTGTCATATTCGTGGGTTCAGGCTTCAGGTGAGACTGTGACACTATCGGATTCTACTATTGCTCAACCTACGTTTACTTCCCCGGTTGATCTGTCAAGAGACGCGGAGCTTTTGTTCACCCTGGTTGTGACAGATGACACTGACCAGACAAGTGCCATTTCGGATACAGTATTGATAACGGTTGAAGCATCTACTCCTACTGTGGTTGTGTCTTTCGTATCAGCTGATTATCAGGTATCGGAAGGATCTTCCGTGGAGGTTCTTGCAGTTCTGGATATGGTACCTCGTCGTTCGGTGTCTGTAAATGTATTAGCGAGCGGTTTGGGTGGAGCAACGGAAGATGATTACATTTTGTCCTTCACTTCATTCACGTTTGGTCCTGAAGCAAGAGAAGCAACGCTTGCTGTAAGTGCGGTTGAGGATTCGGCTGATGAAGACGGAGAGAGGGTATCTCTGGAGCTGATGATAGATCCTTCATCGTCCAATGTATCGTTGGGATCTCCTTCAATTGAGGAAGTATTGCTATTGGATGACGACGCAGTAGTTAATGAACGACCTGTAGCGGATGCTGGCCCTGATCAGACAGTGGCGGAAGGTGTGTTGGTGACGTTAGACGGTAGTGGCAGTACGGATCCTGAAGGCGGTGCACTGTCATATTCGTGGGTTCAGGCTTCAGGTGAGTCTGTGACACTGTCGGATTCTACTGTTGCTCAACCTACGTTTACTTCCCCGGTTGATCTGTCAAGAGACGCGGAGCTTTCGTTCACCCTGGTTGTGACAGATGACACTGACCAGACAAGTGCCATTTCGGATACAGTATTGATAACGGTTGAAGCATCTACTCCTACTGTAGTTGTGTCTTTCGTATCAGCTGATTATGAGGTATTGGAAGGATCTTCCGTGGAGGTTCTTGCAGTTCTGGATATAGTACCTCGTCGGACGGTGTCTGTAAATGTATTAGCGAGTGGTTTGGGTGGAGCCACGGAAGATGACTACCGTTTGTCGGCCACTTCATTCACGTTTGGTCCTGAAGAAAGCGAAGCAACGCTGGTTGTAACTGCGATTGACGATCTGGCTGACGATGACGGAGAGAGGGTGTCTCTGGAGCTGATGATAGATTCTTCATCGTCCAATGTATCGTTGGGATCTCAGTCAACTGAGGAAGTGTTGATATTGGATGACGACGTAGTAGTTAATGAACGACCTGTTGCGGATGCTGGCCCTGACCAGACAGTGACGGAAGGTGTGTTGGTGACGTTAGACGGTAGTGGCAGTACGGATCCTGAAGACGGTGCACTGTTATATTCGTGGGTTCAGGCTTCAGGTGAGTCTGTGATACTGTCCGATTCTGCTATTGCTCAACCTACGTTTACTTCACCGGTTGGTCTTTCAAGAGACGCTGAGCTTTCGTTCACCCTGGTTGTGACAGATGACACTGACCAGACAAGTGCCATTTCGGATACAGTATTGATAACGGTTGAAGCTTCTAATCCTGCAGTGGTTGTGTCTTTCGTATCAGCTGATTATCAGGTATCGGAAGGTTCTTCAGTGCCAGTGGGTATAGTTCTGGATATAGTACCTCGTCGGACGGTGTCTGTAAATGTATTAGCGAGCGGTTTGGGTGGAGCAACGGAAGATGATTACATTTTGTCCTTCACTTCATTCACGTTTGGCCCTGAAGAAAGAGAAGCAACGCTTGCTGTAACTGCGGTTGACGATTCGGCTGACGATGACGGAGAGAGGGTATCTCTGGAGCTGATGATAGATTCTTCATCGTCCAATGTATCTTTGGGATCTCAGTCAACTGAGGAAGTGTTGATATTGGATGACGATGAAGCAGTTAATGAACGCCCTGTATCGGATGCTGGCCCTGACCAGACAGTGACGGAAGGTGTGTTGGTGACATTAGACGGTAGCGGCAGTACGGATCCTGAAGGCGGTGCACTGTCATATTCGTGGGTTCAGGCTTCAGGTGAGACTGTGACACTATCGGATTCTACTATTGCTCAACCTACGTTTACTTCCCCGGTTGATCTGTCAAGAGACGCTGAGCTTTTGTTCACCCTGGTTGTGACAGATGACACTGACCAGACAAGTGCCATTTCGGATACAGTATTGATAACGGTTGAAGCATCTACTCCTACTGTGGTTGTGTCTTTCGTATCAGCTGATTATCAGGTATCGGAAGGATCTTCCGTGGAGGTTCTTGCAGTTCTGGATCTGGCACCTCGTCGTTCGGTGTCTGTAAATGTATTAGCGAGCGGTTTGGGTGGAGCAACGGAAGATGATTACATTTTGTCCTTCACTTCATTCACGTTTGGTCCTGAAGCAAGAGAAGCAACGCTTGCTGTAAGTGCGGTTGAGGATTCGGCTGATGAAGACGGAGAGAGGGTATCTCTGGAGCTGATGATAGATCCTTCATTGTCCAATGTATCGTTGGGATCTCCTTCAATTGAGGAAGTATTGCTATTGGATGACGACGCAGTAGTTAATGAACGACCTGTAGCGGATGCTGGCCTTGATCAGACAGTGGCGGAAGGTGTGTTGGTGACGTTAGACGGTAGTGGCAGTACGGATCCTGAAGGCGGTGCACTGTCATATTCGTGGGTTCAGGCTTCAGGTGAGTCTGTGACACTGTCGGATTCTACTGTTGCTCAACCTACGTTTACTTCCCCGGTTGATCTGTCAAGAGACGCTGAGCTTTTGTTCACCCTGGTTGTGACAGATGACACTGACCAGACAAGTGCCATTTCGGATACAGTATTGATAACGGTTGAAGCATCTACTCCTACTGTAGTTGTGTCTTTCGTATCAGCTGATTATGAGGTATTGGAAGGATCTTCCGTGGAGGTTCTTGCAGTTCTGGATATAGTACCTCGTCGGACGGTGTCTGTAAATGTATTAGCGAGTGGTTTGGGTGGAGCAACGGAAGATGACTACCGTTTGTCGGCCACTTCATTCACGTTTGGTCCTGAAGAAAGCGAAGCAACGCTGGTTGTAACTGCGATTGACGATCTGGCTGACGATGACGGAGAGAGGGTGTCTCTGGAGCTGATGATAGATCCTTCATCGTCCAATGTATCGTTGGGATCTCAGTCAACTGAGGAAGTGTTGATATTGGATGACGACGTAGTAGTTAATGAACGACCTGTTGCGGATGCTGGCCCTGACCAGACAGTGACGGAAGGTGTGTTGGTGACGTTAGACGGTAGTGGCAGTACGGATCCTGAAGGCGGTGCACTGTTATATTCGTGGGTTCAGGCTTCAGGTGAGTCTGTGATACTGTCCGATTCTGCTATTGCTCAACCTACGTTTACTTCACCGGTTGGTCTTTCAAGAGACGCGGAGCTTTCGTTCACCCTGGTTGTGACAGATGACACTGACCAGACAAGTGCCATTTCGGATACAGTATTGATAACGGTTGAAGCATCTACTCCTACTGTGGTTGTGTCTTTCGTATCAGCTGATTATCAGGTATCGGAAGGTTCTTCAGTGCCAGTGGGTATAGTTCTGGATATAGTACCTCGTCGTTCGGTGTCTGTAAATGTATTAGCGAGCGGTTTGGGTGGAGCAACGGAAGATGACTACCGTTTGTCGGCCACTTCATTCACGTTTGGTCCTGAAGCAAGAGAAGCAACGCTTGCTGTAACTGCGGTTGACGATCTGGTTGACGAAGACGGGGAGAGGGTATCTCTGGAACTCATGATAGATCCTTCATCGTCCAATGTATCGTTGGGTTCTCCATCGACTGCTGAAGTGTCAATATTGGATGACGAGGTAGTAGTTAATGAACGCCCTGTTGCGGATGCTGGCCCTGACCAGACAGTGGCAGAAGGTGTGTTGGTGACATTAGACGGTAGCGGCAGTACGGATACTGAAGGCGGTGCGCTGTCATATTCGTGGGTTCAGGCTTCAGGTGAGACTGTGACACTATCGGATTCTACTATTGCTCAACCTACGTTTACTTCCCCGGTTGGTCTTTCAAGAGACGCGGAGCTTTCATTCTCCCTCGTTGTGACAGATGACACTGGCCAGACAAGTGCGGTTTCGGATACAGTATTGATAACAGTTGAAGCTTCTACTCCTACTGTGGTTGTGTCTTTCGTATCAGCTGATTATGAGGCATCGGAAGGATCTTCCGTGGAGGTTCTTGCAGTTCTGGATATAGTACCTCGTCGTTCGGTGTCTGTAAATGTATTAGCGAGTGGTTTGGGTGGAGCCACGGAAGATGACTACCGTTTGTCGGCCACTTCATTCACGTTTGGTCCTGAAGAGAGAGAAGCAACGCTTGCTGTAACTGCGGTTGACGATTCGGCTGACGATGACGGTGAGAGGGTATCTCTGGATCTGATGATAGATCCTTCATTGTCCAATGTATCGTTGGGTTCTCCATCGACTGCTGAAGTGTCAATATTGGATGACGATGCAGTAGTTAATGAACGACCTGTAGCGGATGCTGGCCCTGACCAGACAGTGACGGAAGGTGTGTTGGTGACGTTAGACGGTATTGGCAGTACGGATCCTGAAGGCGGTGCACTGTCATATTCGTGGGTTCAGGCTTCAGGTGAGACTGTGATACTGTCCGATTCTGCTATTGCTCAACCTACGTTTACTTCCCCTGTTGATCTGTCAAGAGACGCTGAGCTTTTGTTCACCCTGGTTGTGACAGATGACACTGACCAGACAAGTGCCATTTCGGATACAGTATTGATAACAGTTGAAGCATCTACTCCTACTGTGGTTGTGTCTTTCGTATCAGCTGATTATCAGGTATTGGAAGGATCTTCAGTGGAGGTTCTTGCAGTTCTGGATATAGCACCTCGTCGGACGGTGTCTGTAAATGTATTAGCGAGCGGTTTGGGTGGAGCCACGGAAGATGACTACCGTTTGTCGGCCACTTCATTCACGTTTGGTCCTGAAGCAAGCGAAGCAACGCTTGCGGTAAGTGCGGTTGACGATTCGGCTGACGATGACGGGGAGAGCGTGTCTCTGGATCTGATGATAGATTCTTCATCGTCCAATGTATCGTTGGGTTCTCCATCGACTGCTGAAGTGTCAATATTGGATGACGACGCAGTAGTTAATGAACGACCTGTTGCAGATGCTGGCCCTGACCAGACAGTGACGGAAGGTGTGTTGGTGACGTTAGACGGTAGTGGCAGTACGGATCCTGAAGGCGATGCACTGTCATATTCGTGGGTTCAGGCTTCAGGTGAGGCTGTGACACTGTCGGATTCTTCTATTGCTCAACCTACGTTTACTTCCCCGGTTGATCTTTCAAGAGACGCTGAGCTTTTGTTCACCCTAGTTGTGACAGATGACACTGACCAGACAAGTGCCATTTCGGATACAGTATTGATAACGGTTGAAGCATCTACTCCTACTGTGGTTGTGTCTTTCGTATCAGCTGATTATCAGGTATTGGAAGGATCTTCTGTGGAGGTTCTTGCAGTTCTGGATCTGGCACCTCGTCGGACGGTGTCTGTAAATGTAATAGCGAGCGGTTTGGGTGGAGCAACGGAAGATGATTACATTTTGTCGGCTACTTCATTCACGTTTGGTCCTGAAGCAAGCGAAGCAACGCTTGCTGTAACTGCGGTTGACGATTCGGCTGATGATGACGGGGAGAGGGTGTCTCTGGATCTGATGATAGATCCTTCATTGTCCAATGTATCGTTGGGATCTCAGTCAACTGAGGAAGTGTTGATATTGGATGACGACACAGCAGTTAATGAACGACCTGTTGCGGATGCTGGCCCTGACCAGACAGTAGCAGAAGGTGTGTTGGTGACGTTAGACGGTAGTGGCAGTACGGATACTGAAGGCGGTGCACTGTCATATTCGTGGGTTCAGGCTTCAGGTGAGACTGTGACACTGTCGGATTCTACTATTGCTCAACCTACGTTTACTTCCCCGGTTGATCTTTCAAGAGACGCTGAGCTTTCGTTCACCCTTGTTGTGACAGATGACACTGACCAGACAAGTGCCATTTCGGATACAGTATTGATAACGGTTGAAGCATCTACTCCTACTGTGGTTGTGTCTTTCGTATCAGCTGATTATCAGGTATTGGAAGGATCTTCTGTGGAGGTTCTTGCAGTTCTGGATCTGGCACCTCGTCGGACGGTGTCTGTAAATGTATTAGCGAGCGGTTTGGGTGGAGCCACGGAAGATGATTACATTTTGTCCTTCACTTCATTCACGTTTGGTCCTGAAGAAAGCGAAGCAACGCTGGCTGTAAGTGCGGTTGACGATCTGGTTGACGATGACGGGGAGAGGGTGTCTCTGGAGCTGATGATAGATTCTTCATCGTCCAATGTATCGTTGGGATCTCAGTCAACTGAGGAAGTGTTGATATTGGATGACGACGTAGTAGTTAATGAACGACCTGTAGCGGATGCTGGCCCTGATCAGACAGTGGCGGAAGGTGTGTTGGTGACGTTAGACGGTAGTGGCAGTACGGATACTGAAGGCGGTGCACTGTCATATTCGTGGGTTCAGGAGTCAGGTGAGACTGTGACACTGTCGGATTCTGCTGTTTCTCAACCTACGTTTACTTCCCCGGTTGATCTGTCAAGAGACGCGGAGCTTTCGTTCTCCCTCGTTGTGACAGATGGCTTTGGGCAGACAAGTGCGGTTTCGGATACAGTATTGATAACGGTTGAAGCATCTACTCCTACTGTGGTTGTGTCTTTCGTATCAGCTGATTATCAGGTATTGGAAGGATCTTCTGTGGAGGTTCTTGCAGTTCTGGATCTGGCACCTCGTCGGACGGTGTCTGTAAATGTACTAGCGAGCGGTTTGGGTGGAGCCACGGAAGATGATTACATTTTGTCCTTCACTTCATTCACGTTTGGTCCTGAAGAAAGCGAAGCAACGCTGGCTGTAACTGCGGTTGACGATCTGGCTGAGGAAGACGGGGAGAGGATATCTCTGGAGCTGATGATAGATCCTTCATCGTCCAATGTATCGTTGGGATCTCAGTCAACTGAGGAAGTGTTGATATTGGATGACGACGTAGTAGTTAATGAACGCCCTGTAGCGGATGCTGGCCCTGATCAGACAGTGGCGGAAGGTGTGTTGGTGACGTTAGACGGTAGTGGCAGCACGGATCCTGAAGGTGGTGCACTGTTATATTCGTGGGTTCAGGCTTCAGGTGAGTCTGTGATACTGTCCGATTCTGCTATTGCTCAACCTACGTTTACTTCCCCTGTTGATCTGTCAAGAGACGCGGAGCTTTTGTTCACCCTGGTTGTGACAGATGACACTGACCAGACAAGTGCCATTTCGGATACAGTATTGATAACAGTTGAAGCTGCTACTCCTACTGTGGTTGTGTCTTTCGTATCAGATGATTACGCGGTATCGGAAGGATCTTCTGTGTCAGTGGGTATAGTTCTGGATATAGTACCTCGTCGTTCGGTGTCTGTAAATGTATTAGCGAGTGGTTTGGGTGGAGCAACGGAAGATGACTACCGTTTGTCGGCCACTTCATTCACGTTTGGTCCTGAAGCAAGCGAAGCAACGCTGGATGTAACTGCGGTTGACGATCTGGTTGACGATGACGGGGAGAGGGTATCTCTGGATCTGATGATAGATCCTTCATCGTCCAATGTATCGTTGGGTTCTCCATCAACTGAGGAAGTGTTGATATTGGACGATGATGAAGCAGTTAATGAACGACCTGTTGCGGATGCTGGCCCTGACCAGACAGTGACGGAAGGTGTGTTGGTGACGTTAGACGGTAGCGGCAGTACGGATCCTGAAGGCGGTGCACTGTCATATTCGTGGGTTCAGGCTTCAGGTGAGACTGTGACACTGTCGGATTCTACTGTTGCCGCACCTACGTTTACTTCACCGGCTGGTCTTTCAAGAGACGCGGAGCTTTCGTTCACCCTTGTTGTGACAGATGACACTGACCAGGCAAGTGCCTCGGATACAGTATTGATAACAGTTGAAGCGTCTAACCCTGCTGTGGTTGTGTCTTTCGTATCAGATGATTACGCGGTATCGGAAGGTTCTTCTGTGTCAGTGGGTATAGTTCTGGATATAGTACCTCGTCGTTCGGTGTCTGTAAATGTATTAGCGAGCGGTTTGGGTGGAGCAACGGAAGATGATTACATTTTGTCCTTCACTTCATTCACGTTTGGCCCTGAAGCAAGAGAAGCAACGCTGGATGTAAGTGCGGTTGAGGATTCGGCTGATGAAGACGGAGAGAGGGTATCTCTGGAGCTGACGCTGGACTCTTCATCGTCCAATGTATCGTTGGGATCTCAGTCAACTGAGGAAGTGTTGATATTGGATGACGATGCAGTAGTTAATGAACGACCTGTTGCGGATGCTGGCCCTGACCAGACAGTGTCAGAAGGTGTGTTGGTGACGTTAGACGGTAGTGGCAGTACGGATACTGAAGGCGGTGCACTGTCATATTCGTGGGTTCAGGCTTCAGGTGAGACTGTGACACTGTCCGATTCTTCTGTTGCTCAACCTACGTTTACTTCCCCTGTTGATCTTTCAAGAGACGCGGAGCTTTCGTTCTCCCTCGTTGTGACAGATGACACTGGCCAGACAAATGCTGCGGATACAGTATTGATAACGGTTGAAGCGTCTACTCCTACTGTGGTTGTGTCTTTCGTATCAGATGATTATGAGGTATCGGAAGGTTCTTCAGTGTCAGTGGGTATAGTTCTGGATATAGAACCTCGTCGTTCGGTGTCTGTAAATGTAGTAGCGAGCGGTTTGGATGGAGCAACGGAAGATGACTACCGTTTGTCTGCCACTTCATTCACGTTTGGCCCTGAAGAAAGAGAAGCAACGCTGGATGTAAGTGCGGTTGACGATCTGGTTGACGATGACGGGGAGAGGGTATCTCTGGATCTGATGATAGATTCTTCATCGTCCAATGTATCGTTGGGATCTCCGTCAACTGAGGAAGTGTTGATACTGGATGACGATGCAGCAGTTAATGAACGACCTGTAGCGGATGCTGGCCCTGACCAGACAGTGGCAGAAGGTGTGTTGGTGACATTAGACGGTAGCGGCAGTACGGATACTGAAGGCGGTGCACTGTCATATTCGTGGGTTCAGGCTTCAGGTGAGACTGTGACACTGTCGGATTCTACTATTGCTCAACCTACGTTTACTTCCCCGGTTGGTCTGTCAACAGACGCGGAGCTTTCATTCTCCCTCGTTGTGACAGATGACACTGGCCAGACAAGTGCGGTTTCGGATACAGTATTGATAACAGTTGAAGCTTCTACTCCTACTGTGGTTGTGTCTTTCGTATCAGCTGATTATCAGGTATCGGAAGGTGGTTCTGTGGAGGTTCTTGCAGTTCTGGATATAGTACCTCGTCGGACGGTGTCTGTAAATGTATTAGCGAGCGGTTTGGGTGGAGCCACGGAAGATGATTACATTTTGTCCTTCACTTCATTCACGTTTGGCCCTGAAGCAAGAGAAGCAACGCTGGATGTAAGTGCGGTTGACGATTCGGCTGACGATGACGGAGAGAGCGTGTCTCTGGATCTGATGATAGATCCTTCATCGTCCAATGTATCGTTGGGATCTCAGTCAACTGAGGAAGTGTTGATATTGGATGACGATGCAGCAGTTAATGAACGACCTGTAGCGGATGCTGGCCCTGACCAGACAGTAGCAGAAGGTGCGGTGGTGACGTTAGACGGTAGTGGCAGTACGGATCCTGAAGGTGGTGCACTGTCATATTCCTGGGTTCAGGAGTCAGGTCAGCCTGTAACACTGTCGGATTCTGCTGTTTCTCAACCTACGTTTACTTCACCGGTTGATCTTTCAAGAGACGCGGAGCTTTCGTTCACCCTTGTTGTGACAGATGACACTGGCCAGACAAGTGCCATTTCGGATACAGTATTGATAACGGTTGAAGCGTCTAACCCTGCCGTGGTTGTGTCTTTCGTATCAGATGATTACGCGGTATCGGAAGGATCTTCTGTGTCAGTGGGTATAGTTCTGGATATAGTACCTCGTCGTTCGGTGTCTGTAAATGTATTAGCGAGCGGTTTGGGTGGAGCAACGGAAGATGATTACCGTTTGTCCTTCACTTCATTCACGTTTGGTCCTGAAGAAAGAGAAGCAACGCTGGATGTAAGTGCGGTTGAGGATTCGGCTGATGAAGATGGGGAGAGGGTATCTCTGGAGCTGACTCTGGACTCTTCATCTTCCAATGTGTCTTTGGGATCTCCTTCAATTGAGGAAGTATTGCTACTGGACGATGAGGTGACAGTATCGTTTGGTGAACCGGACTATAGGATAGTTGAAGGTCAAACATTGGACGTGTCGGTGGTTCTGGATGTGGATCCTGGGCGTAATTTGGCAATAACTATAGTGGGTTCAGGTGTTGGCACATCGGCTGTTGTATCTGGTTTGCCAGCTACAGTGGAGTTTAGTCCAGGTGTGACGGAGGTGTCCTTCTCCTTGTCCGCAATAGATGACTCAGCGGACAACGACGGGGAGACATTGCTTCTGGAGTTTGATGAATTGCCATTGGGTGTATCTGTCGGCACTCAATCAAGTGCACTAGTGTCAATAATAGATAACGACCCTGTCCTTAATGTGTGTGACAGGACCGAGGAAGTTCAGGCTGCGATTATAACTGCAGCTAATGCTCTTTCCGGTGTTACGGTCACGGGTTGTGAAGAAATTACCGAGGCTCATTTGTCAGGCATAAGCGGGTTGACTATTAGTAATGAACCAGGCCTTACTAGACTGCAGTTTGGAGACTTCTCTGGTCTGACTTCGTTGACGAGACTTGATATATCTCTCAACGATAATCTGCGGACCCTTCCTTCGGGACTGTTTGCCGATCTGGATATGCTTGAAGAACTTAACCTGAATAATAATAGTCTGACATCTTTGCCATCGGATGTGTTCACTGGTCTGAATAACCTTCAGCGCCTTAACCTGAATAATAATGATCTGACATCTTTGCCGTCGGGTATGTTCACTGGTCTGGGTAGTCTTGAGATCCTTGACCTGGGTAGGAATGATCTGACATCTTTGCCGTCGGATGTGTTCACTGGTCTGGGTAGTCTTGAGACCCTTGACCTGGATAATAATCGTCTGGCGTCTTTGCCGTCGGATGTGTTCACTGGTCTGAATAACCTTGATCGCCTTGACCTGTTTGTGAATCGTCTGACATCTTTGCCACCGGATGTGTTCACTGGTCTGAATAACCTTAATCACCTTAGCCTGCAGAATAATGATCTGACTTCTTTGCCGTCGGGTGTGTTCACTGATCTGGATAACCTTAATCGCCTTAACCTGAATGAGAATCGTCTGACTTCTTTGCCGTCGGGTGTGTTCACTGGTCTGGGCTCGCTTACGTTCCTTTTCCTGAGTGAGAATCGTCTGACTACTTTGCCGTCGGGTGTGTTCTCAGGTCTGGATATGCTTACGAGCCTTCGCCTGGATGAGAATCGTCTGACTACTTTGCCGTCGGGTGTGTTCACTGGTCTGGATAACCTTGAGCGCCTTCTCCTGGATGAGAATCGTCTGACTACTTTGCCGTCGGGTGTGTTCACTGGTCTGGATAACCTTGAGCGCCTTATCCTGCATGATAATTCTCTGATGTCTTTGCCTCCTGGTGTGATATCACCTGAACTGGAAGCGAGATTGGTTTTCCTAAGTCTGTCTGACAACCCCTGGGCTTCTCCCCTTTCTGTATCTGACGAGAGAGTGTTTGAAGACGCTGGGACTGCGTCTGTAACCGTTGAACTGTTGACAGACCTGGATTACGACTTGACGTTGTCAGTCTCCACAGTTGACGTTACTGCGGAGTCAGGTTCGGACTACGTTGCTCTCTCTAGTGTGTTGCTTGGGATAGGATCCGAGGATGCAGTAACCGGCGCACTAGTAGGCACAGTTGATGTAGGTATATTGCCAGACTCTCTACTGGAAGGGGATGAGACGTTTGAGCTGGTGTTCACAAATGTTCCGGTGATTTATGACGGGTCTAGCCTTGTGCGCGAGTTTAGATCTACGGTGACTATATCTGAACCTTTGGTGAAGGTGTCGTTCGTTGAGCCTGTTTATAATGTAGCGGCTGGCGGGACTGTAGAGGTGGAAGTATATTTGACCTCCGACCCTCTACGAGCGGTAACGGTAACGATAGGTGTATCAAGTGCCGAATCGCTTGTGTCATTGAGTAGTGATACGTTGGAGTTTATTCCGGGCGGCGTACGTACCCAGTCAGTGACGGTAACGGCATCATCGGTAGGCACGTCAACGTTGAGCTTTATTGATCTTCATCCGGATGTAACAGCAGGGACACATTCTACGACGGTTATAGATATTACCTCTACTGAACGACCTGTATCGGATGCTGGCCCTGACCAGACAGTGATGGAAGGGGTGTTGGTGACGTTGGACGGTAGTGGTAGTACGGATCCTGAAGGCGGTGCGCTGTCATATTCGTGGGTTCAGTCTTCAGGTGAGACTGTAACGTTGTCCGATTCTGCTATTGCTCAACCTACGTTTACTTCACCGGTTGATCTTTCAAGAGACGCTGAGCTTTCGTTCACCCTAGTTGTGACAGATGACACTGGCCAGACAAGTGCGGTTTCGGATACAGTATTGATAACAGTTGAAGCGTCTACTCCTACTGTGGTTGTGTCTTTCGTATCAGCTGATTATCAGGTATCGGAAGGATCTTCCGTGGAGGTTCTTGCAGTTCTGGATATAGTACCTCGTCGTTCGGTGTCTGTAAATGTATTAGCGAGCGGTATGGGTGGAGCAACGGAAGATGATTACATTTTGTCCTTCACTTCATTCACGTTTGGTCCTGAAGAAAGAGAAGCAACGCTGGATGTAAGTGCGGTTGACGATTCGGCTGACGATGACGGAGAGGGCGTGTCTCTGGATCTGATGATAGATCCTTCATCGTCCAATGTATCGTTGGGATCTCCGTCAACTGAGGAAGTGTTGATATTGGATGACGATGCAGCAGTTAATGAACGCCCTGTAGCGGATGCTGGCCCTGACCAGACAGTGTCAGAAGGTGTGTTGGTGACATTAGACGGTAGTGGCAGTACGGATCCTGAAGGCGGTGCACTGTTATATTCCTGGGTTCAGGAGTCAGGTCAGCCTGTGACACTGTCGGATTCTACTATTGCTCAACCTACGTTTACTTCCCCTGTTGATCTTTCAAGAGACGCGGAGCTTTCGTTCACCCTAGTTGTGACAGATGACACTGACCAGACAAGTGCCTCTGATACAGTATTGATAACGGTTGAAGCGTCTAATCCTGCTGTGGTTGTGTCTTTCGTACCATCTGATTACGAGGTATCGGAAGGTTCTTCTGTGTCAGTGGGTATAGTTCTGGATATGGTACCTCGTCGTTCGGTGTCTGTAAATGTACTAGCGAGCGGTTTGGGTGGAGCCACGGAAGATGATTACATTTTGTCCTTCAATTCATTCACGTTTGGTCCTGAAGAAAGAGAAGCAACGCTGGATGTAAGTGCGGTTGACGATTCGGCTGACGATGACGGAGAGAGCGTGTCTCTGGATCTGATGATAGATCCTTCATCGTCCAATGTATCGTTGGGATCTCCGTCAACTGAGGAAGTGTTGATATTGGATGACGACGTAGCAGTTAATGAACGACCTGTTGCGGATGCTGGCCCTGACCAGACAGTGGCAGAAGGTGTGTTGGTGACATTAGACGGTAGCGGCAGTACGGATCCTGAAGGCGGTGCACTGTCATATTCGTGGGTTCAGGCTTCAGGTGAGACTGTGACACTATCGGATTCTACTATTGCTCAACCTACGTTTACTTCCCCGGTTGGTCTTTCAAGAGACGCGGAGCTTTCATTCTCCCTCGTTGTGACAGATGACACTGGCCAGACAAGTGCGGTTTCGGATACAGTATTGATAACAGTTGAAGCTTCTACTCCTACTGTGGTTGTGTCTTTCGTATCAGCTGATTATCAGGTATTGGAAGGATCTTCTGTGGAGGTTCTTGCAGTTCTGGATATAGTACCTCGTCGGACGGTGTCTGTAAATGTAGTAGCGAGCGGTTTGGGTGGAGCCACGGAAGATGATTACCGTTTGTCCTTCACTTCATTCACGTTTGGTCCTGAAGAAAGCGAAGCAACGCTTGATGTAAGTGCGGTTGAGGATTCGACTGATGAAGACGGAGAGAGGGTATCTCTGGAGCTGACTCTGGACTCTTCATCTTCCAATGTGTCTTTGGGATCTCCTTCAATTGAGGAAGTATTGCTACTGGACGATGAGGTGACAGTATCGTTTGGTGAACCGGACTATAGGATAGTTGAAGGTCAAACATTGGACGTGTCGGTGGTTCTGGATGTGGATCCTGGGCGTAATTTGGCAATAACTATAGTGGGTTCAGGTGTTGGCACATCGGCTGTTGTATCTGGTTTGCCAGCTACAGTGGAGTTTAGTCCAGGTGTGACGGAGGTGTCCTTCTCCTTGTCCGCAATAGACGACTCAGCGGACGACGACGGGGAGACGTTGCTTCTGGAGTTTGATGAATTGCCGTTGGGTGTATCTGTCGGCACTCAATCAAGTGCACTAGTGTCAATAATAGATAACGACCCTGTCCTTAATGTGTGTGACAGGACCGAGGAAGTTCAGGCTGCGATTATAACTGCAGCTAATGCTCTTTCCGGTGTTACGGTCACGGGTTGTGAAGAAATTACCGAGGCTCATTTGTCAGGCATAAGCGGGTTGACTATTAGTAATGAACCAGGCCTTACTAGACTGCAGTTTGGAGACTTCTCTGGTCTGACTTCGTTGCAGACACTTAGTATATTTTTCAACCGGAATCTGACATCTTTGCCATCGGATGTGTTCACTGGTCTGAATAACCTTGAGCGCCTTGACTTGGGTAATAATGGTCTGACATCTTTGCCTTCGGGTGTGTTCACTGATCTGGTCTCGCTTCAGACCCTTAGGCTGGATGGTAATAATGGTCTGACATCTTTGCCTTTGGGTGTGTTCACTGGTCTGGGCTCGCTTCGGGAACTTAACTTGAGTAATAATGGTCTGGCGACTTTGCCATTGGATGTGTTCACTGGTCTGGGTAATCTTACGAACCTTAATCTGGGGCGTAATAGTCTGGTGTCTTTGCCACCGGATGTGTTCTCTGGTCTGAATAACCTTAATCGCCTTCAACTGCAGGGTAATGATCTGACATCTTTGCCGTCGGGTGTGTTCACTGATCTGGATAACCTTGATCGCCTTGACCTGGCTGAGAATGGTCTGACATCTTTGCCTTCGGGTGTGTTCACTGGTCTGGGCTCGCTTCGGACCCTTGACCTGGCTGAGAATGATCTGACTTCTTTGCCGTCGGGTGTGTTCACTGGTCTGGGCTCACTTCGGACCCTTGACCTGGCTGAGAATGATCTGACTTCTTTGCCATCGGATGTGTTCGCTGGTCTGGGCTCGCTTGGATTCCTTCTCCTGAATGAGAATGATCTGACTTCTTTGCCATCGGATGTGTTCTCTGGTCTGGGTAGTCTTGAGACCCTTCTCCTGAATGAGAATGATCTGACTTCTTTGCCGTCGGATGTGTTCTCTGGTCTGGCTAACCTTGTGAGCCTTGTCCTGAATGAGAATGATCTGACTTCTTTGCCTCCTGGTGTGATATCACCTGAACTGGAAGCGAGATTGGTTTTCCTTGGTCTGGGTGGCAACCCCTGGGCTTCTCCCCTTTCTGTATCTGACGAGAGAGTGTTTGAAGACGCTGGGACTGCGTCTGTAACCGTTGAACTGTTGACAGACCTGGATTACGACTTGACGTTGTCAGTCTCCACAGTTGACGTTACTGCGGAGTCAGGTTCGGACTACGTTGCTCTCTCTAGTGTGTTGCTTGGGATAGGATCCGAAGATGCAGTAACCGGCGCACTAGTAGGCACAGTTGATGTAGGCATATTGCCAGACTCTCTACTGGAAGGGGATGAGACGTTTGAGCTGGTGTTCACAAATGTTCCGGTGATTTATGACGGGTCTAGCCTTGTGCGCGAGTTTAGATCTACGGTGACTATATCTGAACCTTTGGTGAAGGTGTCGTTCGTTGAGCCTGTTTATAATGTAGCGGCTGGCGGGACTGTAGAGGTGGAAGTATATTTGACCTCCGACCCTCTACGAGCGGTAACGGTAACGATAGGTGTATCAAGTGCCGAATCGCTTGTGTCATTGAGTAGTGATACGTTGGAGTTTATTCCGGGCGGCGTACGTACCCAGTCAGTGACGGTAACGGCATCATCGGTAGGCACGTCAACGTTGAGCTTTATTGATCTTCATCCGGATGTAACAGCAGGGACACATTCTACGACGGTTATAGATATTACCTCTACTGAACGACCTGTATCGGATGCTGGCCCTGACCAGACAGTGATGGAAGGGGTGTTGGTGACGTTGGACGGTAGTGGTAGTACGGATCCTGAAGGCGGTGCGCTGTCATATTCGTGGGTTCAGTCTTCAGGTGAGACTGTAACGTTGTCCGATTCTGCTATTGCTCAACCTACGTTTACTTCACCGGTTGATCTTTCAAGAGACGCTGAGCTTTCGTTCACCCTAGTTGTGACAGATGACACTGACCAGACAAGTGCCATTTCGGATACAGTATTGATAACGGTTGAAGCGTCTAACCCTGCCGTGGTTGTGTCTTTCGTATCAGCTGATTATCAGGTATCGGAAGGTGGTTCTGTGGAGGTTCTTGCAGTTCTGGATATAGTACCTCGTCGTTCGGTGTCTGTAAATGTAATAGCGAGCGGTTTGGGTGGAGCCACGGAAGATGACTACCGTTTGTCGGCCACTTCATTCACGTTTGGTCCTGAAGAGAGTGAAGCAACGCTTGATGTAACTGCGGTTGACGATCTGGCTGAGGAAGACGGGGAGAGCGTATCTCTGGAGCTGATGATAGATCCTTCATCGTCCAATGTATCGTTGGGATCTCCGTCAACTGAGGAAGTGTTGATACTGGATGACGATGCAGCAGTTAATGAACGACCTGTATCGGATGCTGGCCCTGACCAGACAGTGGCAGAAGGTGTGTTGGTGACGTTAGACGGTAGCGGCAGTACGGATCCTGAAGGCGGTGCACTGTCATATTCCTGGGTTCAGGAGTCAGGTCAGCCTGTGACACTGTCCGATTCTGCTGTTGTTCAACCTACGTTTACTTCCCCGGTTGATCTGTCAAGAGACGCTGAGCTTTCGTTCACCCTAGTTGTGACAGATGACACTGACCAGACAAGTGCCTCTGATACAGTATTGATAACGGTTGAAGCGTCTAATCCTGCTGTGGTTGTGTCTTTCGTACCATCTGATTACGAGGTATCGGAAGGTTCTTCTGTGTCAGTGGGTATAGTTCTGGATATGGTACCTCGTCGTTCGGTGTCTGTAAATGTACTAGCGAGCGGTTTGGGTGGAGCCACGGAAGATGATTACATTTTGTCCTTCAATTCATTCACGTTTGGTCCTGAAGAAAGAGAAGCAACGCTGGATGTAAGTGCGGTTGAGGATTCGGCTGATGAAGACGGAGAGAGGGTATCTCTGGAGCTGACGATAGATCCTTCATCGTCCAATGTATCGTTGGGATCTCAATCAACTGAGGAAGTGTTGATATTGGATGACGCTGCAGTAGTTAATGAACGACCTGTATCGGATGCTGGCCCTGACCAGACAGTGGCAGAAGGTGTGTTGGTGACGTTAGACGGTAGTGGCAGTACGGATCCTGAAGGCGGTGCACTGTCATATTCCTGGGTTCAGGAGTCAGGTCAGCCTGTGACACTGTCCGATTCTGCTGTTGTTCAACCTACGTTTACTTCCCCGGTTGATCTGTCAAGAGACGCTGAGCTTTCGTTCTCCCTCGTTGTGACAGATGACACTGGCCAGACAAGTGCGGTTTCGGATACAGTATTGATAACGGTTGAAGCGTCTAACCCTGCTGTGGTTGTGTCTTTCGTATCAGCTGATTATGAGGTATCGGAAGGATCTTCAGTGCCAGTGGTTATAGTTCTGGATATAGTACCTCGTCGTTCGGTGTCTGTAAATGTATTAGCGAGCGGTTTGGGTGGAGCAACGGAAGATGATTACAGTTTGTCGGCCACCTCATTCACGTTTGGTCCTGAAGGGAGAGAAGCAACGCTGGATGTAACTGCGGTTGACGATCTGGTTGACGAAGACGGGGAGAGGGTGTCTCTGGAGCTGATGGTAGATCCTTCATCGTCCAATGTATCGTTGGGATCTCCGTCAACTGAGGAAGTATTGATATTGGATGACGATGAAGCAGTTACACCCCCTGTTGAACCTGTTGCGGTGTCAGTGTCATTCGGTGCTGCTCGTTACCAAGTAGAGACTGGCGGCATGGTACCGGTGACAGTATCTTTGGACGCAGACCCTATTCAAAAGGTAACGATATCTGTATCAAGCAACCCTGCGATTGTGTCACTGAGTAGTGATGAGCTGGTATTCATGCCAGGGGGAAGTCGTGATCAGGACCTGATGGTAACGGCGTTAGCGGTAGGCACAGCAACGTTGAGCTTTATTAATCTTCCTTCAGGCGTAACAGGGGGGACACCATCTACGGCGGTTATTGAGGTTACGGGTGCTCCTGTTGAACCTGTTGGGGTGTCAGTGTCATTCGGTGCATCTAGTTATACCGTCAGGGAAGGTGAAGAAATACCTGTGACAGTTATACTGGACATGGATCCTGGACGTGATGTGACGATAAGAATATTGGCAGACAACACTAATATCTCTTTGCGTACACAAGACGTAATGTTCCTGTCAGGTAGTGTTCTTACGATGGAGTTGAGGGTATCAGGTTCTGGCCAAGGTATGACTACTCTGAGCTTTGATACTCTTCCTGAAGGCGTGATACGAGGTACTCATCCTACGACTAATATAATCATTCTTGACAGTGATGGCGGTGTTTGCAGTAGGACGGGGAAGGTAGCGGCAGCCCTTGCTCAGGTTTCAGCTGTTGATCACTGTGCAGACGTTACCGCTGAGCACTTGATGGCGATAACGGATTTGGATCTGTCTATTATGTCAATAGAGAATCTGTCGGTTGGTGATTTTGCTGGTCT